>DATGZX010000326.1:0-87698 GCA_035296965.1 Gemmataceae bacterium
GGCGTTAAGCCTGCTCAAGCGGAATCCGGCCAAAACGAGCATCGCACGGAAACGCAAGGCGGCTGCCTTGGACACGGGTTTTCTCGAGGAAACCTTGGCTGGGGCACGAAACCTAGAGAAAGTTTGATGCGTTCGCCCTGCATTTCGACCGCTGCGTGTTCGGCTGGCTCTATCCGCTGGTCGAATTCAACGGCACCTGGAGCACGACCAGTTTCAGCAGCGATCTTCAGCAACGCCTGGGCTTCATCGACTTCGGGCGTTTCGACAACGTCGGCAGCCTGCTCACGGTGGCGCCCGGCGTGAACGCGGTAATTGTCCGCGACAAACTCGAATTGGGGGTCTCCTACGAAACCCCGATCTGGAGCGCGCACAACTTCAACTACAACGGGGTGCTGGTAAAGATGATCTTGCGTTTCTAAGCACAGGCGGCGCAGGAGGCTGCCTGGGATCTATCTTCTTCAGGGGCCGGCACTGCCGGCCCCTGTTGCGTTGTCACGTGGCGCAGATCGAGAGGGCTCTAGGCGATTCGGCGAACGATTGGTTCGCCTTCCCCGGCCATGGGCCAAGGTCGGTCACATTGACTTCTACCCATTGCTGGGATCGAATTTATTGAAGACTGCGCGACCAATGTAACGAGCCTGCTTTCTCCCCTCTCCCTTGTGAGGTTGCTGAAAAAGGGGTCTGACCCCCTACGAAGCTTCACTGATTTCCCATGTTCTTGGGGATCGATCGCCCTTCGTGGAAGGGGTCAGACCCCTTTTTCAGCAACCTCCTTGTACTCAAGGGAGAGGGGCAGGGGGTGAGGGTTTTAGACTATTGAAGGTTTGCTCAACCCCCTCACCCCAAACCCCTCTCCCCCGAGTACGGGGGCGAGGGGCATACGAAGCATGAGGCATTGGTTGCACAGCAATCAATAAGAGCACCTATTTGTGCTCGGGTCCAGAACCTCACGGGGGCCTACTTGGCCGGCGTTGTGCGCAATTCCGAAGTTGCCGGAGCGGCGGCCGGGGCGCGGAAGGCGATGCTCAGCCGGTCGCCAGCGTGCACGGGGAGAACGCGGTCCTGGGTCACCACCTTGCCGTTTTCTACCCAGCTCACACGGATGGTGTAGTTGTAGTCGCGACCTAGTACGAGCGGGGGCGACACGAACACGCGCGAGCTGCCGATTTGCGTCGTCTTGGCGCCCTCGAAGCTGATCTCCGCATGGGGCGGCGTCACGCGGACGTGAATGTAGGCCAGTTGCTCCTCTTGAGTGCCGGCGGCAGGGACCTTCCAGTAGAAGAATCCGGGGCCTTCCGTGTATGCGCCATAAGTCATCGGCGCGTCGATCGAACTGACAAACGGGAACATCGGCCGATCGGCGCGCATGTAAGTAGTTTGGGCCATGCCCTGGCTGGCAATCAACATGCCTCCAAGCACGGCAACCGCCGCGCTACCAAGTGCCAAATGCTTTTGCCGGATCATCTGCAGCCTTCCTTTCCAAAGAAATGGAGTATGAACTTTCCAGTCTTGACCTCTCCAAGCAAGACCCATCTTCCCAGGTCATCCTGCGCTTCGCTATCTCATCCCTTTTCAGCGATTGCTCTTGAGCGTTTCGAGACTCGACACTATATGCTCATCTTCCTGAAGTTTCGTAAGTCGACCTGGGATGGCGCGCTGCTGGCGTTTCGTCAAAGCTTATCGGACAGATAGGCGGGCCGTTTGTTAAACCGCTCCCGTGTTCCAAACTCCGGTCTGGGATCGAGACAATCCATCCTGGAATGAATGACAGAGCACCAGGGCACGGGCTCATTGAGGACCAGGCAACCATGTTAAACAAAGTTCTGGCAACGTCACTCGCACTCTCCCTCGCGATCCTGGTGGTGTGTAACGCGTCGGCGCTCGGGCAGCAAACTGCTGCCAATCCGACAAATCCTTCTTCGTCGCCCGACCAGGCCCGACTGCCCGACCTGAATGGGACTTCGTCCGAGCCTCAGGCACCTTCAACGCCGCCCGTGGGCCGCCCCGGGCAGCCTGCCAGTGCCAGCCCAGACTCTTTGCTACTCGGGCCGTCCGCGAATCCTGCTCAGCCCAGCACAGGGGAGAATCGCAGCGCGCCGGAGCCGAGTCTCGAGCCCCTTGGCGCAGGCATGGGTGGATTTTCCCCTTTTATGAGCCCCGTTGTCGGCCGCGCTCCGTTCCGCGCTGATTACCAGGCCGCCTGGTTTGCGCCGGAGGCTGTGGCCGGGCAGAATACCAACTTGGGATACGTTCGACAGGACTTATCGTTTGGGTTCCCTCTCTGGCAAAATGGCACCTGCGACGAATGGTTTTTCTCGGCCAACCTGCGCAGTGAGATCTTCCAGACCCACGCAATTTTTCCTGATACGGGGCAGCCATTTCCCCAGGACCTTTGGAACATCCGCTTCAGCACGACCTACCGCCATCTGTTCGACAACGGCTGGATCGGCGGCGGTTCGGTGAGCGTGGGGTCGGCCAGCGACAAGCCGTTCAACAGCATCAACGAAATGACGGCCGGTCTCAATGCTTTCCTGCGGGTTCCCGAGGGCGAGCACAATGCCTGGCTCTTCACGCTGAGCTACTCGCCGACCAGCGAATTGCCCATTCCTATCCCCGGCGTGGCTTTCGTTTGGCAGCCTTCGGACACGTTCCGGGCCAATATTGGCTTGCCGTTCCAGATCATGTGGCGACCGACGGACGACCTTAATTTTGACCTATCCTACATGCTGCTCACCACTGTCCACGCGCGGGCGACCTATCGCGTGTGCCGGCCAGTTCGCCTGTATGTCGCATACGCCTGGGAAAACGAGGCCTATCTACCGGCGGACCGCCCGGACAATAACGACCGTCTCTATGACGTCGATCAGCGCGTAACCACGGGCGCGCTAATCAACCTCAACCAGCATGCCTCCCTGGATTTTTCCGGAGGCTACATTTTCGATCACTATTACTTCGAAGGTAAAAACATCCTCAACGGCACGAACTTCAATCGAATCGACGTCGCCGATGGGCCATATGTCTCCCTCAAGCTTCTCATTCGTTGGTAACGTGTTAAATAAGCTCTGACTGAGGGCCTTGCAAGATAGAGGAAACAAAAGCGGCGGAAAAGCACCGCACTCCAAAAGTGACTTCTTTGGACTGCGGCGCTTTTCCGCTGCTTTTGTCTTCCCTTCCTCAACAATTCATTCCGCCAACCCTTCAAAATCTGCGAATCTCGAACTGAGCACTTGGAAGAAATTCATGGAGATTTCTCATCAGGCAAACTCGCTCTACACGGAGCGAGCCCATAATCGTCGCGGTCATCTCTAATCACGGCGCGCCTGAGCGGCCCGGTAGCATCGAAGCTGGCCGAGATTCCTCCCCTGCCCTGGGACGAACGGACTTGGCTCGTGCGCTACGGCGGGTCGGAATTCATTCTCCGAGTGACCGCGGGCACGAAGCCACGTTGGTCCAGCCCGCACCTTGAGGCAAGGTGCGGGCACATTTCTTGCACCCTGCCCCCATCAGCCATATCACCGTGCTTGATTCGGCAGCAGCGTAGGACAGATTTCCCAATCCGTCCGGTCAGGTTGGAAACCTGACCTACAGCCGAACCCCGCAGAGTCCTTTAGTCTCTTCCCGACTCTCGTTCGTCCTTGCCGATTAGAGAAGTTGGGACCGAAGCACGGCCCATGAGGCGCTCCCGATGCCGTGCAGAGGCGGTTCCGACCTCTAGGCAAGACTTCGTGGCAACATCGATCCTCGGAAAACGGTAATCTGGTAAAGAGAATTGTGTGCATCATACGAGCAGGAGACGCCATGCTTCGGGCGATCCCCTTCGTCGCGGCCTTTGTTGGGCTGCTCTCTCAGAGTCTGTCCGAGAAGCCCCTCGCCCCCGCTTCGGGGGAGAGGGGAGAGGGGATATGGCTTGCCCAGGCAAAACCCCCTCACCCCCAACCCCTCTCCCCCGAGTACGGGGGAGAGGGGAGAGCTTGTCGGACAGACTCTCAGACGCTGTCGACACGGGCTGAATTGCCGCCGTTGATCCCGCGGAAGGTACTCTTCGAAAACGCTGTCAAGGCGGCGCCATTGCTGTCTCCGGACGGCGCGCGGCTAGCGTACCTGGCGCCCGATGATCGAGATGTTCTTCAGATCTGGGTGCAGACGGTTGGCAGAAACGACGCCCACAGGGTGTCGTATGAGAAGGGACGCGGGATCGTCCTGCACTGGTGGACGCACGCGCCAAACACGTTGGTCTACGTTCAGGATCACGGGGGCGACGAAAACTTTCACATCTACGCAGTAGACCTCCAAAGCGAAAAGGTGCGCGACTTGACCCCCATCAAGGGTGTTCGCGTCAGCGCCCTCAGAGTCGACCGGAATTTTCCCGGGGAGCTGCTGGCGACACTGACCATCGGCACTCCGAAACCTTACGATGTTTACCGGATCAACCTGAGCACCGGCAAAATGGTCCTGGACACCAAGAACCCCGGCGACGTGATGGAATGGTTGGTGGATTCCAAGTTCCAGATCGGCGCCGCCCAGGCCTTGACGCGCGACGGGGGGGCCGAACTCCGCTATCGCGCAAACTCCAAGAGCCCCTGGAAGACCATCGTAAAATGGGGACCCAAGGATGCCGAGGGCAAGGCCCTGAGCTTTACTAGCGACAACAAGGCGCTCTGGCTCTCCTCCAGCAAGGGTCGCGATACGCTTGGATTGGTGAAACATGACCTGGTCAGCGGCAAGGAAGAAGAGATTGCTTCAGATCCGGGCGCCGACTTGTGCGACAGGCTCATCCATCCTCAGACCCACGAAATCGAAGCGATCGCCTTTGACCGTCTGCGGACCACATGGAAGCCCCTCAATCCCAAAATCGCCGAGGATTTTCGTGTCTTGCAGGAAGGAGGGCGTGGCACTCCGACCGTCGTCAGCTTCGAC
This sequence comes from Gemmataceae bacterium, assembly GCA_035296965.1. GTDB lineage: Bacteria > Planctomycetota > Planctomycetia > Gemmatales > Gemmataceae > DATGZX01. The sequence goes on from DATGZX010000326.1 coordinate 4,918, forward strand.
AAAGACTGGCGACGATGGGTGGTTTCCTACTCGGCCGATACCCAGGCCTTCGACTACTATCTTTATGAGCGCGAGAGCAAGGCTCTCACGCATCTTTTCGCCGCCCACCCGGAAGTGAGCAAGTACGCTCTGGCGCCGACAAAGCCGTTCACGATTGAAGCACGCGACGGCCTGGAGCTTGTATCCTACTTGACACTCCCCGTCGGTGTGGAAGCCAAAAATCTGCCCTTGGTCCTGGTCGTTCATGGCGGCCCGTGGACGCGCGACAGCTGGGGATACAATCCCGAGGCGCAATGGTTGGCCAATCGCGGCTACGCAGTGCTCGAGGTCAACTACCGGGGCTCGATCGGGCTAGGCAAGAAGTACTTGCACGCTGGCGATCGCGAATGGGCAGGCAAGATGCACGAAGACCTCATCGATGCCGTCGCCTGGGCCATCCGCCAAAGAATCGCCGATCCCAAGCGCGTGGCGATTCTCGGCTGGTCGTATGGGGGCTATGAGGCGCTCGTGGGAGCGACCTTCACCCCGGACGTGTTTGCCTGCGCGGTCGATGTCATCGGGCCGTCGAACCTGATAACCTGGTTGAACTCGATCCCGCCCCACTGGACGCCCATGAAACGCATGCTGGCGTTGCGCGTAGGTGATCCCAAGAAAGAGCAGAGTTTCCTGCGCGCGCGCTCGCCATTGTTCAGAGCCGAACGCATCCAGATTCCGCTTCTGATCGCGCAAGGGGCGAACGACACGCGCGTTCCACAGGTCGAGGCCGACCAACTCGTCGCCTTGCTGCGCCGGGCCCATAAACCAGTTGAATACTTGCTTTTCCCCGACGAAGGTCATGGCTTTTCCAAGCCGGAAAACAAGATCAAGTTCTATGCAGCTGCCGAGGCGTTCCTGGCGAAACACCTGGGCGGCCGCACGGAGCCTTGAAGGAAAGGCTGCCGTCGCCGGGCGCAGCTTGGGCCTCTGTCGGCAGAGAGCCGCTCAGTTCTCACTGAGCATCAATAGAAGAAGAACTGGGGGAACGCTGGCTGGCCGCGTGAACTCCTGGCACTCACTTTTTCGAAAGCTCGGGCAAAGAGTGTGAAGGCACTGGAGAGAATCGATTTGTGTGCGCGCAATCCGCTCCTTCAAGGAATATGGTCGCAAGACGCTGCGCGAGATCGGCTGCGCGCGGACGCGAGCCAAAGCGAATGATGCCGCGCAAGCCGCCCAATAGCATCAAGCTCATGCTCTCTTCGTCATGGATGATGAACTCGCCGAAAACGTTAGCCTCGGCAAAGACGCCTCGGATCAAGTGAACCAGCTCATTGCGTGTCCGCTGCCATGGCATGACACCATCGTGTCCGGCTAGCACCTCGGAGCGTTGGATGAGGTCTGACAAATGGGGATGTTCGTCAAAGAAAGCGATGATTGCCCCGACAAAGGTTTCGAGCCGGGCTCGCGGCCGGGTCGCTTGTCCCATCGCTTGCCGCAGTTGGTTCAATAGCTTTTCAGAGGAACGCTGCAGCAGGGCTGCATACAGGTCCTCCTTGTCTTTGAAATAGCGGTAAATCGTGCCCTTGCCGACGTCCGCCTCTGTGGCGATATCTTCCATGCGAACTTCGTGAAAGCGCTGGCTGCCGAATAATTTGCCAGCTGCGTCCAGTATTCTCGATTCTTGGAGCGAACTCTTCGTCTGCACGATCGGTCTCGTTGTTGAAGACAGTGCGAGTGGAGGATCCGAGCGAGCATTCCGAAACTGACCGGTCAGTCCGCCATTGTACGATTGAAATGCGTCTCGTGCAAGGCATTCAGGCGTGGATGGTGAGTTGTCGGGAAGCAGAACGTGTAGCTTAGCGCCCTAAACACTTGTTTTCAAGTGGCTTAGCCTGTTAATGATAGCATCTTGGCACGCTGATTAGGTCTTGACGCCGAGGCAACTTGAGTCGAGAATAACGGAACTGACCAGTCAGTCCTAAGCGCGTGTCTGGTCCCTGGCTGATGTGGCGCGATCCAGGAGATTGACGATGAATGGCTTTTCTCTGGCTCATGGTGTTATGAATTCTAACCAGACGACGACCCATGAATCCTTCTGGCGAAGCCGCCGACAGGTGCTTGGATGCGGCGTCCTCTCCGCCCTGCTGGCTGCTCTGGCTGCGGGCTGCGGTCAGACGGCCGCGCGCACAGTCGACAAGAAAGCCGCGATCGAGGTGGTCGTCACCACACCCATCACCGACCAGGTCACCGACTCGGAGGACTTCACCGGCCGGTTGGACGGTCTCAAGACCGTCGATGTCCGCGCGCGCGTGTCCGGGTTCGTGTTGTCAGCCCCATTCAAGGAAGGCGACATGGTCCATGAGGGAGATCTTTTATTCCTGATCGATCCCCTATCCTACAAAGCCGACCTGAATCTGGCCGCGGCCAATCTCAAACTGGCGAAAGCAGACCAGAACCTTCAGGAAAAAATCGCCAACCGCTCGCGAACGCTGATCGGCAATGGAGCGGTCGCTCAGGAGGATTTGGAGACATCGGTAGCGACAGCACAAAAATCTGGGGCGCAGACCGAGGCGATGGCTGCGACGCGGGATCGAGCCAAACTTTACCTGGACTGGACGCGCGTTACTGCTCCTTTGAGCGGTCGCATTAGCCGACGACTTGTGGATCCCGGCAACCTCGTCAATGCGGACCAGACGATTCTGACGACCATCGTGAGCGATCACGAATTGTACGCGTACTTCGACGTGAATGAGCGAACCTACTTGGACCTCGTGCATCCGGTATCACCAGGGCAAAGTTCCTCGTTGGGGGCCTTAAATAGCCCCGTGCTCATGCAACTGGCCAATGAAACGCAATTCGTGCGCTCCGGGATCGTCAACTTCGTGGATAATCGCGTGAACGCCAACACTGGTACCATTCGCATGCGGGCCGTGTTTGACAATGCCGACGGCGCTCTCCGAGCGGGCCTCTTCGTGCGCATCCGACTACCCATCGGCACTCCATACCAGGCAGTCCTCATTCCCGGCGCGGCACTTCAGAGCGACCAGGGACGGAAGTACGTCTTTGTGGTCAACGATAAAGACGAAGTAGTTTACCGCCCGATCACACCCGGACAGGAAATCAAAACCCTCCGCGTGGTCAAGCAGGGCGTGGCCATGGGCGACCGGATCATTGTCAGCGGCATGCAGCGTGTCCGGCAGGGGGTGCAGGTCCAGGTCCAAATGCAGGACCCGCCCAAGCCTCCGGATCAGCCGTTGGCGAAGTTACTAGGCTTCCCGCAGGCGTCTCAAGCCCAAGCCGCCAAGCCGACAGACAAGGTGAGTAGCGCGCAACCCGATAAAGAGGCAAGAAAGAAGCCTGCGCCGACGGGTCAGCCCGGAGGTTGAAAGTCATGAAAAAGGTGTCAGGATCCTTTTTCAGCAGGTCTGCTGAAAAAGGGTCCTGACACCTTTTCGGGATCGCGGGGTGCCATGTTCTCTCACTTCTTCATTGAGCGGCCGATCTTCGCGTCGGTGATGTCGATTGTCATCACCCTCGCGGGGGCCGTCGCCGCCTTCACCCTGCCCGTCGCCCAGTACCCGCAAATCACGCCGCCGAGCATCATCGTTCAGTGCACTTACCCCGGCGCCAACGCCCAGGTTGTGGCAGAGTCAGTCGCCGCACCCATCGAGCAGCAGGTCAACGGCGTCGAAGACATGATCTACATGGCTTCTCAATCGGCCAACGACGGCTCTTACACGCTCACGGTCACGTTCCGGCCCGGCGTCAACATGAATTTCGCCCAGGTATTGGTGCAAAACCGCGTGAACCTGGCTCTGCCGCTGCTGCCCGGCGTCGTGAAGCAGGCTGGCGTAACGACGCGCAAACGCAACCCGGACATCCTGCTGATCGTCAGCCTGTATTCGCCCAACAACCGCTACCAGCAGCTTTACCTCAGTAATTACGCCACCATCCGCGTTACGGACGAGCTGAGGCGCGTCGATGGTGTCGGCGATGTCTTCAACTTCGGCCAGCAAGACTACAGCATGCGTATCTGGGTCGACCCGGACAAACTGGCGGAGATGAACCTGACTGCTGCCGACGTTGCCAGTGCGCTGCGCGAGCAGAATATGCAAGTGGCCGCCGGCCATTTCGGTCAGCAGCCGGTGCCGGCAAGCCAGCCTTTCGAGTTCACGATCACCACCCTGGGCCGACTCACCGATCCCGAGGAGTTTGCCAACGTCGTGGTCCGGTCCACGAAGGACGGTAGGAAGGTCTTCATCAAGGACATCGGCCAGGTGGTGATGGGCGCCCGCAATCAGGACGTAACTTGCAGAATTGACGGCCACCCTTGCACGAGCCTTGCCATCTTCCAGCTGCCGTATGCCAATGCCATCGCCACCGCCAACCGCGTCCGCGACAAGATGGAGGAGTTGAAGAAATCCTTCCCGGAAGATGTCGACTACGCCGTCGCCTACGACACGACACCGTTCGTCCAGGAGTCGATCAACGAGGTCTTCCGCACGCTGGGCGAGGCGATCGTGCTCGTGGCCATCGTGGTCCTGGTCTTCCTGCAAAACTGGCGCTCGACGCTGATTCCCTTGACGGCAGTGCCCGTGGCGATCATCGGCACGTTTGCGGCAATGGCAGCGATCGGCTTCAGCCTGAATAACTTGACCTTGTTTGGACTAGTTTTGGCGATCGGCATCGTCGTGGACGACGCCATCGTGGTCGTCGAGGCGGTCGAGCATCATATTGAAGAAGGCATGTCGCCGCGCAAGGCCGCCCACCAGGCCATGCGAGAAGTGTCCGGACCAGTCATCGCGGTGGCCCTCGTGCTGTCCGCCGTGTTCATACCGTGCGCCTTCATCAGCGGCATCACCGGTCAGTTCTTCCGCCAGTTTGCCCTGACGATTGCCGTCTCCACGATCATCTCGGCGTTCAATTCCTTGACCCTGAGTCCGGCCCTGGCGGCCATTCTGCTGCAGCCACGCAACGCCAAAAAGGATCTGCTGGGCCGACTCCTCGACTTTGGGCTAGGATGGTTTTTCCGGCTGTTCAACTGGGGATTCCGCCGCACCACGAACGGCTATACGCGCGTGGTCAGCCTGGCGCTCCGCGGCAGTGCGATCGTGCTGCTCCTCTATGGCGGCCTGCTCGCCCTGACGTTGGTGGGCTTCAACGGGCTGCCGCGGGGGTTGATGCCGAAACAGGCCCTGGGTTTCAAGATTGGCTCTTTCGATCTGGCCAACGGGCTGCCGGTCGGCTACATCCCGAACCAGGACCAGGGCAAGCTCTATGTCGCGGTGCAGCTCCCCGACGCCGCTTCCTTGGAGCGGACTCAAAAGGTTGTTGATCACATTGAGCAATTACTGCATCAGACGCCGGGCATCGCTCATACCTTGGCTATCGCGGGGCAATCGTTCACGCTGAGTGCCAACGGCTCCAACTTCGGCAACTTGTTCGTTTCCCTTGAAGAGTTCGACAAGCGCCGCGATCCGTCGCTCTCCAGTAACGCGATCCTCGCGCGCTTGCGGGAGAAGCTCGAAGTGGAAATCCCCGAAGCGAAATGTCAGCTCTTTGGTCCGCCGCCGGTGGCTGGCCTGGGTTCGGCCGGCGGGTTCAAGTTGATTGTCGAAGACCGTGGCGATGTTGGGCTCACGGAGCTGCAACGGCAGGTCGACCTGCTCATCGCGGCAAGCAAGCCCAACCCAAAGGATCCAGCCACGCAAGGACCGGATGCGCCGCAGGCGAAAATTACCAGCTTGTTTTCGGTATTTCGCGCCAACACGCCGCAGCTGTATGTCGACCTCAACCGCGAGCAGTGCCAGACCATGGGGGTCAACCCCAACGACGTTTTCAACACGCTCCAGATTTATCTCGGCTCGCTCTACGTCAACGACTTCAACCGCTTCGGGCGCACCTGGCAAGTAGTGATCCAGTCGCGGGGAGAATTCCGCAACGATCCCGAGCGCATCAAGTTGCTCAAGGTGCGCAATTCCCAGGGTGACATGGTGCCGCTCGGAGCCGTCCTCACGATCCGCGAGGTTGGCGGCCCAATCCTCATCGGCCGCTACAACATGTACACGGCCGCCGCCGTCGTCGGCAGCACCCGGCCGGACATCAGTTCCGGTGAGGGCATCGACCTCATGGATCGCCTGTGCGAACAGGCTCTGTCGCCGTCGATGGGCCATGAGTGGAGCGAAATCAACTTCATTCAAATTGATGCCGCCAAAAGTCTCGCCAACAAAATGATCTTTCCACTGGCGGTGGCGTTCGTTTTCCTGGTGCTGGCGGCACAGTATGAAAGCTGGACCTTGCCGTTGGCGGTCATTCTCGTCGTGCCCATGTGCATTCTCGGCTCACTCACGGGCGTTGCCGCGACGCACGGCGACGTGAATATCTTCACGCAAATCGGTTTTGTCGTGCTGGTCGGCCTGGCGAGCAAAAACGCGATCCTTATCGTGGAGTTTGCCAAGCACCGGCACGAGGCCGGCTTGCCGCGACGCGAGGCGACCCTGGCAGCATGCCGCCTCCGCCTTCGGCCGATCTTGATGACATCGTTTGCCTTCATCCTGGGTGTCGTGCCGCTTCTGATCGGAACCGGTGCCGGCGCCGAAATGCGGCGCACGCTGGGCACGGCGGTATTCAGCGGCATGCTCGGCGTGACGCTCTTCGGCATCTTTCTGACGCCGGTGTTCTTTTTTGTCATCGAATGGTTCAGTGACAAATCAGCGGACTCGAAGCGCGCAAGCGTGCTCGGGCGCGTGGCACGCATCACCCTGGGCGTTGCCACCCTGGGCTTGGTGTGGGTGCCGCAGCTGGTGCGAGGCGGGCTACGCCGGCTCTTTGGCGATGGGCAGGTAATAATCTCCCCTCGCCCCCGCCTCGGGGGAGAGGGGTCGGGGGTGCGGGGGACGAACGATCCCCGGCCCAGGCCCCTCACCCCCGACCCCTCTCCCCGGAGTACGGGGGCGAGGGGAGAACATTTGGCGCCGCTTGCCCTACACGAAGCCGGGGAAACGCCCGAACTTCCGCCGCTGCCTGCCAATGGCGAGGCTCGGCCCAACGGTCACCGCATCGCCCGCGACGATGGCGCGCATGAACGCGACGGTCATGCAATAGTCGTCAAGGTTGACGATGTGAAACTCGACGGCTACAAGACGCAGCTCAACAGCGCTGCCGTCATCCCCAAGGGAGAAACGCACGCTGCCGGCGGCAATGGCGCCCGGCCGGCTGGCATCTCCGGGCCTGTGAAGCAGAAGTGAGGCGATATCCGTGTTTTCGCGTTTTTTCATCAACCGGCCTATTTTCGCCTCCGTGCTCTCCATCGTCATCGTATTGGCCGGCAGCGTCGCGCTCTTCACGCTCCCCGTTGCCCAGTACCCGGAAATCGCGCCGCCCACCGTGGAAGTGTCCGCCGTCTACCCCGGCGCCAACGCGCAGGTGGTTGCAGATACGGTCGCTGCCCCGATCGAGCAACAGGTGAACGGGGTCGAGGGCATGATGTACATGTCCTCCCAGTGCACCAACGACGGCAACTATACGCTCACGGTCACGTTCAAACCCGGCTCCGACCTGAACATCTCGCAGGTGCTGGTGCAGAACCGCGAATCGCTCGCCGAACCGGTCTTACCCGACCTGGTGAAGCGGCGCGGCATCTCCGTCAAGAAGAAGTCGCCCAACGTGCTCATGATCGTCAACCTCTTCTCGAAAGATGAGAGCCGCTCCAACCTCGATTTGAGCAATTACGCCACCATCCAGATTCGGGACGAGTTATCGCGGCTACCCGGCGTGGGCGATATCAGCTACCTCGGCCAGCGTGATTACAGCATGCGCTTGTGGCTCGATCCCCAGAAACTGGCAGCCTACAATCTCAATGCGCAGGACGTGATCAACGCCGTCCAGGAACAGAACATTCAGGTGGCGGCCGGCCAGATCGGGCAGCCGCCGACGCCGCCAGGGCAGGTGTCGCAGTACATCATCACCACGCTCGGCCGGCTGGAGAACACCGACCAGTTCGCCAACATCATCATCAAGACCAACAATAGCTCCCTGGTCTATCTCAGGGACGTGGCCAACATCGAGTTGGGCGCCCTGTCTTACGACCAAACCTGCACGCTCGACGGCAAACCTTCCGTGGCCCTTTCCGTGTACCAGCTTCCCGGGTCCAACGCCCTGCAGGTCGCCAGCCGCGTCAAGGAGCGGATGAAACAGCTGAAGGATCGCTTCCCGCCCGGCATCGACTACGCCATCGTCTACGACACCACGCCGTTCATCAACGAGTCGATCAGCGAGGTCTTCGAGACCTTGTTCGATGCCGTCGTCCTCGTTGCCGTGGTCGTGCTGGTGTTCCTGCAGAATTGGCGGTCGTCGCTGATCCCGCTCATCGCCGTGCCCGTGGCCGTCATCGGCACGTTCGCCGTGATGGCGGCCATGGGCTTCAGTCTCAACAACCTGACGCTGTTCGGACTGGTGTTGGCCATCGGCATCGTCGTGGACGACGCCATCGTCGTCGTGGAGGCGGTGGAGCACCACATCGAGCATGGCATGGACCCCCGCGAGGCGACGCTGCGCGCCATGGAACAGGTGTCGGGCCCAGTGCTGGCGATCGGCCTGGTGCTGGCCGCCGTGTTCGTGCCCTGTGCATTCATCAGCGGCATCACCGGCCAGTTTTTCCGCCAGTTTGCACTGACGATTGCCGTTTCAACCCTGATCTCGGCGTTCAATTCGTTGACGCTCAGCCCAGCACTGTCGGCACTGCTGCTGCGCCGGCGCATCAAAGGGCACTTCGAGGCACTGCCGTGGTTCGCCTATCCACCCATGGGAGCATGGCTGGGCCACAAGCTTGGTTTGCATTGGGCGGCACCCGGACTGGCTCAGATGAACTTGGACCTGTCGCCCGAGATGATGAACGCCCTGCGTTTGTGGGGGCCCATTGTGGGCGGCGCACTCATCGCGACCTGTGTGGGTCTGATTTTCGGAAAGCTGCTCAACTTCTTGCTTGGCTGGGCGTTTCGCCTCTTTAACCAGGGCTTCGACCTGTCGATCAACGCCCACACGCGGGCCGTTTCAGGACTGCTGCGGGTCAGCCTTGTGGTAGTCGCGATCTACGGCGGCCTGTTGGTCATGACCTGGTGGGGCTTCACGCACACGCCAACCGGCTTCATTCCGCAGCAGGACAAGGGCTATCTGCTCGTCAACATCCAGTTGCCGGATGCTGCCTCGGTGGCACGCACGAAGGACGTCGTCGAGCGCATCGAGGGCATCGCCCGGGACACCCCCGGCGTCAGGCACACGGTCGCCATCTCCGGCCAGTCGATCTTGCTCAATGCCAACGCCTCCAACTTTGGCGCTCTCTATCTGATGCTCGACGAGTTCGACCAGCGCAGCGGACGCGAGCTTTCCGGCGACGCCATTGCCGCCAAGTTGCAAGAACGATTCCAGAAGGAGGTACCGGAGGCGATTGTGAATATCTTTGGCGCGGCCCCGGTGGAAGGCCTGGGCACGGCCGGCGGCTTCAAGATTATCGTTCAAGATACGGGGGACACCGGTCTGGCGGCGCTTCAGGAAACCGCCGACAAGATCGTCGTCGCCGGAGAGAAGGACCCGCACCTGGAAGGATTGTTCACCAGCTTCCGGGCAGATACGCCGTGGCTGGAGTTGGTCATCGACCGCGCCCAGGCCAAGGACCGGGGCATCTCGATTGACGACGTGCGCACCACATTAGAGTCCACCCTCGGGCCCTACTACATCAACGACTTCAACCGCTTTGGCCGGACCTGGCAGGTGAACGTGCAGGCGAAGGATATGTTCCGCCAATCGCCGGAAGCCATCAAGCTTCTCGAGGTGCGCAACAACCAGAACATCCCCGTGCCGCTGTCTGCGTTCGCCACGGTGCGTACCGTGAGTGGCCCAGTGCTGGTGATGCGCTACAACATGTACTCGGCCGCAGCCATCCACGCCGATCCCGGCCCGGACACCAGTTCCGGCCAGGCCATCGCCGCGCTGGAAGAGGTAGCTAATGAGGAATTGCCCACAACGATGCGGACTGAATGGACGGAGCTAGCTCTTCTGCAGCTTCAGACCGGGAACACCGCCATGTGGGTCTTCCTGTTGGCTGTCGCTCTGGTCTTCCTGGTGCTCGCGGCGCAGTACGAGAGTTGGGCGCTGCCGTTGGCGGTGATCCTTGTCGTGCCGATGTGTCTACTCTGCTCGATCACAGGAGTGGTGCTGGCAAGAATGGACGTGAACATCTTCACCCAGATCGGCTTCCTCGTGCTTGTCGGCCTTGCGTGCAAGAACGCTATCCTCATTGTGGAATTTGCCAAGGCCCAGCGCGAATCGGGAATGCCTCGTTACGAGTCGACGCTGGCTGCCTGCCGGTTGCGTTTGCGGCCAATCATCATGACCTCGTTTGCCTTCATCCTCGGCGTCGTGCCGTTGATGCTCTCGGAAGGCGCCGGCGCGGAAATGCGGCACACGCTGGGCACGGCCGTCTTCAGCGGCATGCTCGGTGTAACGCTCTTTGGTATCTTCCTGACTCCCGTGTTCTATTATGTCATCCAGTGGTTCGCTGACCGACGGGCGTTGGCCATGGCCAGCCCGGAGGACGGCACCTTGCCGGCGAGCGAGGTTTTCCTGACACACGTTGCCGTGGACGATGGCCACGGCGGCCACGATGGTGCGTTGCTGAAGCACGGCGTCGGTCATGCGGACGCCCCCCAGCCCGGCCCTGACTCCATGGAGGAGGTCGAAGCCGCACTGAAAGCTTTGCGAAGTGCCCGCGATCCGGCGGAGCGGCGCAAAGCCATGGAGACGTTGGACCGCGCCACAATGAAGCTCAGAGATCAGTTCCCTTGAGTCGGCAAGCTGAGGAGCAGGGTCCTTCTCGCGACATCGCTCATGGTTTCCCCACCTCCAAGCGGGGTGGAGAGGCGCCGTGGCACCGGTTATGAGCGCCTCTCCACCCCTTCATCTCCAGGCACTAGTTCACCACGCAGGGCGTCACTTAGCACCTTACCCACTTGGGCGCGCTCTGCCGATATTGCATCCGGGCACCCGGCAGGCTGTCCGCAGTCTTGCCGGAAGCGGCATGCGTTCCGCTCCAGCGTGACTAAACATCACGGCATGCCAATCTAGAAGGGGCGGGGTCTGGTTGCGGGCGGATGTCCGTCCGTGCCACGCGGAGCCGCAAACATTCGTTGTCGTTGGAGCAATCGCGTTAATCGGCGTCATTCCCACAATCGATAGCCTTTTTGAAGCTTTCCTGCGTTTTCTTAGCAAGAAATATTCATTTTTCACGACTGCTTGGCCATACTTTTTTTCGTAGCACGCAGGACCATTACAGCTTTCCCGAATTGAAGCTGAAACTTGCTCAATGAAGACGGCCCCGAGTGGGGTCACTACCGAAGGTCCGCGCCGTGTCGCAGTGATTGTTCTTTCTTTGGCGAGGATTCACCTATGTGGCTGATTCGGGTTCGTCGCGCCTGGTTTGGCTCCCGCAAGAGTTTCCCCATCGTCAATCCGTCCCGGCGCGAGGCCAAGGCCGTGCGCCCGTCGCTGGAATTCCTCGAAGATCGCGTCACGCCGTCCATCATCCAGGTCACCACCGTTTCCGATGCCCTCATGCACAGTGGAACGTCTTTGCGCGATGCCATTGCCCAGGCCAATACGGACGCCGGCAACGGTACTTCGGATACGATCGAATTTTCAGGCTTGAACCCAGGTGCCGTTATCACCCTGGCGCAGGGCGCCGTCGAACTGAGTGGTACAGATGGGTCCACCGTCGTCCCCATTGACATTGTGGGCGGCAAGCAGGTAACCGTCAGCGGCAACAATGCTAGCCTCGTCTTCCAGATCGACACGGGGGTTAACGCGCTTCTCAGCGGACTCACGATCACGGGGGCGTCGGGCACCATAGGCGGTGGCATCGACAACCTGGGCACCTTGACCGTGAGCGGCTCCACCCTGTCTGGAAACACCGCGGCCCTTGGCGGCGGCATCTACAACGACGGCTCCTTGACGGTGAGCAACAGCACGCTCAACGACAACACCGGGACACTTGGCGGCGGCATCTACAACAACGGCCCCTTGACGGTGAGCAACAGCACATTCAGCGGCAACTCCGCGGCCCTTGGCGGCGGCATCTACAACCTTGCAGGCTTGACGGTCAGCGCCTCAACACTCTCCACCAACACCGCGGACGATCTTGGCGGCGCCATTGACAATCAGGGTACGACGACGGTCAGCGATTCCCTCGTTACCGCCAATTCGGCCTTCCAGGGCGGCGGCATCTACAACAAGGGCACCTCCACCGTTGCCGACTCCACCCTGTCGGCCAACTCCGCCAACATGGGCGGAGCTATTTTCAACAAGACAACCCTGGTTTTGAGCGACGATACCGTTACCAGCAACACCGCCGATGCTACCGGCGGCGGTATTTACAGCCTGGACACGCTGACTCTCGAGAGCACGATCGTCGCCGGCAACACCGCGACCGGATCCGACGCTGACGTGTTCAGCACCGTCGCGGGCAGCGACAACCTGGTTGGCAGCAGCGCCGGCCTTTCCGGCATCAGCAACGACAACAACGGCAATATCGTCGGCGTGGAACCCGACCTGACCGCTCTCGGCAACTACGGCGGCCCCACCCAGACCTACGCCCTTCAGTCCGGCAGCCCCGCTCTCAACGCCGGCGGCTCCATCACGACCCTGACCAGCGCCATCAGCTCTTCCGATACGACCTTGTCGGTCGCCGACGCCGGCGCCATTGCCAGCACGCCCGGCTCCTATGTCATCATGATCGGCAGCGAGCAGATGCTCGTCACCGCTGTCGACCTGACAAACAACACCGTCACCGTGGAACGCGGCTACAACAATACCAGTGCCGGCGCCGACAGCGCGGGCGCCGCCGTTTTCTTCGCCAAAGACCAGCGCGGCCTGGCGCGGGTTGTCGATGGGGCCGCCGATATTGGCGCCTTCCAGACCCAGTCTGCCTTGACCGTCACTACCAACGCCGATCCAGGCGGCATTTTTGGCGACCTGTCCCTGCGCGAAGCGATCAACCTGGCCAACAATCTCACGGGCGGCGCCTCCATCATTTTTGCTTCGAGCCTTGAAGGCGCCACCGTCACACTGACCCAGGGGAAACTCGAGCTGACGAACACCAGCGGCGCGGTGAGCATTTCGGGCTACGGCTATAATTATCTCAATGCCAACAACGCAAGCTCGGTCTTTCAGATCGATAGCGGCGTGCAAGCCTCCCTGTCTGCGTTCGAAATCGAAAACGGTTCCGCCACCATGGGAGGCGGCATCCTCAACAGCGGCACCCTGACTCTGGAAGACGTCGAGCTCATCGACAACTCCGCAACTAACGGCGGCGGCATCGCCAACACCGGCACCCTGACCGTCAACTACAGCTTTTTCAGCAGCAACACCGCGAACTCCGACGGCGGTGCGATATACAACAACGGGGGCACGCTGACTCTGTCGAATACGACCCTCGGCGACAACTCCGCCGCGGACGGGGCCGCCCTCAGCAACAGCGGCACGGCGACTATCGCCACGGCAAACGTTACGAACAACACGGCAACGACGGTCAACGGCGGCGCTGTGGATAATAGTGGCGCCTTGACCGTGGATGAATCAACTCTGAGCGGCAATTCAGCCAACTCCCTTGGCGGCGCACTCTACAACAGCGGCACCACCACCCTCATCGACAGCACGCTCAGCGACAACAATGCCGAGCAGGGCGGCGGCGTCTACAACGTCGGCATTCTGTATGTGACCAGTTCGACCATCAGCGGAAATACGGCGGATTCGAGCGGCGGGGGCATCCGCACCATCGGCGGCCACACCGTTACTCTCCAGAGCACCATCGTAAGCGACAACACGGCGTCTGTCTTCGGCCCAGATTTCTACGGCCAGGCGAGCGGCAGCAATAACTTGATCGGCACCACCGATGCCAGCTTCTCCGGGCTCAGCAACGGCGAAAACGGCAATATCATCGGCACGGATCCTGAGCTCACGCCGCTGAACAACTATGGAGGGCCCACCCAGACGTTCGCTCTCTTGCCAACCAGTTCCGCCGTGGCCGCCGGCGGCCCAGCCACCACGCTCACGGACGCAATTGGCACGACGGACACTGTGCTCCAAGTGGGTAACGTGCTGACCCTGACCAGCACCGATAGCCAGTTCGAGATTCAGATCGACGGCGAGATAATGACCGTGACCGCCGTTGACTTCGCCGACAATACCCTCACAGTGGACCGAGGGGACGGGGACAGCACCCCGGCCGCTCACAGCGCGGGCGCCGGCGTCGGCCTTGTCACCGACCAGCGCGGCCTCGACCGCGTTGTCAACGGCCTCCAGGATATCGGCGCCTTTCAGACACAGACCGATCCGTACCTGGTCACCACACCGGCTGATCCGGGACTCGAATTTGGTTATCTCGCGCTGCGCGAGGCGATCAACCTGGCCAACGCAGAGCCCGGCAGCCATGCCATCACTTTCGACCTCGGGAACTACTACTACAACAACTCCTATCCTACTATCTACCTGGGCCAGGTCCTGGAACTGACCAATACCACCGGCACACAGAGCATCGACGGCGGCAGCCAGGTTGTGATCAGTGGCTACTACGGCGACACGCAAGTATTTGAAATCGACGCTGGCGTGGAGGCGGTGATTACCAACCTGTCCATCGAGAACGGATCTGGTGGGAGTGGCGGCGGCGTCGTCAACGATGGCACGCTAACCCTGAGTAACGTCTCGCTCTCCGGCAACCATGCCAGCAGCAGCAACGGCGGCGCCCTCCAGAATAATGGCACGCTGACCGCTTACAATGTCACCTTTGCGGACAATTCAGCCTCGGGTAGCACGAGTAAGGGGGGCGCCATTAACAACAATGGCACCATGACTCTCGGCAATGTCACCCTTTCCGGCAACAGCGCTTATGACGGCGGTGCCATCAGCAACTTCGGCGTCCTGACGATCAGCGACGCCACCATCGCCAATAACTCCGCGGCGGTATCCGGCGGCGGCATCTACGCTCCCAGCTCGGCGACCCTGCTTAACTCGATCATTGCCGGCAACTCCGCGAGCTCCAGCACGGATATCTACGGCTCCGTCAGCGGCAGCTACAACCTCGTGGGCTCCGGCGGCGTGTCCGGCATCACCAATGGAATCAACAACAACATCGTCGGTCAGCCCGCTCAGCTAACCTCCTTGGGAAACTACGGCGGCTACAACCAGACGCTCGCCTTGCTGCCCACCAGTCCGGGCCTGGGCGTCGGCGGAGCGCTCACCGAGCTCAGCGACGGCATCGGCCTCAGCGACACCACCATCTCCGTCGCCAACGCCAGCGCCATTGCCAGCACTTCCGGCGCCTACGTGATTCAAATTGGCAGCGAAGAAATGCTCGTTACCTCCGTCAATCTCGTAGAAAACACGCTTAACGTCGTGCGCGGCTACAACGACACCACGCCGGCCATCCACGCTATCGACTCTCCGGTGAGCTATGCCACCGATGAACGCGGCCTCCCCCGCATTGTCAATGGCCTTGAGGACATCGGCCCGTTCCAAACCCAGGCCTATCCGCTCCTGGTCACCACCACCGCCGATCCGGGGCAATTCGGCCAAATGTCGCTGCGAGACGCGGTCAACCTGGCCAACGTCCTGCCCGGCGATGAGACCATCGACTTTGCTGCGAGCCTGGACGGCGCCACCATCTCCTTGGTAAGGGGTTCGCTCGAACTGAACAGCCAAAACGGCATCAAAGCCATCGACGGCAACGGCCAGATCACGATTGGCGACAACACCTACAATCAACAGATTTTCGTGATTGATAGCGGCGCGCAAGCGGTCCTAGCCGGGCTTGTCCTGGAAGACGCCGATGTGAACGGCACCAACGGAGGCGCCGTCGCCAATAATGGCACGCTGACCTTGCTGAACGATGTCCTCAAAGATAATAGCACCAATCAAGATGGAGGTGCTCTTTACAATGCGGGAGTCGCGACGATTGAAAACACGACTCTCGAAAGCAACTCGGCCACCGGCACCGGCGGCGCCATCTTTAATACCGGCGCCATGACGGTGAGTGATTCCACCGTGAGCGACAACACTGCCAGCAGCGGTGGCGCCCTGGAGAACTCCGACGGACATGTCACGGCGCGCAACTCGAGCTTCTTTAACAACGAGGCTGAGCAGAATGGTGGAGCGATCGACAATGACGGCTCGACGACGCTGAGCAACGTGACCATCTCCGGCAACGAAGCCAACGCGGGCAACGGGATTTACAATAGCGGCACGTTGACGTTACAGTGCTCGCTCCTGGCCGACAACGGGCCGGCCGTCGCCGGCTCCGCCGTTAATTCCGCCAGTGCTCACAACTTGATTGACAACGGCACCGGACTGTCCGGTATCAGTAACGACGACGCCAACGGCAACATTGTCGGCGTCGACAATGTCCTGTTGACAGAGCCTGGCAACTATGGCGGGCCGACGCAAACCGCAGCCCTGCTGCCCGGCAGTCCCGCGCTCGCTGCCGGTGGCGCCCTGACCACGCTCACGGCGCCGGTAACGATCCTCGATACGGTCCTGCACGTCGCCGATGCCAGCACCATCGCCAGCACCCCGGGCAATTACGACATCGAGATCGGCGGCGAGGTCATGGTTGTCACGAGCGTTAACCTGGTAAACAATACGCTGACAGTGACTCGTCTCGATCCCGTTAGCCACGCCTCCGGGATAGGGGTCTACTACGCCACCGACCAGCGCGGCGCCGACCGGCCCCTCGGCGGAGCACCGGACATCGGCGCGTTTCAGTCCCAGGGCTTCACGCTCACAGTAGACAGTGGCAGCTCTCCACAGTCGACACGACTGAACAGCTCCTTCGCCGATCCGCTGGGCGTAACCGTTACCGCCAACAATCCGCTCGAGCCGGTTGACGGCGGCGTGATCACCTTCGCCGTGCAAACGGGCCTGGACAGCCAGGCTGCCAATCTGAGTGGCAGCACAGCCACGATCACAGACGGTCAGGCCAGTGTGACCGCCATCGCGAACGATTTCGCGGGCAGCTACACGGTTACCGCCTCTGCAGCCGGCCAAAACCAGACCGCCACCTTCGACCTGACCAACTACTCGGACTCTCTTGCTGTCACGCAGGTGCCAACCAGTGTCGTCTCCGGCAATGTCTTTACGCTGGTAATCACCGCGCAGAACATCGACAGCGAAACCGACACCTCCTTTAACGGCACGGTGACGGTGAGCTTGGCCAGTGGGCCGGGCACACTTGGCGGCACTCTGAGCGTTGCCGCGGTCGATGGAGTCGCGACCTTCGGCAACCTGACGCTGGACCACTTCGGCACTTACACAATCCACGCCAGTGCAGACGGTTTGACCGGAGTCACAACCGATAATATCCAGGTTACAACCAACCACCTGGTCGTGACGACGGCCCCTGCCAGTGTCACCGTCAACCACACCTTCACGGTGGAGGTTAGCGCCGAAGATATCCTGGACAACGTGGACACAACCTATGGCGGCACGGTGAGCGTGGCGCTGGCCGGTGGTCCCGGCAACCTGGGCGGTACGCTGAGCCAGGCCGCGTCTGACGGTGTGGCCGCCTTTGCCAATCTGACCCTGGACGCCGCCGGGACCTATACCATCCGGGCCAGTGCCAGCAGCCTGACGTCGGGAACGTCGGCCGGGATTTTGGCCAATACGCCTCATCCTCCGCCGACCGTCAGCATCAGCGGGACCGTTTTTACCGATTTCAACAACAATGGAACCCTCGACCCCGGCGAACCCGGTCTCGGTGGCATTGTCGTGTTTCTCGACTTGCACAATTCCGGGCACCTCGACCCTGGCGATCCGTCCATCACTACCGCTCCTAACGACCCG
Organism: Gemmataceae bacterium; assembly: GCA_035296965.1. Lineage (GTDB taxonomy): Bacteria > Planctomycetota > Planctomycetia > Gemmatales > Gemmataceae > DATGZX01. The sequence goes on from DATGZX010000326.1 coordinate 22,777, forward strand.
TACCTGTTCACGGGCTTGACCCCCGGCAGCTACACCGTGCGGGAAGTCACACAGTACCCCAACGTGGTCGTCACCGGTGCCGGGAGCAGCCGAGTGGTTGATGCTTCCAGCAACGTGACGGGCATTAATTTTGGCAATGTTGTGTACAGTGTGGCCTACCCGGTTTACCCGCAGGCGGACCTGTTCGTCCCCCATCCCAACGCGGACGCCAACACCGCGTACGTGCGCGGCTTGTACCAAACCATTCTCGATCGTCCGGCGGAGCCGGGTGGCCTGGCGAATTGGGTACTGGACCTGCGTAGCGGCCAAATGACACCAGCGCAGGTCGCTACAGCCATCTTCAATTCCCAGGAGCATCGCCAGGACGAGGTGGACTCCTACTACGAGCAATTCTTGGGTCGCGCCGCGGATCCCGGCAGCGCGCACTGGGTGGACATGCTTGAGAATGGCGGCACGGAACAACAGGTAATCGAGGGCATCATGACGTCGCCGGAGTACACGGCGGCGCACGCGAGCAATGCGACCTTTGTTAACAGCTTGTATTTCACCTTGTTGGGGCGACAGGCCGATAGCGGCGGCGTTGCCTTTTGGCTACAACAGCTGGACAATGGCAAATCCCGTGCGGCCGTGATCGATGGATTCCTCTTCTCGTCGGAATCCGCGACCCTGGCCGTCAACAGCTTCTACAGTGCGTTCCTGCACCGTGCCGGGGATTCCGCGAGTGTCGCCTCCTGGGTGAGCTCGTTGACGCGCAAATCCTCGACCATCGACCAGGTGGTGATCGAGTTTCTGTCGTCGCCGGAATTCCTGAGCGACGCGGCCCACGGCGTGCCCTAAGACAGCTCCCTCGCTACGCCGGGCAACCAGTCGAACCAGGGGATAGAAGATTGTGACACGGTCCGCGGACCGTGTCACAAGGAGGGAAGAGCCGGGCGCCCCGTGTGGTGCATCGGTCGCGTTGCCCCGGCTTCTCCAGAGTTGACGTGCTTGTATTATTAGGCAAATCGCACGCTTTTCCGGCGGTAGAGCAGGCCTAGCAGACCAGCGCCGCCAAATGCGAAAAGGCCAAGCGTCGCAGGTTCAGGAACGGCTGCTTGCGGCCAGCCAAGCAGCGCACAAGTGCCGCACAAGATCCTTCATGGGGTACTCCTCAACAGGTGCAACGGGAAGGATCACCAGGCCGGCGTCCGCACGGGACTCTCCAGGAAGCCGAAAGCGTCCACAGGTGACGCCGGAACAATACAACTGCTTGAGAAGGAAATCTAATCGCGGACAGTGTGATCATCGTGTAGAGAACGAGAAAGGTCCGGGAAGGCAGTCGAGATGGGTTTAATGATCGGTTGCACACGCAACCGCTGGCACTGGGATGTCAAGGGAGGCACCGACTGGATCCATGCCTCACTTGGAGAATTCTCTCGACTGCGTCGAGTCTGCAGCGACTTCAGCCGTGTAGGCCCATTCTTGCGACACGCGAACGCATCATAAAGATTTGATGAATTTCCTGTCGGCCCACTAGCAGACTCGATGCGCAGGGGTTAAGACCAATGAGTGAAAGCAACCGCCGCCGCCGGATCTGGAGTCGTCATGAAAGGCCCGCGTTCGCTCATTTATTGGGTGGCAGCGGCCTCCTGCTTGATGCTTGCCTCTTGTTCACCCCCGCAAGGCGATATTACCCTGCAAGGATCGGGCGCTACTTTCCCAGCTCCGCTCTACAAACGCTGGTTCCTTGAGTACTACAAACAGCATCCTGAGGTTCGGATTAACTACACACCCGTCGGCAGCGGAGCCGGCATCCGCCAGTTCACGGCAGAGCTGGTCACCTTTGGAGCCAGCGACGCCGGCATGTCAAAATCGGAGATTGGCAAACTTCCGCTAGCGTTCGGCAGCGTCAGTCTGTTGCCGATGACTGCGGGAAGTATCGTTCTCTGCTACAACCTTCCGGAGTTATCCGGCCCGCTCAAGTTGTCGCGAAAAGCCTATCTCGGCATCTTCCTGCGCGAAATTACAGCGTGGGACGACCCGGAGATCACTCGCGAAAATCCAAACCTGCACTTGCCGAGCACCGCGATCACTGTGGTTACACGGGCCGACAGCAGCGGCACCACATTCGCCTTCACCAATCATTTGCATGCGGTCGGCGAGGATGCGCGTGTCGGCATGAAATGGCTTCCGGGCGTCGACAAATCCGTCAGCTGGAAAGAATCGATCGCTGCACAAGGCAACGACGGCGTGGCTGCTCTCATCCAGCTCACGCCAGGGGCGATCGGCTATCTCGAATATGGCTTCGCCGATCTCGCCAAGTTGCCGATGGCCGCTCTCCAGAATCACGCGGGCAAGTTTATTCACCCTGACCTAGAGGACTGCCGGAAAGCGCTCGAAGGCGCTTCAATCCCCGAGGACCTGCAGATTAGAGTCCCTGACCCGGTTAAGAATCCCGACGCCTATCCCATCGTGACCTACACCTGGCTACTCTGCCGCAAGCACTATGCCAACGCCCAGGAGGCGCAGACGCTGAAAGAGGTTCTTTCCTTCTGCCTTGCTGAAGGGCAAGGATTCAGCGCGGACCTTGGCTACATCCCTCTTCCCAAGGACGTCGTCCAAAAGGTCAAGGAAGCGGTCGATCACATGGAAACAGGATCCTTGACGGCAAGCGGCCCGGACGAAATTCCTCGCCAGTTACGTCACGCGCACCTTTTGCCCCGGGAGGCGGCGGGCTCATGACTCAAGAGCAGCCCACAATCTCACGCCCGCCCACTTCCAGCGAGTTGATCCTGGACCGCTCGTTTCGCGCCCTGGCCAGAGGATTGGCTTCGCTCATTGTCGTGGTCATGGTGCTTCTCGTCTGTCTGATTGCGATCCAGGCCAGTCCCGCCATAAGGGGCTACGGATTGTCATTCGTTAGCGGCACGACCTGGAACGCCGGCAAAGAACAGTTCGGAATTCTTCCGGAGATCTGGGGAACACTCTATAGCTCGTTACTGGGTGTGGCGCTCGGCTCGCTCTTCGGTGTCGCAGTCGCCATCTTTCTGACGGAGGACTTCATCCCCCCGTGGCTTCAAGACTTGTTCAAGCACATCGTCAATCTCCTGGCTGCCATCCCCAGTGTCGTCTACGGACTGTGGGGAATCTTCGTGGTCATCCCAACGATTCGTCCGCCATGCAACTGGCTCCATGACCATCTCGGCTGGATCCCGATATTTGGCACGCCTTTGCTCAGCGTCGGCATGCTGCCAGCGGCAGCCGTGCTGGCGATTATGGTTCTGCCAACCGTGAGCGCCATCTCGCGGGACGCGCTCGCCTCGGTCAACCCGAGGTTGCGCGAGGCAGCTTACGGTCTGGGGGCGACGAGATGGGAGGCCATCCGCACGGTCATTGTGCCGACGGCTTCTCGAGGGATTTATGGCTCCATCATCCTCGGCTTCGGCAGGGCCCTGGGTGAGACCATGGCACTGGCGATGTTGGTCGGCAGCACAAGTACCATCAGCTGGTCGTTGTTTTCGCCGGGCAACACGCTGGCGGCACTCCTGGCCAATCGGTTCCCGGAGGCTGCTTCGCCCATGGAACTGGGCGTCTTGATGTACGCAGCGCTCGTGCTCCTGGCCCTCACGTTGATCGTCAATGTCTTGGGTGAATTGATCCTCATGCGCGGTACCGCTGCTGCCGCCCCGGCAAGGTGAAACGATGCGGCCACTGAACAAACCCTATCCCATTCTTGTCGAGGCTCTCTCCGGATCGTGCCGATCGCCGGAGTCGAGGGAGGCGCGCAATGAATGAGAAGAGTGCCCTACCCGCCTCCGAAGCAATTGATCTTCCGAGTCTGGAGAAGACCCTGCGCTCATCGCGGGCCTTGTTCAGCTACTGCATGAGCGTGGTGATCTGCCTGCTGACGGTGCTGGCGATGGTGCCGCTCTTCTCTGTGCTGTTCATGCTCGTCTGGCGCGGAGGGCGTCGTTTGAGCCTGGCGCTCCTGACCGAGCTGCCGCCCGCCGCGGGAATGGCGGGGGGCGGCATCGGCAACGCTCTCCTGGGAACGGTTTTCGTTGTCGCGATTGCCACTTTAATCAGCGTACCCATCGGCGTTCTGGGGGGTGTTTTCCTCGCGGAGATCCGGCCAAGGGGCCGAACGGCCACGGCGGTCCGCTTCTCGGCGAAAGTACTTACGGGATTGCCCTCCATCCTGGCAGGGGTCTTCGCCTTCACGACGGTTGTCTTGCTCACCGGCAAGTTCTCTCCGCTAGCAGGCGGCGTCGCACTGGCCTTGCTCATGCTCCCCACGATCTTGCTGACCTCGGAAGAGGCGCTCCGAATGGTGCCTGCGCGCATGCGGGAAGCGGCCATCGGCATGGGAGCAACCCAGACACAGACAGTCTTGCACATTCTGCTGCCCACTGCTTCGCCGGGAATCCTGACCGGCGTACTTCTCGCCGTCTCACGGGCCGCAGGGGAAACAGCGCCGTTGCTGTTCACGATGACGTTCAGCGATTACTGGATGAGCCGGCAGGTAATGGAACCCACGGCCTCGTTGGCCGTGCTGATCTATAACTTCTCCAAATCGCCTTTCGAGAATCAAAAAGAAATCGCCTGGGCCGCCTCGCTGGTGCTTGTCCTCCTGGTGCTGGGATTGAACCTCAGCGGACAGGCCGCTTCCAGGTGGTCCAGACGACTATAGGAGCAGCGCAGATGACGACAACGACTCATGGCAATGGGGCTGGCGGCGCTTCTGCAAACGGCCACATCATCGATGTGGACCTCAAGGAACTGTATTATGGCAACTTCAAGGCGGTGCGCGACACGCGTGTGCTGATCGAAAAGAAAACGGTCACCGCGTTCATTGGACCGTCCGGTTGCGGAAAAAGCACGGTTCTGCGTTGCTTGAATCGGATGAACGACCTGGTCCGCGGCTTCCGCTTTCACGGTCACGTGCGCTTTCGCGGCAAGGACATTTACGACAAAAAGGTCGACCCGGTCGCGGTCCGCCGCTACATCGGCATGGTTTTCCAGCAGCCCAATCCATTCGCCATGAGTGTTTTCCGCAATGTAGCTTTTGGGCTGCGCCTGAACGGCTACCGCGGCAACGTCAAGGAAAAAGTTGAATCGGCGCTGAGGGGCGCGGCACTGTGGGACGAGGTCAAGGACAAGCTCCATGCGAGCGCCTTGTCGCTCTCCGGTGGGCAGCAACAGCGCCTGTGCATTGCTCGGGCGATCGCGACCGAGCCAGAGGTGCTCCTCATGGACGAGCCCTGCTCCGCGCTGGATCCCGTTGCGACGCGCAAGATCGAAGACCTCATGCAGGAACTGAAGCAGAAGTTCACGATCGCCATTGTGACCCATAACCTCCAGCAGGCGAAGCGCGTCGCGGACAAGACGGCTTTTCTGTATGTGGACACCAGCCAGGGTGGCCGGACCGGCTATCTGGTCGAGTTCGGGGACACGACGCAGATTTTCGAAGATCCCAAGGAAAAGCCGACCCAGGAATACATCCGCGGCGAGTTCAGTTGATCTTGTTCGGTATTCCCTGCCTGTTGCTAGTAGCAAGCAAAACCCCAGCTCCCAAGTGGAAGCCGGGGTTTTCTCTTGCGCATGCAGGTCCGGGCGCCTGCGTTTCGCCGCTTGCGGGGAAGCGGGGGTGAAGCGCAAGCACCAGCGACCGCATAGGATAGGCGCTGCCGGCAAGAATTACGACGCCAGAGCCAACAGGGAATGCCCTCATTGGACTGCGCGAACGCGCTGCCGCCCATAGAATAATCATCAGCATGCCGGAAACTTTGCATTTCCAGATGCGCTTCGCTAGTTTTTTCGCGCAGTTTCGTTCGACTTGACCGTGGGAGAAATGTCGCATGATCAGCCTGACCAACAAAAAGCACAATTACGTAGACGCCCTGGCGACGGAGATGCGCTATGCCGTGTTGACCAAGGACTCCCGGATTCAAATCCTCATTCGGCCGACGGCGAGACAACTCCGTAAGCGCGGGAAACGTGGCTGGCAGCTCTTCGCGACTATGGGTAAGGATCGGAACGCGCAGCAAGTTCTGGAGGAGACCGTCAAACAGGCACTCGCTGAGCTGGAAACCAAGAATAAAAACGGGAAGGATCGAACTAAATGACCGTGTGCAAATCGGCTGATACTAGCCCGAAGCGTTAGCGAGGTCCTCGCTGACGCTTCGGGCTAGTATCAGCGGAATCGTGCACGGTGATGTAGGTCCAAGCCCTGACGGGTCGATGTCGCCGGCGGAGAGCAGGGTGCAAGTCGGACGTATTAAATCGCCGCCAGGCTCGCGCTCTACGAAAAGAGACACCCTTTTCATTTCGTGCGCGCAACGGAGAGCCCGTGAATCGCTACGGAGGCTACTATTGGGTCAATCTTTGACCCCGACGGGACAAACTTTGAAGGAAGAGTAGGATCCAGATGAAGAGTAGGATGTCATGCCTGCGTCTCAGGAGTGCTGGTTTGATCATGAGAAACTAGAAGTGTATCGAGAGGCGATCGCTTTCATTGGTTGGCTCTCGGCGCTCTTGGAAGGGACAGCGCGAATCGGTGAAGTCAAAGATCAGCTGGACCGGGCAGCCACTTCGATCCCACTCAATATCGCCGAAGGCAACGGCAAATACGGACCGAAGGATCGCTGCCGGTTCTTTGATATCGCGCATGGCTCCGCACTCGAGTGCGCCGCAGGTCTGGACATTCTCGTTGCCAAAACCAAGTTGACACCGGACCAAATTCTTCCCGGAAAAGAACGGCTTCAAAAAATCGTGCGGATGCTCATGGGGTTGATCAAGAGAAACTCGACACGCGAATACGACAAAGGCAAAGCTGCCAATTGAGTCATGCTCTTTCTCATGCTCATGCTCTTAATCCTCTTCCAAATCTTACTCTTCATCATAATTCTTTCTCTTATGCGTGGGCCGCTGGTCGACCCGTCAGTCGAAGACTGACAGAGCACTAGCCGCGCGCCTTCCCTGCAACGCTGCAACCTTCCTGCGCCGGTTCATGCACGTCGTCGGTACAACTTATTGCTGCTGCGCGAAAGACCGCGTTACATTCTGGCCTTCCGAGGGCCCAAATCTGCGCATTCAGTCCTGGATGAGAGGCTTTCGCGCCGTTCCGCAAAGTATGATTTCCAGGGATATCCACCGCGCAGCGCCAGGTCCGCTCCTCACCCCCCGGAAGAGAGGAGATGGATCGTCGCGTTCTGAGGCCGCCGATGGCACGCTCTTACAAGGCAGGAGACGAGCCCGTTCCCGGCTTCCGCCTGGCCAGCCTTCTCGCGCGCGGTAAGTTCAGTACGATTTGGAAGGCGAATGGCCCGGGCGGCACAGACGCGGCCCTCAAGATTCTCAAGCTGGCGAATACCCAAGCGGTCAAGGAATTTCGTTCTCTGCGCTTGCTCAAGCGGATCCGCCATCCAAACCTCGTCCCGATCCTGGCATTTTGGCTCAAAGACAGCCAGGGCGGCTTCCTGGACGAAGGGTTGCTCGAAGAACCATGCGCACCGGGAAAATCCCCCGTCAAACATCGGGATGTGGAACTCATCATCGCCATGGGCCTTGGCGACAAGAGCCTGGCGGACCGTTTGCAGGAGTGCCAGCAAGCTGGCTTGCCCGGCCTGCCGGTGGACGAACTTCTCGATTTTCTTGCCGATGCGGCGCGGGCCATCGACCATCTCAATCGCCCCATTCATGACCTGGGCTCCGGACCGATAGCCATTCAGCATTGCGACATCAAGCCACAGAACATTTTGATTGTCAGCAACGCTGCCCAGGTTTGCGATCTGGGCATCGCACGCGTTGTCGGCGATCCCGCCAGCACGGACCTGATGGGGTCGGCAGCTTACCTGCCGCCCGAAATTCTCTCGAAGAGCCTGCCGAGCGCGGCTAGCGACCAGTACTCGCTCGCTATCAGCTACTACGAACTCCGTTCCGGCCGGCTGCCGTTCGATGCCGCATCGACTGCCGGAGCCTACTTTGCGCACTTGCAAGGAAAATTGAATTTCGGAGAAGTGCCGGAACCGGAGCGCGCTGTGCTTGCCCGAGCCACGTGCCTCGAGCCGGATGAGCGCTACCCATCCTGCTCGAGCATGGTGCATGCCCTCAGGCAGGCGTGCGGCCGGATCGACGGCTCGGGCATCGGCAGGTGTGCAGATGCTGCGACGGAGAGCCAGCCGCAGGCTCTCCCACGAGCGTCGAACCCTCTCTGGGGCTCGCAAGCGCGCATCGAGGAGGAAGAACTGCAACTCGATCTCGTCCCTGACGGCCTGCCAGCCAGCGAGGTGGAGTGTGATACCGCACTGGAGACCAGGGACGGCTCCGATCTTGCACACCCCCGAAGCGACGGAGGGCATGTCGTCCCCAGGAAGCGCCGGCGCCGATCGCGCCTCGTCACGCTGGCCGTCTTGCTGATCGCGTCTTCGATAGGTCCGCTCGCCGCCTGGTTCACGCGCGGCTCCAGCGAAGAACCGAAGGGGGAATCTGGATTTGCGACAGCACAGGCTGAAATCCCCGAAGCCGCGGCGGCCGGAGAGACGCCACGCGCCGTGGCCCAGCTTCCTGCCAGGGAAGTGCAGGTCTCGCTTCGTACTCCGTTCGTGACCGAGAGCCAGTCGCGGGCGTTTGCCAGCCTGCGCGAGGCTCTCGCGGCCGCGCACGACGGCGACACGATCACCATTCACGGTAACGGTCCCTTTGTCACAGAACCTTTGGAACTGCGCGGCAAAGCGCTGACGATCAAGGCAGCGAAAGGAACTCGGCCGGTGTTTCAGTATGCGACCAGGTCTGCGGAACGCGCCTGGCAGCCGATGCTGACGTCCGACCGAAGTCTCGCTCTCGAGGGATTGGAATTGCGCCGTGATGGCTTCGGCGTGTCGGCTGTGCCTCAAGGCAGCGCCCCTGTGCTCGTTTGCGAGCGCGCTCCTCTTCGTCTTCTCGGTTGTCGGATCATCGTGCCGCGTGGCTCGGGAGCGATCGTGTGCCGCGCTCCTCGGACCGTGGAGATGACGAATTGCATGCTGGTCGCCTATGCATTGGCCCTTTTCGTCGAGCCCGACCAGGCCTCCTCGTGCAGCATCCGTCTGAGCGGCAGTTCGATTGACATTGCCAATCCGGAAGGGGCCGCCCTGTGTATCTGCGCTCCTCCCGATAAGGGCCACGAGGGGAATGTTCGCCTCGTGCTGGAAGGTAATGTGGTCCGATCGGGCAGACTGGCGGGCTTCCAGGGATTGGCGCGCGGCATCGATTTCGAGGCGGATGGAAACGAGTTTACGTTCCACGAGGCGTTGCTCAGCTTCCGGCAGATTCCTGTCCGGACTCGTTGGCAACACATCGCAGCATGGCGGGGCCGCGGCAACCGCTACTACGGCACGGCGGATTGGGTGGAAGTTGATGGAGTCCCCGCTGGAATCCATGGTCTGCAAAATTGGCAAGCCCTCTGGGGCTCGCCAGAACCCGACTCTCTCGAGGCGCCGTCGTATCCCGCAAATGTCTCGCGCTGGGAGCCGAGCGGACTAGCTGCAGCCCGTGGTCCGGACCCAGCGCTGCCCCCGGATTACCGATATGTGGCCCCGAGATAATCTGTGAGCTAGAGTTTGGACGCGGCGCAAAGCCCATCCCGAGGAAACCACCTATGGTTTCAAACTTCTTACTGAAACGGTCGTTCAAGGCGATCCCGGACTACGAGGTCCTGGAAAAAATTGACGACGGCGGCATGAGCGTGGTCTACAAAGGCCGCAGCCGCCTGACCGGCGCGCTCGTTGCCATCAAGGTATTCAGAGCCAACATGGCCAAGGACCCGACTTTGGTCAAACGCTTCCAGCAAGAATTTCGGGCCACGTCCAAACTCCTCCATCCAAATATCGTTCAAGCGCTGGCATTTAGCCAGGACGCGTCGACTTCCTACCTGGTCATGGAGTTCGTCGAGGGGGAGAGTCTGGGTCAACGCATCGATCGAGCTGGACGCTTTTCTGAAGAAGAGGCGATCGGCATTATCACACAGGTCGCCCAGGCCCTGCAGTATGCCCACGAGCACGGCATGGTCCACCGCGACGTCAAGCCGGACAACGTTTTGCTCAAGGGTGACGGGAAGACGAAGCTTGCGGACTTCGGTTTGGTCAAGGATTCGCTCGCGGACCTCAGGCTCACAGGGCCGGTAAGCGTGCTGGGCACGCCCCATTTCATGGCTCCGGAGCAGTACACCGATGCCGCGCACGTCGATGCACGCTGCGACATTTATTCCCTGGCGGCAACTTTGTACATGTCCGTTACCGGCCAGTTGCCTTTCAAGGCGTCCAACGCCCTGGACGTGATCAAGAGACAGGCGCGCAATGAACTTATCCCGCCGCGCGACGTTGTCCCAGACCTGAGCCCCGCCGTCGATCAAGCCATTTGCGCGGCCATGAACCCGGACCCGGCTCAGCGCCCTGCCAGTTGCCTGGCGTTTCTGAATAACCTGCGACCGAAGAAACCCGCCGGCAGCAAGCCCGAGCTGCTCCTGCCCGGGGCGGCCGACACGGTCGCTGCCCATCCCGATTTGCCCTCCGTCGCAGAACAGCGGGCCTCGGTGCGTTTTCCCTGTATCCTGGGAACTTCCTGCACCATGAGTACGTCGTTTCATCCAGATTCGGAGGATCCCGCCGAGTCCTGGCCTGCAATCGTGCAGGACCTTTCGCTCGAGGGAATTGCGTTGCTTCTTGGCCGTCGCTTCGAAATCGGCACGGTCCTGAACGTGCATCTGGAGGGCGCGACCCCCAACGATTCGCGCTCGGTCCTGGCGTCGATCATTCGGGTCACTCCGACGAGCTACGGTCAGTGGCTCGCCGGCTGCACTTTCTGCAAGCCATTGAACGAAGACGAGCTTCAGACTCTCCTTTAATCACTTCACGGATTCGCAAACGTCATTTGCGCCCTTCGAGAAAGGCGATGAGGTCCAGAAACTCGCGCCGCGTCATTAGCTCGTTGAGCTTTTCCGGCATGATGGAAGTGGGTAATGCGCGCCGTTCTTCGACCTCGGTGCGGTTGATGACATCGAGTTTGCCCTGGGCATCGGCAACCGTGATCGTGCTGTTGGGCCCCTCGTCCACGATGACGCCGGTGTGCAGCTTGCCGTCCCGGGTCGAGATAACCCACGAAACATATTGTGGAGCGATTTCCCTGCTCGGGTCGAGGATCGACTCGATAAGTTTATCGCGACTGGAGCCGCGGCCTATGTTGGAGAGGTCCGGCCCAATGGCGCCGCCGCGGCCGTCGACGCGGTGACAGGCGAAGCAGCGCGGTCCGTTCGCGTGAAAGAAAACGCGCCGTCCTTCTTCTGGATCTCCATGTCCGACAAGGGCTGCCCGCCATTCGGCACTCGTGCGCGGCTGCGGGTTCGCCGTGAGGCGAATCGCTTTGAGACGCTGCTGGATCTCTTGGTTCTTCGCAGATCCACAGGCAAGAACAAGTTGATCGGCCAGCTCTCGACGGCTCTCCGCGTCCACCGACGAATCTTTGGTAACCTTGTCCCACAGCCCCAGAAGAGCTTTCTCGACGGCGGGCTTGTCGACGGCTCCGCGCAGCGAACACAGAGCTTCGCGTCGCAGAGCAGGTTCGTCCAGAGATGCGATGAGCAGGTCGCGAGTCGCCGGCACATTGGCCGCCGAGGGTGCCAGGCCCCAAACCGCTTCCGCTCTCAAGGCATGTCCCATCTGAGGATCCCGCGCTAGTTTGACAAGCATCGCCTGCGACTTCAAATCCGCACGCAAGGCAAGTGTTTGCATCGCTTCCCAGCGCAAGCTTTCTTCCTTGCCGTTGAGGAAGCCGGAGAGCATGTCGTGTCCAAGCGTGGGACAATCGGGCCGGAGCATGCGCAACGCCACGGCGCGAATGGCAGCAGGCTGCGAACGATCGCGCACGAACTTCGCGATGTATTCTTCGCCGCTCGGCTCATCAGTAGGCTTCCGGTGTGCTCCGGCCAGGAACTCATTGGTTGCCAGCAGCGCCTCGAACACTTCGCGGGTGACCGGCGGGCGAGCGGCCGCGGCATTCAACAGAGGGGCAAGGTCGTGAAGACGCTCCTCGCCAACCCACTGAATGGCAGCACGTCGAACCCCCGGGTCCGGGTCGGCCAAAAACCTGGGTAAAGACGCACGGCCCTCCGCCGTCCCCGCGCGGCGCAATGCCAGCAGGACTCCAATCCTCACGGCCGGGTCGGCTGCGTCAACATGCTGCAAGAGCAAGCTGCCGGCGTTTGATCGACCCAATGTCTCCATGGCCGCGCAGAATAGGAACGGATCCTTCTCCGCCAGCAAGGGAACCAGGTGCTCCAGGGCGTCCTTGCCGCTCAGTTCCGCAATGGCCTGGCGGCGCACCCATGCGGATGCGTCCCTGAGCGCCAATTCCAAGATACGCTCTTCGATCTGCTTGTCATCCTGCGAGCGGATACATTCGAGAAGGTGCACGGCTTCCGCACGCACCTCTGGCGCCGAATCGCTCAGCGCGGGCGAGATAAGTTCGATTGCGGCTGGGCGCTTGAGTGTCGCGGCCGCCCAGAGAGCATGCACGCGCGCGCGCGCGATCTTGTCTTCGCGCAGCACATCAGCGAGGACCTTTTTGCCATCCGGTCCTCTTAGCGCCAACGTTCGGCCGGCAGCGCTGCGGATCTCTTGTTTGCGTTGGTCAAGGAGCTGGCGCAGCTTTGCAAGATCGAGTCCCGCTACCTGAGAAACGCGCAGACCATCGTCGGCGGGCGGGGTCTTCATGCGGATATGCCAGATTCGCCCTTTGCCATGGACCGGATAAGACTTATCAACCCAGTCGCTGAGATAGAGGGATCCGTCAGGAGCGGTGGCAATGCCCACAGGGCGAAAATTCTCATCGCCGCGAATCATTGGCCGCGCCTGGGACACGAAGGATGCCCCTTTGGCGACGAGCTTGAAGCGCTCGACCAGATGATCGCCCCACGCGGTGACCAGCAAGTCGCCGCGGTATTCCTGCGGAAGACCGGTCGACTCATAGGCGACGACTCCGCACGGCGCCTCCGAAGTGCCGGCCACCATAGGCAGCGTGCCGGGCAATTCGCCATTCCAGGCCGTGAATGGGTGAAGACCTTTGCGGCCGTTGCGATACCGGTAGCCGTAGTCCCCATTGGTGACGATGTGCATGAGACGGCAGGGACCGCGAGAATCAGGATCATTGTCCACGGCAAATAACCGGCCAAAACCGTCAAACGTAAGGTGGAAGGTGTTCCAGAAGCCGGTCGCCACGCGGCGCAATTGACTTCCGTCGGGCCGGCAGCGATAAATACTGCCCCCCTCCCCTCCGCCTGAGAGCGAGCTGCCATCGGAGCCAATCAGCTTGTACGCCGCTCCCAGGTTCTCTCCCAGTGCGAAGTAAAGGTCGCCAAGCGGATCGAAAGCGAGTCCCGAAAGACCGTTGTGAGGGTACGTTCCGGTTGTTTCAAGTTTGACGATGACCCGGCGTTCGTCGGCGCTGCCGCGGTTGCCGGTATCACGCAGCAAGTGAATGTCGGAGCGGGTGGCAACATAGACAGAGCCGTCCCTGCCGAGAGCGAGGCCCATCCCATTGTGAAAGCCCTCGGCAAATGTACGGATGCGGCGGGCGTGGCCGTTGTCGTCGAAGTCGTCAAAAACACGCACCCGATCGCTCGGTGGACCCTGGTAATTGGCTGGACGCTCGTGCGTGTTATTTTCAATCACCCAAACCCGGCCGCGCTCATCCACGGCGAGGCCTGTCGGCGTCACGATGTCGGGCTCCCGCGCTACCAGCTCGATGACCAGACGGTCATCGACGCATGCAGGTGTGTGCACGGGCACCGCTGGGCTCTGGCTTAGAAATGATAGCGCCAGGAGCAGCTGGCATGAGCCAATCACGGAATTCCCTCTCAGCAGGGCGCATTTTCGGGCAGTGAAAACGCGACAGTCGCGGCACTTGTTTCCACTAGGGCAACGTCTACCTCTCCTGTCCTCCGCGTACGTCGAACATCTTACCAGCCTTCCGACGAAAAAAAATTAGGCCGCGGAGAATTGCATTGATTCGCCAGGATGGCCGCGCATACTCTCCACAGACATCCGCAGGCTGCTCGGCAGGACGACTGGCCGGTGGGATGCATCCCCTCAGAGGCGCCGGCGCTCTCGTTGGCCGTCTCGCTTTCCCAGCAACAAAGGAGTGATCCCGATGATTCCCCGCCGTTATCTTGCGCTGATCGCCCTGCTCTCGCTTGTGCTGCCGTCGGGTTGTTGCTGCTGGCGCGCCCGCTGCTGTCAGCAGCAGTCTTGCTGCAATTCCTGCTGCAAGCCATGCTATGATGACGCACATGGTTACCCATATACGCCCCCGATTCCTGTGAAGTAAGGATGCGTTCGCGGGGGGCTTGGGGCAAAACGTGGCTTGCCGCGGAGGGCCCCCGGGCGCCCGCCAGGGTTACGTCCTCTCCCCGGGGGGCTTTCCCTCTGCGTGGTAGGCGGCTGCCTCTGCGTCACGGTCGTCCCGCACCACGCGTGCGCGCTCCCGGAGAACGTGTGCGAGCAGGCAGTGAAAATGATAGCCCGCCAGTTCCCGGCGGACGCTGAAGCGGCCGGTGTTGAACGATCGACTGCCCAGGCCTTTCTGCACATCCTCGCAAATCGCAATGTCCTCCAGCTGGATTTGATGGGAAACGGCCATGCTCTCGTTGCGAAATTGCGCGTTCGCAGTCGGGCCTTCGTTGGCGAAATAAAAATCAAAGATCACGCGGCACCGGTCCGGGCCCAGGGGCAGCACCACGTTTGTGTCCATCATTCCCTGGTACATATTGACCATGAAGTTGGGGAAGACCCACCAGTAGTAGGCCATGTCCCCGGCGCGCACGCTCGCCGCGGAAGTGTCGTCGTTGCCAGCGTCGGGCGCGCGCATTGGACTGCTCTGCACGCTCGTGTTGCCTGCTGTTTCCGTACGATAGCGCGAATAATCCAGGACGCCAGCCAGGCCGGGATGGATGGTATTTACGTGGTAGCCACCGTCGAGATAGTTGTCGACAAATACCTTCCAGTTGCAGGCAAGTGTGTACTCCCGGCGTTGTACAAAGTGCAGTCTCTCGATGGCCAGCGCCCCTGTCCGTTGGGGTAACGGCGCCAGGAAGTCACTCAGAGAAGTAAACGCCGCCGCCTGGGCTGCCACCTCCGGCCGGACCCAGACCAGCGGCCCCCACGTATCTACCGGCAACGGCACCAGGCCTTGATCTTCGCGGCAAAAATCGGCGACCCCGTCGAACTCCGGCGTGCCGCGCAGCCGGCCGGCCAGGTCGTAAGTCCAGCCATGATACCGGTAGCGCAGCCGGCTGACCTTCCCTGCCGTTCACGCGCGACGCGGGCTGCGCGATGCCGGCAAACATTAGAAAATGCCCGGAGCGTCCGTTCCTGATCGCGCACCACCAGGATTGGTTCTCCCGCAACGTCTTCCGTGACGAAAGAGCCGGGCTCGGCCAATTGATCGAGGCGGCCTATTTGCTGCCAGGTGCCGGCAAAAACCGAGCTGCGCTCCGCGGCATGGACTTCGGGATCAAAGTACCAAACGCTGGGAATGGTGCGTGCCTCCGCCAGGGGCAGATTCGGATCGAATAGCTCGATCTTCTCTAGCAAGCTAAGCGCCATGAACAGCTCCCCTCTCGTCCATCGAGTTGGATCGGGTCAATGGAGGGTGCAGCCCTATCTCGGTGTAAAATGGTCACCAGCAATCATGCAGCGGGCAACCGTCACTGCAGTCGCTGACTGCGCCTCCAATACGTCGCCATTTTACATCAAGGTGATTGAATGACACCGAGTGTTTTTGATCGGCTTCGCCATTCACTGCAGGAGAACGGAGCGACCTTCAGCGTCCGGCATCACGAGCCGGTTTATACGAGCGAGCAGGCCGCGGAGGTGCGCGGGACGACGCTGGCCAGCGGCGCCAAGGCACTCGTCGTGAAGGCGGGCGAGCGTTTTGTCCTGCTGGTGGTGCCGGCAGACCGCAAGCTGAGCAGCCGAAAAGTCAAAGAGGCGCTCGGTTCGAAGGCGTTGCGCTTCGCCACGGCCGAAGAGGTAGAGCAATTTACAGGACTTCAACCCGGTTCCATCCCGCCGTTCGGCAGCCTCTTTGGTCTGCCAACCTATTGCGACCCTGCCCTGGGGGACAACGCTTCCATCAACTTTAACGCCGGCGACCATTCCATCTCGATGAACATGACCTTCCCGGATTACGCAAAAACGGAGAGACCGACGCTCGGCCCGCTGGCGGCGCCACCGGAGCCGGGCAGTTAGAACAGAAGGATTGCTGAACCCCGCCTGCAAATGGCCTAATTGCCGAACAGGAAGATGGTCGCTGTTATGACAAGTCCGTTGTTAAGCCCATGGGCCACCATTCCAGGCACGAGGGTACCGCGCCACTCGCGGACCAGATTGAATCCAAACGCAAGCGCCATGAGCACCGGGACTGCCAGGAGCCCCTGCGGATGGATGACCGCGAAAATGAAACTGACGACCATGCAACTGAGGAACATGCTCAGGAAGAAGCCCAGCCTGGCAGTGGCCTCCCGCAAATGGCGATAGAGAACGCCTCGGAACATTGTCTCTTCAACAAGTGGCGCGACAATGCAGGCGAGCACATAGATTTGCAGTCGAGTCCACCAATCCGAATTGATGAGCACGAACACGATCGGGTGGGCAGCCGGAGCAGTCTTGGGGCTGAATTCATCCGGTGCGCCGCCGAACAGTTGCTGAACGCCTCCCGCCAGCACCATAAGCATGATCATGATCAGAACGCCGACGGCGAGTATGGGAAGAGTCATTGCATAACCGCCGACCCCAATCACCGGCTCAAGCGCGGGCCGCCGGCCCAGGTTGAAGCCGACATCCTCACGTACTTGTTTCCACGATACGCCTCGTAGAACCGGCCAGGCCAGAGCCAGCACCAGGCTCAGGATTGCTGCACCCGTACTGATAGTCAACATCCATTCCCTTGCGGCAGGCACCACCATCGAACCGAAATTGATGGCGGAAAAGATGAATAGGTAGAGTGCGAAACTTTCTGCGTAGACGCCTCCACGCGCCCCACCGGGATGAATGCCGGTTCGCAGACGGCCGCTCAAAAGGAAGATGAGAAATACGACGAGCCCAACGAAACCAAGAAAACCTACCGGTAGCGCCAAGAAGAAGGTGGCGATCACTGCGATGAAGGTCCGCGTTGCTGAGTCCAGGATCGCCTGACGCGTAGCAGGATCTGGGCCCTTTGCTGGGGCTAAAGCAAGCTTGCCAAGCCAACCCAGTTCAGCTTCTAGAAGCGCGCGGTCCTTCTCGGACAGGGACGATGCCTTCATGTCGCCGTCCTCGTAGTCCCTGTAGAGATTGCCTAGAACCTCGAGAAGACGCTTCTGGTCCGGAGTCAGTACTTCACCTGATTGCTTGAGTTTCTCCTTGTGTTCGTCGAGTCTCTTCTGGAGATTCTCGAGTTGTTTCCCAGCCTCTGCTGGTCCTTCCAATTCGCCTGCCAATACGACGAAGGCCAAGCGTTGGTCCACGCTCCCAGTATTGAGGGATTGGAGGGACGTGTACACACTGGTACCCTGCGATGTTAAGTGAGCCAAGCCAACAACATACTTAGCCTGAAGGCTCATCACCAAGAAGCCCATGTCCTTGGCGTGCGTCGACTCATCCTCCGGCGGTTCCATGCTGCTGATCACGATGCGCACAACGAAAATCAGGCAGACGAGCGTTACGATCGCGATCCAGGCAACGACTGGGTGCCCAATTTTCTTGGGCTCGACAAGGATGACATCCGGCGGCGGCGCGAGTTCGTCTGGTGCGATGGGGCGGTCCTCGGGGGAACCTGGAGAAAGGGCATCATCAAAGTCGTGCATGAAACGCGCCTCGAGACGAAGCAGCAACGCCGGGAAATTCAGAACCAGAGTTCTTTGTATCAGCCCGTCTTGACTTCCACAAAGGTGCGTTCGACTTTTCCGTCCTTGGCATGGCAGAGGAAATAGCCCTTCTCCTTGGTGCCGTCATGGTTCTGCCGGCGAAAGGAACAACAGCGGTTGGTAGTCAACGTGACCTTCCCCACATGCCGCTCCGTGGAGCCGTGCCAATGTCCGTTGAAGACAGCCTGGAGATTGTGCTCTTTGAAGCGGTCCAGGAGCTGGCTGGCATTCTTGGGCCGGCCGATGACCCAGGGGCCAAGCGGGAAATGCGTGAAGAGAATGGTCGGCCGCTTCTTGTCCAGTTTGGGAAGGCTTTCGTCTAGCCAGTGGAACGTGGTAGACGGTATGGAAGTATTAGTGGATTTCAGACCTTCGGTCGTGTCGAGCCCCACGAATTGCCAGCCGCGGTGCTCGAACTGGTAATTAATCGAACGAGGGATCAACTCCTCAAAAGCCTTGCGATCTTCCTGCGTCCGGTAGTCGTGGTTGCCGACAACGTAGTAAGTCGGTTTATCGAGTCCTTTGAAGATGTCGCGTACGGCGGCGATTTGCTTGGGGAGACCGTTTTCCGCCAAGTCGCCAACGAGCAGACAGAAGTCGATCTTCTCCTTATGCCCTTTCAATTGCTGCATAACCCCTTCTAGCCATTTGCCGCAGCCTCGATCGAGATAATGGACGTCGTTCACGACGAGGAAGTGAAAATCTTCTGCCTTGCTTCCCTCCGCCGCATCCGTACTGCCGGGCCAAAGGCCAGCGCCTAGAAGCGTGCCGACGCTTAGGCGGAGCATTTGCCGTCGATTCAGTTTCTTGATTCGTCTCATGCCGCAATTCTCTTGGGCTGACGATCTCATGCCTCAGCGTTCCGGTCTGGTAAGCACACGACGAAAATCGATCACGCGCTCCAGAATGACGCCGTCGGGGCGATGCTCCAGTATCCAATCAACGTCTTCCAAAGCTCCGCGGCGATTGCCGTCCTGAAATCGAGCCGCGGCACGCATCAGGCGGTCGTCGCTGGCCTCAGGTGCGACGGCCAGGATCGCATCGAGATAACGCAGGGCCCCCTTCACATCGCCGTCCTCGCGCGTGGTGCCCATCAGGTTATGGAGCATACGAACGATGACGAGCTTCTTGCCGACGGCAGCGAGCTGCTCATCCTTGGCAGGCTCGCCGGTCACAAGCTTCACGCGCCGCCGTGCATCCGCTTCGCTCAATGCCTGGCCGCCTTCGAACACGTCGATCAGCTGCGGCTCCCCTTTCGGTGGGATGTGCCTGACAAAGAAGTGGCCGGGTAGACCGACTCCTACGACCTTCAGGCCGATGCGCCGAGCAAGTTCCATGTACAGAACGCTCAGTGTGATTGGGATGCCTTCGCGATCGTCGATTACTTCGTTGAGGTAACTATTCGCCCGGCTGTAATAGTCTGTGCGGCTGCCGTGGAAACCATGTTCTTCGAAAAAGTATTTGTTCAGGGCGGCAAGCTTGGCCTTCTCGTTTGCATCCTTGGGGATAGCGGCATTCAGTTCCCTGGCCATGCTATCGATGTCTCGGCGATAGGCCTCGACATCCAACTCATCGTTATCCAGCTTCGCTACCAACAGAGCGGCATGAACGAGATCGATCGCCTCGTCTTTGGATTGGAGCACATGCAGCAGGTCCGCCTGTGTCCGCTTTTGATGAACAGCCAGAGCCAGTTCGCGAAGCTGGGCCGCTTGCTGGTCGAGCCGCTGCGCGCGCTCGCGCAATACGGCAATGCTCGCCGCCGCCTCCGGGGTCAGTGCGTCGATAAGCTCCGCCTGCGCTGGCTCTTGCGGCGCGCCCTTGGCGATTGTTCGATCGATGCGCTCGACCAGTTGGGCCGAGAGGCGAGCTCCCCGGATTTGTTTCGCCACCTGGAAGTCCTTGAACTCGGCGCGGGTTTCGCGGAACTTAGCCAGGCCGACCTGGCCTTCGGTAAGCCCGGTATCTTTCGATTCCGCCACCAGGTGGTCGTTGACGTAACAGCGTATCCTTTCCTTTTCGAGCCGGACCTTGAGCGTGTTCCAATCTCCCGGCCGATAGTAGGCACTCGGTTCCTGTTTAAGGATCTTCCAGGTAAAGACATCCGGGCCATCGAAACGTGTGAGGCGCAGCTTGCCCGCGCTGGGATAGAACCCATAATGCTTGTCGCCGCCGTCTGCGTAAAACACCAGCCCGGCTGCCCCGGCTTCGTCGTCGAGCTTCACGGTCACCGCCACCTCATAGGGCACAGGCGGTGTGGCTTGGCGCGACAGACACAGCGACCTGCCGCCGAAGCCGGTGCCCAGGCCTTCCGCCACAATCCTGCCGGCCCGTTGCCTCCAGCGGGCGTCGAACACCGTTTTCCACTCGGCGGAGTCGAGCATGCCGATGGTGAGCCAGCGCGACATGGGAATCGGATTTGGCTTTTTGATCAGAGGCTTGAGCAAATTGATAGGCACGGCAAAGCCCACGTTTTGCGACAGCAGCGATTTCATCGTCAGGATGCCGTGCACTTTTCCGTACATGTCCAGGAGGGGGCCGCCGCTGTTGCCCGGCTCGATGGGAATGGCCAATTGAATCATGGGCCGGCCGTCGATCTCACGTTTGGCCGAGGACACGACGCCGGAGACGACACTATGCGTCAACCCGAGCGGGTTGCCGACGGCGACAATCGCTTGACCGTCCTTCAAGCGGTCCGAGTCAGCCAGTTCCAAGGGAACGAGGTTCTTGGCATCGATGCGAATCACCGCCAGGTCCAGCGCGCGCTCGGAAGCATGCACGGAAGTGACGTCGTACGTCTTGCCGTCGGCCAGTTGTACCTTGATCGGCCGGGCTTCGCCGAGAACGTGAAAATTGGTGGCGATCAGGCCGTCTGCAGCAATGACAAATCCTGTGCCCAAACCCTGGCGCTTGCCGTCACGGCCGCTGAACGTAACCACCACGACCGACTTCCGGGCCGTCTCGGCGACTTGCTCCACGGATTTGGCCGGCTGCGCGGATTCAGCCGTTGCTCCGGCACGCGCCCATGCGGGCATGATGATGAATAAGGCGAAGACAAGAGCATGCAGACCACTACGCGGCATGAAAAGACTCCGCAAACACTCAGCCGGAAGAACGCATCCCTTCGAGGCGTGCCAGATGGAACCACGAGGCGATCATGCTATTGTGACTTTAGCCGAGACAAAAAGCTATGCTGGGTCTGCGAGCTCGATGAAGCTCAAGAAAGCCTGGAACAAGCTGCTGGTCAAGAATGCCAACTGGTTTGGCGGCTTTGGCTACTCGATCCGGCTTGGCGATCCGGATAGAGTGTTGAAATACGCACGGCGGCCGCAGTGGTCCGTGTTCATCCACCGCACGCCTTGATGAATGGAACGGACCCTGTCCGTGCGCTGAATCGATGGCCGCGCCGGATGCCTGCTGCGGTCATCGCAAAGGCCCGCTACTTCATCCTCAAGAAACCAAACGACGCGAACAAAGCGTACGTGTCCAGGCCGCCAAAATCGACCGGCAAGATCAGCGAGGCGCGCGTTTCGCTGCGGAAACAGTTGCCGTCGTCGGTGACCACCGAGACGTTCGGAAAGAGATGTTGTGTCACTTCGTACGCATTGGGAACATTGCTCACATCGAACTTTGCTTCCGTTGCGAAACTCTCCACGAGGCCTCCAATCAGCGGCGCCAGTGAAAGAAATTGTCTGATCGTGGGGCTGGGATCGGAAACCGAGATGGAAACGAATTCCTTGGGCAACTGGTCGAGCGTTGCCTGCATGCGCGGGTCGGCCTGCCAGGACGGCAGTGCCTTCGTGGCCCGCAGAATGAACCCATGCACGGCCTGGGGGAAATAGCTGAGAGCTATCCAGTCCTCATGGATGGCAAACGTGGGCACAAAAAGAAAGCCCTGTTGACGCACATGAACCTCATACGTTTGCACGCCTTGATAAGCTCCCTTGCGCACGCGGACTTCCACGTTGACAAGTTTGCCCAGCGTCTTGGCAAGCTGTTCGAGCGCCGCCGTCAGTTTTTTGGCATCCTTGACCTTAAAGAGATAGGTTTGCCCGAACACGAATGGTCCCTCCGCGCTTGCGGTGTATTGCACAAACCGGGAGCCGAGAGCGCCGAGCAGATCGTCGCGGAGATTGATGCCGAGAAAGTTATCCGCAAGCTTGAGATAGTCTTTGACGTGAGGTGCGCTGTCAGGTGAGAACAGCGCGACCACGCTTTCGGCAACCTTCAGGCTGGCGTCGTAGAAAAGGCCCGGATCGAAGTTGGTGGCCGACCAGCTTAGAGCGTCCGGCGGGATGGGAGGCAGCTCGGCCAATCGAAACGGCTTGCTGCTGAGGGCCAGAAGAAGACCTCGGCGCGGCTGCGGCGCTTCGAGTTCCGAGAGCGTACGCTCGGCCGCTCCGGCGAATCCCGAATAGAACGTCCAGCTCTTGAGGTCGTCCAGGCCTACGTCCGTAATCAGTTTGGAGACTTCCTTGCTGCGCGATTTGGCGATCCGAACCAAGGCCGCGACGTCGACAAACGCGCGGGCGCCGGTCTCGAAGCCGTTGAATCCTTGAACTCTCTTGAAAAGCGGGTTTTCAGGAAGATGCTTGGTCGCATCGAGCATGCGCCGGATGGCTGCGTCCGGCTGGTCCGTGCCGACGCTGATCACCGCATGCTTGCCCTCTACCCACCAGCTGGCATGAACCGGCCCCATGTTCAAATAATGCACGGCCCGGCCAGCAACTTTGAGTTCCTTGGCATCGATGTCTGCCAGGCTGGTCAGCAAATGAAGCGTCCCGAAGAGCGGCGCCGCGGTCGGCCCGGCGTCGGGCACGATGAGCATCAGCTGGGCGGCCGGCGGCTCGAGGCTGCGCACCTCGACGCCGATGATGACGCCATGCTTGGCAAGGAGCGGCAGCAACTTGGGAGCTTCCGTCGCATCGACCTGGATCTGCTGCAAGCGGGCGGGCGGCACGCCTTTCAGCAGCTGACCGGAGGTCAGCAACGAGCCGGAGTAATCCTGCAATTGGGTCACAACGGCGGAGAGGAATTTGCCCGTGTCTCCTTGCAGCATTTTCCCCAGGGCAGTCTGCAAATAGGCGGCCCGATGCGCATCGACGCCGTCCCAGCGAGCGTACACCTGGGTGCCGGCCGGCAACAAGTTCTCCGGTATGTCCTGAGCCCTGGCCAGTCCTGAGGCGGTGCACAGGAAAAGAACCAGCGTGCTGCGCAGAAACATGACAGGCTCCTTGTCGAGGGTGAACGGACAGGCTCGATGCCATTTCTCGAACGTTCCGCCAGTATGGCGCGTGGCGAGGCAACGGGCAAGCGCCAAGTTCCGGGGCCGCGATTCCGCAATTCCTCGATCACGAGTTTAATTCCACGGTGGCTGGCATGCCCTTGGCCTATCCAGCCCGGAGGGCTGAATGTCTCTTGTGGCCGGCCGCGGTTGGCTGTTTACTCTTGTAATGCCGCAGATGCTAACCTCAACAGGCCACTGGCTGGGAGAACGACATGACAAGCCGAGCGCGTCAGGAATACCGCTATGAGAAGCTCACTTGGCCGGAGATCAACGACGCCATCGAGATGGGCAAGGTGTGTGTCGTGCCATGTGGCTCAGTAGAGCAGCACGGGCCGCATCTGCCGCTCGATGTTGACATCGTCTGCCCGCAGGGCATCGCCTTCGGCGCCGGTCGAGAAATCCCGGAGAAGATCCTGATCCTGCCGCCAGTGTGGTACGGCTACACGGGGCACGTCATGGATTTCCCGGGGACCATCAACACGCACTATGAGACGTTCATTCATCAGGTGCTCGACATCACTCAATCGCTGGCTTACCACGGGTTCAAGAAGATCATCCTGCTAAACGGTCACGGCTCCAACATGCCGAACCTCGATTTGGCCGCACGCCGCACGAACCTCGAAACCGACGCCGAGTGCGTTCTGGTCGCCTGGTGGAACCTACTTACGGTGGACAAGGAGTTCTTGCCGCACTGGCGACAGAGCAAATTCCCCGGCGGCTGCGCCCATGCGTGCGAGTTGGAAACGTCGCTTTATCTCTACCTCGACGAGGCCCACGTGCACAAAGATAAAATCAAGAACGGCACAATCAGTTTCAACGAAGACAACAGCCCGTTCAATTACGTCGACCTGTTCGGCCAAGGCGCCGCCACAATCATCTCCTGGACGAGCAGCTACTCCGAATCGGGCGTCCTCGGAGAGCCGGAGCTGGCGACGGCAGAAAAAGGCAGGCAGGTGTACGAGGAAGCCGTGAAGCAACTCGTTCGGTTCGTGATGTATTTCAAAGACCGGCCGTGCGATCTGCGCCGCGATCGCCATCGGCAGCCGCCTACTATGCCGATGCCTTGGAATCAGCGGCCCGTCCGCTGAACGGCGCCCGGCGCCGTGATCGACGACCTCAGGCAATCTCGTACTTGAGCAACCGGCAGGGGATTTTGCCGTTGAAGAGGGGCACCTGCTCCGTCGGTTGCAAGCCAATGAAACTGGCAAGGCGGGCGTTGCCGGTCATGACAAAAATCTTCCAGCCCTGACAGAGGTCCTTGAATACCTCGCCCAGGGTCTTGTAGAGAAGTTTGAGATCCTGTTCCTCGCCCAGGCGTTCCCCATACGGCGGATTGCAAATAAGGGTCCCCGGCTGCTCTGCGGGCGGTCGAAAATCACGAACATCCCGGACCGCGAACTTTACGAGATGGCCGATCCCAGCAGATTTGGCATTCTTGATCGAGAAGGCGATCGCGTCCTTGCGGACATCGGAACCGACGATAGGGGCCGGCAATTGTTTCAGGACGCCGCGCCGGGCGTCGTCCCGCAGCTCCGTCCACAGTGCCACGTCAAAATCCATCCAGCCCTGAAAGCCGAAGCGCCGGCGCGTCAATCCAGGCGGACGCCGCAGGGCGATCCAGGCAGCTTCAATGGGTAAGGTTCCCGAACCGCAAAGCGGATCTACAAACGGCGTGTTGCCCTGCCAGCCGCTCAACAAGACAAGGGCAGCTGCCAGCGCTTCATTGAGCGGAGCCTTCGTCAAAATGGGACGGTAGCCGCGCTTGTGCAGGGATTCCCCGGAGCTGTCCAGGCTAAGCACTGCCTGGTCGCGGTAAATGTGGAGGTTCAGGCCGACCATCGGCAGTTCGACATCGACGCTGGGCCGGCGACCGCAGCGCTCGACGAATTGATCGCAAATCGCGTCCTTGACCTTCAAGGCGGCGTACATCGAGTGCGTGATCTGCGAGTCGCGCACGTTACAGTCCACGGCCAGGGTATGGTCGGGTGTGAGATACTTCTGCCAGTCGATCGTGCGTACCGCATCGTACAATCCTTCGGGCGATTCCACGTGCGCATCCAAAACCTGAAGAAGTACTCGGATGGCGGTCCGCAACCACAGGTTGGCCCGGTACAACAGGGCTTGATCGCCGGAGAAATGCACGCCGCCGCGCCCTGGCTGAACTTCTGAGGCTCCAAGATCGCCAAGCTCGCGGGCCAGGACTGGCTCAATTCCTCGGGCACAGGTTGCAAAAAAGTTATGCTGCAAAGTCACCGTTCCTCTTTCATGTTGCTATACTGAGCGCGGTCAAGAATGAGACATCGCCACGTAGCCGCATTCGCCTGAATGCGGGATATTTCACGCAGTTTTCCCCGCATTCTGGCGAATAGGGCTACGGCCTATTGGGATCATTCTTGACCGCGCGCCGTATAACCCGATGGAATCGCGTCCTTGCCTCCCATGTCCAAAAGCATCCTATGGCCGCTCGGGAAACTTGGTGAATTCGGCAACCTCGCCAAAGACAGCGGAACCGCTAGGTCGGCGCGGTCGAGCGCCTGCACAAGTGGCATGCGAACCTCCTCGCTGCATGAATCGCGCAAGCCATGTCCATGACTGGACTAGAGTTCGGTAGTGACGCTTGCCCGTCACGACTTTTCACCTGTTCAATTGACAGGCGCGCTTTGGCTGCGTTATAGTTTTTCTATCGTTGCGGTTCGCGCTTTCCTCCCCTCCTCTCATTTCTTTAGCCTGGGGAAGGAAAACAGGCCCTTCGGCAAGCATCCCTCTCGGTTGAAGCGAAGGGCGGCCTTTACTGCGGGAACCGAGCGGGATGGAGTCCAGCGGCGATGAACGAGCGCGGCACCCAGGAGGGGCGGGTTAGCAACCCGTTTTCAACCTTTCATGCCTGATCCAAGGGGAGAGCCGATCAGTCCTCGAAACGTCGATGACCAGCTTCAGGGTGCGCCTTCGCCTCCCGTCGCGTCCGAGTTGCAATCGACTCAGGCGCGAGGGCTTTTCCCTGCTTCGGCCCTCGAATCGACAGACAATGCTCCGACCATTATTACTCGTGGCAACCAAACTCCCGCCATGACTGAGGACGGTGTGGCTGGGGTGTTGCGTGGCCGCAAGTTGGGCCATTTTGAGCTGGTGGAAACGATCGGCGTCGGTGGCATGGCTGCGGTGATTCGTGCCCGCGACACGCAGCTCGACCGCAACGTGGCGCTGAAAATTTTGCCGCCGGAAATGGCCCGCGATCCGGAAAACGTCCGTCGGTTTCATCAGGAAGCCCGTGCTGCCGCCAAGCTGGATCACGAGAATATCGCGAGGGTATTCTTCTGCGGCGAGGACCAGGGACTGCACTTCATCGCCTTTGAATTTGTGGAAGGCGAAAACCTGCGTGTCCTGTTGGAACGGCGGGGACGCATCCCCGTTGCGGAAGCGCTCCGCTACATGCTTCAAGTTGCCACAGGACTGGCTCATGCCGCGGAGCGCGGCGTGGTACACCGCGACATCAAGCCCTCGAATATCATCATCAGCCCCAATGGCCGGGCCAAGATCGTCGACATGGGCCTGGCCCGCAGCTTGGAACCGCACATCGACGGCAACCTGACCCAATCCGGCGTTACACTCGGTACCTTCGACTATATCTCGCCAGAGCAAGCACTCGAACCGCGTGAAGCGGACGTGCGCAGCGACATCTACTCCCTTGGCTGCACTTTCTACCACATGTTGACCGGGACCCCCCCGGTGCCCGAAGGGACCGCCGCAAAGAAACTGCACCACCATCAGCACATCGACCCCGCCGATCCGCGGCAGCTGAATCCGGAAATCCCGGACGAACTCGCCGCTCTCCTGGCGCGCATGATGGCAAAGGACCCGAAGGCCCGTTACCAGCGCCCGGAAGAGCTGGTACAGCACCTAGCCGTCCTGGCCCGCAAACTCGGTGCTATCACGGAGATCCCGGATACGATCGTGTTTGCCCATCCGCCATTGCCAACCCCTTCGCGGGTGCGGCCGATGGCGATGACCGTGGCAGCCGTATTGGGTTTGATCGCATTAGTCGCGGTTCTGGGGCCAAACACTGGTCCATCGACCATCTCCCCGCCGAATTCTCAGGCGCAGCATCCACAACAAGGCGCGCTCGATACCTCGAAAGATTTGAAAACTGTTCCGCTGGCCGCGTCCGGACCTGAGCAGAACGAGCCAGTTCCCTCGGCCAACAAGCCTGACACTCCGACATGGCGTGCCGGTGATGCTAAATCCCTGGCCGAGTTCCTCAAGGACAACGCGGTGGGCAGAGTGTATCTGACCAAGGACATCGAACTAACGCATGCGGATCAGTTGAGGTTCCAGGGCGAAAACTTGATTATCGAATCAGTCGAGTCCGACCCGGCAAAGATGCCGACCATTCGGCTTCGCTACGTCCCAGACCAGTCCAGGGCCCCGTGCGCTGCCCTCACCGTGCAGAGCGGCACTGTAAGAATAAAACAGGTTCGTTTCGAGATCGACGCCCACGATGCCCCGGAAATCGAGATGAGCGCAATCGCAATCGAGGGCGGGCGTCTCGACATCGAGAAATGCGAGTTTGACGATAAGGACCTCCAGGGCCCATTCCAGGGGCGCTTGAGTTCCATCCGTGCGAAATATACCTGGGCCGGGATACCAAGTCTCTTCGTCACCGAAAGCTATTTCGGTCCGAGCCAGCATGCGTTAAGTCTCACCGGTCCTGCCACCGTTCGGGCAAAACAATGTGCTTTTGCGCCGCAAAGGGTTTCCGTCGTCGATCTTGATCGCGCCGAAAATCCGATCGCGGAGCCTGCTGCGGTAACTATGGTCCGCTGCTCGGCTCATGTCGCCTCAGGAAGCGTGTTCCGAGTGAATGAGGGTGCCGCTTGCCGGCTCAATGTGGAGAACTGCATTATCTCCGGCCCAATAGAGGAGCTGCCGGACCAGGGCGGGCCTGCCCTGGTCCAACAGTCCGACAATGTGAACTTTCATTACACGGGTTCAGGCAACCGTTACTACAGGCTGAAATACCTGTTGATGAGTTCGCCAGGCCGGGAACCCTGGCAAAGGGCGGGCAGCTTTAGCGAGTTCCGACGAAGTTTTGGCGTCGACGACGATGCAACAACATCCGTCGAGTTGAAGGAGAGTCCCTGGGAGAGCCCTGCACCACTGCAAGCCCTACAGGAGAACAAGCTTAGCCTGGCATTTCGTGTCGATCCCCGGAACCCGCTCCTGAGGCAAAAGGATACGGTGATCGGGGTCGATACGTGCGTTTGGGGTAAGTCGTCGTACGACAAGCTGCCTCCGTTACCGGAGACGAAGCCCCAGGACATCGCCGGCAAGTTCGAGAGAATCGTCGATCCGAGCATTCAGGAGGCCGCGAACAACACCTACAGATCCCTGAGACAAGCGCTCGAGGACATCCCGCCGGGAACCGTCATCTTGATCAAGCAAGATGGTCTCATGAAGGTCGAGCCGGTGCGCCTGGAAAAAGCAGGGACCGACGTTACGATCAGGCCCTACAGGAATTTTCATCCTATTCTGACAATAGGTCAGACCACGGATTCGGATGCGGCTCTCTTTCGAGTCTACGATGGGCAACTCCGGCTCGAGCAGCTCGAATTCCATCTCAAGCCCGTTCGTTCCGAGTTCAGGGCCCAGACCATCGTTGCCGTGATGGGAGACGGCGGCTGCACATTCAAAGATTGTGTCGCAACCCTGGAGGAGGGACGTGAGGTCCCCTTATCCGTGGTGACGCTGGCAGACCCAACCGGCATCATGAAGATGGGACCGCTAACCGTTCCCCAGCAAATCCCCAACATCCGTTTGGAGAACTGTAGAGCCCGCGGGTCGGGAAGCCTCGTCAGAGTCATTGCCAGCCGGCCTTTTACACTCAATGTTGAAGATTCGCTGGTAACGTTGGAAGGATCCTTCCTGATTGTCGATGGCAATCCCAAAGACCTGGGCTCTCGAGGTGCGCACGTGGAGATTTCCTTGAAACGCGTGATCACGTACCTGACCGAGCACCTGATTTGGCTGCGCGCGTTCAAAGAAGAAGGAAGAAATACGAAGGGACTCGTCCACATACAGATGAAGCCGGTGGCGAATTGCCTGTTCGTTTCCGCCAACGGCAAATCCCTGGTGCATTGCGACGGATTCGACAGCGAGGAGCAAGTAAAGCGCTGCCTATCCTGGGGCGAAAGCGATCATAACTGGTACAGTGGCTTCAGCCAGTATCTCGATCAACAGCCGTCGACGGAAAATGCGGCCATTACCCCAACTCCCTACAGCAGGACCCAGTGGGAAGACTTCACACAAGAACAAAATGGCCGGTTCGACAAAGTACGTTTCAGTATCCTTCTCCCTTCAGAAATACCGCTCGCCAAGGTCAGCGCAATGGACTTCAAGACGAAGGAGGTCAACGTGCAGGGCTACGGCGTCGATGTCGAGCGATTGCCCAAGGCCACGGATGATCGTTCTCCAGGCGTCGTCACGCCGGAGAATTGATCTGCTGCCTTTAGGAAGCAAAAGCCAGTTCCGCGCATCATCTTCAAGCGAGCTATTTCTTTTTTGCCTTCTTTTTCTTGGCCTTGCTGCTCTTGGACGCTGCTGGTGCTTTCTTCGTCTCCGCCCTTTTTTTCGTGCCGAAGATCGCGTCATAGCCTTCAGAAAAATGTTTCGTCTCGGCCAAGCCCACGCGGATGATGCTCACGAATCAACCCTCCCTATCGACTAAATGAAGGAATCCTGGCGTTGTTGGAGATATTTGGGCAGCTTGCTGGCATGCGCGCTGTAGCGGTGGAGGCAAGCGATCCTTAGTCTAAATCCCAGATAGGTTCTTGTCACGCTCATCTGGAGATTTACCCGACCGTACGCTCTTGGTGAGAGGCTTTCCCTCAAGTCGCACAAGCTAGCCGGTAAAGGATCTCAGCGGCCTCTTCGACTTCTTCGAGCGGCACCCATTCATCGCAGGTATGCGCTTTTCCAATATCCCCCGGTCCGAAGACCACGGACGGGATACCGGTCTGGGCTATCGTCGAAGCATCCGTTCCATAAGGCACCGGCATGACCCGGTGCGCGCCCTTCACCGAATCGATCGCTCTGCCCAGCATGCCTATAAGTTCCTCCGAGCCGGTGGGCGCGAGCGCCGGCGCTTGCAGCCAGGGCATGGAAGATTCAAAATCGACCTGGAGTTGGGTAGCCTGCCGGAGATAAGCATCTAATTCATGAGGAGCGATCAATGGATCTTCGCCCGGAATGAGCCGGCGATCGATCTCAATGCGGCAACGATCCGGCACGGTATTGACGCTGGTGCCTCCTTCAATCCGGCCAACGCTCAGAGTCGGCGGCCCAAGGAGCGGGTCCGCCCGGGAAGTCCGCAAGGATTCGGCGAATTGCTGGATCACGATGAGCAGACCGGCCATGTTGTAGATGGCGTTGACTCCCTGCTCGGGGGTGGAGCTGTGGCAGGACTGGCCCAGCGCGGTGAGAGTCCAGCGGACGACTCCTTTGTGCGCGTGGACGATGTGCAGTTGTGTCGGCTCCGCGATGACAGCCAGGTCCGCAGCCAACCCTTCCCGCGTCAGCCGTTGGACGCCCAGGAACGTGTGTTCTTCGTCCACGGTGCATGCCAGCGTGACATTCATAGCGGCCACCGGTTTCTCGCGCACGAGGCGCGCAAACGTGGCCAGCATCGACGCCATGCCTCCTTTCACATCGCAGGCCCCTCGGCCGTAGAGCCGGCCTTGCTCGATTCTTGCGCCAAAAGGCTCGATGGCCATGGTGTCGGCGGGGACCGTGTCCTGGTGAACCTCCAGCAGCAGCGTGCGCCGTGCTCCGGGACACTCGAAACGCGCGACAATATTATCGCGCAGCGGAGCGACAACTTGGCGTTCGTAAGGAACACCCAGTCCGCGAAAGAATTCCTCGAGGTAGTTTGTAACCTGGGCCTCGTAGATCTCTGGTCCGCGCATGTCGCGACCCATCGGATTGATGCTGGGCAGAGCGACGAGATCGCGCAACAGCCTGGTCGTTTCGGTCATCGGCCCACCATGTGTCTGGCAAAGAGTCGAGCGGATCAGGACCCCAGACCAGTACAGCACGAAAGCCGGCCTCACGCAACGCGCAATCGCATGTGATCGTGTGCATGATCGCATCTTCTAATTGGCATCTTCTCATTGGCCTTCTATAAAAAGAGAATTGTTCGGTTGTTTTTCAGGAAAACCGTGATGAAGATCCACGAATATCAGGCGAAGGAACTCTTGGCTGCGGCAGGCGCGACCGTGCCGCGCGGCGTCGTCGCATCCTCACCGGCGGAGGTCCAGCAAGCCTTCGACCGCATGGGCGGCCCGGTCGTGCTCAAGGCGCAAATCCACGCCGGCGGTCGGGGCAAGGGTCGATTCCCGGACAGTGGCCAGGATTGGGGTGGCGTCAAATTCGTCCGCTCCCGCGAAGAGAGTGCCCGCGTGGCCGAAGTGATGTTCAAGTACTCGCTTGCTACCAAGCAGACCGGAGAGGCCGGGCAACGCGTTTCCAAGGTGCTCGTCCAGGAGGCTGCCGACATCGCCCGCGAAGTTTATCTGGGAATGGTGGTCGACCGCGCCATCGGGCTGCCGGTCTTGATGGCGAGCGCCGAAGGGGGCGTGGAGATCGAGGAAGTTGCTGCACGCAGTCCTGAAAAAATCCTGAAGGCTCCCGTCGATCCCGACGCCGGCTTGCGCTCCTTCCAAGCCCGACGCCTGACGTACGACCTCGGCTTTCCGCCGGAGCAGGCCGCGCAGGCCGAGACGCTCATGCGCGCATTGTGCAAGGTTTTCCTGGATAAGGACTGCAGCCTGGCGGAAGTCAACCCGGTGGTGGCGACACCCAAGGGTGAAGTGCTGGCTCTCGATGCCAAGATGACATTCGACGACAGCGCCCTGTTTCGCCATCCCGATATCGAAAAGCTCCGCGACGAGGCTGAGGAAAATGCCTCGGAATTGCGAGCAACCCGATCCGGACTGAGCTTTATCAGCTTGACGGGCAACATCGGTTGCCTGGTCAATGGCGCCGGCCTGGCCATGAGCACGATGGACATCATCAAGTATCACGGCGGCGAGCCAGCCAACTTCCTCGATGTGGGAGGCGGCGCGAACAAGGACCAGGTGACCGAGGCGTTCCGCATCCTGCTTGGCGATGCCCGCGTCAAGGCGGTCCTTGTCAACATCTTTGGCGGCATCATGAAATGCGACACCATCGCCGGGGCGATCCTGGCGGCCTTCAAGGAGGTCGGCTTCCACGTCCCCTTGGTCGTTCGCCTCGAGGGAACCAATGTCGAGCAGGGACGAAAAATGCTTGCCGAGAGCGGCTTGAACATCGCCACTGCCACCGGACTCACCGAGGCGGCCAAAAAGGTTGTGGCAGCGGCGAAGTAGACATCGCTCCGTTCCGGGATGGCCAGGCGAACAATCGGCCGACATCGTTTGTGAGTATTGCCGCAAGAAGGTTGAAAAGACATGAGCATTCTGGTTGATAAGAACACGCGCGTCCTTTGCCAGGGCATGGGCAAGGCCGGCACTTTTCACGCTCAGCAGTGCCGGGATTACGGGACACAGATCGTGGGCGGCGTCGTTCCGGGCAAAGGTGGCACGACCAAGGAAGGCTTCCCGCTCTTCAACACCGTTGCTGAAGCTGTGCGCAAGACTGGTGCGAACGCGACCATGGTTTTCGTTCCACCTCCCGGTGCCGCCGACGCCATCATGGAGGCGGCCGACGTCGGTATAGCTGTCATTGTCGCGATCACCGAGGGCATTCCGGTGCTCGACATGGCCCGGGCCATGCGCTTCCTCAAAGATCGTCCCTGCCGGCTCGTAGGACCCAATTGCCCGGGCGTGATCACCCCCGGTCAATGCAAAATCGGCATCATGCCAGGTTATATCCACAAACCCGGTCCCGTGGGCGTGATAAGCCGAAGCGGGACGTTGACGTATGAAGCGGTTTGGCAGCTCTCGGGTCTGGGGCTCGGGCAGTCCACGTGTGTCGGTCTCGGCGGCGATCCGATCGTGGGCACTTCGTTCATCGACCTCCTGCAGATGTTCCAGGCCGATCCAAAAACCGAGGCGATTTTGATGATGGGCGAGATCGGCGGCAAGGCCGAGGAACGCGCGGCGGAGTTCATCAAGCAGCACGTGACCAAGCCGGTCGCGACCTTCATCGCGGGACAGACCGCCCCGCCGGGGAAGCGCATGGGCCATGCTGGGGCGATCATCAGCGGGGGCAGCGGTACGGCCAAGGAAAAGATTACGGCTCTGCGCGCCGCCGGGATTGTGGTAGCCGACAGCCCAGCAGACCTGGGGGTGTCGGTGCAGCGGGCCATGAAAGGCAAAAGTTAGCTCACGGGTTGCACTCCAGGGTTGCCCGTCCGCCAAGGATGTGGTTAGGCTGGTGGTATGAAGAATTACTCTTTAAGTCCCTTTCCGCATTTTCCCCTGGCCCGCTCGCGACGCGAGTTCCTCTGTCAGGCTGGCGGAGGATTGGGCGGGCTGGCGTTATCCTGGCTTTTGGCGCGGGACGGTTACGCGGCTGACCAGCGATCCGCCAATCCCCTTGCGGCCAAGCAGCCCCATTTCCCGGCCAAGGCGAAATCGATCATCTTCATGTTCATGGTCGGCGGCCCCAGCCCCCTTGACCTATTCGATCCCAAGCCTGAAGTCCAAAAACATCATGGGCAACCATTGCCCAAGAGCTTTGGCATGCCGGTCAGCCAGTTCACGAAGGGCGATACACCGCTGCTCGCCAGTACGCGCAAGTTCAAAAAACATGGACGATCAGGACTCGAGGTTTCCGACCTGATGCCGCAACTGGCGACCTGCGTCGATGATATCGCCTTCATCCGCTCCTGCTGGTGCACGAGCACGATCCATGCGCCGGCCATGTATGAATTGCACAGCGGCCGCACGCTGATGGGCTTTCCGAGCCTCGGTGCCTGGGTCACCTATGGACTAGGGAGCGCCAGCGAAAATCTGCCTGCCTATTGCGTGATGTTGCAACCTGAAGGCACACCGGAAGGTGGAGCACCATGCTGGGGGGCAGGATTTCTGCCCCCAGTTCACCAGGGCACGCTCTTTCGCAAAGGCTCCAGCCCGATTTTGAATTTGCAGCGGCCTGCAGACATGACCCTGGAGCAACAACGGCGCACGCTCGATTTGATCAAGCAGATGAACGAAGTGGACCTGGCTCCGGGCGACACAGAATTGGCCGCACGCATCTCCACATACGAGCTAGCGTTTCGCATGCAGCAGCATGCACCCGAGGCCGTCAACCTTTCCAAGGAATCCGCCGCCACCAGGGCTGCGTATGGCCTGGAGGAGAAACGCACAACCGACTTCGGCACGCGTTGCTTGCTGGCTCGGCGACTCGTCGAACGCGGTGTCCGGTTCGTGCAGCTTTATTCCGGCGGCGGACCGCTGGTGACACAGTGGGATGCGCACGATGACATCAACGGCAACCACGAGAACATGTGCGGTCGTGTGGACAAACCGATCGCGGCGTTATTGAAGGATCTGAAACACCGGGGGCTCCTGGACAGCACGCTGGTCGTTTGGGCCAGCGAATTTGGCCGCACGCCCATGTCGCAAGGCGGCAAGGGACGCGACCACAATCCGTACGGCTACACGATGTGGCTGGCCGGCGGCGGAGTCAAGGGCGGCGTGGCCTACGGAGCCACCGACGAATTTGGCCTGCACGCCGTCAAGGATCGTGTCTCCGTGCATGATTTTCATGCGACGATCTTACACTTGCTGGGCCTGGATCACGAGAAACTGACCTACTTGCATAACGCCCGCGACGAACGGCTGACGGACGTTGCGGGACGGGTGATCGAAGGCATCCTAGCGTGATCGACTGCGATTGACGCTCCAAATAAGTAGCAGCGGCCCTGGAGCAATAGCTGCCCAACGCATCCTCTTTGTCGTTTCTAAATTGAATCTTCGCATCTTCCAGCCGTTGCAGCGGCTGGAAGCGGCCTTGATCCAGAGAATGGGGTTCAAAAGGGCATCTCTTAGATTTGACGACACAAGCCAATATTGCAATTCAGTTTGCGCCTTGGCGCGCCTGAACCAATTCTTCCTCGCCGTCAAAGCACAGCGCGCCTTGCCTGGATTCAGGCGCGCCCTCCGCATCGGCGCAGCAGGTTTCTGCGTCGATCCCGTCGAGAAGAAGGCACTCTATCACATCCTTGCCGGGGACGCCGGTGCTCACGTTCCGGACGAGAGGGTGCAACCCCGGGTGCCGGTTCTGCCGTAATTGGGACTTCAACATGTCCCACGAGTTCAACACCCTGGTCGATAAAGCCTCGCCGGAAACCATCAGCAGCGCCGCCGTGGCCCTAGGCTGGCCGCAGCGTGGCTTCCACCTACTACTACCCGGTCATCTTCTACGAGTAGGCTATGGCCAAGCCCGGCAAGATTGGGGATGCGCGGGTAAGGGGGTGCGGTCTTCGGTCTTCGGGGCAGTCGGGAAACCGATCTTGACGCGGTCATCGGTACTGGATATCTCCGGACTTCTTCTCCGAAGAATCGGGCAAAATCCATCTCATCCCTCTGGAATGGGCTCAGGAGGTACGGGGGCCGATGAGGTACCGAATCTGGCTTTGCGCCCTGGCCGTGCTTTGCCCGTTGGGCTGCCAGCACCTCGGCCCCGGCACCATCGTCGAGGATCGTGTCGCCTACGATGAGGCCATTGCCATTT
This sequence comes from Gemmataceae bacterium, assembly GCA_035296965.1. Classification (GTDB taxonomy): domain Bacteria; phylum Planctomycetota; class Planctomycetia; order Gemmatales; family Gemmataceae; genus DATGZX01. Next base: position 58,686 of record DATGZX010000326.1, read on the forward strand.
CCTGGAAAGAACAAACCCTGCTCAATATTGTGAAGATGCGATATTTCGATACGCCCTTCTTCACAGACATCGCCCAAATCGTCAGCGGCTACTCGGTAGGCGCGCAGGCCACCCCGACCCCCGGCTTCATCAATGGGTATTTCCCAGGGGCCTCGTTTGGCGAGCGGCTGATCGGCAGCCTGCCCTTGCAGGCGGCATATATCGATCGCCCCACTGTTTCCTATGCTCCCCAGACGCGTCCTGATTTCATTCGCAACCTGACAATACCCTTGCCGCCAACGGCCGTGCTGTACCTGATGCAAGCCGGGTATCCCGTCGACCTGGTCTTCGATCTGACGCTCGAAGCGATCAACGGCATCCCAGGCCGGAGTTTCTCCGGGGGACAAGTCCGGCCGGCGAGCCCGGAATATCAACGCATCGTTCAGATCCTCCGCAAGGGCCAACTCTCCGGCAGCGTCGGGATGCGAATCGAAGTTGGCAAGGACAAGACACAGGCGCTCGTCATGTTCTTCCGTGACCCGGATATCGATCCCGAGCTGGCCGCCGAGCTAGCCGAGGTCCGCAAGCTGCTGCGGATCGATCCGGCCCAACGTGACGTTAATATCGTCTTCGGGACTGTCCGGGGCGGCCCCAACGAAATCACCATGGCAACCCGTTCGATCTACCGCGTCCTCAGCCAGCTCGCCGTATCTGTCCAGGTTCCCGATGTTCACCTCGCGGAAGGACGCGCCCCGCCTATCGGCGGCGACCTGGCGGAGGAACGGCCCCGCTTCACCGTGTTGACTGGCTGCAAGAAACCCAAGGACTGTTTCACGGCAACGTGTTACCGGGGCCAGTGGTTCTGGATCGACGACCGGGATGCGGAGTCCAAGCGAACCATGGCCTACCTCATGGTCTTGCTGGCCCTTGCCGATACCGGCACGAAGGAACCCGTCCCGTTCTTGACAATCCAGGCAAATTAAGCTGCGCGATCTACATCCGGCTGCGCGATTTCGCTTGCTGCAACAGCCGCTCGCCCGTTCAACAGTGGCCGCTCGCCAGGGTTGAGCACCGGCATATACCCACAGTTCAGGCAGCTGCATTGCAGCTGGCCGGCTTAGGGAAACAGGCTCGAGGTAAGCCAATCGCGGCACTTCTTGACGGCCGCTCGAGCCGTCGCTGTGCGGTTCTAGCACAGAGCTCTTTCTCTCTCGCTTCTCCGACTTAATTAATGACTCGCTCCAGCCTCGGGCGCCTGGTTCAAGTCTTGTTCCCTAAATGATTTATGGTTGGCCCAGGTGAGCGAGAGCCAACCAAGCTCTCGGCGCTGAAGCTCCCGGCACGGCTTTTGCGGACCGGGGAAAACGCTGCCACAATCCTCTGGTTGCGTGCGGTTAGTCGCGGGGTGGAATCCCAGGCAAGAAACTTATCTTGTCGTGGTCTTGAACTTAAGGAGTTTTGCAATGACTATTCCGCACGCCGAGCAGGGCGATGTGGTGGAGGGGCGGTCCATGGGATCGGCCCTGGTCGTCCCACAAATAAAGTTGACTCTGTTTGTCCGCCGAGCCAGCCAACAGTGGGTTGTGTTGGACCCGGAAGGCAACTTCTGGGTCCTGCCGAGTGTCGAAAACCCCTGGGACCAGCGCCAGCCGTTTTTCCCGACCGAGGAGGACGAGCTTGAGCCTGTTCCTGGGCATTACAAATACATGCTCGGTCTTCCGTTTTAGCTGAAAGCAGGGTGTTCCATGACCGCGGAGCAAATCCGGCTTGAGGAGGCGCGAGAAAAACAGGCCCCCTGGAAAAAGTGGGGCCCGTACCTTAGCGAACGCCAGTGGGGAACGGTTCGCGAGGACTACAGCGAGGGCGGCAACGCCTGGGACTACTTCACTCACGACCAGGCCCGCTCACGCGCCTACCGCTGGGGCGAGGACGGCCTTGCCGGCATCTCCGATGACAAGCAACGTCTCTGCTTCGCCCTGGCGCTATGGAACGGCAAGGATCCCATCTTAAAGGAACGACTTTTCGGTCTGACCAACAGCGAAAGCAACCACGGCGAGGATGTCAAAGAGTACTATTTCTACCTCGACAGCACGCCGACCCATTCCTACATGAAGTATCTGTACAAGTACCCGCAGGCGGCTTACCCATACGCCAACCTGGTCGATACCAGCCGCGGTCGGAGTCGTCAAGAATTCGAGTACGAGTTGCTCGACACCGGCGTGTTCGACCAGGATCGCTATTTCGACGTCTTCGTCGAATATGCCAAGGAGTCACCCGAGGACATCCTGATAAAGATCACGGTTCATAACCGTGGCCCCGAGCCTGCCGAGTTGCACGTCTTGCCAACACTCTGGTTCCGCAATGAGTGGTCCTGGGAGGGCGCCCCCCAGCGACCGGAGCTTCAGCGTCTTGGCAATGCCGTCAAAGCGGTCGATCCCAAACTGGGAGTCCGGTATCTCTACTGTGAAGGCGACGTGCCTTTGCTGTTCACGGAGAACGAGACTAACACCCAGCGCATCTTCGGCGTCCCCAATCGCAGTCCTTACGTGAAGGACGGCATCAACAACTACATCGTTCACGGCCAGAAGGACGCGGTAAACCCTGAGCAAAAAGGGACAAAGGCCGCTGCCCACTATCGCATAACGGTGCAACCTGGCGCAAGCCAGGTGATTCGGCTTCGTCTTACCGACCGTGCGCCAGCCACTATGGGGCCGGGCAACGGGAAATCAGCCAAGCCATTCGCCGATTTCGACGACGCGCTCGACATCCGGCACAAGGAAGCCGACGAATTCTACGGTGCCGTCATTCCGCGTTCGCTGAATGCCGACCAGGCCAATGTCATGCGTCAGGCCCTGGCGGGCATGCTCTGGAGCAAACAGTTCTATCACTACGACGTGGACAAGTGGCTCGAAGAACGCGGCTCCGATCCATTCAAGGAGAATCGCAAGCAGGCCCCGCGCAATGAACACTGGCACCACATGTACAACGGCGACATCATCTCCATGCCGGACAAGTGGGAGTATCCCTGGTACGCCGCCTGGGACCTCGCCTTCCATGTTCTGGCTTTGACGCTTGTGGACCCGGACTTCGGCAAGCAGCAACTCAAGTTAATGCTGCGCGAGCGTTATATGCACCCCAACGGCCAGATGCCAGCCTACGAGTGGAACTTTGGCGATGTCAACCCGCCCGTGCATGCCTGGTCCACCATCTTCACCTACCGTCTCGAAAAGGCGCAGAAAGGCGAGGGGGACAAGGAGTGGCTCAAAAGCAACTTCCAGAAGTTGCTACTCAACTTCACCTGGTGGGTCAACCGCAAGGATCGCTCCGGGCGGAATGTGTTCGAAGGCGGCTTCCTCGGCCTGGACAACATCGGCGTGTTCGACCGCAGCGCGCCGTTGCCGACCGGCGGCTACCTGGAACAAGCGGACGGCACAGCCTGGATGGCCATCTTCTGCGAGAACATGATGGAGATCGCCGCGGAACTGACGATGACGGATCCGGACTACGCAGACATGGCCCTCAAGTTCAGTGAACACTTCCTGTGGATCGCCTCGGCGCTGGGCCACATGGGCGGTGACACCGGCATGTGGGACGAGGAGGACGGTTTCTTCTACGACGTCCTTCGACTGCCCGACGGGCGAGCCCAGCGGCTCAAAGTTCGGTCGATGGTCGGCCTTCTGCCCCTTTGCGCTGTCACGACGTTCGAGGGCGAAGTGGTCAAGAAGTATCCCGAGCTCGGAGAGCGGCTGCGACGGTTCCTCGCGGCCCGTCCCGAGGCAATCGCCGCAATCCACGACCCGATGAAGGTCAGCGCCACCGGCCGCAGGCTCACTTCCATCCTGAACGAAACCAAGCTGCGCCGCGTGCTGGCCAAGATGCTCGACGAGAAAGAGTTCCTCAGTGAGTTCGGGATCCGCTCGCTGTCGCGCTTCCACGCCGATCATCCCTACGTGTTCAACGCCGGCGGTCAGGAATACCGCGTTTCCTATTTGCCCGCTGAGTCCGACACCGGCATGTTCGGCGGCAACTCCAACTGGCGCGGCCCCATCTGGATGCCGGTGAACGCTCTGATTATCCGGGCTCTGCTGCAATACTACAGCTACTACGGCGATGATTTCACCGTGGAATGTCCCACCGGCTCCGGCCGGCAGATGAACCTGTACCAGGTGGCCGAGGAGATTTCGCGTCGGCTCGCGAACATCTTCCTCAAGGGCAAGGACGGCCGGCGTCCCGTCTACGGTGGAACCCAGAAATTCCAGGAGGACCCGCACTGGCGTGACTGCCTGCAGTTCTTCGAGTACTTCCACGGCGACAACGGAGCTGGTCTGGGCGCCAACCATCAGACCGGCTGGACGGGCGTCATCGCCCGGGCGATGCATCTGTTTGCGACCATGAAGCCGGATGCGATTCTGGAAGGTGGCAAGAAGGCCTATTTCGAGGGGCAAGCCAAACCGGCGGCCGCCGTTCCTGTGAGTGCTCACTAGCCTGCGTTCACCCAACCTAGCCAGCGGTGAACATGAACCAAGTAGACGAGGAGACATCGCCATGCAGAAAGTCAAAAATCCACCGAGGAAACAGGCACCCATTGAGAGCAGCCCGGCCTTTCGATCGCATCCGACCCACGAGGAACTCCGGGCGCTCGGCAAGAGCCTGCGCGAAAAGTGCCCACGCAATGCGCACGCCGTCTGGAAAGCGCCGAATGATCGGCCGGACCCCCTTGCCTTGATGGAGGAAGCCAACAAGGGGCGCATGCCCCAGCTCATCCCGGTCCGCCATGGCCGCATGCTAAAGTCATCGTTCACCTTCTATCGAGGCGCGGCGCTCAACATGGCCGCGGACCTGGCCTGCACCCCGGCAACGGGGATTCGCGTGCAAGCCTGCGGCGACGCCCACTTGCTCAACTTCGGGGCCTATGCCACGCCCGAAAGGCGTGTAATCTTCGACGTCGTCGACCTGGACGAGACCCTTCCTGCCCCCTGGGAGTGGGATGTAAAACGCCTGGCCGCCAGCTTCGTGCTCGCCTGCCGCGACGACGGCTTCAGCGAAGACACCGCCCGCGATGCCGCGCTGAGTTGCGTACGGTCCTATCGCGAACACATGGCGGAATACGGCAACATGCGCGTCCTGGACGTGTGGTATTCCAGCATCGATGCTGAAAAGGTGATGGAGACAATCTAGGACGAAGAAGCGCGCAAGCGCATCAAGAAACGCCTGGCAAAAGCCCGCCAACGCACCGTCCTGGAACATGAGTTCCCGGAACTCGCGCACACCGGCGGTCTTCACCCCGAAATCAAGGACAACCCGCCCCTGATTTTTCATCTGCACGAGCAGGGACACGAGGAGCAGGCCGCCAATGTCCAGAAGGCCTTTGCACGCTATCGGGAAACCCTGCAAGAAGACCGCCGTCTGCTGCTGGACCGTTACAAGTTCATGGACGTCGCCGCCAAGGTGGTCGGCGTCGGCAGCGTCGGGACATTCTGCGCTATCATGCTCATGATGGCGAGTGAGCAGGATCCCCTGTTCCTCCAGGTCAAACAGGCAGGCCCTTCCGTCCTCGAAGCCTACGCGGGCAAGAGTTTGCACGCCAACCATGGTCAGCGCGTCGTGCACGGCTGCCGGATGATGCAATCGGCCAGCGACATCTTTCTAGGCTGGACCGAGGGGGACCTCGACCGGCATTTCTACATCCGACAGCTCAAGGACATGAAGCTCAAGCCGATGGTCGAAGTGCTCACGCCGAGCACCATGCTCCAGTACGCCGAAATCTGTGGCTGGACGTTGGCCCATGCGCACGCGCGTTCCGGCGAACCCGTCAAGATCAGCGGCTACCTGGGCAAGAGCGACACCTTCGACAATGCCATCGCCGACTTCGCCATCGCCTATGCCGACCAAAGCGAACAGGATCATGACGTCCTCATGAAGGCCGTGCGCGCGGGCAAGCTGGAAGTGTTTGTTGAGGAAGAGCAATAACAGGCCTGCAACCGGGATACGAGTGTAGGGGTGCGCCGACCATCATCTTGCTAATGTAGGGTCACGCGCGAGCCCGCAAAGCGCGTATTGTTTGACATCGACGAATTGGACGCCCCGCGCACCCTGGGAGAGGGATGTGAAACGCTTGGCCGCCAGCACGGCGCCGAGAGACCCGACTTTTATCAGTGGAAACAGCCATTCTGATTCAAGACAAGATCAACGTTCTGGGAGGATTTGATCATGTCAGGCATCAACAATCTCGCCAGCCGGATCGACGCCGAGTTCTCGGCTGTCGAGGAGAAGATCAAGAAGCTCCAGGTCGAGCAGGTGGAGGAGCATAAAAAGCGGCAGCAGCGCCTCGAGCAGCTCGGCAAGTTGTTCGACCAGCTGCGCGATATCTGGAGGCCGCGCATGGAACTCCTGGTCAAGAAGTTCGAGGGCCGGGTTCAGGCAACGCCACGAATAGTGCCATCAACCCGAGAGGCGACCTTCGACTTTCAGTCGCGCCTGGCCCGTGTTCGTCTCAAACTCTCCGCTTTCACCGACCGGGACATCCAAAAGCTGATCCTGAGTTACGATCTGGAGATCATCCCCGTCCTGATGCGTTTCAAACATCATGACGAGGTGGAATTCCCATTGGACAAGGTTGATAAGCAAGCCGTTGCAAAGTGGTTCGACGACCGGATCGTGGACTTCGTGCAGACGTACTTCTCGATGGGCGAGAATGAGATCTACCTGAGGGATTCCATGGTCGAGGACCCAATCGCTCACCTCCGGTTCCCCAAGCAGGCGGCGGCAACGACTCTGGAGTGGCAGGGCCAGAAGTTCTACTTCATCGGTGAAGAGACACAAAGCGAGTTCAAAAAGATGAACAACATCGGGCAGGGTGATCCAGAAATCAGGACATGACAGGCGTGTGGGGAAACGGAATTCACGGAGCAGAATCGGTAAGAAGTTGGCAATCTGCTGACTACTTTTCCATCGGCTGGGAAAATATTCATGTCAAAGAAGCATTTGCAAAAAGCGCTGCCCAAGATGAATCGCAAGAAGTACGAAAAGGAGTTGCGCAAACTGCAAATCGAATTGTGCCGGCTTCAGGATTGGGTGGTTCACAAGGGGCTACGCGTGATCGTAGTGTTCGAGGGGCGCGACGCCGCAGGCAAGGGCGGGACCATCAAGGCGCTTATAGACCGAGTGAGTCCGCGTGTGTTCCGCGTTGTGGCACTGCCAGCGCCGTCTGACCGTGAAAAAACGCAGCTCTACGTGCAACGGTACATCCAGTACTTCCCGGCCGCGGGGGAAATCATCATCTTCGACCGCAGTTGGTACAACCGAGCTGGGGTTGAATGCGTGATGGATTTTTGCACGAAGGACCAGTACAGAACCTTCGTCGAAAACTGTCCCAAGTTCGAGAGTCACATCGTCAAGTCCGGTATCATCCTGATCAAGTTCTGGCTGGAGGTTGGGCAGGAGGAGCAACAGCGGCGTTTTGAAGCGCGCGTAAAGGATCCCCTTCGCCAGTGGAAGCTGAGCCCGATGGACGTCGAATCGTACGCGCGCTGGTACGCTTTCTCCCGCGCGCGCGACATGATGTTGCAAGCGACCGACACAAAGGACGCGCCGTGGTACATCGTCCGCTCGGACGACAAGCGGCGCGCCCGCCTGAACTGCATTGCGCACCTGCTTAGCTCGATGCACTACAAAGAGGTTGCCCGGGACAAGGTGAAACTTCCCAAGCGATTGGCAAAGGAAGAGTACGACGATCAAGCGGTTCTTACGGGGCGGACTTTCGTTCCAGAGAATTACTGAGGAGTGTCAAGACGGGAGCAGCCATGCCGGGAAGCGAGCTCGTGAGCATCATCCGGGCGGTTATCGAGTGGGCCGCCCTCGCCATCGAAATCCTGGGTGCCGTGGTAATCGTGGCGGGAGTGATCAAGGTCGCGATTACACGCGGAACTATTCGCTATCTTTTTCAACTCGAAAAGCCGGGGGCTTATCAGGACTACAAGCACCAACTTGGCAAGACCTTGCTGCTGGGGCTGGAGTTCCTCGTGGCTGGGGATGTAGTCCGGACCGTTGCTCTTGAACCCACTCTCAACAATGTAGCGGTTCTCGGTCTGTTAGTGCTCATTCGTACGTTTCTGAGCTGGTCCCTGGCTGTCGAAATTGAAGGGCGCTGGCCGTGGCAAGCGAAGCATGAGAAACAGATCTGACCATGGCAAGGTGGCGAGCGCGGCAAACGGTACGCTGTCGACACTCGTACCGATCTGGGCCTGAGGAGTGCATCGCTCATGACATGGCTGCATCGCTATCAACTGAAACGGAGCTCGCGCTCGTCACTCTGGCTCTTACCTGTGCTGGCCATTGGTCTGGTCCTTGTGGTCGCGCCGTTCCTCCGCTGGCTCGATCGCCAAACGGGCTGGAGCTGGTTTAACTTCACGCCGGACGGCGCGCGTGCGGTGTTGGGAGCATTCACGTCGTCGATGCTAACCTTGGTTGTCTTCGTCGTATCATCGCTCTTGATCGTCGTGCAATTGGCCAGCGCGCAGTTGACGCCGCGCATCATCGCGACAGCGTTCGCAAACCGGCGTCTCCAATGGGTCCTGGGCATATTCACTTTTGCGTACGCGTATACCATCGCAGCTTCAGGCCGGATCGAGGACACCACGCCTCAGCTGCCGGTTGCGTTTGCCATCTTCTGCAACCTGCTCTGTATCGCCATCTTCTTTTGGTTTGGTCAATGGCTCGGGTTCTCGTTGCGGCCGATCGCGGTACTCCAGGGTGTGGCGGACGAAGGCCGCGCTGTGGTGGAGAGCGTCTATCCGGAGCCATTCGATCCTGCCGAGGAGCAACCGGGTTGGTCGCCAGCGCCAGAGGCCGAGGTCGTGGTTGTTGAGCATACCGGAAGTTCGGGGGTCGTGCTGGCGTTCAGCCAACGCGACCTGACTATGATCGCAGGACACGCTGATGTGGTGCTTGAGCTGGTGCCGCAAGTTGGCGATTTTGTGGCTCGAGGCGATCCCCTCTTTCATGTACGCACCGGGGGGCGTCCCGTCGATGCCTGCGCTTTGCGTGCGTGTGTCGCCATCGGCCCCGAGCGTACGATGGAGCAGGACCCGCGATTCGCATTTCGGATCATGGTGGATATCGCCAACAAGGCGCTGTCACCGGCTATTAATGATCCGACGACCGCGGTGCTGGCGCTGGACCAGATTCACAGGCTCTTGATGTACGTCGGCCAGCGTCGCCTGGATGCCGGCGCGGCGCGCGATGCCCAGGGCCGGCTGCGCTTGTGCTACGGCACGCCGGACTGGATCGATTTTGTGAGCCTGGGCATCACGGAAATTCGCCTATTCGGCGGTAGCAGCATGCAGGTGGCACGCCGGCTCCAGGCTATGATCGAGCATTTACTGCGAGTGCTGCCCGAGGCCCGCAAGGCGGCGTTGGAACAGGAACTTAGCCTGCTCCAGCGCGCGATCCAACGCATCTTTCCCGATGAAGAGGATCGCGCTTGTGCTCAGGTCGGCGACCTGCAAGGCCTGGGCAGTTCGGAGTAGTCGTGTTTTTGGCGTGACAGATCGACGGCAATGCTCCAGGTTTGCGGCCTATTTATACTGAGGGCGGTCAAGAATGAGACTGTAGCCGCATTCGCCAGAATGCGGGGGAATCTGTGAGAGATAGCCCGCATTCTGGCGAATGCGGCTACGGCCTATTGGTATCAGTATTGACCGCACGCAGTATATCATGATCGTCACCGTCGAACCACGGAGAGAAACTAATGGCAGGGCCTCGTTATCCTTCGCTGTACCAGATCAACACTCGCGTCTGGCTGACGGAGCTGTCGCAGAAGCTGGGCCGCTTGGCCACGCTGGACGACATTCCAGATGCCGAGCTGGATCGCCTGGCCGAAATGGGTTTCGACTGGGTTTGGTTCCTCAGTGTTTGGCAGACCGGCCCAGGTGCGCAGCAAGTCTCGCGCAGCAATGCCGAGTGGCGCCGCGAATTCCAGCAGACGCTGTCGGACCTTCGCGAGGACGACATCGCTGGCTCCGGTTTCGCGATCACCGGTTACACGGTGCATAAGAATCTTGGGGGCGACGCCGCACTGGCCCGACTTCGCGAGCGGCTCCGCAAGCGAGGCCTGCGGCTCATGCTCGACTTCGTGCCCAATCACATGGGACTCGATCATCCCTGGGTTGAAGAACATCCCGAATATTTCATCCAGGGCACCGAACTGGACCGGGCCCGCGCTCCGCAAAACTGGACCTGGGTGAAACGCAAGGGCGGCGATCTGCTCCTCGCCCATGGCCGTGATCCCTATTTCCCCGGCTGGCCCGACACCCTGCAACTCAACTACGCCAACCCCGCCACACAGGAAGCGATGATCGGCGAACTGGTAAAGATTGCCGGTCAATGCGATGGGGTGCGCTGTGACATGGCCATGCTGGTCTTGCCGGACGTGTTTGAGCGAACCTGGGGCCAGCGTGCGCCACTTTTCTGGCCGGCGGCAACCCAGCGAGTACGCCAACGTGTTCCCGGCTTCCTCTTCATGGCCGAGGTTTACTGGGACCTGGAATGGACGCTCCAGCAACAGGGCTTCGACTACGCTTACGATAAACGCCTCTACGATCGTCTCCGAGAGGGCCGTGCCCGGCCGGTGCGCGAGCATTTTCACGCCGGCCTCGATTACCAGGACAAGCTGGCCCGTTTCCTGGAGAACCACGACGAACCGCGGGCAGCGGCGACGTTCTCTCCGGAAGTGCATCAGGCCGCGGCGGTCATCTCGTTTCTTTCCCCCGGCCTGCGTTTCTTCCACCAGGGTCAGTTCGAGGGCCGTAAGAAACGAATCTCGCCCCACCTTGTTCGAGGCCCGAATGAGCCCGTCGATGAGAAGCTGAAGGAGTTTTACGACCGCCTGCTTGCCGTGCTTCGTCAGCCGATCGTTCGCGATGGCCAATGGCAATTACTTGAATGCACCGCTGCCTGGGAAGGGAACTGGACAAACGATTGCTTCCTGGTCTTCGCCTGGCGAGGCCCGAAGGGCGAATCGCTCGTAGCCGCCGTGAACTATGCCTCCAATCAAAGCCAATGTCATGTTCGGTTGCCGTTCGCGGGTATCGCCGGCAAGAAATGGCAATTGCAGGATCAACTCAGCCCGGCCAGCTACGAGTGGAACGGCGCTGACTTGCAAGGACGCGGGTTGTACCTGGATATGACTCCCTGGCAGGCGTGCGTATTTGCCCTGAGGATGAGATGAGCGCGACATCGACTGAATCTCGCCAGGTCGCGCGACCCCCGCGTGTAGTCGCTATCAGCGGAATCATTTTCTCCGCGCTTTATATCGCCAGTTTGGTACTCGTGAGGCTCGCGGTCCCGGCCGATCCAACTGATCCCGGCGCCTGGCTGGCTGATCCAGCCTTCCGGAATTGGGTCCGCGTCGCGCTGAACCTGGTTCCCTTCACGGGAATCGCGTTCCTCTGGTTCATGGCGGTGCTGCGCAACCGCATCGGCCTGCTCGAAGATCGGTTCTTCGCGACGGTATTCCTTGGCAGCGGACTGCTGTTTGTCGCCATGCTGTTCACCGCCGTCGCCGTTTCCCGGGGCCTGCTGGATACCTTCGGCACCGGCACCAGCCTTCCAGAGCAGAGCGAAACCTATCGAGTTGGCCGAGGGATGGCGTACGCGCTGATGAACACGTTCGGCATGAGGATGGCGGCAGTATTTATGTTCGTGACCTCCTCGATCGGACTCCGCACAGCTGTTCTCGCACGCTGGGTTTCGTTTGTCGGGTTCGGCTGTGGCTTAGTGCTGTTGTTGGTCATCACTGACTTTGCCTGGATCTCCCTGCTTTTCCCGTTTTGGGTCCTTCTGGTGAGCACATGGATCCTAATCCGAGACTTCCACGAGGGACGCCAGATGGTAGCGCGTGGCCAGACGTTGGCACCTGGGCTGAGACGCGGGAAATCGGGATGACGAGTATGGTGTAGGCCGACCTGGGCGCGTCGTCGTGGAGCGCGGCGTGGATGGCCTTGTTGAGCAATAATCCCTGGTCACTGTAACGTTGTTGCTGCATCAGGGCACCCGTAGAAGAGGACGACGTGCCTTATTCTTTTCGCCGCGCTTTCCTCAAGTAGCACGGGGAAGAGCCGGACAAATCGTTCGCTACTGCGAGCTAATGGCCGTTCCATACGGACAGGACTGGGCAGGCTTGGGCAGGGAAAAGCGTGGAAAATATGGGCAACTCATTGGCTTTCTACTCCAATCCGCGTAAATTCTGCGAAGAATGGAATCTGTAAGTCTTCAGAAGGCTTGCACTTGTGAAATTCGGCGGCCGGAGGCGGCCTTGACCCCGAGAATGGGGTTCAGGAGGTCGCTGGTTCGAATCCTCTCGCCTCGACTTTTTTCAGAAACGAGCCCTTCGGCGAGAAAGTCGAAGGGCTTTCTCATTGTGGGGACCAAAGATACAACTCGATACTCGTGTTCAACTCGCACACGGCGATGGTCTTATGTTCCAAGTGAATCGACGGAACTTTTTTTGCCACTGGACAATACGTGGTTCAAATCCCGTCTCCCGTTCGGGCGGCGGTAGAACCCTCTGCCGTGGAAGACGTGCAGGAATCACTGGGCCAATTCGCGCGACTGAATTCGCCCTATGTTGCTGTGAAATTAGAAGTTCGGTCATTGACGAGCCCATGTCGGCCTTGTATTCTCTACGCGTTCTTGTTGGATAATCAGAAGGTCGACGCTGGAGGCGAACCTTCCGCTCTGGCCTCGTGTCTCCTCCTTCTTCGACAATCGCGGCGGCGGGATCGATACAGCTGGAGGTAAGTCGATGCCCACTCTAAACGACGTGTACCGCAAGTTCGGAGAGGTCGCAGAAGCAGCGCAACTTTTGGAGACCGAGTTGGGCACGATCCTGCTCAGCCTTCGCGGTTTGGAGCACGACCTGTTTGGGGGCGACAAGGGGGAATTGGCGACTGAAATCTACAACAAGATCAACAAGAGCACGTTAGGCCAGGTTCTGAAGCAGCTTGCAGCATCTGCTGGCTTCTCGGGCGATTTCGAGCTGCTATTGGCGAATGCGGTCGCAGAGCGGAATCATCTCTTCCATTCTTTCTATCGGAAGCACAACTTCAGAAGGAACTCGGACGAGGGCCGCACGAAGATGCTCGGAGACTTGGAGCGCAAGCACGAGACCATTCTCGATGCCTACAAAGCTGTCATGCAGCTATCGGGCGTTGATCTGGATAAGCTGACCAACGTGCCGATGCCAACGAAGCACGTGAAGATTTAGTCGCGGGCGGCGAGGGGCAGCCGCCGATCCAGGCGCTGCAGCAGATGGCGGCCGCGATTTTGGTCCCTCGTGACATCACGGTTCTCAGCGCGGCCGCCGCTGCTGAGCTTGGTCGTTAGCTCGGAACTCATGAGGTCCAACAACCTGGCAAATCCTTCGACGCAACCGCTCACCAGCTACGCGGACCCAGCTGGTGCGCCACCGGTTTTTTGCCTTCACGCTAAGCCGCGATTCAGCCCTCTCGATGTGAATGTGGCGTTTCTCGTGCGGTGCGGGTGGAACCAGGCGGTTGATCGCCTGCGGTTCCACGTTGAGCAAGACTCCCTAATTCCTGAAGCACACCCCATGGCCCAGGTAATGAAGCGCCTCCAACCCCACCTTCTTATCAGGCGCCTTGATCGCGATGAGGATCGATTCATTTCGGTCCACGTATCCGTCAAAGGCAACATCGCCATTCTTTCAAACGATGCGGACTACGCTCGCGCAGGCTTCCAAGGAATCTTCTTGGAGTGTCCGCCTTCCTTCCATGGGCCAGACGAGTTCGAAATCACCGAGGATTGGAAAAGCGATAACGAGACAAAAGGCCTTTTCGCTGGAATGCTGGCAGGCGCTCAAGGCTGGGATCCAACGCATAACATTCCCGACAACATTCGGCAATCACTTGAAGAAGCGAAAGCGTCCCTCGAAATTGCGAACTACCGTTCCTGTGTTGCAATGTCCCGGCGAACTTTAGAGGCTGTCCTCAAATTCGGGTACGAGCGCCTTCTCAAAAGGGAGCCCGTTGACAAGAAGGGCCACGGCCTGATGCTGAATGACATGATCCAGGAGTTCCGTAAGCAAAAACCGGCACTGATCCCTGACCACTTACTTCACGTTGCGGACTCGATTCGTGTGATCGGCAACGTGCCTGGTGCTCATGCGGCGGATATTGCCAACTACCACTTTTCTCGCAGTGACGCGGAATTTGCGCTTTATGCGACGACGCATTTCCTTGACCGGTATTTCTCCAAAATTGACAAGGAAGTGACACAGTACTACACGCTGGCGATCGACTTAAGCGATCCCACGGAGAAGCCAGAGAAACGCAGCTGAACCAACGGCTGAAGCTGACCGGGGCCGCCACTCCGGCTCTTCGGATTCTACATCCTCCGAGGCGGCCCCGGCAACTTAGCTGAAGTGATATAATTCTAAGACCTCTTGCCGCACGTTCATTCTGAAGGAGATCGCGAGCATGTCTACGGTGCCCACCAAGCAGACGGGGGCCACAGAGCCGAAGGAAACAATCGAAGAGAAATTCCGACGGCTGGCGTGTGCCTGGCGCGCCGAGACGGCTTACCTCTCCTCCAGCAGCGAGCTGGTCGCTCATCCCGCGTTTCAGGAGATTGTCGGCATGGGCCCTGCCGTCATCCCGCTTCTGCTCCGGGAACTGGAGAACCGCACCGGCCACTGGCACCGCGCGCTGCGACAGATCACCGGCGCCGACCCTGTTTTGCCTGCCGATCGAGGGAATATCGAAAAGGCCGCAGAGGCGTGGCTGCGGTGGGGCAAGGAGCAGGGCTACGCATGGTAGAACCCAGCCTGGAGGACGTGTTCCCCGGGCTGCGCGGCCAACCCTATCAGATCAAGAGCCCCCGGGACCAGCGCTACAACTGCATCGCGTTTGCCGCGGGCTCTGACCGCACCTGGTGGTGGCCGGACGCAGCCGGGGAAGACGCCTGGCCCGCCGGGGTTGCTCGCGCTGAAACCATTGATGCCTTCTGCGAAGCGTTCGCTGCTCTGGGTTACGTTCTCTGCGACGACGAGCAACCGGAGTCCGGCTTCGAGAAGGTCGCCCTGTTCGCCGTTAGCGGCGTGCCAAAGCATGCAGCGCGGCAGTTAGTCACCGGCCGATGGGTCAGCAAGCTTGGTCCGAGCGAGGACATCGAGCACGCACTTCACGATCTAACGGGAATGGTTTACGGTGCGGTGGTTCTGGTGATGAAGCGGCCCGTGACGTGATTCTGGCGCTGGAATATCTGGACAGGCGGCTGATCCATATGCTGACCGGCGCAGGAACATGCTGACAGGCTCAGCTGAGTGCGAGTCGCCTGGGAGCATAGCATCATGTGGGAAGACCCAATTGTGGCGGAAGTCCATCGCACCCGCGAAAAACTAGCAGCGGCATGCAACTTCGACATCAAGGCATACTTCGCAGACTTTCGCAAGCGTCAAGCAGCGCTAGGCGATAGGCTGGTACACCCGAAGAAGCGAGCCGAACTAACGGCTGAAGCTGACCGAGGCCGCCACTCCGGCTCTTCGGGGTCTACATCCTCCGAGGCGGCCCCGGCAGCTTAGCGTGGACATTCGGTGTCAGATCATTTTACGCTTAAAATGATCTGACACCGATCACTCTCCTAAAATGATCTGACACCGATCACTCGTGAGGATGGGATTATGCTATGATCCGTCCCCCGAAGATTGATTCCATCGGGCCATCCGCTCGTCCTGCTGAACAAACATCTCGTTCTGGACCCTCTCGTATTTGACCCAACCGGGCAACTTCCTCAGCAACGCGTCGTGTGCCGCATCGGTGATCTGGGTCCTTCGGTGATCAACCCTGCGGAGCTTTGGGGACGGTAGCAGATACTCCAGTCCCCGGTCTGTCACCAATGTCCCAGCAAGGAAGAGTTTCTGCAACGCCGGGAGCCTCCCCAGGGGTTCCAAACCCTCGTCACCCACCTGCGTGTCAATGAGATCGAGGCTCTCAAGCTGGGTCAATGTCCTGAGATGTACCATCCCGGCACTAGTGACCTGCGTTCCGTTGAGAGAAAGATCCCGCAGTTCAGCGAGCCCGGAAAAGGATTTAATCCCCTCATCGGTGATCTTGGACCTGACGAGGGTGAGATACCGCAGTCCGGCAAGATTCTCCAGGTGTCTCAGTCCCGCGTCCGTGATAGCGGTATCGATGAGTTCGAGCCGCCCCAACTCCCTGGCGCATTTCAACAGTGCGAGGTCGGAATCGATGACATCCTTGCCGATCAGATAGAGCCGCTGGACATGGCACAGATGTTCCCCGACGCGATCTCCCAGAGACCGCAAGATCGTCAAGTCCAGCATGCTCCCGAGGGAATCGATAGCTTCGTACTGGTAAGACTTCTGGGTTCTGTCGAGCAGAGCGTTAAGTGTTCTTGAAGATGCGCCGAGCGCCTGAGGAGCATGTTCATCGTTCCAGTAAAGCTGCCGCAAGAGGAGCATCCCCCGGACGGCGGAGAGCAAGTCGTGATGGAATAGATGCTCACTGACCCCGTCGAGCGGTGGCCTGAGAAATGAAACCGCACACCCGAGATCATCCCTGGAGACGATGCGTAGGGATTGAATGACCCGGCCAGCCAAGGGCAACTCATTGGTAATGTACCGATCGGGCATAATGAATGACCGTAGCCCGTGGCGTATCAGTTGGAGGTTGTCCTCGTCAACGTTAATCCAGTACTTCAAGATCCCCGCCGCACTCTTGCGGAACCGCTCTTCTTCAATTTCTTGGACGCCAAATTCTAAGATAGGTGCGCTTAAATCGAACGTCCCTTTATTATCCCATTGCCATTGCGTGCAGACGCCCGCACCCGGCTCTCCTGGAAGCAATCTCAAGGGCGTAGGGTATGGCGGAAAAGTCCAAACATAAAATCGCGGAGAAGTGTGGTAAATTCGCAACCGCTGCTCTTTCTTCTTCACGACGCATAGGAACAGCGGCAAGGGAACCTGGACCAAAGCCTTAACCGAACGCTCGTGCTCGAATACCCAAGCCTCCTCCTCGCTCTTGACCTGGACGACGTAGTACGCGTGAGCCCACGCTCTTTGGCTATCACCCTCGGTCAACGTGCAGTAGAGGTCTAGCCCTATGTCTTCCTGACGAGGCACAGGCACAGACGTGCCAAGACTCGATAAAGCCAACTGCGCGTAATACTCGGATCTGCTCCCTTCGTGGAAGTGTGGTGCATTTGATCCCCAAGCACTCATCTTGGCCATGCCTCACCTGTTTCAAAAGCTGTAAATGTATCATTGTCAAGCTCTTCTGGCAATTACCCCGCGGGGCACATTTTTTGTCGGGCGTCGTTCTTAGGAAAGGATATGAACAGACTTATATGTATCGGGTGGTTTCGGCGGAGGTCAGCTTTGTAAGCCGTGAAGCGGCTTGCCCTTGCGATTTTCCGACCATTTACCTCCTGAATGGCGTTCAGGAGGTCGATAGCTCCGGCGAGCCTCGAAAAACGCCGTTGCGAGAATCTTCAATCCCATCGTAGACAACGGGCTGGCCACGGCGTTTCCTGACCCCGGGCCCGGCTGGAACTCCAGCGGCATAGATGGAGCATTCAGCCGCCCGTGCCAGCACGACCGGCATAAGCTTCTTGCGTTCAGCGGAGTCGTTTCTGCCAGAATTCGGAATCGTTGGGAATGTGCACATCAGTACACATGACATATGGCAGGTGGAACTGCCATGGGTCCAAAGTCCGAGTTGTGATGTAATCCTTTGTAGGAGAATCACTTGCAGAATGCTATGTTGTGTCAGACAAGTCGTCTGCCTACCCCCGTTTTACATGACAAAACATGACATCATTCATTTCCGGCATTTTCTTTGCGTTTCTCTCTGGCCTCGTGCTCGGACCCCAAAAGTTAGCCTGGAAGATGCACTAGAGAAAATCCCGTGGCGACATTGACGAGTGTCCGCGACTCGCCGCTTGCACGGCTTCGCACAGGGCGATTGTTCCAAGGTTGTCACGCCCACTTATTTCCGGTTCCACTCCGTCCTCCAGCGAACATAAGAGCTGTGCCATCGTGCCCGCAAAGGCGTCTGGAAACCAAACCTCTTGCCAACGCGGCTGGAACAAGTGACCCGGCTGCCGCGTCGTCGTGAAATCGAGCGTGCTGGGAGTTCGCGCGGGATAGCTTGGCCAGCCGATCGTGCCTTGGGCCAAGCCCTCGGTCCCTTCGAAGCGCCAGCGAACAAAGAGGTCGCCCCTTGCTTCCGGGCGCGCTGGGCCCGCCCAAACGTCATCCCAGGCCGACGCCCGGCAGCCACTATCGTATTCGAGAATGTACAAGTTGATGCCATCGCTGTGGGGAAAACGGGTGCGCGGATCGGGACGCGTGCTCGCCAGGACACGGTCCGGCGTCCCCAGCCAATAGCGAAATGTGTCCAGATGGTGAATGCTCATGATGAACGTCGATAGCGAGTGCAAGTGCTCGCTCCACGGCATCCAGTGCGGAATCGCTCGCATTTCAATCGTGGCCAGCACCGGCTCGCCCAGCCAGCCGCGCCGCAGAAGATCTTTAAGAGCGCGCACGGACTGGTCGTAGCGCATGTTCTGGTTGACCGCGAGGGTAATCCCGGCACGCGCGCAAACGTCGACGCATGCCTTGGCCTCTCGAACAGACATGGCCAGCGGCTTTTGGGCCAGGATACCCCGGATGTGGTCGGCGTGGCGGGCTGCCTCGTGGATGATGGCCGGCTGCACGTCCGGCGGTACCGCGATGTCGAGTACTTCGACGTCCTTGTCGCGCAGCAGCTCTTCGTGACCCTTATAGCAGCGTTCAATGCCATGCGACTCCGCGACGGTGCGGGCTCGACCGGGATCGCGCGAGGCGATGGCGATGGGATTGAAGCCAGCTCCACGGTAGGCGACCAGGTGGCAGTCGCGCATGATGAAGCCGGCGCCAATGCAGCCGATGCGGAAGTCTTTGCGATGGGGCAGGCGGGGAAGGTAATCCAGCGCGAGATCCTGAAGTTCGCCGGACATGAAAGGCTCAGCTTCGGGGATCGATCTTCAGTTCGAATCGGGGGAGCCCAGGACTATCCGGCCAGCACGCGCAATTCACGCGGCAGAGGAAAGTTCACATGCTCTTCACGCACCGTGCGCGTCTCCGTACTCGCCCCAAAGCGATTTTGCAAATACTCGACGCACTCCTCAACTACCTCTTCCGGAGCACTCGCCCCAGCGGTGATAAGCACTGTCTCGCCGCCCGTGAACCAGTGGTCGGCGATCTCGCGGACGCCGTCGATGAGATAGGCCGGCTTGCCGCAACTTTTGGCGATTTCAGCCAACCGCATGCTGTTCGAGCTATTCCGGCTCCCGAGCACCAGTACCACGTCCGCTTCGGGGACCAAGCCCTTCACGGCCTCCTGCCGGTTTTGCGTGGCGTAACAGATATCGTCCCTGGACGGGCCGATGATCTGCGGGTAGCAACGCCGCAGCCCTGTGATGATGACCTCGGCATCATCCACGCTCAGCGTGGTCTGAGTCAGGTAAGCTAGCTTCGCGTCTGCCGGCAAGTCGAGCAGGTTCACGTCGGCCAGGTCTTGTACCAGGCGAATGCTCGCCGGAGCCTCACCCATGGTGCCCAGCACCTCGTCGTGCCCCTCATGGCCGACGAGAATGATCGTGTAACCCTCCTGGGCAAAGCGGACTGCCTCGAGGTGAACCTTGGTAACCAGCGGGCAGGTGGCATCGATGGCAAAAAGGTTGCGTTTGGCGGCGGCTTCGCGAATTGCCGGCGCCACGCCGTGCGCGCTATAAAGGACGTGCGCCCCTTCGGGCACCTCGGCGATACTGTCGACGAAAACGACGCCGCGCTTGCGGAAGCGCTCCACGACTGGCCTATTGTGAACGATTTCGTGATAGACGTAGAGCGGCGTGCCGAACAGCTGCAGGGCGCGATCGAGACTCTCGATCGCCATGTTCACGCCCGCGCAAAAACCACGCGGATTGGCCAGGATAATTTTCACCTGTGACTCCCTCTTCCAGAGATAGTCATGCTAGCTGGGCTTCCACATTCTGCCAAGCGCGACCCATAAAACACCATCGCCACCCGGGTGGGTGGCGATGCTGCAATTCCAAATAATACCGGCGGCCAGCGCCAGGCCTTAGTCTACAAACACGACTTTGGTTACCGTGATGGTCTTCTTCCCGTCCTTTTCCGTGACCGTGCCCGTCACTTTGCCTTTCTTTGCTTCGGTGCAAATCGTTTTGTGGTGCTTCTTGTTGCCGTCCTTATCGAAGTAATACACGACGTCCTTGCCGTCCTTCTCGACCTTGATGACGGTCATGCACTTATCGGTTTCTTTCAGATCGCACTTAGCGCACGTAATCTTGCCTTCGAGAGTAACTTCCTTGCCTTCCTCTCTGGCTTGCACGCCGACGACCAAAGCCAGTACGACTGCCACTCCAAACACCATGCCTAATGCAGCCTTCATCGAAGAGCCTCCCTTGAGAAAACAACGACCTATTTCCGGTGGCACCGGGATCAAACGAGATTTTACCCGGACATCATCATTGGTCGGAGTATAACCGGCGGGACGAGCCTACGCAAGAAGGCAATTTGAAGATGTTGCCAAGGCCGTTGGGTTATCATCTCATGGCCCATCCCGCGCCAGCCACCGACATTGACATGAAGCCGGGTACGCCTAGAATACTTGCTTCCTTTTACGGGCTGGATTCGATGGACAACGCCATTCGCAAAGCCGACGTGCTCATCGAGGCCCTCAGCTACATCCGCAGGTTTCGCGACCGCATCACGGTGATCAAGCTGGGGGGCAGCGCCATGGAAGATGCGGGCACATTGCGCGCTACCCTGCAAGATGTCGTCTTCATGGAAACCGTCGGGATGCGGCCCGTCCTCGTCCACGGCGGGGGCAAGCCCATCGACCGCGCCATGGCCGCGGCGGGCCTCAAGCCACGAAAGGTCCAGGGCCGGCGCTATACCGACAATGAAACACTGGCCATCGTTGTCCGTGTGCTCAAAGAACTGAATACTGAAATCGAAGCCCAAATTCGGGAACTGGGCGGGCGAGCAGTGGGCCTGAGCACCGGCTCGCTGCAATCTCTCTTTGGGGAACGGCTCCTTTTGCAGGACGAGGCCGGCAAAGCGCTCGACCTGGGCCGGGTCGGCCGGGTGACCAGAGTGGATCATGCCTTGCTTTCCGATTTCTGCGCAGGCGGCGTCGTACCTGTGCTTCCGTCCCTGGCACTCGATAGTGACCAGGGCTGGCTCAATATCAATGCAGATACCGCCGCCGCGGCCGTTGCCGCGAACCTGCGAGCGGAGAAGCTCGTCATCTTGACGGACACGCCCGGCATCCTGCTCAATCGGGCCGAGCCGGGTTCCCTTGTTCGGGGCCTGGACGCTGCCGGCTGCCGTGACCTGATGGCCCGTGGCATTATCGACGAGGGGATGATTCCCAAAGTGGAGGCTTGCCTCGAAAGCCTGGCGGCCGGCGTGCGTCAGACGCATATCATCGATGGCCGTTTGCGGCATTCTTTGCTCCTCGAGATATACACCGATTACGGCGTCGGCACGGAGATCAAGTAGGCCGAGGTTCGCTCTCTGAACGCAGGCCGCACCCGAAAGAGCGTGTTGAAAAAGGGGTCTGACCCCTTCGAATCTGCAAAGCCTCGTAGCTTAGGAATGGGCGGACTGCCTCGATTCTCGAGGGGTCTGACCCCTTTTTCAACACGCTCTAAAGATAGAGCCGAAGCCCCGATCCCAAGGTGAGAAAGTAAGTTTTCATGGCCTTGACGTCCCCCCAGATCATTGATTTGTTCCGACAGTATGTGATCCCCAATTACACGCGCTACCCAGTCTGTCTGGTGCGTGGCGAGGGCTCCCAGGTATGGGATGCCGAAGGGAACCGCTATCTCGATTTCTTTCCCGGTTGGGGTTGCGATCTGCTGGGTCATTGCCCGCCGCGGGTGGTCGCGGCCGTGCGCGAACAGGTGGGGCAGCTCATCCATGTCCCCAATACCTGGTACACCGAGGCGCAAGGACTCCTCGCCCAGGCACTCAGCAGGCGCAGCGGCTTCGAGGGACAGTGCTTCTTCTGCAATAGCGGCACCGAGGCCGTGGAAGGAGCGATCAAACTCGCCCGGTTGAACGGCAAGCCAGGCCGTTACAAGATCATCACGATGGTTGACAGTTTCCACGGCCGAACGATGGGGGCCGTCACCGCCACCGGCCAGCCCAAGTACCATCAAGGCATCGAGCCTCTCCTCGCTGGTTTCTCCTATGCCCCCTTCGGCAATCTCGATGCGGCGGCCCGGCTCATCGACGGGGAAACATGCGCCATTCTTGTCGAGCCCATCCAGGGTGAGGGCGGCATTCGCATTCCACCTGACAATTACCTGGTGGGATTGCGTGAGTTGGCGGATCAGCATAAACTGCTGTTGATCTTCGACGAGGTCCAGGCCGGCATGGGCCGCACCGGTCGCTGGTTCGCCCATCAGCACTGGCCGGTCCACCCGGACGCAATGACACTCTCCAAAGCCCTGGCAGGCGGCCTGGCGTGCGGCGCTCTCCTTGCACGCCGTGAAGCAGCTGAAAAGCTCAAGCCCGGCACGCATGCAGCCACCTTCGGCGGAAATCCCATCGCCTGCCGCGCTGCATTGGCGGCGATCGAAACGATCGACGCGGACGGCCTCTTGGCCCGGGCCGAGCAGATCGGCGCTCGCTTCCAGGATCGTTTGCAGGCTCTGCGGCGCCGCTGTCCACGCGTTCAAGAAATTCGCGTGAAGGGAGCCATGATCGGCATCGAGCTATCGATGGAAGGAACGCCCATCGTCCAGCAGTGCCTGGAGCGCCGCTTGCTGATTAATTGCACTCATGGCACTGTCCTGCGCTTGCTTCCAGCGTTGACTCTCACGGACGAGGAATTGGACCAGGGATGTGCTGTATTGGAAGAAGTGTTGCTGGCCCAGCAAGTCTGAACCCGGCTGAATCATTACCATGCGCCACTTTCTTGACCTCCTCGATCTCGCTCCGGATGAGGTAGCGGCCCTATTGAAAAGCACTGCGGAATTAAAGGCCTCGCACGAACGCGGCGAGCGGCCCGCGTTGCTCCTGGGCCAAGTGCTCGGCTTGGTCTTCGAGAAGCCTTCCCTGCGCACGCGCGTCAGTTTTCAGACGGCGATCGCACAACTCGGCGGCGCCAGCGTGTTCATGACAGGCAATGAGGGAGGGCTCGGCTCCCGCGAAAGCGTGCCCGATTTTGCTCGCGTGATGAGCCAATATGTGGACGCCGTCGTCCTGCGCACCTTCAGTCACGCGACGGTTGAAATGTTCGCGGCTTATTCGACCTGCCCGGTGATCAATGGCCTTTCCGATTACTACCATCCTTGTCAGGCACTGGCCGATCTCTTCACGCTCCAGGAAGTGTGCGGTGGCCTGTCGGGACGAACCCTCGCATTCGTCGGCGACGGCAATAACGTCGCTCGTTCACTGGCGATTGGCTGCGCCAAGACCGGCGTGAAGTTCGTGCTGTCGGCGCCGGACGGTTATGGCTTCGACCAGTCTTTCCTCCAGACCTACTCGGGCCATTCGCTGAATGGCTCGCTCGCGGTGGAAAGCGATCCTGCCCGCGCGGTAGGGTCGGCGGACATCATTTATACGGACGTCTGGACCAGCATGGGGCAGGAAGCCGAGCGCGACAGCCGGCTCAAGAGTTTTGCCCGCTATCAGGTAAACGCGGCGTTGCTGACGCATGCTCCTGCCCATGCCTGCGTGATGCATTGCCTGCCGGCCCATCGCGGCGAGGAGGTGACCGGCGAAGTGCTTGATAGCGAACGCAGCATTGTTTTTCAGCAGGCAGGCAACCGCCTGCACGCGCAAAAGGCGCTGCTACTCTGGCTGCTCCATCGCACCTAGCGCCCAGTCATTCATCCGGTGATGGATTCGTAGTCCCGCCTTCCGGCCTCATTTTGGGCTAAACAAGCACAGAGGACAGCGCCGTATGCGTGCACATGGCCGGCAGCCCGATGAACTACGTTCCCTTGCCTTCCGCCGTCGCTATACGCGCCAGGCGCCGGGTAGCGTTCTGGTCCGCATGGGGCGTACCACCGTTCTGTGCACGTGCTTCCTGGAAGCTTCCGTGCCGCCCTTCTTGCTGGGAAGCGGCAAAGGTTGGCTCACGGCGGAGTATGCGATGCTCCCTGGAAGCACGCAGTCCCGCAAGTCGCGCGACCGTGGCGGCAAAATTGACGGGCGAAGCGTTGAAATTCAGCGACTCATCGGCCGCAGCCTGCGCGCCGTAGTGAACCTGGAGAATCTCGGCGAGCGCACGTTGGCAATCGATTGCGACGTGCTGGAAGCCGACGGCGGCACGCGCACCGCCTCAATCAATGGCGCCTTTATTGCAGTTATCGACGCCTTGACCGCCCACAAATCTGACCTCGGGCCAGCGTCCAAAATAATCAAGGGCAGCGTCGCGGCAATCAGCGTCGGCTTGCTAAACGACGTTGAGCTGCTCGATCTCGATTACAGCGAGGACAAGGATGCGGAGGTCGACCTGAACCTGGTCATGACAGGATCAGGTCAATTCATCGAGGTGCAAGGAACGGGCGAAGAATCGACGTTCAGCCGAAGTCAGCTCGACAGGTTGCTCAAGCTGGGAAAGCTGGGCATCGACTCCATCACCGAGCGCCAACGTCAGGCTTTGGGCGCACATTGGCCTCTGGACTAAATAAATCACTTCTGCTAAAGTCCCCCCCCACTCAGAGCGTGTTGGAAAAGGGGTCAGACCCCTTGAGTTGTGCAAAGCCTGGTACCTCAGAAATGGGCGGAGTGCCTCGATTCTCCAGGGGGTCTGACCCCTTTTTCAACACGCTCTCAGAGGCAGTGAAGATTCATACGGAACTCGGCGTCAGCGCACGCTCGATCAGGTGTGTCAGGACTCTCGAAATCAAAGGATTGGAATCGGGAGGATCGATATGATGCGGTCGATTTTGGTGCTGGCAGGACTTGCCTTGGCAGGCAGCGCGTTCGCTGGCGTGGAGGCGGATCCGTCCAAGAGCTACGCCATCACGCCCGAAGCGGGCGCCTGGATGATTCGTGCGGCGATTTTTGTTGGGCCGGAATCGCCGCAGCTAGCCCATCAACTCGTGTTGGAGGTTCGCACTCGCTTTAACTTGCAGGCGTATGTTTTCAATCACGGTGAAGAGGAACGCCACAAGCAGCAAGAATACTTGCAACAGCTCCACCAGAAATATGACGATCCCAAGGGGCCGAGAGCCCCGCTCCGCTGCGTGCGCATCGAGGACCAGTGCGCCGTGCTGGTCGGCGGTTACAAAGACATTGAGACTGCTCGACGGGCGCTGGAGACGATCAAGAAGCTCGACCCGCCCTCTTCGGACAAGCTCATGCCCCTGTTGTCGCAAATCGAACTGGATTCCGGTCCTAACGGCCAGCCAAAGGCAGTCGTCAACGAAACCCACGTGAATCCGTTCCTGAGCAGCTTTGTGGTCCACAATCCGACGGTCGCAATGCCGCCGCCTGAAAACAAGCCGAACACCTTGCTCAAAAAACTGAACTCACACGAAAGCTATAGCGTGTTAAACTGCCGCAAGCCGTGGACTTTGGCTGTGGCCACCTATCAGGGAGCACAAGTCATCCAGACCCAGGGGGGCGAAACCAGTTTTTGGGAGAAGCTCTGGGGCAACGGGTCGGGAGATAGGCTGGAAGCCAGCGGCCACAACGCCCACAATTTTGCCCAGGCGATGCGCAAAGCTGGCTGGGAAGCTTACGTATTGCACACCCATTGGGGCGCCGTCGTTACCGTTGGCGGTTTCGACAGCGCGAACGACCCCAAGATCGAGGAGGTAAAGCGTACACTCGCCTCGAGTTTCCAGATTGGTCAAGGTCCACAGATGCTTGCTCAGCCCTTGCCCATGGAAGTACCACGACCTTGAGGTCGCAGCATCGAGTTGGATTACCTATCGAGCCTGTAAGCTGAACGCATCCTCCAAGGATGCACGCATCAGCTTACAGGCTCGCTTCGTTTGCCATTGCGCCCGGGCTGACCTGTGCAGCTCGAAGCGGCTGGATGTAGCTCGCGAACAGCTCGTTGTCTTCGTCCCCATGACAACCATGACAGAACAACAGATAGCCTGCCAGCAGCGCAAGTCCCAACCAGCGAACCCAGCTCCGCGAAGGCAAAGCTGACGGGAAATGTGAGCACAGAGGCGCAGACAGGGATGCACATTGAGGCCGCGCGTCACGAAGCGCGTGATGGCGCCACCGCGGATTGAAGTTCATCCCAACATTGCAGCCGGAAAACCGCTCGCGCAGCCGGGCCCGGAAGGACGAGACGCGCCGGGCTCTCGTCAGGATAGAGCGCTGCAATTCATTGTTCAGCAGAATCATTTCTTCAATTGCTGATCCAGGAAGCTGATCATCTGTTCGATTGTCATCTGCATCTTTCCGGCGTGCCAGCCGTGCCCTTCTCCCTCCATCTCGACAACCTCCGCGGGCACGCCGACACTTTGCAACTTCTTCGCGAGCAAGCGCGAATTGCGGATATCCACAACTTTGTCCTGAGTTCCGTGGAAGAACAAAAAAGGAGGAGAGTCCTTGGATGCGTAGAGAAGCGGCGACGCTTTCTGGTATTGCTCGGGCTTCTCCGCAAGGGTACCGCCGAGGAAAGGCACCAGGGCCTTCTGCTCGGTCTCCTCGGACCAGAGCTTGGTTGTAAAATCGGTCGGGCCGAAAAAGCTCACGACAGCTTGAACGCGGCTCGACTGATTGTTGTTACCCCCCTTGCCTTCGAGGCCGGCCGCCTTGTCGGCGGTCCCCAGGAGGCACGCAAGATGGGCACCCGCTGAAAAACCAATGGCGCCAATACGGTCCGGATCGATCCTGTATGTCTTCGCGTTGGCCCGAAGCCATCGGACCGCCGCTTTGCAATCCTCAATCTGCGCGGGAAACTTTGCCGCTGGGGCTAATCGGTATGAAATAGTAGCGGCCACGTAGCCACGGTCTGCCAGCACTTCGATTGTCTTGGCTAGATCCTGGCGTTTGCCCGCCCTCCAGGCGCCGCCATGAATAAACACCAGTGCCGGAAACGGCCCCCTGGCATCCTTGGGCATGGCCAGGTCGAGCATCAAATCCATGTCGCCACCGTGGCCGTAAACGAGACCGCGTTCCACCACGACCTCGAATTTGCCCTCCTGCGCCAGGCACTGGTAGGGCAATGCCAACAGCAGCAGCGTTGCCGCAAGAAACAGACAGCGTTTCATGGAACGATCCTTTCCGAGCCTGGGGCGAGGTGACATCAGTGCCCGCCCCAATATTAAACCGTTGGACTCGAAATACAAATAGGGGGAAGGAAGGTCGGTAGCCGTTTTCCACAAAACCGCGGGAACGCTTGGGAAGGTCGCTGTCTTCCTACTGATCTCATTTTGCCTGCATTTCCTAGAATTGAAGAGGCAGGAGCAACCAGCCGATTTTCCATAGCGGCCAGGACTCGAGACGAGATACTTTAGAATCGAAACAAGGATCATGGCTGAGGTCACTATTCAACAGGCGCTCTATTGCCGGCACCAGGGTGGCGGCCGCATTCTGGCACGCTCTGCCGGGTTCCACGAGGACTGGCTGCCAGAAGTCGAGCGCATGTCGAATTCTTTCGGCGCAAGGCCGCCGGGGCTGGCATGTCCGCCCTGTGTCTTTGCCCGACCTTTCGGCGTGAAGCAAGTTGCGGTAGTGCAGGTAGGCGACCTGGGTGCTGACGGAGCAGGCTCTCCGGATATGCTGGGATTCCATTTCCTGATCCTGCCTCAATTGCAATACAGGAAGCTGGGCGGCGATCCCTTCGCCTTGGCCGAGCGTCTCCCACCACCCTGGGACGCTCGCGGTGAACTGCCCGCCCTATCATTGCCGGCAAGTTCGCCTCCGCAGCGCACTGTGGCCCAGGTCCAGGAGATTTTGAAACGAGGCAATCGCAGTCCACTTCTTCTGGGCGGGGTACAGGCCCTGGTTGACGGCGGCCGGCTGGTGTTCGAGCGAACGAGTCCGGACACAGGACTCGTGCGCGATTTGTGGACGCTGCTGCCGACCGGTGCGCGCTGCCATCTTTGGCCCGCGAGCTACGCCTTCGGCAATGAGCTGGGATTCGATGTGCTCGTCGTTCCGCGCGCCAGCGGGGACGAGTATGCTTCATACCTCTCGGAGGTACAAGCAGGCGATTACCCCGAAGGCCATTACGAGTTGGGCTTGCAGATCGCTGCCGAGGCGGCGGATCAACGAGCATTGGACTCCCTCTTTTCCCGCCGGAGTCGAGGGGAGATCTGGCGCATGGGTCTGACCCTGTTCGCCGTCATTTCGGTCCTCGTGATTGTGGGAAAATGGCTGACGCCTCCTGGGGTACGGAGAGATCGGCCCGCAGAATCGACGAAGCTGGTTCTTCCTCCAGGCCACGAATTTGCAGCCTTGAAGAAAGAGGACGAGCAGAAGCTCACGCAGGCCCTGCGCGATCTGGCAATCGAGACAGGGATCAAACCGCTTCCGAGTCCGCCCACGGCCGATAGGCTCATCGCTGAATTCTCGGACCGGAAGTTGAAGACCGACCGCACGCGCCGTCCCGGCACAGACATCACGATCGGACCGCCAGAACGCAGGCTGCGCGCATTGCTTTGGCAATACGGCATCGCCGATTATGGGGACCGGCAGCTGAGTCCACTCGAGCTGGTAGACCGGTTACGGGAAAAGCTGGCTGAACCAAAACAAGAAGAGAAGAAACGCCGTGAGCGATAAGTCATCCGAGCGCGTCCTGGTCATCCCCACATCCGTTTTCCACGCTGCCGGCATCTTCCAGGGTCTCAGCCGGCAGATCGAGCACTACCTCCCGCGGATCCTTAATTCCAGTCACCTGAGTTACCTGGCACGCGCCCAAGCAGAGTCGGATCCAACCCACAAGCAAATTGTTCCCTACGTCGTCCTCCGGTGGCGGGACCAGGTCTTCCATTACACGCGTGGCA
>DATGZX010000327.1:0-2243 GCA_035296965.1 Gemmataceae bacterium
AGGGCTCAGCGCGAGCGTGCCGGTCTCCATCGGTTGGCGTTAGGCGGAGACGAGCTGCTGTCCGCCGTCAATGTCGTAGGTCGCACCCGTGAGGGTCTCATTGATCATGACATGAATTGCGAGCGCGGCCACGTCAGCCCAGTGATTCCGCATCGGCGGCGGAAGGCCGCAGGCAAGCCTAACAATCGAGGGTGTTTCCTGGGATCGGCAAGCGGGGTGCGGCTTTGACGGCTTTCGGAACGCCGAAAACACGGTGCGAAACGGCGACGGAGGGGGTTTTGGGCACACTTCGGCCCTCTCGGCTGTTGCCAAGTGGCAAGCCAGGGTTGATGGGCGGCGGTTGCGGGCGCGTTAGAGTTAGAAGCAGTCGGGAATCACGGAGCGCGGTCCAGAGTCCTGACACCGGCGGCACAGTAGATTTCGGCGGCGATGAGCCGCGCCCAGTAGACCTCTGGTTTGCCCTCCTGGACCTGCGGTTTCAAGTTGAGGTTCAAGAAGGCATGGAAGACGTTGTATGCCAGGAACGCCAGCAAGAGAAATGCTTCGATGGCGTGGGACTCGTGCTTATAAATGTGATCGGCTTGCCAGCCGTTGACCAGTTCATTGAAGCCGAAGTTTTCAATATCCCAGCGTTGATGGCCCCAAGAGACGATGCGCTCGGTGGGCGCCTGCTGGTACGGGAGGGTCGTCACCCAGGTCCAATCGCTGGTCTCTTGGCTGACGGTCCCATCGAGTTGGCGGCGCACAGAATAGGTTTCCAGGGAGCGCACGACACGCAGCAAGGTTTTGACCTGCGGCCACGAGGCCAGCTCGGAGAAGTCCCACCATCGACAGTCGCGTCCGCGCCGCTTGCCGCATTGCGGTGCTCGGTGTGCGAACAGGCCGGTGACGTCCTGGCAGAGATTGCGCCGTTCGTCCTGGAGCACGACCAAGGCATGTTTGCCATGATCGATCAGGTAATTGAAGAAGGGAGCGGTGGCGTATAGGGCATCGGCCAACACCAGATCGAAAGCCCGGGAATAGCGTTTCAGCACGCGCGCGAGCAAGCGTAGCGCGGTGGCGACTTCATCCTCATCCGCCGACATCGGCTCACAATCCAAAAGGATGCGCAGGGGCTTACAATGCGGGCGCGCGCCCGGCAACAACATCAGCGTTACCTGGCGATGGTAGAACTGAATGCGCTCGCCGTGTTCGGTTTTGACGGTGCGCTGTCGGCATCCGGCGCAATGGCGGCGATAGCTGACGTGTTGTTCGTGGCCGTCCAGGACCGCCACGTCGAGTCCCAGGTTCAGCGGAAGCGCCTTATTGCGCTTCAGCCGGGTGTAGAGCTGGTGTAAGCCTTCCCGCAAGTGGCCGACATCGACGGTGGACAGCACCCGTCCCATGGTGTCGGCGCTGGTGGCGGAATGCGTCAACCAGCGCTTCCAGAAGCGTGCGGCCTTCAAGGATTCCAGTGCATTCAGACTCCCCAAACGCGCCCAGAACATGGCCACGGTCGTCTTCAAGATCACGGCCGTAGGCGTGCGCGGCTGCGGACGTTGATCGCGGACCG
Organism: Gemmataceae bacterium; assembly: GCA_035296965.1. Taxonomy (GTDB): domain Bacteria; phylum Planctomycetota; class Planctomycetia; order Gemmatales; family Gemmataceae; genus DATGZX01. The sequence continues at coordinate 1,553 of DATGZX010000327.1, forward strand.
AGGCCAGCAGGCAGGAGAGATCGAAAATCTTCTCGGCGTGCCGCACCAACCGGTGGAGCAATCCGTCAGCCTGCCGGCTTTTGTTTTTCGCGGACGCGCTTCCATTCCAGTTCGGAGACTTCTTCGATGAGGCGTTGCATTTCTTGGTAATCGTTCACCGCCTGGCGGACACGGTCTACCCAGGGTTTGGGGATGCAGACCTGTCGCGGTTTGCCATCATGGCTCTGAGTCAGATACAGCGAGGAATGCGGTTCGCCGCGAGCGCAACGGCAGTTGGGCTTGCCACATTTGCGCGTACGAACAGACAAGGTTCCCCGCAAGAACCAGCGATCATGGGCCAGTTGGGCGAGCCGGGAACGAAAACGCCGCTCGACGTCGGACAATTCGGAGCGTTTCATCTGAGATATAAATACTATCTCAGATATGAATCGAAAGCAAGTCCCAAATCGAAATAAGAATCTGCTCAGGAAGTTGCGCGTCGCTCTAAAGCGCACAGAGTCGAGACGTCAGCCACCGCCAGCGTCACGGATGCGGAATCCTTGGTTGCCCGGCGATGGCGTAGCTCTTCGCCAGCGGCAGGTCCGCCCGCTCTTTCTTTGTCCCGGAAGCGGGTGAGTAGAGGAGTTCGTCGGCCGCAAACGGGGACAAACCCATGGCGTCGTGCTGCCCCAAGCGTAGAAGAGGTGGTAGG
>DATGZX010000328.1:0-4408 GCA_035296965.1 Gemmataceae bacterium
CGAGCCATTGATCCGAAGCGCTCGCGCGCAAAGGGGTACACGAGTAGCTGGATGCTGGAGAAGGGCGTTTTTGACATTCTCCAGCCCGACGTGATGGTCGCGGACGGAGTCACAGGATTCCGCCAGATCGCGGGGCTGGCAGCGGCGTTCAACAAGCGGGTCATTCCCCATCACGGCGGCGGGAACCTGGGGACAATTGCCCAACTCCACTGCATCGCTTGCTGGCCGCACTCCCCCTGGATTGAACTGCTGCATGACCCGCCGATCGCCGCATACACGAACGGCTTTGCCATCATGGAAGACCCGCCGCTGGTGGACAAAGAAGGGTATGTTAACCTGCCGCAGGGGCCGGGATTGGGTATCACGATCAAGAAAGAGCTGATCGCGTAGAAACTGCTGGAATCGGGTAGGAGCACGGCGCCATCCTCCTGACTGAGCCGTAAACCGTCTGAAACGGACACATCGGTAAACGCTGCGCGACTAGCCAGGGGGAATGTGCCCAATCCCTCGCGATTCCAAGCTATAACAATTTGGACAACAGAATGGGACGCTAGGGGCCCTATTTCATGAGCGACGGTTTTCGTCCCGAAACTTACCCTTTGTGGGACAACTGAACGAGCAGCAGCTCACCAGCGGCCGCGCAGCGCTCTTCGCCATCGCGGCCGTCTGGTGCAGCGTGCTAGGCGGGCATGCCTTGCGCCTGGAAGTGCAGCGACCTCCTCAGCTCACCGCTTTCTTCACGAGCGCGCCGATCCTTACCTCGTCGGTGGCGGTCAACTCCTTCAGCGCAAAGGCGACCGGCCACACGGTTCCTGCGTCGAGGTTCGCTTTGTCGCTGAAGCCGAACGTCGCGTATCTCGTCTTGAACTTGCGCGCGCTTTGGAAGAAGCAGACGACATTGCCGTCCTTGGCGTACGCGGGCATCCCGTACCAGGTTCTCGGCGAGAGCGCTGGCGCGCTGGCTTTGATTATGGCATGGAGGCGCTCGGCCATGGAGCGATCCGCTTCCGGCATCTCGGCAATCTTCGCGAGCACGTCACCTTCCCCATCCGCCTTCTTCGCGCGCGGGCCTCGGCGCGCTTCCGCCTTCAGCTCTTGGGCGCGCTCCTTCATTGCGACGCGTTCCTCGTCCGTGAATCCCTTGACCGCCTTGCCGGTCACGGTAGCGCTCTTGGCGGAATTCTGTGTCTCCTTCTTCGGTCTCATAGAGCCTCTCATATGTAACCCCGACGCTAAGCAAACCCATAACAGCCTCAGTTTATCTACATCGCAGCAATCTTGGCCGGGGAGGCGTTTCAACTCGTGATAGACGGCGTAGCGTTTCCCGTCGCCACCGGGTGGATCGTCGGCAAACTGGACATGGGCAAGCTGCGGCCCTCGAGCGGGGCCAATTTCTTGTTTGTGCGTTATCCGACCTAAGCCTCCCCGACGTCTGGACACGGTCATCCCCGGGCATCGTCCGTCAATTCGCACGCCACCTGAGCCTCGATGCCGGAGGTAACCGGCACGCGATCACGATCTTGGTTTACGATCGAGGAATGCCCGTCTCCGTCAACTTACAGACTGTTCACCCCCGCAAGTTGGCCGCGGTGCGGCGCGAGGTCGCGCCGGGCGCGGCCGGCTCGGCGTGGGGGCCGGCCCTGGGCAAGGTCTGGGAGTTCATTCGCAGCCAGCCAGGTCTGCGGACTGATGGCCACAACATTTTTCTCTACCACCACCCGACACAGCCGGGCGCGCCGATACAGTGCGACTTCGGTGTCGAGGTCACGCGCACATTTGAAACTGCGGGCGAGGTGTACGCGATTGAGACGCAAGGGGGCGAGGCGGCCGTCGCCGTCCACCGCGGCCCGTACAATTGCATGAACGAGGCGCACGACGCGATCAGAAAATGGATGGCGGCGAATCGGAGGGAGTCCGCTGGGCACTCGTGGGAGATATACGGAGATCCGACACCGGATCCGGCCGACACTGAGACGACGGTCGTGTACCTCTTAAAGTAGCGTTCGCGCGCTTCGGGCGAGTGGTCGGCAAACTAGACATTGGGGAGCTGCGGCCCTCGAGCCGGGCCAACTTCTTCTTTGTGCGTGATCCGCCCGGAGCGCCCAAGGGCGCGCCGAAACGTCGGTAAACGCTGGGCGACAAGGCAGGAGTAATATCGTGAAAGCCCATTTCCTGAAATAAGGACACGAATCTGGCCTACGCTTGTTCCTGCTGCAATTCCCGAGAAAAGTCGTAGAACACGCGCAGTTGATTGCCGTCCAAATCGGCGACTCTGAACTCGCGCAGGTGCCACGGTTTGTCCTCCGGCCCAGCAAGGATCTTCGCCCCAGCCTCCCGCCAACGATGGTACAGTTTGTCGACTTCCTGCTTGCTATTCAGATTCAACCAGACCACGACGGTCCCGCCATTACCGTAGTGTTGGCAGAACGGTGCATTGGTCAGGAACATACGGCACTCCCCCTGCGAGATGCCCCCGATCCCGCCCTGGTCGTTACCCCAGTCGAAATGGAACCCGAGCACATTCACGTAATACTCGGCGGCCTTCTCGACATTGCTAACCGGAATCTCAGGAACCGCTTGGGGAAAGTGCGTAAGCATGTTCTCCAGCTTACGCCAATTTGGCACAAGACATCTCACTGCGAGGAGGCGACGTTTTCGAAGTTGATCCGATTGCACGTGAGTAACGCCGTAGTGTAGAACGAAGTCGCTCAACTCCAGAATGGTCGGGCACTCGGACAAATCTCGGATGCCGCTCCTGTCGATGGCCGCCCGGGGCGGCTCTTTCCGAGTGCGCGCCGTTATGCGTCCTTTGAGACTCATTGGCGCAATCGAGGTGGTTGTTCGAGTCAAAATCAAAAAGTCGACCGGAATCGCGCCACGATAGCCGCCTATGGAGCGAGGCTACAATGCGAGGTCTTGTTTTCTGACGCGGCTGAAGAGAAGCGCGACCAATCCAGCAGCGTTCAGCCATGCGAACCAATCCCCCCATCGGACGTAGAGCGTATTGTCGTGCCAGACCGGCGCCGTTGCGACGAGAGAAGCAAAGGGCACCGTCGCGGCATCTTGTTGGGTCAGGATACGCCCGCGGTCATCGCTGACGGTCATCACACCCTGCTTGGCGGCGCGTACGATCGTGAAGCCGCTTTCCACGCCTCGCAGCACAGCCATCCGGCCGTGCAGCCAGCCGTCGAGGGTAAAGTCCCAGGCAGGCACGAACAGCAGGCCCACGCCTTTGGCGCCGTACTGCCGGCTCAAGGCGGGGAAGTCCATATCCTTGCAAATCTGGATTCCCCAGACGCCGGTCGGCTGGTCGAGTACCGTGATCGTTGTGCCCGGCTGATCCATGTCCTCAAATCGCGGAACCATGTGATGTTTGTCGTAGATGGCCGCGAGAGTACCGTGGGGAGAGTACAAACGCGCTTCGTTGAACCTTTTTGTCAGGGTGCCGCGGTCCAGACCGACGACAATGCTTGCCTTCGCCCGCGCAGACGTGGCCGCATAGAGTGCATCTACCTGGCCGGCTCCTTGATCCGATATGAGCGCGATTTTCTCCGGCAGCACGATAACTTGGGCCCCCAGCGCAGCAAGGCTGGCAGCCTTGTCAGAATAATCCTGAAGGAGCCTCAAAGCAGTAGCGTCGTCGTGAGGAAACGTGGTATCCACGCCCGTGGCCGTCAGGCCGACTCTCACCGAGTGCTCAGGCGCAGGAGTCGACATCACCCGCCAGAAGCCCCATCCGATGACCAGCGCCAGGAACGCGCCGGCCGCAGTGGCAAGTCTATTCTTCTGTGACACGGTCCCCGTCTGAGTCAGTACCACCGCAATAGTCGCCGGCAGCAGGAAAAGGCAAAACGTAATTCCCCAGATGCCGGCCACAGAAGTCACTTGTAACACTGGCAGGAAATCCATCTGCGTGTATCCCAGGTTGGGGAACGTGCCGTGAGGCGAACTCACGTTATTCAAGTACTCCAGCGTGACCCAAAACGCCGGGAATAAGAGCGCTGCCTTCCACAAGTCGCCGCGAAAAATGAACCTTCGAAATAGGAGGACAGCAAGTCCGAAAAAACAACTCGGAACAACCGAGAGGAGCAGCACGAGGGGGATTGGGATCGAGATCGCCGCCAAAAGGTAGAACCACATGTTCAGGCTGCCCAGAAACCAGGCGACTGTAGCCATCCAGAAGGCACGCCCGCGAGCCACACGTGGGCTGATGAGAAGGACTGGCAGCGGCGCCAACCAGGTCAGCCACCACTGGGGGTGCAGTCCCGTGCCCCAATAGAGCGCGGCGGAAGTTACGACCACAGCGACGGCCACAAGCAGGAAAGTGTTCTTCGTGGTCGGGCTTGTCGTCCGCGTGACGTGCGACAACTCAGGCTGCGAGCCCATTTAGCAATCTTCTCATGGATCA
>DATGZX010000329.1:0-5083 GCA_035296965.1 Gemmataceae bacterium
AAACTCGATCGCCTTAAGGAATTGGGCCACGAGCTTCGCCGCCCCGAAGCTGATTACTTGCGCGACGGCATCTACGAATTACGGGTTCGGTTACAGAAGATCAACTATCGCTTCCTGTACTTCTTCCAAGGCAACGTCGCGGCCGTCGTTTCGCACGGGATTGTCAAGGAACGGGATGTTCCCGTGAAGGAAATCGACCGGGCTGTCAAGCGAAAGCGCGCATTCGCAGACGACCCGCAAGCACACACATACGAGGAGATTTAACCATGTCCAAAAAGAGAAAACCTACGACGGATGCCGTTGAAATAATGCACCGTCGATACTTTGAAGGGAAGCCCGAAATGCTCGCGGCACTCGAGGAGGCACGGGCCAATGACGAGGTCGCCAGAAAAATATACGAACTCCGCACCAAAGCCGGTCTTACTCAGAGGCAGCTCGCCAAGCTGGTCGGGACCACCGCCTCGGTCATTTGCTTGCTTGAAGACGCGGACTACGAGGGCCATTCGTTGAGCATGCTTCGTCGCATCGCATCCGCACTTAACCGGCGCGTCGAAATTCGCTTCATTCCCATTCGCCGCAAATCCACCTCGGTCGAGGAACACGGTCTACCGGCATCCTAAGACCCATGTCCTCATGTGGCAGGCTTCGTGCGGCTGGCGTTCGCGGGAGCGACGAAGTCTTGCAAAAGTTCCGGCTCATCCCAACGCGCCGTGTAGCTGTTGCCCAGCCTGATGAACGCCTGGATGAAAGCCGCATCATCCTGCCGGCAAAGAAAGGTATGGAGTGCGTTCACGATTTCTTTCATCAGCCGTTTCATTTCTTTGTCGCTAATGCGGGAAACCTGCGGCCAGGGTATCTCGCCGTAAGGAGTCACGACCTTGACGTCAGAATAATCGCCCCCTTTCGACGACGGAGTCGTGCCGGCATGCAAATCCTCGAGGAACGTGTTGCGCACACACAAGGCGGCAATGGCCTTGGCAAGCGGCGTAGCGAGCAGGTTGTCAGCATCCTTCATGGTCAAGCCCTACCAAGTACCGCCCTTTAACGCAATCAATAATGAGACGGTTCGATAAGAGCCGCCGCCCGACTGCCCTTCCAGGCAGGCCGCAATGCATTCGGCACGGCTCTTGCTTACCGCCGACCTCCGCGGCCATCCTGCGGCCGCGAGCAACGTCAACAAGTGTTCGTGATTATGGCATGGAAGCCACGCACCTCGTACCAGCGCTTGCTGGAATTCCCGCCCGAGCCAGCCGATGCGGCTGTGCCTCAAGATCACGTTCCCACTCACCCTGAAGGAGACTCGTATGCAGTACAAGACAATCGTTCTCGAACTTTTGCAGCAGCAGATGGAAATGTACGACCGGCTGCTGAAGACGCGCACGCTGCTGCCGACGTTGGAACGCTACGCCAACCAGCTGAGGGACAGTCACCTGGCGTGGAAGGATCGTCTGTCGCGGGCCACGCCGGAGAGCGGCGAGAGCCAGATCGCGAGCCAGGCCCTGGAGATTGCCCTCAAGGAAATGGAGGACTCTTTGCCTTCCGCGTTTCCTCCGGACGACAGCGAAACGATTTCCCTCGACGAAGCGATGGCGTTTATCCGCCCACATACGCCGCCCGCGTAAAGGCATCACGCACCCACAAGCTGCCGCTGTTTGACTCCCTTCCCAAGCCCGACCCGGCCGAGGTGTCTTCGACTTCCGCCAATCCCCTTCCCGCTCCAGCCCCGCCCGTGGCCTTAGGCGACGGCACGTTAATCAGCCCGCCGGGCCGGGCAAGCAGACAATCGGTTCCCCCTGAAGGTCTCCCCCAATTCTCCGCTGGCCCGGAAGCTCCGCCAGCGGAGCCCCGGCTTAGGGCTGATTTCCTGGCGTGCCGTCTTGGCCCCGGCTCGGGGCTGATCACGCCCGAAGGAGACCACGCTATGGAAAGCGCTCAGCTCACCCTGCCTCTACCCGCCCCTGGCCAGTCTTTGCCGAGGCGACCCGCTGCGCCAGAACGCGGACGCGTCGAGAGCCCCGCCTTCTCCTCGGCAAGCGGCGAAAAATCCAAAGCCCGCGACATCATCGCCGCCATACGCGCCTTGAAAACCATCGAGGACGAGAACCGTCCGGCAACCCAGGAGGAAAAGCAGACGCTCGCCCGCTTCGCCGGCTTCGGGCCGGTCGCCCTGTCGATCTTCCCCGACCCTCTCACCGGCCGCTACAAGGATGCCTCATGGCAAGCCGTGGGCGAAGAGCTGAAGACGGTGCTAAACACTGAGGAATACGACAGCGCCAAACGCACCACTTTCAATGCCTTCTACACCTCTCCTTCTGTCATGGCGGCGATGCACGAAGCGCTGTCTAAGCTCGGCGTCCCGAGTCACGCGCTGGCGCTCGAACCAGGCTGCGGCATCGGCAATTTCATGAACCAGGCGCCGCACGGGATGCGTTTCATCGGCGTCGAGCTTGATTCCGTCTCCGGCCGCGTTGCCCGGGCACTCCATCCTGATCAGGACATCCGCATCGAGAATTTCCGCGACACCAGGCTGCCCGAGAGCGGCCTCGACGCCGTGATCGGCAATGTCCCGTTCGCCGATGTCAAGCTCGACTACCGCGGCCAGAAGCTGTCGCTGCACGATTTCTGCTTCGCCAAGTCGGTCGATGCCTTAAAACCCGGCGGCGTGCTCGCCCTGGTCACCACGCACTACACCCTCGATAAGCAGAATGCCGCTATCCGCGAATACCTCGCTTCCAAGGCCGATTTCGTCGGTGCGATACGTCTTCCCTCCGATGCCTTCAAACGCGAGGGAACGGCTGTTGTCACCGACATCGTTTTTCTTCGTAAACGCGCCCCCGGTGAGCCCGCACACCACATCGATCCGGAATGGCTTAGCGTCGCGCCGCTTGTTATCGAGGGCGTCGAGATTCCGATCAATGGTTATTTTCTCCGCCATCCTGACATGGTCTTGGGCACCTGGAGCCGCAAGGACACGCTTTACGGAGGCAACACCGCTTACAGTGTCCTCGGCAACGGTAACCTGGCCGAGCAACTTAGGCAAGCAATACGCCGCCTGCCCGAGTTCGCTCCTTTGCAGACATCCCCCGCTCACGAAGAATCCGCGCGCTCGTCGCACCGAAGCCCTGGCGAAAGCCAATTTACGCCGCCGCCACCGCTCAAGCATATCGGCGCAGGCAGCTTCTTCGTAAATCCCGATCGCATCATCTGCCAGTTCCTTAACGGGCAATCGGTACCGGTCGTCTACGGCGGCACGACGCTCAAGGCCGACGGTGCACTGACCGGCAGGCGGCTTGCCGCACTGATAGGACTACGCGACCGTGCCCGCCGGGTGTTGCAATCGCAGAACGAAGGCTGGCCGGAGGCCAACCGCAACGAGGCCCGCCGCGAACTCAATTGGGCCTATGACCGGTTCGTGATGACCTACGGGCCGATCAACAAAACCACCTTCGGCGAAACTGCCGAGGGCGGCGTCATCCGCCGCATGCCCAACCTGGTCAAGTTCCGCGAAGACCCTGACGCCATGCTGGTGATGTCGCTCGAGGATTACGACGAGGTCACCGGCAAGGCCGCCAAAGCCGCCATCATGCAGAAGGATGTCGTGGGCAAGAGCCAGCCCATCACGAAGGTCACCAGCGCCGAAGAGGGCTTGCTCGTCTCCCTCGACCAACGCGGCGCCGTCGATATTGCCTTTATCGCGACCCTCTACGGCAAGCCCGAGGATCACATCATCGCCGAACTCGGCGACCTGATCTTCCGCGACCCGGAGTCCGGGACGTGGCAGACGGCCGACGCCTATCTGTCGGGCAATGTGCGGGCCAAGCTCGCCGCCGCCCAGGCGGCGGGCCCCGCTTACACCCGCAACGCCGAGGCGCTGGGGGCCGTACAGCCCGAAGACGTGCTGCCCGGCGACATCGACGCCAACCTTGGGGCGCCTTGGATACCGGCCAGCGACATCCAGGCGTTTGCCGCCGACCTGTTCCACGTCGGCCCGTCCTCAATCCAGATTGGGCATTTGCCGAAAGATGCCGTCTGGAGTCTGGAGGCCGACGCCAGCGCCCTGCGCTCGGTCGGCGCCACCTCCGAGTTTGGCACGCCGCGCATCAGCGGCATTTCTCTCCTCGATTTAGCGCTCAACATGAAAACGCCGGTTATATACGACACCATCACCAGTGGCGGCAAGGAGGAGCGCGTCCTCAACCAGGAGGAGACGTTGGCCGCCCGCGAAAAGCAAAAGCTCATTAAGGAAAGGTTCCGCTCCTGGATCTTTGCCGATCCCGAACGTACCGAGCGGCTGGTGCGGCTCTATAACGACACCTACAACAACCTGCGCCCCCGTCTTTTCGACGGCTCGCACCTCGACTTCCCCGGTATGAACCAGACCATCCGGCTGATGCCGCACCAGAAGGACGCCGTCTGGCGCGGCATGAGCTCGGGCAACACGCTGCTCGCCCACGTCGTGGGCGCCGGGAAGACCTACACCATGGCCGCCACCGGCATGAAAATGAAACAGGCCGGCCTCGCCAAGAAGCCGATTTACGTCGTCCCCAATCACATGCTGGAGCAGTTTTCCCGCGAGTTCATGCAGCTCTACCCCAACGCCAGGCTGCTGGTCGCCACCAAGGACGACCTCACGCGCGAGCGCCGCAAGTTCTTAACCGCCAAGATCGCCAGCGGCGATTGGGACGGCATCGTCGTCACCCACAGTTCCTTTGAGCGCATCGGCATGTCCAAAGCCTACCAGGAGCAATTCCTGCGCGAGCAGATCAAGGAATACGACCAGCTGCTGTGCGACAGCGCCGGCGCCAAGGCGACCAGCGCCCACCGCAACATCATCAAGACCATCGAGAAGCAGAAAGCCAAGCGTGAAGAGCGGCTGAAAGAACTGCTGGCCGAGGACAAGAAGGATGACGGGCTGGTCTTCGACGAACTGGGCGCCGATCACATCTTCATCGACGAGGCGCACTACTTCAACGAGTCATGTTCAGATTGCTCCTATGTGGAACAGAGTCTTCGGGATCGAAACTATCCTATTGGCAACGGTCTTCGTGGCATAAGCACAGTACATCCGGAAAATTCAGGTTGT
>DATGZX010000330.1:0-4803 GCA_035296965.1 Gemmataceae bacterium
AACAACCCCACGTGAGTAGTAGCAACCATGCGTTCCTCCGGGAAATAGGTGAAAGTCCGGAAGAATCGTAGGCCTGTACACTTGTCCCAATCAAGGCCCTCTCAATAATTGAGGTGGAGTTTGATGCGTTCGCCCTGGGCGGGAACCGGTTGCGTTCCGAAGGCAAGAGTGTGCAGGAGGCGGAGACACCAACTACGGATACCCACAGGCGGTGTCATCCGAATCTATGGGATGTTGGTGTTCGTCGTAGAGGGAGTGCTAGATTGACACGCGCATACTAAGCCCTTTTGTTCTGTATAGTTATAACCAAAGAAGGTATTGCTGTTGCACTGGTTTTGTGCAGGTGAATACCCGTTCATATTGGTTTGCAGCGTCCCACCGATACCGAAGCAGAGCATCCACAAATCATGTGTCCATGAATCCATCCAAAAGTCAGCGAGTTGGATAGCCGTTGCACACTTATTCTGGTTGGCTTGATAGTAAAGGTGAAACGCATCACCACAATGCATCGTCGCGGGAATGTCAGAGTCGGCCCTAATATTAGTAATGTTTACTTGGGCTGAGAGCATTCCCGGCAAGCCGAGAGCAATGGCTAGTAGTATCAGACGTTTCATGTGATAACTATGTGTCGTGATTAGCATAATACGTCTCCCACCCAGATGTTACGACATTCTATACGCCATCGACTTAAGGCGTCCACATATAAGAATACTTTACAAGTATTAATAAATCATTACTTATTATGTGTTACCTGTCTCGCTTTTTCAGTGATTGTTAACCAATCTATAGCACAGAGGTTTACGAACTCGTACCGCCACATTAACCCGACGGTTTCATGAAAACCGACTGGTTGCCCCCTGCCACGCGATCCCCTGCTTTGCTGCGCTGCCATCGGGTGGTGCACCCCAAGAGGACGGGCCTCTGCCCCCTCGGCACAAATCTTGCTTCCGGCGGGGCGCCGCCATCAATGCGGCGGGAAAACCTCAATCACCATTCCCGGCTATGGCAAGAAAGCCCCCTACGTCCATCCAGCGCTTGCTTTTTGCGTCTGAACCCGACTATACGTCCGGAGCAGATGACCTCGATTCCCTCAACGCGAAAGGAAACCACCATGCAGTACAAGACGATGGTTCTCGAAATTCTGCATCAGCGGCTGGAGCTGTACGAAGAAGTGCGCAGCAACCGGATGCTGTTACCCGCCCTGGAGAGTTATGCTCTGGAACTGAAGAGTCTCCACGAGGACTGGAAGGAGATACTCCGCCTGAAGATGCCGGACAGCGACCCGGCACAGGTTTCCAGCGAAGCGCTGGAACTGGCCGTCCAGGCATTTCAGGACTTTTTACCTCCCGCTTCGCCTCCGGAGGACAGCGAAACGCTTTCTCTCGACGCAGCGATGGCGTTCATTACCCGCCATACACCGCCCGTGTAAGGTCACGTTCAGAGCGCTCGCTCTTCGACAACCTGCCTGCGGATTCCTCTTCTACCTCTTCTGCCCCCGCCGGGGCCTTGCATGACGGCACGCTAATCAGCCCGCCGGGCCAGGCAAGCGCAAATCCGGTTCCCCCAGACGGTCTCCCCCAAATTTGCGGCTTGCCTGACGCTGCCGCTCCCGGCTCTCCGGCTGATTCTCTTGCTGGCCGTCCGGCCCCGATGGCGGGGCCGCCAACGGAAACAAGAGGAGATCACGCAGTGCACGGAGTTCAATTACCCCTTAACCTCGCCGCCTCACATGAAACCAGCCCTCACTTCAAGCCAGAGCCGCCGGAACGACATTCTGCCACGGTGATTGCCCTTGCTTCGGGAGAGAAAACCAAAGCCCGCGAGATCATCGCCGCCATTCGCACGCTGAAGCAGCTCGAAGGCGAGCACCGAGCAGCGACAAAGGAAGAGCGCATGGCCCTCGCCCGCTTCTGCGGCTTTGGGCCGGTGGCGTTGTGTATCTTCCCCAATCCAGTTACCGGGCGCTACAAGGACGCCAGCTGGCAGGCCATGGGCGAAGAACTGCGGTCGTTGCTCTCCCCCGAGGAATATGCCAGCGCCAAGCGCACCACGTTCAACGCCTTTTACACCTCCTCGACGGTAATCAGGGCCATGTTTCAGGGGCTGGCACGCCTGGGTATGCCGGACAATTCCTTGGTCCTGGAGCCAGGCTGCGGCCCCGGTCGCTTCCCGTTCATGGCTCCCGCCGCCATGCGGTTCCTTGGGGTCGAACTGGATTCCATTTCTGGACGCATCGCCAGGGCTCTGCACCCCAATCAGGACATCCGCATCGAGAATTTCCGGGACAGCAATATCCCGCCGGTCGATGCCGTCATCGGGAATGTGCCCTTTGCTGACCTGAAGCTTGACTACCACGGGCAGAAACTCTCGCTGCACGATTTCTTTTTCGCCAAGTCGGTTGACTCACTGAAGCCCGGCGGCGTGCTGGCCCTGGTCACGAGCCATTTCACGCTGGACAAACAAAACGCGGGCTTACGCGAATACCTCGCCTCGAAGGCTGATTTTGTAGGCGCGATCCGCCTTCCGTCTGACGCTTTCAAGCGTGAGGGCACACACGTCGTCACTGACATCGTGTTCCTTCGCAAGCGCGCCCCCGGCGAGCCGGCCAAGCACGCAGACCCGGCATGGCTTGAGACCAAACCCATCGACATCGAAGGCGACGCGATCCCGATCAACCGTTACTTCCTGAATCATCCCGAGATGGTGCTGGGCACCTGGAGCCGCAAGGACCGGCTCTACGACGCCGGTTATAGCGTCATCGGCAACGGCGACCTGGCTTCGCTGCTCCGCGAAGCAATTCAGCGTCTGCCGGAATATGCCCCCTTGCAGGCCACCGCCCCCGCCGCATCCGCCCCGGCCTTCACACCGCCGCCGCCGGAGCGGCACATCACGGAGGGCAGTTTCTTCATCGGCGAGGACCGCACTATCCATCAGATGGTGGATGGGCAGGCTGTCCCCGTCGTCTACGGCGGCACCAGGCTCGCCGCAAACGGCACGATGACCGGCAAGCGCTTGGCCGCCCTGATCGGATTACGCGATTGCGCCCGGCAGGTGCTGCAATCGCAGAACGAAGGCTGGCCGGAACACCACCGGGATGAAGCACGCAAGACGCTGAACCTGGCTTACGACCGGTTCGAGGCCGCCTACGGGCCGATCAACAAGACCACCTTCAGCGAAGGCAAGGACGACGGCGTAATTCGCCGCATGCCCAATCTTGTGAAATTCCGCGAAGACCCGGACGCCATGCTGGTTATGGCCCTGGAGGATTACGATGAGACGACCAGCAAAGCGGACAAGGCCCCAATCCTCACCAAGGATGTGGTCGGTAAGACACCGCCCATCACCCACGTGACCAGCGCCGAGGAAGGGCTGCTGGTATCGCTCAATCAGCGCGGCACGGTAGACTCACCCTTCATCGCGGAGCTGTACGGCAAGCCGGAAGCAACGGTCATTACTGAGTTGGGCGACCTCATCTTCCACGACCCGGAAAGCAAAACCTGGCAAACTGCCGACGCCTATCTGTCCGGCAACGTGCGGGCCAAGCTCAAAGCGGCCGAAGCCGCCGGTTCGCAATACGCCCGGAACGCCGAGGCCCTGCGAGCCGTGCAGCCCGAGGACGTAACACCCGGTGACATCGACGCCAATCTTGGCGCACCGTGGATACCAGAGAATGACATCAGGGACTTTGCAGCCTCCCTGTTCAACATTTCGCCCGAGGCGATCCCGGTCGCACACCTGACGAAAGAAGCCCTCTGGAGCATCGAGCCTGACTATTCTGCGAAGCAATCGGTTGCAGCAACGTCCGAGTTTGGGACGCCACGCGCCAACGGCACCTGGCTGCTGGAGCTGGCATTGAATATGAAGACGCCCGTCGTGTACGACCCCGATCCGGCCGATTCCGACAAGCGCGTAGTCAACCAGGAAGCCACGCTCGCCGCCCGCGAGAAGCAAAAGATCATCAAGGAAAAATTTCGTCAGTGGATATTTGCCGATCCCGACCGCACCGAGCGGCTGGTGCGTCTGTATAACGACACGTACAACAATTTGAGGCCGCGATTGTTTGACGGGTCGCACCTCGATTTCCCTGGCATGAGCGAGGCCATCCGGCTGCGGCCTCACCAGAAGGACGCAGTATGGCGGGCGATGAGCAGTGGCAACACGCTGCTGGCGCACGTGGTGGGCGCCGGCAAGACGTTCACAATGGCTGCCGCCGGCATGAAGATGAAACAGGCCGCGCTTCTCAAGAAGCCCATGTACGTGGTGCCCAACCACCTGCTGGAACAATTCGCCCGCGAGTTCCAGCAGCTTTACCCGAACGCCAGACTGCTGATCGCTGCCAAAGAGGACTTTACAAAGGAAAGGCGCAAATTCCTGACCGCCAAGATCGCCAGCGGCGATTGGGACGGTATCATCGTTACCCACAGCAGCTTTGAGCGGATTGGCATGTCGCCGCAGTACCAGGAGCAGTTCCTGCGCGAGCAGATCGAGGAGTACAACGAGCTGCTGATCGACGGCGCAAGCCGCAGCGCCAGCAATGCCCAGCGTAACCTGATAAAGACCATCGAGAAGCAAAAGGCCAAGCGCGAGGAGCGGCTGAAAGACCTGCTGGCCGAGGACAAGAAGGATGACGGGCTGGTGTTTGACGAGCTTGGAGTGGATCATATCTTCATCGACGAGGCGCACTACTTCAACGAGTCATGTTCAGATTGCTCCTATGTGGAACAGAGTCTTCGGGATCGAAACTATCCTATTGGCAACGGTCTTCGTGGCATAAGCACAGTACATCCGGAAAATTCAGGTTGT
>DATGZX010000331.1:0-33123 GCA_035296965.1 Gemmataceae bacterium
TGATGACCATCGTGAGGCTCCTTCCTCGGCTCGGGAGAATACGATTGTTGGTAGAAACCGTACTCTACCCAAATTCACAGCTGCGGAGGAGCCTCCTTTCCACTGTTGCGCACAGAGGTCCAAAAAAGCGCAACTTCAAAAGGGCTGAGCAAGGGGCTTTGCTTGAGAACCAAGCTTGCCACACTGGTATCCAGGACGCAGCTTTTCACTATCCTGCACTCTCGGCAAGAGAACGCCTGCGTGCGCGGTCATCCGCGATTGCCTGCCAAAGTTCGGTCACCTCGTCGCCGAGGTGGGGCAAAGTCTTCAGGTAGGCCTCGACGTTTGTCACTGGTTTAGCGCCCAGGCGATCCAGTAATTCTTCGGGTCTGATGTTCGCCCAGAACGGTTGTGAACCGTCGAGTGAAGAGTCCGCCGCTTGCTGCTGAGAAAGGACCGTGAGGCGCACTCTCCGGCCTGCGAACTCCGGGGCGCGAGCCGCAATTTCTTCCCAGGTTCCTTCGAAAACAGTTCGTTCGGACATGACAGCGCCTCATCGCATATTTTAACACGTTGGCTAAGGGCTGTTGTAATGCAGCGTTCACGCTCAGGTCGGCCTCTTAGATCCTCCCTCGACCATCGGCAATGGCAGCCGCTTGTCCCGCGCCCGTCCGAATACCTTGCGAATGACCCACGCAACCGGGTCATAAAACTCGTCCACCACGCGTTCCTTGAGCGGGATGATGCCGTTGTCCGTGATGTGGATGTGCTCCGGACAAACCTCGGTGCAGCACTTGGTGATATTGCATAGGCCGATGTTCAGATCGTCGCGGAGCAGCTTGAGTCGATCCACGGTGTCCAGTGGATGCATCTCCAGACTGGCAACCCGAATCATGAAGCGTGGGCCGCCGAAGACTTCGCCTTCCTTTTTGTCGTGATCGCGCAGAACGTGGCAGACATCCTGGCAGAGGAAGCATTCGATGCACTTGCGGAATTCCTGGATGCGGTCCACCTCTTCCTGGCTCATGCGCCAGGTGCCGTCGGGCGCGTCGGGCGGCCGCGGCTTGAACGGCGGGATGCGCTTGTTGATGCCGTAATTCCACGACACGTTGGTGACCAGGTCCTTCAGGATCGGAAAAGTCTTCATGGGCTTTAGGCTGACCGGCTGGCCCTCTGGCAGCGTGTCCATGCGTGTCATGCACATGAGGCGGGGTTTGCCGTTGATCTCGGCCGAGCAGGAGCCGCACTTGCCGGCCTTGCAGTTCCACCGGCAAGCAAGGTCGTTCGCCTGCGTCGCCTGGATCTGGTGGACGGCATCCAGCACGACCATCCCTTCGCTGATGTCGGCCTGGTATTCCTTGAATGCGCCACCCTGGACGTCGCCGCGCCAAATCTGAAAGGTAGCCTGCCCCATTTATTTCATCTCCTGAATGATCTGCTTCAACTCTGCCGGCATCTCCGGGATTGGCTGCTGATTCACCTGCATGCGGCCGTCGGGTCCCTTGCGGATGATGACGAGCACTTTGCCCAGCGCATCGCTCTTGCTGGGATAATCTTCACGGAACTGAGCGCCCCGGCTCTCCTTGCGTTCGATGCTTGCGCGCGTGATGGCCTCGGAAACGGTAAAGAGGTTATCGAGATCCAGCGCCGTGTGCCAGCCGGGATTGTACTCGCGGTTGCCGACGACCAGTACATGCCGGGCACGCTCCCCAAGCTTCTGCAGCCCGTCGAGCGCTTTCTGCATCTCGTCCTCTTTGCGGACGATGCCGACCAGCTTTTGCATCATCACTTGCAGGTCTTGCTGAACCTTGTACGGCCCTTCGTCGCCCGTGGTGCGCTCGAACGGCTCCAGGGCCCAGCGGGCAGCCGCCTCGGCTTGATCGTCCGCGACCTTGCCGGCACCGTGCTCCTTGGCGAACTTGGCGGCATATTCACCGGCACGCTTGCCAAATACGAGAAGATCGGAGAGCGAGTTGCCGCCTAGGCGGTTGGCGCCGTGTAACCCACCCGCACATTCCCCGGCTGCAAACAAGCCAGGCACGTTCGACATCTGCGAATCGCCGTCGACCCGGACGCCGCCCATCATGTAGTGCGTGGTCGGCCCAATTTCCATTGGCTCCTTGGTGATGTCGATGTTGCCGAGTTCCTTGAATTGGTGGTACATGCTCGGCAGCTTGCGCTTGATGTGCTCGGCTGCGTTCGGGATCCTCTCCTTGATCCACGCGATATCGAGGTAGACGCCGCCGTGAGGCGTGCCCCGGCCTTCCTTGACCTCGCGCACGATGCAGCGGGCAACGTGGTCGCGCGTCAGTAGTTCCGGCGGCCGGCGGGCATTCTTGTCGCCCATGGTATATCTCCACCCTTCCTCTTCATTGTCGGCCGTCTGCTCCTTGTAGTTCGGCGGAATGTCGCCGAACATGAAGCGCTTCCCTTGGTTGTTGCGCAGCACGCCCCCCTCGCCGCGCACGCCCTCGGTCACAAGGATGCCGCGCACGCTCGGCGGCCAAACCATGCCGGTCGGGTGAAACTGCACGAACTCCATATCGACCAGATCAGCCCCGGCATGATACGCGAGGGAATGCCCGTCGCCGGTGTATTCCCAGCTATTGCTGGTGATCTCGTACGCCTTGCCGATGCCGCCGGTCGCCAGCACGATTGCCTTCGCCTTGAAGAGGACGAACCGCCCCTTCTCGCGGTAGTAGGCAAATGCTCCGGTCACGCGGTCCCCATCCTTGAGCAAGCGGATGACCGTGCACTCCATGTACACGTTGATGCCCTGATGGATGCCGTGGTCCTGGAGGGTGCGAATCATCTCGAGGCCGGTGCGGTCGCCGACGTGAGCAAGGCGCGCATACCTGTGGCCGCCGAAATTCCGCTGCAGGATGCGCCCGTCTTTCGTGCGATCGAAGACCGCTCCCCACGCTTCTAGTTCGTGGACGCGCGCCGGCGCTTCCTTGGCATGCAGCTCCGCCATGCGCCAGTTGTTCGTATACTGTCCGCCACGCATCGTATCCGCGAAATGGACGCGCCAGTTATCGCGATCGTCGACGTTGGCCAGCGCCGCCGCCACACCCCCCTCGGCCATCACCGTATGCGCCTTGCCGAGCAGCGACTTGCACACCAACCCCACCGACACGCCCGCCGCCGACGCCTCAATCGCCGCCCGCAGCCCCGCTCCACCCGCCCCGATCACCAGGACGTCGTGTTCGTGTGTTTCGTAATCCATGAAGCTTTCTCTGTTGAAGTAGACAGTAGACAGTAGGCAGTAGGCAGTAGTCCGCATGGTTGCGTGGCAGGCACCTTGTTGCCGGGGCTACCGTCTATTGATTTCAGATTATCCGTATATCGTTCCAGGTACCGCTCGCACACAGGCGAATGTAAAAGTCGGTGAAGCCCACGCTGAGTAGGGACAGCCAGGCCCAAAGCATGTGGTTGTTGTTGAAGTAGGTGCTGATGCGCCAGGTGAAATAGCTCGTTCGCAGTTTTTGCACGGGAGCACCGCCGCCTGCCGGGCAGGTGTAGCAGGCAAAGTGGTTGAGCCTGCCGCCGCTCAGGTGGCGCATGGAATTGCAGCCGAAAGTGAACGCCGTCAGCAACACCACGTTGACGAGCATGACCAGGGTGCCGACGCCAAGACCAAATTGATGGCTGCCGTTCAAGTAGTTGCCGCCGCGATCGCTGGGCCACCAGAACGCTTGCAAGGCGTCCCACCAGAGCAGCACCAAAAAGATGATGGCGACGTAGAGCGTGTAGCGATGGATGTTTTGAATGAGCAACGGCCAGCGGTTTTCGCCCCAGTAAGTTTTGCGTGGCTCGCCGACAGCGCACGCGGGAGGGTCGGCCCAGAAGGCACGATAGTAGGCCTTGCGATAGTAGTAGCAGGTAAACCGAAAAGTGCCCGGGCCCGCGAGAATGAGGATAGCCGCGGAAAACGGCAAGAAGCTAGGCCACCAGCTGGGTGTCGCTTGCTGAAACCAGGCGTGCGGGCTATGGGCATCGTAGAGCAGCGGAGCGTAGAAAGGCGAGAGATAAGGCGCCACCTCTGGACCGGAAAACGTGGCCCGGTCCTGGCGAATCTCGAAGTACTTTCCTTGAAGTCCGGACCAGGTGCTGTAGATGACGAAGATCAAAAGCCCGATGAGCACGGCTGCGGGCCCAGCCCACCAGGCGTCTTTTCGATCTGTCTCGCCGAAACTCTGCTCTTTTCGTTCCGCGGTAACGGACGCCATGAAACTTACTCCTCCTCGACCGGTCAACACTTCCCACTTTCCCTTCAGGTTCCCCTGAAGAGCGACGAACGCCTCAGAGCGGAAAGCTGTGTGACTAAAGCAGTTGTACGGACGGGGAGGCGGATGGCCAGACGGGAGAAAGGAAAGAGGGCTCGCTGCAGTCAACAAACAACGCCGATGAGATCACGGTACCGGGCTGCCGCCTCTCTTCAGCCGCTCCAGTGATGCCCTTGCCTCTTGGGTCAACCGGGCCGCGGGCGCGCCACGTGCCAGCGTTGCCAGCACTTCCTTCGCTTCCGGTGTCGCGATCTGCTCCAGGACTTCCACGGCTCGTACGTTCTGGAGGGTCACGCGCGACCGAACAATGCGGGGAAGGGCGAGCAATGCCTCGATCCGTTGACGCTTTTCTGCCGAAGGGTTGCAACCGAGCGCCTCTCGCAAAGCCGGGATGGCCAGCTCTTCCAGAACAGCCAGTTCCTGAGTCGCTGCCTTCCGGAGCGCGAACTGATTGCTGTCCAGGTCATCTAGCAACTGACGCAGATTGTCAGATGAGACGCTGGTGGCGGGAACGAGATGTTTGCGCAACGTGCGCACCGCCTCCTCGGGCGCGGCGATCAGCTTCCAGGCTGCAACATACGCCTTTGGTGCGTCGGCATCTTTCAGCTCGGCCCACCAACCCTCCACCTGCGTTTCATTGGCCACGACGGGAGCGCGTTTCAATGCCTGCCTAGCCTCGGAAAGGTCCCAGAGCAGGATTGTGCCGTCTCCGTGAGCAGAGGCGAGCGTTTTGCCGTCCAGAGAAAACGCAAGAGCGACATACACCGGGGCGTCGTAGCCAGTCCGACGCAGAAGTTCATTGCCCGTGGCGACGTCCCAAAACTGAATCATGCCGCTTGTGTGCGTGCCACGGACGCTGGCCAGCATCCGGCCGTCTGGAGAAAACATGAGCGACGCGAAGCAAGATTCCCGGCCAGTCTCTGGAGCCGTGATCCTAAGTCGCTCCTTGCCGGTCGCCAGTTCCCAAAAGTGCAAAGCATGGCGATCGTAGACGTACTGATTTCCCTCGTACCGAATGCGATAGGTGGCGGTAACAAGAGTTCGACCGTCCTGAGAAAAAGCCTGCTGATGGCCGTACTGGTCGGGTTGTGGCAACGTCAGCAGTCGGCGGCCCGTTGCGGTTTCCTTCAATACCACCTGGGCGGGGCCGGTGGGAGGCACCGTGCTGCCCTTCTTAAGACGAGCATCCGCTTTGACTGGCAATTGTGGTCCTGTCGAGCCGTCTATGTAGCTCGCGTAGATGCGAGCATCGGGAGACAACGCAAGAACTTGAAGGTTGTCTTCCTCCTCCGGCCGTCGCAGGAGCCTCTTCCCCGTAATGATGTCCCAGGTGTCAAAGAACGCATGGGGGCCCTTTTCCAATGGCGAATGCGACCGGGCCGAATATACTGCGACGGTTTGCCCATGATGGACCAACCAGCGGACTTGGCAAGTGCGCTCGGGTGAGGCTTTGGGATCGTCTTCGACGGGCAGGCGATCCAGTACCTTGCCAGTCGCAATGTCGTACAATCGGACCGCACCGTCGTCACACGATGCCAGCATGGTCTTGCCATCCTGCAATACTGCGATTCCATTGTTCGCAGACCCATACTGCTCGCTCAGGGTACGCCGGAATTGCCCGTTCGCGGTGTCCCATAGCCTAACGGTCCCGTCGTAGCTACCGGAGAGAAGGCTGCGGCCGTCCGGCATGAAACATACGGATGTGACCGGTTGTTGGTGGGCTGGCCACTGCAAGAGTTCTCGCCCCGTCATGGTGTCCCAAAGGCGCACCAGTGGGCCACCTGGGGCCGACAGCAGCGTCCGGCCATCCGGCATGAAATCCAATTGTCCGAGGGCCCTGCCTGGCAACTCGAATCGGCGTTGCAACTTCCCGGTGCCCGTGTCCCATATGGAAAGGACGTCTTTGCCTGAATCCTCCCTGGTCCAGTTCGTGGCCAGGGTCTTGCTGTCCGCCGTGAACGCCAGCCCGTACCATGAGCACGCCAGCTCGCCTTGAAGCTTCAATCGCTCCGTCCCGCTTTCAGTATCCCAGAGCTGGACGGCCTCTTTGCTGCCAGGAACGACCGCGAGCGTTCGCCCATCAGGGGACAAGCCCAGCGTTCGCCATCGAGGCAAAGAGAGGGTGACAGATTTCCGCAAGTTCCCAGTCGCCAGGTTCCAACGGCACAGCCTGCGTTTCAAGCTGAGAGTCACAAGCGTCTTGCCGTCCGGCGTATAAGCCGCGGTTGCCCCTTCGTCCTGGCCACCTGCGCCGCATTCGAGGCAGTGGGTTTGCTTGCCCGTCGCCGTGTCCCACACGATCAGGGTGCCCTTCTTGCCCTGAGTTACCAGGAACCTGGAATCAGGCGAGAAGGTGTGGCACTGAGCTGCATCGGGTAAACGCCGTTCCAGGCGGCCTGTGGCGGGGTCGAGAAGACAAACGCCGCCCGCAGCTGAAGGCACCGCTAACCATTTCCCATCGGGAGAAAAGAGAAGGGCCCCATAACGGGGCGTATTCATTCTCCAAAGCAGCTTCCCAGTAGAGGCATTCCAGAGACGGATGGAGTCGTCGCCGCTGGTCGCAATGAACTTGCCGTCCGGCGAGGCCGCCGCACTCAAGTATGCGGTAGAACTCCCTTGGCGGAGGCGCACGGTGCCCATGCGCGCGATCGCTCCCGGGGGCAGTGGGTCGCCGTAGAGATCAGTGCGAGCACTTGTCTGGGGCTCGGCAATGACCTGATCGGCTTCCTGACCAGGAGCTTCCAAGGCCTCTTGTTTGGCAACTGCCTGTTGGACAACCCCTGCAGGCTGCAACAGCACGGTCGCGCTGCCGGCTGCCGCACCAGCCATCAACAAAAGCGCAGTGATGACCTTTATTTTAGCCGCTGCCAGCGCTCTGCTTACTCCGCGCACAGTGCTCACGATTTCCGTTGAAACGACCCCGCTCAACGTTCCTTGCTGAACAACCGCCATCATTGTCCGGACAGTCGCCTGTACAAGTTCTGCCGGCGGTGCTGCGCTGGCTGCCGTCGTGGCCAGCGCGGCCACAGATAAAGCAGCCGAAAGTGCAACGCCCTGCTTGGCCAGACGCTGCAGTAGCTGCAGGCGTGCTCGGGCCAGCCTCCCGGAAACCGTCCCCTCTTTCCAACCGAGTTGACTGGCCGCCTCTGCTTTGCTCATACCCTCCAGACAGCAGAGGACGAAGGGCGCTCGATATTTGTCCGGCAGACGTTGCACCTCCAGGTCGAGCAATTCCTGCAAGTCCCGCAAGGCTTCTTCGGACGAGGAGTTCCCCGAGCGATCCTGCCTCGCGCGGTCTTCGTGGGCACGTCGCCTGGCCGCCTTTCTTTTGATTTGCATGGCGCGCCGGTAAGCGGCCCCGTGCAGCCAGCTCGCCACCGTCTCTTGTTTGCGGATGGAGCCGGCTTTCAAGGCCAAAACGAGAAACGTGGCTTGGAAGGCATCTTCTGCATCTTGATCATGACGGAGCACATGGCGGCAGACGCCCCAAACGAGGCGCCCGTGCCTGCGCACAAGGGCCGCAAAAGCAGGTTGGTCGCGGTGTAGGGTGAACTGTCTCAGCAGCTCCCCGTCGGCCGAATTACACTGATTCTGGCCGTGGGCCAATGTGTGAATGTACCGGAGAACGGTTCCCAGCTGCGCAGGCGCCATGCTTACCTTTCCCACAAGGTGTGCTCTGTATCATAGTCGCCGGCCGGCGGGCTTCAGGTACAGAATCTTGGGGAAAAAGAGCACATGTAGGCTTGCTGTTCAAATCCGACGCCGATAGCATCAAATTAATTGCACATTAGATGTCGAGGACCCCCGCGATGTTTGACATAAGCCAAGACATTCATTCCTTATCCAAGTTCAAACGAAATACCGCCGCGTTCGTCAAGCAGATGCGCAGGAACGGCCATCCTCTGGTACTCACGGTGAATGGCAAGGCAGAATTGGTTGTGCAGGACGCCAAGTCCTACCAAAAACTCCTCGAGCTTGTCGACCGATTTGAGACCATCGAAGCCATCCGAGAGGCCATGAAGGACATCGAGGAAGGACGCAGCCGCGGCTTGGAGGACTTCAAACAGGAGGTCCGCAAAAAGTATGGCCTATCGAGTTGAGCTTGCACTGCGCGCAGAGGCCGACGCGGAGGCGGCCTATGAATGGATTGCAGAGGATTCGCCGAGACGTGCGCTCAAGTGGCTCAGCGGACTTCTCCAAAAACTGGATACGCTGCGCGACCACCCCGAGCGATGTCCTCTCGCGCCAGAAAGCGAGCATTTTCACGAGCAGGTCAGGGAAATGACGTACGGCAAACGTCGCGGTGTTTTCCGCATCCTTTTTGCTATCCGGGTCGACATCGTGCATGTTTTCACCATTCGTCACAGTGCGCGTGAGTCTCTCTACTGAGTTTGGGAAACGTTTTCGCGAAGAAGCCTACGAACGCCGGTAAGGCAGTGAACAGCATCGCACGCATAGTTCTTGATTTTTAGGCACGATTTGACGCAACAGACCGACGCGCGAGCGAACTCGCTCGCGCGTCGGTCTGTTGTGTCGCAAATTGTACAAGCTCCCTCAAGCTCACTGCCACATTCAAGTGATGCTCCAGGGGAGCCCCTTTTCCTCCATGGAGTTCACTCACTCTTTCGCCGATTTGATCGTCTTGCTGGCCTTTTCGATTCGCGTTGCTCCAGCGACCTGCGGGGCGCTGTCAGCGTCTTGAATCCTTAGGTCCGCATAGAGGACTCGGTATTATTTCGAACCTTCCGGCTTGTACCAGAATATCGCTCGGTCCTTGGCGGTTTGCTTCACTCCCTTGCCGGCATAATGCGCATCGGCCGACTGAGGAAGCTGCATCGCGAACTGAAAGCCGCGACCGATCTTGATCGATTCCTTCATGAGCTGCTGCACCGTATCGTCCGAGAAGTTTTTGCCCTGGCTCATTGCGTACTTGATGATC
Source organism: Gemmataceae bacterium (assembly GCA_035296965.1). Classification (GTDB taxonomy): domain Bacteria; phylum Planctomycetota; class Planctomycetia; order Gemmatales; family Gemmataceae; genus DATGZX01. The sequence continues at coordinate 9,205 of DATGZX010000331.1, forward strand.
AACTTGCTGACGCCGGCCGTATCCATGCTGTCCGGGTACTCACCCGCGCCAATCTCGCTGCACGTTCTGAATGCCTGAACCAGGTCCTGCTCGCGCGGCTCGGACGCATCGACGTCGAACGACTGGACTTTGAAATCAGCCGGCGGTGTCAGGTCGAATAGCTCCTTCTTGAGATCGGGGTTGATTTCGAAGTGGCTCATCACCACTTCGGTCCGAGGAATGCCGCTCCACACGTTCTCGATGCGAACCGGCGCGCCGGTCTTGGGATTGCCCCACAGCGTGACCGTCGCCATGGGAGAGTCGTAGCGGAACCCCACTACCTTCTCGCCGTCCATCTCCTTTTCTCCCAGGCGCTGGTATTGAATGTCCTTGGCGCCCTGACTCCCGGAAAGCAGCTCGCGGAGCCGCTCGAAGTAGTTGTTGTCCGGCTGATTCTTGGCCCCGCTCTCGCGTCCCTTGAGGTTCATAACCAGCGCTTTCTTCTGGGCCGGTATCAGTGAGACCATCTTGCCTACGCTGAAGTCCGAGATGTTGGTAATGAAGCCCAACTCTTGGCGAAACTTCCCGGGGGCAAGGTAGTAAGCTTGGAACTTCTGCCTGGGCTGTCCCTCTATGTCCACTTCCATCTGAAACTTGGCGGTCTTGGCCTGGACAACGGCTTGTGCCAACTGCTGGAAGGCCTGGACCGTCGACTGACGTCCAGGAATGAACAGCCAGAATGCTAAGATGGCCAAACAGGCCGCAGCACCGGCGAACAGACGTAGCATGGGTCGTCGCATGATGTCTCTCCCTTCTTTCAAGGCGTGCTTCCACCAGGGAGTGGCCGTTTCGGCCCGTCGCGCCCGCTCGAACTGATCGAGCACCTGCTCGCGCAGACGCTCGGTGTGTTCAAGCCGCGGGGCGTCGTCGAATGGCATCCCTTCGAGAAGCCGCGAGAATTCGGATTCTTGTTCGTGCAACTCAGCCATGGCTCAGTCCTTCAAAAACGTGCGCAGCGCTTGGTCGGTTGAAGAAGTCGGATTGAACTTTTCCCGAAGGCGGGCGAGCGTTCGGCTCAGGGCCGTCCGCACCGCACCCGGGCTGGCATCCACTACCTCTGCGATCTCCTCGTGGGAGCAACTCGCGAAGAAACGGAGCGTGAGAATCGTCTGCTCGCGCTCGTCGAGTTCCAGCACAGCCTGGTAGACGGCAGGCCAGTCGAGCGTCTCCCAGCCGGGCCGCGCGGCACCGGCATGGTCAGGGGCCTCCTGTCGGCGACGGGCGGCCGCCTCCCATAACTCCCGCCTGCGCCGCGATTGACGCAGGTGGGCATTGACGGCGTTGGTTGCAATGCGAAACAGCCAACGGCGGAAATCGGTCTCGGTCTGGCCGGGGAAAGTGCGCAACTTCGAGGCCACTGTCAGGAAAACGTCGGAAACAACATCCTCGGCGATCGTCCGATCGAACAACCGCCGCACGCAGTACCGCGTCACAACCAGGTGGTAGCGATCGTAGAGCAGGCCGAACGCGGCTCGCTCCGTCTTGGCACGCACAACTAGGTCGTCGTCGATCATGGGCCGCTCATTTGTCGATAACTCTTGGTGCACCTCAACCTATTCAATGCGCGAGACGGGGATGTGTTACAGACAATATTGACTTGCAGGCCAGGCATGCAACGAGAGATGTCTGGTTGGGATTCATCTAAGTTCGAGTTTCGCAGATTTTGAAGGGTTGGCGGAGTGAATTGTTGAGGAAGGGAAACCAAAAGCGGCGAAAAAGCGCCGCAGTCCAAAGAAGTCACTTTGGAAGTGCGGCGCTTTCCGCCGCTTTTGTTTCCTCTATTTTGCAAGGCCCTAGGCACTCTGCCGTAGCGTCTGCCCACCTGCATTGTGCTCGCGGACGTGCAATAGCAGGCGGTCCCAGGCCTCGGTGTTCGGCGCGAGGTCCGCGCCTGCGCGTTCCAGGTCTTCCAGAAGTGAACCGGCGCTGGCGTAGTGCTCTTCGGGTTTCTCCGAGCTGAGGCGAACGAGGATGGCTTGCAGGGCGTCGGGGAGGGGCTTGGTTTTGATGCCCTTGCGGCGCGGGGCTACATTGGCCCAACCGGTCGCCAGCCGACCCAGGTCGGCGAGATCGGTGTTGATGTCCTCTTGCTGTCCATCCATCCTGGGAGGAACCACCAGCCACGCGGGCTCGCCCAGGCCGCAGAGTTTCAGGATGCCCGATTCGGTGAGCACGCATCGATCCGGGAGGAGATGGCCGTGAATTAAACCGGCCTGGTGGGCCATGTGCAGCCCAAGCGCGGCCTGACACACGAGACGATACCAGACGCCAGGGACGGCAGCCAGGCTGGGCCAATCCCCACTCGGCAGACCGGCCAACCATTCTTGCAGCGCGGCGGGACGGTCGCCGATGTCGAGCACTTCGAAGGTCGCCGCCAGGTTGGGATGTTGCAGAGCCGCGGCCTGGCGAAAACGTTGACGGAATTCGTCGGGATGCACGGCGTCTTCCATCTCGACTTCCGAGAGGTGCCTCAAGAGCGCCTCATGCCCACGGCTCGGGTCGAAGACTCGATAGACGGCTTCCTGCGCGGTCACGCGCACCCGGTCAATCACGCGGAACGAGCCAAGGACCAGGCCGTCCAGGTTGCCGGTCTCGATCAACGCCATCTGGTAGAGGGTCAGGTAGCCGCCGGCGAGCAGGGCCTGGCGCAACGTGCGGTGCTGGCGGCGTGCCTCGACCATCAAGGATGCGAGCGTATCCGCATCGACCAGGTTCAGGCTGCGAAGCAACTCCCCTAACTTGCGATCGCCCGGATCCATTTCTTCGGCAAGGCTGAGGATGTCACGGTCGCCAGCTGACGTGGCCCTGCCGGCATCCTCTGCATTGTTTCCGGTGGCAGCAGGCGCGCGCGTCAGAGAAAGCTCGCGCAGTTTGCGCCGGTACCATTCGCGCATATCGTCGAGGTGCCGTTCCATCTCCTGCCTTCGACCGAGGACGACGCGCTCTTGCTGCTGAAGCTGCTCCGCCTGCTGGGCCAGGCGCGCGGAGCCCGCGTCGATCTGCCGGGCGCGTTCGTCCACCTGGGCCTGCCGGCGTTCCAGACGGGTTTCGTCATGGACCAGCGAACGCTTCATGTCAGCCACCTGGCCCTGCCATTCGATGAGCTGCTGGCGGAAGGAGGCAACGCCCAGGCGATGGTCGTCGCGGGCGCGCTGCAGCTCCAGGCGTTGCTGGCGCATCTGCTCGGCCTCCGCTTGCAGTTGCGCGCGGGAAGACTCGATTTCTTCCTGGCTCTGCCGGACGTACGCATGTAATTCGCCCAGGTGCTCGCGGAGCTGCTCGCGGGCGTGGGCCAGTCGATCGCTTGCCGCCCGGGCGCGCAGCTCCAGCTCCGGCAAATGCTCTTGCAGTGCCACGACCTCATGGTGCATCTTCTCCAGGTCAGCGCGCGTTTGTTTGGTCGCGGCCGCGGCTTCCTGCTGTGCCGCCAGCCATTGGGCGCGTTCGATGCTGAGTGCCTTGCGGGAGCTGCCAATGTTTCTGCCGGCTTCCTTCAAGTGCTCCACGTTGCGGTGCAATTGCTGCTCGCGCTGTTCCAGCTCGGCACGCAGGCGGTCTAGCTCGGAAGCTCGGCTTTCCAGGTCCTGGCGGAGCCCAGCCAGGCCTTCCGCGGCCTGGCCGCGCTCTTTCTGCACGTCGGCATGGATAGTGTCCAGCGCAGCGCTGTCCTGGGCCAATTTCTGGGCCTGCTCCGACAGCGCTCGCTGCCGGGAGGTTAGCTCATCGGAACGGCGCCGCAATTGCTCCTGCAGGGCCTCGCGAGCCTGTTCCGTCTGGAGCAAGGTGGTCTGGCGTTCGCGCAGGGCCTGGCGATCGGCCTCGAGCCGTTGTTGCGTCTCCAGTACCTGAGCCGACCTTGCTTCCAGTTGTTGAACTACTTCCTGTTGCTTTGCCGCCGACTCCTCGACGATGCGGGCACGTTCCTGCAGCTCATGCTCTTTGAGATCGAGCTGATCCTGCACCAGGCGAAGCTGGCTCACCGCCGCTTCAAGAGCGGTGCGCCGCTGATCGATTTGCAGACGTTCCTGCTCGCGAAGGCCCTGGTCGCGCTCCAGGTCGAGCTGCTTCTGCTGGGCGTCCTGATGGCGTTGCTGCACGTCGGCTTCCGCGGCATGCAGCCGGGCCTGCTGCTCGGTGACCTGCTGCTGGTCCCGGCGAAGCTCCTCACGCATCCGCTCCAGGCGCGTGCGGAGGCTCGCGAGCATCGCTTGCTGCCCTTCGAGGGCGGCGGCACGCTGCGCCAATTGAGAGTTGGCGGCTTCTTGTTCGGTCTTTTGTCGAGTAAGCTGCTCGGCTTCGCGGCGCAGCTTATCGTGCCACTCGTCCAGTTCCTTGGCCTGTCCTTCGATCTCCCGGCTGGTGCGCTGCAATTGCTCGGAACGCTGATCGACCTCGCGGGCCCGCGCCTGGAGCTGCTGCTGGCGCTGTTCCACCGAAGCCTGGAAGCGATCGAGCCTGACGAGATCGGCCTGATACTGGGCCTGCTTCGCCTCCAGGGCGGTGCGCTCCTTGTCGAGGTCTTGTTCTCGCGCCTGGTAATCCGCGCGCACCTTGGCCAACGCTTCCTGTTGGCCGGCGAGCAGTCGTTCCTTCTCCTCCAAGAGTTGACGGCTTCGCTCCAGCTCGGCGGCCTGGGCGTCCAGCTCCGCACTTCGGGCCGCTTCTTCCTGCTTGCGGGCCTGGCTGCGCTGGACCTCCCCATCGACCTGGCGCTTATTCTCTTGCACCTTGCGGGCGGCCCGGTCGACGGCCTCGTGCAGGCCGGCCAGGCGATCGCGACGCTTGCGATAACGGTCGTAAAGTTGCTGGCGGATGTCGGCCAACTCCTGGCGGATGGCTGTAAACTCCTGCTGCTGTTTCCGGAGCTGCTCCGCCGCGGCCTCGACCTCGCGCTGTCGCTGCGCCAGTTCCTCTCCGCGCTGGGCCAACTCCTTGTCGACCGCGGCCGGCTGAGGCGCGGCAGCTTGCTTGGCCAACATCTCCACCTGGCGCTTGCACTCCTGCTCGATCTCTTCACGGCGCCGGTACCAAATGACCCGATCGGCTTCCAACTCCTGAGTCTGTTCATCGAGCTTTTGCTGGCGGATGCCTAGCTGCTGGCTCAGCTCTTCCAATTCCTGACGGCGTATTTTGTATTCCCTGGCAAAAGTCTGTCTTTCCTGCTCGAAACGAGCCCCCTGGTCCGGACCGGGCGCTGGCGGCTGGGTCCTCTCCTTTTTGGGGGGAACCTCCTGGGCAGGCGGAGATGCGTCAAGGTGCACCAGGAACTCGAGCGGGCCAAGCTTGACCGAGTCGCCATGCGCCAAAGGCGCGCTCGTGACCGAACGACCGTTGACGAACACCGGATGCGTTGGCACAAGCCGGCGAATCTCGGCGCCGCCGGGAACGCGCGCCACCAGGCAAATGACGGGCGGAAGGTCGGCGCCGGGCAAGCGCAGATCGCAACCGGGAACGCTGCCAATGAGAAATGCCGAGCCCGATATTTCATGCACGCTGGGGCGCGAGGCTCCTTGGCGCAGCTCCAGGCGCACCCCCGGCACTAGACCAGACCCGGTCGCGGGGGTTGGGTACCCTGGAGAAAGCGAACTGGTTGATGCCATAATGGCAATCCGAGCGGAGTTGGCAACTCTTTTTGTCGGCGTACCGGCCGGCACGACGCCTGGCGGCGATTGGACCCGAATCGATGTTTTTTTGGAAGAGGAACCAGGGTGGGTGGAAGAAGGCATAGGTCCTATTGGTCGTATAAGACCTACTGGAGCTCAGGAGAACGCGCCCTTGGCGCCAGCCTCGCTAGTTGCAATTGACAAGTTGCAGCCCCCAAAGGATAGAGACTCGTCTCCGACCATCTCATAAGGAAGCAACGGATGCGAACCCAGTGGCGCCAGTTCCTGGTTTGTGCCGTCCTGGCAGGGTGTCAGACGCCGTTTGGGTTCCTTGGCGGCCCTGTCGCCACAAAGCTTGATAACGGGACGTCGGCCGGCGCCGAACACTCCTTTCGGGACCAGATGGAAACGATCCAGCGCATCAAATCCGGTGCGGAGATCGCAGCCGTGGAAGCATTATTGCGCGAGCATGGCTTCACTTGCGCGCGCTCGGTCGATGACAAGGGAGACCTGCGTTTGGATTGTTGTCCCGCGGGTCACGCAGAACCGGTCAATGTGGTCGTCCGCTTGTATTTTCGTGAAGGGAAGCTCACCCGCCGCGTGGTCGATGGGACAGACTCCACGCTCGGCACGATCTCGTTCCACAGCACGGACAGCGTGGGTATTGGGGACGATCACAAAGACGAAGACACGACTTTCTTTTTCGATCGGAACAGGGCCTCGTCGCGGCCGTTCGCTCCCACCTTTACGCCACATGCCGAGGCGGATCATTGAGCCTGGCTCCAGCCAGGATTTCAGGTGCGGCGAAATTGCCTGTCCAGTTCTTGCTTGCTGAAGAGCAGTGCGGTGGGCCGACCGTGTGGACAGTGGTGCGTGTCTTTGGCCAGGTCGCGCTGCGCAACCAGTGCCTCGATCTCCTCCCGGCTGAGGCGATCCCCCGCTTTCACGGCGGCGTGACAGGCCATCAGGCTGAGCAGGTCGTTGAGAAGCTGTTCGCGATCGGGCAGGCGCTCCTTGGTAACGAGGTGATCGACGACCGTGCGCAGGATCGCAGCCGGCGGCCTATTGCCGAGGATGGCAGGGTAGCTGGTAAGCAGCACCGTGCCGCCGCCGAAATCTTCCACACCCAATCCAAGCTCGGCGAGAGCATCGCGGAATTCCAGGGTGCGCGCGGCTTGCTCGGCCGTCAGGTCCACGGGCTCCGGGACGAGAAGACGCTGCGTCTCCAGAGAGCCGGAGCGTATGCGCTGCTTGAGATGCTCGAACAACACCCGCTCGTGCAAGGCGTGCTGGTCAATCACGAGCATGCCGGCAGATGTCTCCAAAACGAGGTAGGAATCATAAAGCTGGATGGCCTTGATGGCCTCCGGAGGCGGTGCGGCGACCGTGGACTCTGGCGGTTCGTCCCAGGGAGCCAGCCCGCTGTCCGAGGGCGCAGGAGATTCCGGAGCCAGCGGCCGATTCTGCTCGGCCACGAACGGCATGCTGGGCGAGAGGGCCGACAGGTGCCCACCGTTGAGGGGCGCGGACGGCCTGGGCGGCGTGAACAGGCTGTCCGTGGGCTGGGTCGGCGCCGGCCACTGGCCGCTGGCCATGGCCGGGACGCGGAGCCGGGCCGTCAGGTTCTCGACGCGCAGGCGCTCCCGGAGAGCCGAGAGGAGCAAGTGATAGAGGGCCTGGCTATCCCGGAACCGGACCTCGATCTTCGTCGGGTGGACGTTGACGTCGATTTGCTCCGCCGGCAATTCCAGAAAGAGGAATGCGACCGCATAGCGCCCGGTCATGAGCAGGCCCCGGAACGATTCCTGCAGGGCATGCCCGAGACTGCGGTCGCGAATCCAGCGGCCGTTGGCGAACAGGTACTGCGTCTTGGCGTTGCCGCGTTCGCAGGCCGGGTCGGCGATGTAGCCGCGCAGCGTCACCGGGCCTTGCCGGGCTTCCACCGCGTACAGCTTGTCGCCCACTTCCTTGCCGAAGAAGAGGCCGATGCGGTCGAGCAAACTTGTGGAGGCGGGCACTTGATACACTTGCTTGCCGTTGTGCGTCAGGCTCAGTTGCAAGCCGGTGCCGCTCAGGGCCAGACGCGTGAAGATCTCGCTGATGTGGCCCATCTCGGTCGCGGTGGTGCGCATGAACTTGCGGCGCACAGGCGTGTTGTAGAAGAGATGGCGCACCTCGATGCGCGTGCCGGGGGTGCCGTTCCAGACGCGCACGGGTGAGTACTCGCCGCCGTGGCAAGTCAGCTCGGCGCCGCAGGGTAAGTCCGCAGGCCGGGATTGCAGGGTGACCTGGGCCACGCCGCCGATCGAGGCCAGCGCCTCGCCGCGAAAGCCCATCGAGGAAATGCGGAAAAGGTCCTCGGCACTGGCAAGCTTGCTGGTCGCGTGACTGGCAAAAGCGAGGGGCAAATCCTCGGGCACAATGCCGCAGCCGTTATCCACGACGCGGATCAACTCGACCCCGCCTTGTTCGATGTCGATGTCGATCCGGCTGCTGCCGGCGTCGACGGAATTCTCGAGCAGCTCCTTGACGACGCTGGCAGGGCGTTCGATGACTTCACCGGCGGCGATTTTCGTGACGACCGAAGGTGGCAATTGCTGGATGCGCGGCATAGAGTTCACAGGTCCTTGCTACTCCGCCTTATCTCCCATGCCCCATTTTTTGAGCTTGCGCAGTAGAGCTTGCTCCGTAATCCCCAGGTCCTTGGCCGCCAAGGCCGGGCTGCCGCCGGCGTCGTTCAGTGCTTGCCGGAATTTGTCTTGCAGCTTCCAATCCTGGATCATGCGGTAGAGCGTCCGCTCGCCGATGCCGAGCATGCGGGCCGCCTCTTCACGATTGCTCTTGGTCAGCTCGAGGGTCTGCTGCACGTAATAGCGCTCGACCTCGGTCAGCGGCCGGCCCACGAGGTTGCCGGGGCCGGCGACATGATCGTCCGGCACTTGCAAGCGGCGCAGCGAATCGCCCTCTTGAAGATCGTCCATGCCGAGCACACCTTCCTGGTCCTGCACCACCATACTCTCAATGGTATTGCGGAGTTCACGGACATTGCCAGGCCAGTCGTAGGCCGCCATCGCCTTGCGCACCGGCTCGGCAATGCTGGTCACATTCTTGCCGTGCCGCTGGTTGAACTCCTTGATGAAATGGGCGGCCAGCAGCGGGATGTCCTCGCGGCGCTCGCGCAGCGCGGGCAGGCGGACGGTCGTGACCTTGAGGCGGTAATAAAGATCCTGGCGAAAGCTGCCGTTGGCGGCCGCCGCTTGCAAGTCGCGATTGGTGGCCGAGAGGAGCCGCACGTTCACCTTGATGGCTTCGTTGCTGCCGATGCGGAAGACCTCGCCGTTTTCGAGCACGCGCAGCAGTTTCGCTTGCAGCGTGAACGGCATGTCGCCGACTTCATCCAGAAAGATCGTGCCGCCGTTGGCGTGCTCGAAGCGGCCCTTGCGCAGCCGGTCCGCACCAGTGAACGCTCCCGGCTCGTGGCCGAACAGCTCGTCGTCGAGCAGGTTTTCGTTCAGCGCCGTGCAATTCATGGCCACGAAAGGCTTGTTCTTGCGCGGGCTGTTCGTGTGGATTGCCTTGGCCACCAGCTCCTTGCCGGTGCCGGTTTCACCTTCGATCAGCACCGAGGCGGTGGTCGGAGCAATATTGCGCAGGTGGTCGATCACCCGGTGCATCTTCGGGCTGTTGCCGATCACACCTTCGAAGCCGAACTTCTCATCGAGCTGGCGTTTTAGCTCACGGTTGGCGCGGGCCAGGCGCTGCCGCTCGGCCGCCCGATCGACGATCGCCCGCAATTCGATCATGTCGACGGGTTTGGTCAGGTAGTTGGCAGCGCCCTGCTTGATGGCGTCGACGGCCGTCTTCACGTCGCCGTGGGCCGTGATCACGACAACCTCGGCGTGCGCAGCCTCTTGCTTCGCCTTGCGCAGGATCGCCAGGCCGTCCATGTCTTCCATGCGCAGATCGGTGAGGATGACGTCAAAATCGCCATCCTCCATCTTGCGGGCGCCGGCCGAGCCGCTCGTGGCGACGACGCATTCATAGCCAACGCGCTGGAGGCTCTCCGCAATCGCCTCGGCGTGCGACTCTTCGTCGTCGATGACCAAAACGCGAATCTGCTCGTCACTCATAGGCGGCCGACGACCGGAATAAGGAAGCTTCACGGGCACCAAGATGAGGATAAGGAAAATCAGTCGGGGTTGGAAGTGCCCCATCTCGTCATTTTAGCGCAACACCTCATTTTATGGCCTTTCCAGAAAACCGGTGGCCGGCTTCCGAGATTTGCCTTGTCTAAAGTCGGTCTGCTCCGTCCTCCGATGCTACAAGAAGACCCTCAGAGCCGCTCGAAAGCCCGGCAAGAGGGGTAACGGCGCGAAACCCACGGAAAACAAGCATGAGCGATTCCCAGGTGCTTTTGAGCAAAATTGCCGCCCTGCGTCAGCAATTGGAGCAAACTCAAGGATTGTCTCAAGAAGAAGACGCGTCGGTCGAAGTTCTGATCCGCCGGGATAACGGCGGCCCGCTCCATCGCCTCGAGCAGCACGTCACGGCAGGAGTGCACCAAACCAACCTGCTGGACAGCACGCTACGGCAGCTCAGCCCGGACGGATCGGTCATTGAGTCTTCCGTGCTGCCTCGACAATTGACAGCCACTGCCCGCCGCATCCTGGAGGATGGCCGGAAATTGCTCGATCAGCTCCGCATCCTGGCCGACGCCTTCGACGGGGCGCCGCCTACCGACACGCTGGCGGATTACTACCGCGTCACGGCCGCGATGGCTGAAACCTCGCTGCGCATAATCCAGGCGTTTCCCGATGCGCCCAGCGCTCAGCTACGGCTTTCGCAGGGTCTAGAAGCGATTCTGGGAGTGATCGCCGAGCGCGTCGATGCGCTCAACGCCGCGGTTGTCGAACGCCGCGAGGAGGCGGACCGCGTCGATACGCTGGCCGATCTTCTGCGCAGCCTGCACTCCGGAAAAACCGTCGACCTGCAAGCCTTCGTCAAGCTTGCAGAATCTCTCGTCGACGGCGTCCAGCAAGCCGCTCCCTTGCGTTTCCTGACAGCCGATGCCGGAGACCCCGCGCGCTTTGCCGCCGGGCATGGCCTCACCGTGGCGGCAGTCGTCGCACGGCTGACTCACCGCGATCCGGAGTTCCGCAACAATCGGCTCGACCCCGTCCTTGCCGCATTGCTTCACGACGCGGGCATGCTGAGCGTCCCCGCATCGATTCTTGCCCAGCCCGAGCCGCTGGATGATACGCAGCGTCGCACCGTGGAAGCGCATGCCGAAATCGGCGCCGAGATGATCATGAGGCTCCTGCCCGGCGCCGCCGCGCTGGCGGAGGCGACGGCCCAGCATCACGAACGCCTCGACGGCACCGGCTACCCCGCCGGCCTACGCGATAACCAGATTTCCTCGCTCGGCCGGCTCCTGGCCGTCTGTGACGTTTACACCGCCCTGGCATCGACCCGGCCGCACCGCCACGCCTTCGACACGCGCACGGCCCTGACCGACACGCTGCTCCTGGCCGAACGCGGGCTCCTCGACCGGCAACATGCGGAACGGCTTCTGCTGCTTTCGTTCTACCCGGTCGGATCGGTTGTAGAGTTGGCTGACGGCGCGGTGGCGCTGGTTGTCGGCAACCACATGCGGCCACGCGATCTGAACTCACCCGCGCGCCCCGTCGTCGCCTTGCTGACCGACAGCGAGGGTCGGCCGCTGCCGGCTCCCCGGCATGTAGATATGGCCCAGTGCGAAGGCCGGAGCATCACGCGAACGCTGCCGCCGAGCCAGCGTCGCCAGCTCCTGGGCAAGCATTACCCGGAATTGTCCTGAACCTCCGACCCAGCCCGGAGGGACCCATGCTCATGCGCCGCTATCCTGGCGGCTACCTCTCCTCGACGCGGCATCCCTGGCCGTGCCTGCTCTTTTTGTTGCCATTGCTATTGGCTTATGAAGCAGGCGTGCTCTTGCTCGGCGGCCCCCAAGCGGAAACGCTGCGCAACGGTGCCGACGCCTGGCTGCGCTGGGGGCTCGACGCCTTCGGCCTGCACCAGCTCTACTGGGCCCCGGGCCTCATCATCGGCATTTTCCTCGCCTGGAGCTGGCTGCGCGTCTGGGATCGACCCGATTTCACCCTAGGCATCTGCGCCGGCATGGCCGTCGAGAGCGTGCTCTTCGCCGTCGGCCTCTGGGCCCTGAGCCGGGAGATCGGCCCGCTCCTCAGCGAGTGGGGCATCCGTCTCAGCGTCAAGCCAACGAACCAGGCCGTCAACCGCGTCGTCACGTTTGTCGGCGCCGGCATCTATGAGGAGATGCTTTTCCGCCTACTCCTGTTCTGGGCGCTCGGCTTCTTCTTCCGCGTGATCGGCACCTTCTCATTGTTGGCCGCCATCCTCACGACCATCACCTCGGCCGTGCTCTTCTCGGCCGCGCATCATATCGGACCGTACGGGGAGCCGTTCAATCGCTACATCTTCTTCTTTCGCATGCTGGCGGGGCTCTACTTCGCGCTGCTCTACCAGCTACGCGGCTTCGGCATCGCCGTGGGCACGCATGCTTGCTATGACGTGATTGTGGGCGTGTTGATGGTGCAATGATTTGGCCGTGAACAGCTGCGCCTGCGCCGGTGTGGCCCATTTTTCGTTTAACCGCGACCCAGCGGGGAGCGCGCGAACAGACAGCACGCAGCATCCCTTCTGTTCACGCGCTCCCCGTTGGGTCGCGGTTAAACTATCGGTGGAAACTTGTGATGCGAAATTGCTCCCTTCTACTCACCAATCACCTTCCCGAGCACTCGCCTATGCCTCTAGCCGAAGGATTGCATTGTAAATGAGTTTGAGCAATGCCCTGCCTCCCTGGGCTTCAAGTAAGTTCAACGCAGGGAATGTCCAGGTGGCGGGAACATAAAGATTCCCGCCTTGTTCCCATGGATACTCGCAGTTGTCCGGACGTTTTCCTCCATTATCCACGGAAGGGTGAAGCAGCTCGATTTCTCGCGCAATGAGATTGCATCGATCCTGCAGATATTCGTGATTCTTCGGGGGTCTAGGTGTCAGAGAGAGTTGCTGGCGAATGATGATGCCCAAGTTTTTCGCCGTGTAGGCATGGCATGATTGATGTACCTTCGGGTCGGCACCAGGCTGCTTGCAGAGGTGTGCCTTACACAATTTCTCGCACGCCATTTGCAGGAAATGCAACTTATGGCATACGGGAATGGCCTTATTACCTTGCAGTGTGCTCCACGCCTCAAAATCGGCTTGGGCTTGTTTCGCGAATGCCCTCCCCCAATTGCCCGGATTGGCATTCAATCGTGATTCCCCTCATTAGCCCTCGGCACCAGCGGACCAAGTGACCAATCGTACGGGAGTTTAAGCTCATTCCGCTTGATTTGCTCGTACTCGTCAGGCGTCACCTCAACGATGACCGACGGGAACGGGATGCCGCTAGCAGGAACGGCGTCGAACCTGAGCGGCATGATCCCTGAGGCGATGGTGTTTTGGTTGACCTCAAGCAGCGCAATTGTATCGTTGAGTCCAAAAGCAGTACCGGAGCCGATCGTCCGGATCTCACTAATCGCCGGCTCGATCAGATAGTGCCTCTGCGCGAGGCGCCTCGTAGCTGCTTCTCTCTCATCCATTATCTACCTCTGCGTAGCGTCCGGTATACGACCTTTACTGCAATTCTACAGTGTGTCTAGAAATCCCACAATCGACCGCCATGCCTATCTATTCCCGTGCATGATATTCCTAGTCCCCAATCACCTTCACCAACACCCGCTTCGCCCGGTGCCCATCGAATTCGCCATAAAAGATCTGCTCCCACGGCCCGAAGTCGAGTTTCCCTTTGGTAATCGCCACGACAACCTCCCGGCCCATCACTTGCCGCTTCAGGTGGGCGTCGGCGTTGTCCTCGCCGGTGCGGTTGTGGTGGTAAACCCTTGGGTCGGGATTGAAGGGAGCCAATTTTTCCAGCCAGACGCCAAAGTCGTGGTGCAACCCCGATTCATCGTCGTTAATGAATACGGAGGAGGTAATGTGCATGGAGTTGCACAGGACCAGCCCCTCCGTCACTCCGCTTTTGCGCACGGCCTCTTCCACCTGCGGAGTGATGTTCACGAAGGCCATCTTGGAGGGAATGTTGAACGTCAGGTGTTCGGTGAAGGATTTCATCTTGGTTCGATCATACTCTAAATCAGCGACTCCGCATCAGCAGCAGATTCTACTGGGGTGCTATGCTTTCGCTGACAGCGAACTGCCAGCAATTGCCATCCCTTGAAGCAGCGAAAGCATGTCGTGCCCCGACGCAAGGCAGCAGATCGCTGACTGTGCCATGCTTTCGGGCTTGGGCGCGTGGCAGTCTCCGGCAGTAGTCCGGGCCCGAAAGCATGGCACCCAACACGAGTTTGCTGCAAGATCACGCACGGCCATTTAGGCACATGCGGGGACTTCCGCTGCATAGGTTGCCGGCGCTGCCACCGTCTTTACTGCGCGCTGCCGGCTTGCCAGCCAGGCGTCCGCACCGAAGAGCACCGCGGCATAAGCAAAACAGCCCACGAGCGTCGAACCAAAGAAGGGCAGCCCCATCCAGTAGGCAGAGATCAGGCCCGCCGCCGTGTGCGGATACATATTGGAGCCTATCCAGCTACCAAAGTTGGTGAGCAGGAAGAACTGGACGCTTCCCAGGAGAACCACCGTGCCAATTTTCCAGGGCGACTTCGTCCGGCAGAGTAATCGTCCCAGCAGCACATTGAAGATGATGCTCAGATATACAAACGGCAGGAAACTGACGTATAGAGAAAACGAGGCCACCAGTCCCTGGATCGGCAACAGCAACAGGTCTGTCACCAGGCGTACCGCGAGAGGGATCGCGAAGGCATGCCACGTCCGCAGACGGGCGCCCGAAAAGATCTCCATCGCCTCCGAGGGCGTGAAATTCCAGGCGTGCGGCACGAGGCGCAGCAAGCCGACCGCCACGGCCAGCGTGCCGGCCAACGGCCGTCCGATCTCCTTGGATTGCTCCGGACCATTCATCGACTTCATGTTCATGCCTCGCTCATCTTCAACCGTGAAACCCCGCTCATCGCCTGGTGCAAACCTGAGCGCTATTATGCTAAAGACCAACGCTCTCAGGGACAAGCCAAGATATGAGCCCGCTTAATCCTCGGACTGTAGCATGGCGTTCGCGTTGGGGCATGGTCTCCTCGCGCTGTGGCATGGTCTCCTGACCATGCCACTTGCTCGACCGTAGGTCTCCTTTTGCTCGGGGAGACCTACGGTCGGAGTCGTGGGACAAGCCAAGATGCCAGCCCCGCACTGCGCTGTGGCATGGTCTCCTGACCATTCGTATCTACCACCCTTCTGCGCCACCATTTTCTACTGCGAAGCAGTTGCAGCGCACAGCCCGGAGTCGCGCCAGCGCACTCCGGGATCCCACCGAGCCCTGCCGCATCCAACGCCGAAGGTGTTGCAGCGCAGAAGGACAACGAGAGCCAAGACTCTCCAGGTTAGCGTTGCGACTGGTTTGCCTTCCGCGGATTTGCAGGGCGTCAAGGCGTTTAACGTCGACGCCTGGGCTATGCGGATAACTCCTGAACCCGGCCGCTACAACGCCTATGGCGTAGAGAAGAAGTTGGAGGAGCCCTCTCACCCGGAGTGCGCTGTCGCGACTCCGGGCTTTGCGCTAGAACCCCCTTCGGGGTACGGACGCAAGCGTGACCAAGATCCTGGCCGCATTCGAAAGGGTCGTGCGAGGCAACTTCCTTGATCGTAAAGTCGAGATCGGTTTTCCCACTCGGCCAAAAAACGCATGTACTGCCAGCGCCTTCACCCCTCCTCCCTGCCAAACACATGCGCCGTCACCGTCCCCGCCGGCCAATCCACCAGCAGCAGGCGTTTGAAGTGGTAGTCGCCGCCGATGTTGTAGCCGCGAATCTTGCCCAGCGTGCTCGTCCTCGCCCGATGCGTGTGCCCGCTGAACACCAGGGGGATGTCCTCCTCGTGCCGGGTCAGCAATTCCTCACAGGCGCGATTGCCGGAGAAGGCGTCCCAGAGCAGGCCGTCGGGCGTGAGCGGCGCGTCGCCACGCGGAAAGCTCAAGCTGTAGTAAGCCGGGTGATGGGTGACCACGATGACGCTGGGGACCTGGCTCCTGGCTTGCTGCAGGTGCTCCTCCAGCTTGCCGACCACTTCCCCGGTGAAGCGGGCGTCGTCGAGCGGCCAGCGGACGAAACGCGCGTCGTTATGCCGGCCGCGGCTGAATCTCTTCGTTCGGACTCGATCTTCCCAGTCGCGAAACTGTTGCTGCAGCGCCTCGATGGACCAGGAGTAGTCGTACCAGTTGATAGAGCCGGCCACGGCGAGTCCCGCCTGGGGCAGGAGGAGCGGCCCCTGATCCAGATAGTGAAAGCCATGTGCGGCACAGACGCTAGGGAGATAGTCGCGATAGACTTGCAGCGAATCGCCACGCGGGTCGGCGTCCTCAACCCAGATGTCATGGTTGCCGGGCACCAGGGCTTTTTGGCAAGCGAGATCGTCAAAGAGAGCCAGGCAATTGGCAAAGTCCCGGCCGGCGCCGGCGTCGCCGGCCAGCACCAGGACATCGGGCGGCTCCTGCCGCAGGAAATCGATCAGCAGCGTGGTTGCTTCATCACCACTGGGACGAACGCCCCAGTGCAGGTCCGCCGTCAATGCCAGGCGCAGGGTTGCCGTCATGATGCCTTGGATTTCGCTGGCCTGTATTCAGGGTACGAGCCCCGAGGGAATACCAGGGATGCGGCACAGAAGCCAACGCAGAGCGCGATACGGAGGTCCAAATACGGCAGGCAGGACAGTGCCGATGGCAAAGACCGCAGCAGCGAGGATCTCGAGCGGCCAGGAGGGCCCCTCGTACCACGCCAGCACAGCCAGCAGGGCCGCGACCACCCAGGCGAGGTGCCGCAGCCGGCGGCGCGGAGGATCTGGAGCAGTCACGGGCACACGCATGGAAAGATGCCTCTTCCTCGACGGCCCACTCGCTCAGTATAACTCGCCGACGCGGCCGGAACAATTGCAGACGTTCGCTCCAGTGCGGTGCCCTTCACGGAATGTTCGTTCTTGCCGTTGCCCGCGGTGCAGCCTGCTACGTTCATGGGCCCCCTCGCCATTTTTTCCGAAACCCTCGTCCCCTTCCTGGAGTATCATGGAGCGTAAACACCACTACGATCTCCGATGGGCTGGGGGGGGGGAATGGTCATGCATGGGTTCCGGCTCGTTATCGGTTGCTTGTGCTGCATGTTCCTCGCTTCTTTCGCGCGGGCCGACGCTCCTCCGGATCCCCTGCGTTTGCTTCCCCACGACGCGGATTTCTGCATCAAGATCGAACAGCCACGCAAGTTGGTTGAGGCCTTCGTTCACAACGACCTCGTCCAGGACCTGCAAGGCATCGATGCCATTCGTGAGTTGATAGACTCCACCAACTACCACCGCTTCTATCAGTTGATCGCCTACTTCGAGAAAGAGCTAGGATGCGACCGCTACGAATTGCTCGATCGTCTGGCTGGTGGAGGGATTCTCCTCGGCAGCAAGTTCGGCTCCATGCCCTTGCCGGTAGTAGTGGTGATCCAGGGGAAGGATGAGCAGCTCTTGCAACGCTTCAAGAAGCTCGCTCTGGAAGTGCTCGAGCAGGAGCTCGCCCGTCAGGAAGCGAAGGTCCGGATCGAGAAGAAGATGATTCAAAACGTTGAAACCATCCATATCGGCAACGAGTTCCATGCCGCCGTCGTTGGTTCGGCGATTCTCTTCAGTAACAACGAGAAGGCATTGCAACAAACCATCGAGCGCTCGCGGAAGCCCGCCGGCAAGAGCCTGGCGCAATCCTCTCAGGTTGTGGCTGCCAAGCGCCTTGTGGAGCCGGAGCCGTTGGCATGGGCCTGGCTCAACCTGGAGACGGTGCACAATTCTCCGCAAGGCAAAGACATTTTCGCCATGCCGCGTAACGAGGCAATTCTGACGGTGCTGTTCGGCGGCTGGCTCGATGTGGCCCGGCGCGCCCCGTTCCTTTGCGCCGGCGTTTATGGGCGGGAACATGGGGCACTGTTGAGCGTGCGCATGCCGGCCGGGCGGGAGGGTATGCCGCCGGAGTTGGCAACGCACATCCCCGCCGCCGGCCAGCCCGGATCCCGGCCGCTCCTCGAACCCAAGGGCGTTCTCTACAGCGCGAGCTACTACCTCGATATCTCCAAGTTCTGGGACGGGCGCGCCAAGCTTTTCAACGATAAGCAGAAGAAAACGTTCGAGGATTTCGATGCGAAGACCGGCCCGTTCCTGGCCGGCAGCAAGTTCTCCAAACTGCTGACGGAAGCCGGCCCCTATCAACGCATCGTTGTCGCCCACCAGGCCAAGCATCCTTACAAGAAGGTGCCTGGCCAATACTCGCCGGCGACCGCCATCGTCCTGGAAATGCGCGAGCCCGCCGACCTGAGCAAGAGATTGGAATCGATCCTGCGCGCCGCCGGTCTGCTGGTCTCGACCCAAGTAAAACTCAAGCTCGTGGAGGAGAAGTACGCCGGGCACACGATCATTGCCTACCGCTTCCCCGAAGATGGCAAATTTCCGGTCGACGTGAATGACGTGCGCTTCAATTTCGTGCCATGCTTCGTAACGGTCGGCAAGCAGTTTGTCGCCTGTTCGGACCTGGAGCTTTGCCATGAGCTGATCGACTTGCTGGAAAAAGAGGACAAGGACAAGAGAGAGCAGGGGAGTGCCGCCACCGCTTGCACGCGCATTTATGCCGAGGGTGCGACCGAGCTGATGGACGGGTTCAAGGACAGGTTGTTCACGCAGACCATCCTCGACCAGGCGATCCCGCCGGAGAAGGCCAATCGACAGGTGCAAACATTCGTCGATTGGGTTCGCCGGCTCGGAGTGCTGCAACTGGAGTCGAATTACGGCCCCCATGATTTTCGCTACGACATCAGCCTGCGGACCGCGCCGAAAAAGAAGGCGGAGGCAACGCCAGGGCCATGATGCTGGGATTACCGTGTGCAGCGACCCAAAGGCAACCGCCGTTGTCAGGGCAAGAATCGTTTAACCGCGAGCCAGCGGCGAGCGCGTGAACTGACAGCAGGCCGTTAGCATTTTGTTCATGCCCCGAATAGTGCTTGCAAATGGGATACTGGTCACGCGCTCCCCGCTGGGTCGCGGTTAAACTAGAGGAACCATGCCATGACGGAAGCCATCGACCCGCGCTGGGCCTGGGAGCCTTATCAACCTTCCGCAGGGTCTCCCTGGGACATCAAGAAGGTCGGCCACCTCTATCGCCGGGCTGGGTTCGGGGCCACCTGGCCGGAGCTGGAGGAAGGACTGAAGACCGGGCCGCAGCGGACCATCGATCTCCTCCTCAAGGGCGGCTCAACCTCGGACCCGCTGACTGCGCAGATGGAGCAGAGCATCATCCAGGCGAACAATGGCCAGCAGGCCCGCGCCTGGTGGTTGTACCGCATGCTCAATAGCGCACATCCCCTCCGTGAGAAACTGACGCTCTTCTGGCATAACCATTTCGCGACGAGCAACGCCAAGGTCAACAACGCCGGCTTCATGCTCGGCCAGTATGACCTTCTCTATCGCCATGCGCTGGGCAACTTCCGGCAGCTCCTTCAGGAGATCTCGGAAGACCGGGCGATGTTGGTCTGGCTCGACACCAGCCAGAGCAAGAAGGGGATGCCAAATGAAAACTATGCCCGCGAGCTGATGGAACTCTTCAGCCTGGGGATCGGCAACTATACGGAGGCCGACATTCGCGAGGCGGCGCGCGCGTTCACGGGCTGGGAGATCCAGGCCGGCAAGGCCGTCTTCAGTCCGAAGCAGCACGACGCCGGCGTAAAGACCGTCCTCGGTCAGAAAGGCGCCTGGGCCGGCAAGGATATCGTCCGCATCTGCCTGGAACAAAAGTCGGCCCCCTATTTCATCACCGGCAAGTTGTACCGCTTCCTGATCAGCGAGAGCGTGCCGGCGCCGCGCGAGCTCTTGGAGCCGTTGGCCAGCCAATTCCGCGACAGCGATTACAATTTCGGGGCGCTGGTCGAGACGATGCTGCGTTCCAATCTCTTTTTCGCGCCCGCGGTTTACCGGACGCGCATCAAGTCGCCGGTGGAATTCGCCCTGGGCATCGCTCGCGCCCTGGAAGGGCGCATCGGCACGACCTCCCTGGGTCTGAAGCTCGAAGAACTGGGCCAAAACCTCTTTTATCCTCCATCCGTCAAGGGCTGGGACGGCGGCGCGGCCTGGCTGAACGGCCAAACCCTGCTGCTGCGCCAGAACCTGGCCCTCGACTTGACCTCAACGGAGAACAACCAGTTCGGCCGGCGCACCGACCCGGCGGCCCTGGCGAGAAAGTATGCCAAGCAGGGTGATAAGGAAGTGGTAAGCTTTTTCTTGAGGCTATTCCTGCAGGGCGACGTGCCCGCGGACGCCCGCGCCAAGCTCGCGAGCTATCAACAGCAAGCGCGCGGACATAGCTATCCGGTCTACTGGACCAAGGAAGACGTGGACAATCATCGAGTCCGGACCTTGTGCCATTTGGTCCTGACCCTGCCTGAGTTTCAACTCAACTGAGGGGCTAGGGAGGAGGGGCGAGGGGCGAGGGACTGGGGATCAATAAGGAGTTATGAAGATGACAAATCGACGGGAGTTTTTGCGGAACTCGTTGGCTAGCGGGGCGCTCGTGAGCTGGGGGGTGACCGTGCCGGCGTTCTTGAGTCGCACGGCGGCAGCGGCGCCGAGGGCGGATCGGCCGGGAGCCAAGGACACGCTCCTGGTGGTGATCCAGTTGACGGGAGGTAACGACGGGCTCAACACCGTCATCCCGTACGCCGACGCCGACTATGCCAAGCTCCGCCCGACGCTGCGCCAGGACAAGGCGCAGGTCAAGAAGATCGACGACCACGTGGGGTTGCACCCGTCCATGAGCGGCTTGGCCGGCCTGCTCGAGGACCATGCTCTGTGCGTCGTGCAGGGCGTCGGCTATCCGAATCCGAGTCAGTCGCACTTCCGCTCGATGGATATTTGGCAGGCGGCGAGCACGGCAGAAACCGTCACGGAGGGCTGGATCGGCAAGGCACTGAAATGCGCGCCGGCAACCGGAACGTTTCACCTTACCGACAAAAACGAAGGCACACCGCTGGCTCTGGCCGGGGCACCGGCGCGCGTGCCATCGTTGACCGCGCTGGAAGATTTTCAACTGCGCACCGCCGCCGCCAGCAGCGCCGACAAGAAACAACAGCGCGCCCTGATCGAAAGCGCCGCACAAGTGCAGAGCGGTACGCCGAACTTGCTCGATTTCGTCAAGCGCACCGCCGTCAACACGTACGACGCGAGCCGGCGGCTCAGAGAGGTTGCCGGCAATTACCAGCCGAAGTCGCCGTATCCGAACACGGCCCTCGCCAACCGGCTGAAGCTGGCGGCCCAGCTCATCGACGCCGATCTGGGCGCGCGTATCTTCTATGTCTCGATCGACGGCTTCGACACGCACGCCAACCAGGCGACCACGCACGGCAACCTGCTGAGAGAGCTTTCCGACGCCATGACCGCTTTCTACAAGGACCTGGCTGCCCGCGGGCACAAAGACCGGGTTTTGCTCATGACCTTCTCCGAGTTCGGCAGGCGAGCCGCGGAGAACGGCAGCAAGGGCACGGACCACGGCTCCGCGGCGCCCATGCTGCTGGTCGGCGGCAAGGTCAAGGCGGGCGTCGTCGGCGCGCATCCCAGCCTGAGCAAGCTCGAGATGGGCAATCTCCGGCACCACACCGATTTCCGGCAGGTCTACGCCGCGGTGCTCGACAAATGGCTGGGCGTGCCCAGCCGCGACGTGCTGGGGGCAGAATTTCGCGGCCTGGAGATTTTGAAGAGCTAAATAACCGTGTTGCAAATCAGCCGATACTAGCCCGACGCGTTAGCGAGGTCCTCGCTGACGCTTCGGGCTAATATTGGCGAACATGGCACCCAACAAGAGTCTGCTGCAAAATCACGCACGATCATTTAAGTCACGTCGATCAGCCAGGTGCCCAGGATCGTATTGTTCAGCGTGTCCGTCACGGTAATCGTTTGCCATCCTTTCGTCTTGAGTTTCAGTTTGCTAAAGGTGTGCGCACCCATGTCGCCGGACGTGAAGGTGTAATTGGCGGGCAGCGTGGCCCCGCTGGCCGAGTCGGTGAAATGGACCGTACCGGTATAGCCCGTGGCGATGTTGCCGTAGGCATCCTCCGCCGTCACAGTGATGCTGAACGACGTGCCGGATGCGACGCTGGTCGGGCCGGAGATGACGAACTGGGTCGCTGCTCCCGCGGTGATCGTGATGCCGCCTTCGGAGCCGGTAATGCCACTGTTGCTCGTATCGGTGGCCGTGATCGACTGCGTGCCGGCCGTGACTAGTGTCAAATTGAAAGTACCCGTGCCGTTGGTCAGCGTGGTTGGCGCGGGCAGGATGGCATGGGGGTCGCTGCTGGTGAACTGGACCGTGCCGCTGTAGGAGGTGTTGATGCTGCCGTTGGCGTTCAGAGCAGTGACCGTAATGGTGCCGCTCTGGCCCGCGGTGGCGGTTGCGGGGAAGCCGCTGACGGCGAAGGACGGGCCGCTTGACAGCTCGAAAACCGTGCCGTCGTTGGAGGCGCCGCCATTACTCGTCGTGCCGTACAGATTGCCGCTGCTGTCCATGAGCAGACCGCTCGGGCCATTACCGTTAGTGCCGTTGAACGAGGCCAGCGTGGTGATCGTGCCACTGCCTTGGGCCAGCTCGTAAATCGTGCCATCGTTGGAGGCGCCCCCGTACTCCGTAGTGCCGTACAGATTGCCGCTGCTGTCCATGTTCAGCCCAATCGGGCCATTACCGGTGGTGCCGTTGAACGAGGCCAGCGTGGAGATCGTATTGCTGCCATGGGCCAGCTCGAAAACCGCACCGTCGACGGAGTCGCCCCCGCCCACCGCTGCGCCATATAGGTTGCCACTGCTGTCCATGACCAGGGGGGTATAGTATGAGTCTCCAGCGGTGCCTATCGAAGCCAGCACCGTAATCGTGTCGCTGCCATGGGCCACCTCGAAAAGCGTGCTATCAGAAAACGTTGTGCCGTACAGATTGCCGCTGCTGTCTATGAGCAGGCCGGAAAGCGGTGCTTCACCGTTGCTGCCGTTGAACGAAGCCAGCGTGGTGATCGTGCCGCTGCCGTGGACCAGCTCGAATACCGTGCCATAGATACTGGCGCCTCCACGCTCCGTTGTGCCGTACAGATTGCCGCTGCTGTCCATGACCAAGGGAGCACGCGGCTGTCTTCCGGTGCCGCCGTTGGGGCCGCTGAATGAGGCCAGCGTGTCTATCGTGCCGCTGCCATGAGCCAGCTCGAAAACCGTGCCATCACCGTGGGCGCCTCCGGTAGCCGTTGTGCTGTACAGATTGCCGCCGCTGTCCATGAGCAGGGCGGCCACAGGATCTGAACCGTTAGTGCCGTTGAACGAAGCCAGCGTGGTGATGGCGCCGCTGCCGTGGGCCAGCTCGAAAACCGTGCCGTCGCCGTAGGCGCCTCCACCCGTCGTTGTGCCGTACAAATTGCCGCTGCCGTCCATGATCACAGGGTCCGTGGGGCCTGCACCGTTGGTGCCGCTGAACGAGGCCAACGCGGACAGGCTAGGCGTGAGCCGGGTCTCGAGTTGCTGCACGCACAGAGGAATGGAGCGCGTGCGACGCCGTTGCGGGCCGCTTTGCCAGGCGCGCCGCCAGAAGGATGACAGCCGACGTGGTGGGGAACCTGAACGCGACAGGAAGGAAAACAGCATTTGCGACAACCTCCACTGAGATGCCGGTCCGCGGTTATAATGGAAGCGTCATGATCCTGGCGCGCAGACCAAGCGCCGGGGCATGTCGAGGCCGGTGAGGGCTTTGCTTCGCGGCGAGAACTCACCGGCCGGCTATTTTCTCTTCTCGTTCGCGGATCGGTGCCTGGCCTATGCCTTGGGCGTAGGTCTCCTCACCTCGCCTTTTAACGCTGAAAGCGTTTCACAACCTAGCCCAGGGTCGCGGTACTCCGCGCACCCTGGGGGCATGGCCACATCCCGGTTTTTCCGGGACCCTGGGGTTCCACATTCGGCCGCCGCGCTGTGCAACCCCTTCGGGGCAGGGCTTCCAAGGTGCGCAGCTGTCTCGTTAAACTATTGCCTTCCAGGATTTACGAAGAGTCCTTTGGGAGGCGACACGGATGTTACCCAGTGTTTTCCAGACGTTTGTCGAACGAAGCCCGATTTGCGTCATGGC
>DATGZX010000332.1:0-148358 GCA_035296965.1 Gemmataceae bacterium
TCACTCTATCAAGCGGGCCAGCAGGCAGGGAAAAGAACATCGCTGGCTTGCAATATGAGGATCAACTCCCCCATCACCCTCCTGCCGGGCGCAAGGAAACTGCGCACATTGCAGGGCGGTGGGCGAAGCCCACGTTAAGACTACTCGCTAACTTGCGCCTTGAACAACTCTATCTTATCTCGTGCACATTCCGCAGTTTCCACCCTTATAGCATAGCCGGAATTATCCAAGGCGATCCGTGCACACACTCGAAATTACAATGACGAGGATACAGGCTGATCGCCGCCCTGGGTCCTCCCACTTCCTCGAAAAGCGTAGCAGCAAGAAGGAAATACGCAAGAAGAAATATGACTTAGGGTTCCAGTTTAAGCAGCGATGTAAACGGTTAGATCCTCTGTGAAACTGCACTAGTAACGGCAGCCTACGTTGCGAGATGATAAGCCTTCGCGCGATCATTACCAGAGCGTGTAGCCGCCGTCGATGGTCAACGTGGCGCCGGTCATGAAGCTGGATGCATCGCTGGCCAGGTAGAGAGCCAGCGGTCCCAATTCTTCCGGGTCTCCCCAGCGGCCTAGCGGGATGAGCGCTGCGATCTCTTCATGAAAGCCGGGTTTCTCCTGAAACCAACGACGATTGGGCGCGGTCAGAAAAGGCCCGGGCGCAATGGCGTTCACCGTGACACCGTGGGGTGCCCAGTCCGCGGCAACCGCCCTCGTAAAACCGACAAGGGCCGCTTTCGAAGTTTCGTAGTGCCGGCCATAGATGCCCCTGGTGGCCGCGAACGCGCTGATCGATGCGATGTTGATGATCCGCCCGGAACGTCGCGGGAGCATGGCGCCCCCGATCAGCTTGGTGCACAGAAAAGCGTTGGTGAGGTTCAAGTCGATCAGACGCTGCCAATCTTTGAGAGGCATCTCTTCGGTCGCAATGTTCACCCGGCGACCGCCGACATTATTAATGAGGATGTGAATAGGTCCGAAGTCGTCGAGCGCTTGCTTGCACATCGGCTCGACGGCTGACGGGTCGCTCAAGTCCGCGGCCAGGATGTCGATGTGCCGCCCGGTCTCCGCCAACTCACCTTGGGCAGCTTGCAGGCTTGCCAGCTCTCGGCCAACGAGGAGGAGGTCGGCCCCGCCTTCAGCCAGGGCCTGGGCCATCGCGCGCCCAAGTCCGCGGCTGCCGCCAGTGATCAGGGCGCGTTTTCCATCCAGGCGAAATTTGTCCCAAACACTCATGAAGGCACTTAGGCTGGATCTCGATGCTTAGAGCCTTGCAAAATAGAGGCAACAAAAGCGGCGGAAAGCGCTGCACTCCAAAAGTGACTTCTTTGGACAGCGGCGCTTTTCCGCCGCTTTTCTTTTCCCTTCCTCAACCATTCACTCCGCCAACCCTTCAAAATCGGCGCAACTCCAACTCAGGACCTAGCTTGTTTTTTAGTAACTGTGGCCTGCACCGTCAGCTGCTGATTGCTGCGAAAAATGTCGATGGGGACGGTCGTTTGCGGCGGAGTTTTCGCAATTCGTTGGCGAAGCTGGGTCATCGGGTTGGCTGCGCTCACGGGCTCCTGTCCATACCGGACGATGACATCGCCCCTGCGCAGACCGGCTTCTTCTGCCGGCGAACCGGGTGAAACGTCGGAGACTACTACTCCCGATGCTTCCCCAATGCCCATATGGCTTCCCATGCCCGGCGGGATTTCTTGGAGTTTCACCCCAAGGAAGCCTCGTACGACCTCGCCATGCTCGACCAGCTGCTGAAACACATCCATCAGCGTGTTGCTGGGGATGGCAAACGCGACGCCTTCGCTCCGGCCATGTTCCGTGGCGATGGCAACGTTGATGCCGATGACGCGCCCGCGCTGGTCGAACAGGGGACCTCCCGAATTGCCGGGGTTGATCGGCGCATCGGTTTGCAGGAGTTCCACGTAATCGAGGATTCCTAACTCCGCACGGCCCTTGGCGCTGACGATGCCGGCAGTGATGGTCTGTTTCAGTCCGAAGGGGCTGCCGGCGGCCAGGGCCCAGTCGCCCACGCGCACGTCCTTGTCGCTGTCCGCGAACTCGGCCACGGCCCCATAGTCCGACCCGAAGGCTTCGGCCGACTCGACCGGCAAGCGAATGATTGCCAGGTCGGTCTCCGCGTCCACAACCACGTCTTCCGGAGAAACCACCATCCAGCGGCCGCTGGCAAAGGTTACCCGGAGACGCTGGGCCTTGCGCACGACGTGCTCGTTGGTCATGACATAGCCCGGCTTCACCAGGATGCCCGAACCTTCGGCCTTTTCCAGGAAATAGCGGCGCGTTTCCAGATCGAAGAAGTGTCGGCCGTCGGAGGGTTGCCGGACCTCGGCCTCGTTGCTGATGTGGACGACGACTGGAGTCACCTTCTGGGCCACTTCGCGGAACCCCAGCGATGTCAGGTTTACCCGGTGATCGAGATCTGCGAGGCGAAGATCAGCTGCTTCTGCTTCCGCCTTGAGTTCGGCCTGGCGCTTGAGGTAGGCGCCATCCGCCACGGCTTGGTTTTCCGCCTGGCGGATGCGCAGGACGGCTTCCGGTGCAATGTAGAGTGCGGCCAGGACAGTGGTTAGGACCATGCTGACCACCGCAAGAACGGTCATGGGCCAGCGGCTGGAGGGGACACGCGACATGGACCGTTGCGGAACAAACCTATCGTTAAGCATGGCAAGTTCCTCGATTCGCAGTGCGTTCGACCTCACCAGGGAGGGAATTCACCTCGCTTGAAACATAAAGACTCGGGGGCGTCGTTCAATTTTTATGGGCGGGCGAGCACGAACCGCGAAATTAGACATCATCAAGACGAGCAATGCCCCATTTCCTCACCGTCCAAGGGGATATCGAGTTTTCGCAAGGCAGCTTTTCGCATTTGCTATTTCGCTGGAAGCAACATGATCTTTGTACACCATTGCAGTTTTATACTGCGTGCGGTCAATACTGATGCCAGTAGGCCGTAGCCGCATTCGCCAGAATGCGGGCTATCTCTCCCAGTTTCCCCCGCATTCTGGCGAATGCGGCTACAGGGCGATGTCTCATTCTTGACCGCGCTCAGTATATATTCCGAGGCACGGAGCGGGACGGGCAAAGATGTGCAGGCTTTTTCCATCGCGCCGAATCGTTCGCAGCGCGAAGCATCGCCGTCCGCGTACAGGCTCGCTCATTCTTAGACGCATTGGGAGCGCTGTCAGCGCCGCCCATTCGGTCCGCCCTCCACGCATCCTTGCAACATTCTCGGACTGCCGCCTTCTGTTTCGAGCCCTTGCGCTCCTATAATGGTGGGATTATCCGAATTCAGGAGAAAAGGCAGTGGCCGTACCCGTGGTTGCCATCGTAGGCCGCCCGAACGTGGGCAAGTCCTCGCTACTCAACGCGCTTTCGGGTCGGCGCATAGCAATCGTCGATCCGACGGCGGGGGTCACGCGCGACCGGATTTCTGCGCTGATCAAGGCTGACCGCCGTTTCTTCGAGCTGGTTGACACGGGCGGCATGGGCATCCAGGACGTAGACAACCTGACGGCCCACGTCGAAAGACAAATCGAAGCCGCCATCGATCAAGCCCAGGTTATCCTTTTCGTTGTCGACACACGCATTGGACTGACCCCGCTGGACGAGAAAGTAGCCAGCCGGCTCCGCTACGTCACCAAGCCAATCATCTGCGTCGCCAACAAGTGCGATACCGCAGCGCTTGATTCGCAGGCGGCGGAATTTTACAAGATCGGCCGCGGCAAGCTCGTCTGCGTGAGCGCGGAACAAAAACGCGGATTGAACGACCTGATGGCTTTGATCCTCGAACGCTTGCCGGAGCCGGAATCCGAGGCTGCCCTAGTCGATGTCGCCATGAAGCTGGCCATCGTAGGCCGGCGCAATACCGGAAAGAGCACGTTCATCAACAGCCTTGCCCAGAGCGAGCGCATGATCGTGAGCGAGGTGCCCGGCACTACGCGCGACAGCGTCGACGTCCGCTTCGAGCGCGACGGCAAGGTCTTCATCGCCATGGACACCGCCGGCGTTCGCCGCAAGAAGAGCATCGCTTCCGATGTCGAGTTTTACAGCGCCGCGCGGGCCGAGCGCTCGATTCGCCGGGCCGACGTGGTGCTCCTGTTTCTCGATCCCCGCGTGCGGATCAGCAAGGTCGACAAGCAACTGGCGGAATATGTGCTGGAGCATCACAAACCCGCCATCTTCGTCATCAACAAGTGGGACTTGATGATGCCGATGCCGACCGGCAAGTTCGGCAACTACGTGCGCGCGATCTTCCCCAGCCTCGAGTTCGTGCCGATCGCCTTTATTACCGCCAAGAGCGGCAAGAACGTTCATGCGGTCTTGAATCTCGCACAGAACCTTTACAAGCAGGCCAGCACGCGCGTGGGCACGGGCGACCTCAATCGGGTGCTGCAGCACGCGCTGACTCGGCAAGCGCCGCCGATGCGGCACAACCGCCGGCCCAAAATCTACTTCGCGACCCAGGTTGCGACCAACCCGCCGACAATCGTCCTCTTTACGAACGGCCCGGAATTATTCGACGACACCTATCACCGCTACCTTCTCAAGACCTTCCGCGATCACCTGCCGTTCGGCGACGTGCCCCTCAAGCTCTACTTGCGCCGGCGGCGCCGCGAGGACCGTCCGCCAACCGAAGAGTCAGAGATGCCGCAAGCAGAGCAGAAGCCGGTGCGTCGCAAGGAGCCGGGGACGGATCTCTCGAACTTGAAGTTCCGCAGCTCGCTTTCGGAGGAAGAGATCGAGCAGGAGAAGGGCCGGTATGAATCGGAGCTGTGGAAGGACCTGTAGGGCAAGGATCCCGAAGCGTAGCTCCGGCGGAAATCTTGCGAGGCTGAGATGACTACCGCCAATCGCCGCCGATTCGCCCTCGCGACGGCCCTGGCCGTCTGCCTGCTGGTTGCGTTTCTCGCTCCGGGGCTGGCAGCCCCCGACAAGGTCAAAACAGAATACTACAAGGGCAAGGTGGTATCACTCGCCGATGCCTTGGAGAAATTTGGCTCCCATCTCGACCCGGATGCCGTGCCCCATTGGCTGGCTCTCGTTGCGGACGACGGCAAGACGTATCCGCTCATCAAGGATGAGGGTGCCCGCATGTTTTTCAAGGATGACAGGCTGCTCAATCGCCCGATGCGCTTGACCGGCCGGATACTACCCGGCAGCCAGCTCCTGCAAGTGGTCGAGGTGCACAGCTATGTGAAAGGAGAGCTGCACGAACTCTACTACTGGTGTGATGTTTGTTCGATCAAACGCTTCGAGAAAAAGAAATGTGACTGTTGCGGCGGCCCGATGGAGCTGCGCGAGGTCCCCGTCAAGAAATGAGCCGGGCGTAGGAAACTTCCTTCTCAGGCAAACCGTCGCACAGTAAGGCAGCACCGTGAAACTTGGCTGCACGATGAACGTTGGCAAGTAGCCTGCCGAGGTCCCGATCTTCCGAAATCCGCTAAATCTGTGCATTTCCGCTGTCAATTTCATCCGAAGACCGCGCTTTCAAACTATCCTTCATGTGCAATTCTTGGGCATGGCGCGGCTCTAGATTTGCTTGACGTGGCCTCCCGCGTTACCCATACTTGATTGCGTTCGTTCCCGATCTAAGTCCAATTCCCGTCTCGCAGAAGGAAAACAATGCATGGCTCGACGACGCGCTAGGCGGAGTGTGCGGATCTCGGTGGAAGTTCTCGAAGAACGCTGCAATCCATCATCACCGGCGGCCTTGCCGGGAAGTCCATATACGTTGCCGGGCGCTAACAGCGTCTGGAGTTTGGGTAACGGACCATTCTATTCTTCGGCTGTGACCGCCAATCTGGACGGTGACGGCCTGCAAGAAGTGCTGACGCCGGGCGGCAACGGCAATCTCTATGCCTACAAGTACAATGCCGCAAACGGGCAGATGTTCATCGACCATGTCTATTCCACGGGAACATTAGCCGCACAGATAGAATCGACGCCCGTTGTCACGAACTTGCCGAGCGGGCCCGCGGTCTTCGTTGGATTGGTGAACGGTTGGGTCATCGGGTGGGATGCGCGCACGGGGAATGTCCTCCCCGGCTGGCCGCAATTGGTCCCCGCCGGGAACACGAACAGCGGGGTTAGCATCTTCGGCGGCCTGGCCGCTGGCAACTTGGACGGCACCGGCATCCCCGACATTGTCGTACCATCCGTTAGCCATGAGGTGACCGCCTACCGCGCGAACGGCACGATGCTGTGGGAGTACAACAATGACGACACCGTGTTCAGCGGCGCCGCCATCGGCGATCTGAACAACGACGGCAAACTGGAAGTGATTATCGGCGGCGATGCCCATTCAACGCCGGTTGGCGTGCCCGAAGGCACGATTATATGCCTGTCGGCCGACGGTAAACCAGAATGGGTGAAGCTGACCAATCAGGTCATCTGGTCCTCACCGGCACTCGCCGATCTGCAGGGAAACGGCAAGCTCGACGTCGTCGTCGGCACCGGTTACTTCTACCCGCGCAATCCCGATGGTTCGCCCGGCGGTCCTCCCTATGTGGGCAACACCGTTTACGCGCTGGACAGCCAGGGCAACGATCTGCCGGGATGGCCCTACACGACCACATCCGCTTCAATAGACGGGCGCACATTTTCTTCGCCCGCCATTGCGGACCTTACCGGCAACGGCTCTCTGGATGTCGTGATAGCCGACGGCCACGGCGACGTGATCGCCATCCAGCCCAATGGGCAAACATTGTGGAACGTGCAACCCTTCCAGGCGCAGAACTTGTATTCTTCACCGATCGTGGCCGACGTGACCGGCAGCGGCAAACCGGACGTGATCATCGCCGGGGCACCCAAGATCGTCGCACTTGATGGCGCTACCGGCACCATGGTTTGGAGCGACGTTGACAATCTACCGCACTATAGCGGCGCCGCCGTCGGCCAGTTCGAGGGCGGCAGCAGCTACCAGCTGGCCGTGATCGACGAGGGAATTAGCTCCGGCTCTATCCTGGCGCCGAGCTATTTGTCCGTCTTCAACCTGGGCAACAGCACGCTCGTGCCACCCTGGCCGCAGTATCACCAGGGCGAAGGGAACGAATCCGTGACGCGCTCCGTTGCCTATTGCACAACGCTGATCGACGAGCTCTTCACCAATGCCCTTCATCGATCGATCACCGCCTTTGAGCTGAACTCCATCTGGCTGCCGGATTTCGAACATGCGCCTTCCTTGCAGCCTCTCATTGACAGTATCCTCGGCAGCCAAGAGGCACGAGGTGACCAGATCGAGAGCTGGTACCAGAGTTACCTGAATCGCCAGGGAGATTCGGGCGGTGTGCAGGCCTGGCAAAACTTCCTGGCAAGCGGTCAAAGCTACGCCTCCGCCCAGGCCCAATTTGCCGGTTCCCCGGAGGCGTACAACGACGCGGGTGGCACTAACGCCGGCTGGGTCACCTACCTGTACCAGAAGATTTTGAATCGCAATCCCGCGCAGTCCGAAGTAGCGCTCTGGGTTAATCAATTGAACAGCGGAGCGATCACCCGGCCGCAGATCGCGCTCGAGTTTTTGCTCTCGGTCGAGATGACCAATGACAACGTCATCCGCTGGTACCAGGAATATCAGCCCAACGGGTTGACTTCACCGCGCGTGGACGACCTGGAAGCGATGGCGTGGGACCTCCGGCGCGGCTTGACGGAAGAGAGCGCGCTGGGCAACATGATCACGGCTCAGGGCGACTACGTTACCACGCAAGTGGAAGGCTCATGGCTACGCACCATCTACAACGATATCTTGCAGAGGCCGATTTCCCCGCAGGAGACGGTCTTCTGGCTGCAACAGATCGAACGGGGAATGGCCCTCTCGTCCATCGCTTCGGCGATCACGCACTCGACCGAATACTACACCGTCCTGGTCGCCGACTGGTACCAGAAGTACCTGGGCCGGGCGGAGAACCCCGGCGAAGGGACGCAGTTCGTCAACGACCTGATCAACGGCGGCCGGCAAATAGATATCATCGATATCTTCATGCAGAGTGACGAATTCTACAATCATACCGGCGGCAATAACACCGGCTACGTCAACGCGGTGTATGAGGATCTCCTTGGGCGCGCTCCCAATTCCGGCGATATGAGCACCTGGGTCAACAACCCAAACGTGCGCTCGGCACTCCCCGCTTTGATCCTCAGCGGCGCACCGAACGAATTCTTCCAGAACATGGTGAACGGCTACTACATGACGTTGTTGCGGCGTTTGGCGTCAACGCCCTCGGATCACTCGGTCTTGATCCCGGTGGGACCGTTCGGGGGACAGGTGTGGGTCAACGATCTGCTGGGCGGCTCTAACCCGGTCGATGTTCTGGCTGCGATTGCGACCTCGCAAGAATACTTCGACGTAGTCATCTACAAATCACTCTGGCTAGGAGCGCGCTGGCCATGAGCGACAGCCCTGGGCGCCGGGAATCGAGAACGCCATCTCGATTCCCAGGGCCGGAATAGATCACGGGCCCAGATCGACTTCTTCACCATTCAAGACCGCCTGGGCCAGATCCACCATGGGAATGCGGCGATTCATGGCCCCGCGCTGCAGACGCCTGAAGGCATCTGCCTCGGACCAGCGATGCCGCTTCATGAGCACCCCCTTGGCCCGCTCGATGATCTTGCGGCTATGGAGGGTTTGCCGCAACGAGGCGTTTTCCGCAGTCAGGGAGCTCAATTCCTCGAAGCGCGCCCAGGCGACTTGCAGAGCAGGGCCCAGGTGCTGCACCTCGACCGGTTTGACAAGATACGCCAGCACATGCTCCTCCGTGGCCCGGTTCACAAGGCTCTGATCGCGGTCAGCCGTGATGGCGACGGCAGCTACGATGCGCGTCTGATAGATCTGCCGCAGCGCCTCCAGGCCGTCGAGGTGAGGCAGGTGGATGTCGAAGACTACGACATCGGGCTCCAGCGCCAACACGGTTCGAACCATGTCAGTTCCCGTAGCCGCCTCCCCGACGACTTGATGTCCCAGCTGGCTCTCGAGTGCTTCCTTGAGAAAGAGCCGGATGTTGCTGTCATCCTCCACGACGACAACTTTGAGCTTTGCCGAATTCGCAACCGTGCGTTCCATGACCTCTTCCTCTTCATTGAAGAACTTGCAAGCGATCATCCAGGGGACGAATCGCATAGAAGCGGGCAAACCAATTTCAGAATCCGATGCACCTTCCTCAACGCATTCTACAGCCTTCCCGCTAGCCGCTTGAAGGGCCCGCCAGGGGAAAGCTCACGCATACGCGAAAGCCACCGTCTGGCACATTTTCAGCCGTGATCTCACCACCTTGCAAGGTTACCAGCTTGCGGGCCAGCGCAAGCCCCAGCCCGGCATGGCCGTGGCGCCTGGTAAAGAAAGGAGTAAACAAGTACTCGAGTTGGTCCTCCGGCAATCCGGGTCCATCGTCGATGATGCTCCATTGCGCCGTTCCCGACGCGGAGTCGGCGATGGTGTGAAACCAGATCTGATGGCTGGCAGCTTCACAGGCATTGGCCAGGAGACAGTCGCCGAGCTGGGCCAGACGCCGCACGTCGGCCATGACTCGCGGCCTGGCAGCAATTTCGTTATGGAAATGCAATTTCTCGTGATGCGACGAGGCTTCGGTGACCAGCGCCGTCGCCACGTCCGCCAGATCCAACTCCTGGGGCGAAACCGTAATGGGGCAGACATAATCGTGAACAACGTCGAGCAGGTTCTTGCAGACTTCCGCGCGCGCCCTCATGTCGGACAGGATGCGCCGCTCGAGGACGTAGCCTTCCGGCAGCCGCCTCTGCAGGATCGCGGCTGTTGCGTAAACGGTCTGCAAGAGGTCCCCCACTTCGTGACGCAAGGTCCGAGCCACCGCCTCGGGCAGGCTTCGTGCTGAGCCAGCGGGAAGTCGATTCACTGTTTCCATCAAGCCGTCCCATCTGTTGCCGCAAAGGAGCATGGTTCAAAAAGGGGTCAGGCACCTTTGTGCGCAGCACCCTGCGGGCCGTTCCGGCAAAGGTGCCTGACCCTTTTTGAACCATGCCCGCAAAGGAGCTTGCCATCGACGCTACAGCACATCGTCAAAACTGACTCTAGTATACGTTCGGGCCAATCCATCTCGCGAATCGTGGGAACGCAATTTCCTGGAAATAGGAAATTCACGAGTCGATTCTGGGCAAGATGAGCCCGACTCAGGTCGAGCGGTTACCTGTGCATCTTCTGTGCCTGCATTGGGAAAATGCGCGTTCTGGCGGCCACCTGGCCCAGGGGTCGCCTTGACATCGTTGGCCATCGGGAGTTATGTTCCGCCGGATAAAAGTAGGCTGGGCGCATTCTTTTCGGAGGCCGAGAGGAACCGGCATGCAGCTCATCGCACCCGATATTCTGAAGGAAGCTCAAGAATTCTCCCTTGCAGTAAGTGCTCCGGCCTTCGGACTCGGTCTACTGCTGTGGATTTTCGGCTGGCGCGGGCATCGCTTCTGGATCGTCCTCATCACGACTATCGGGGCGGGGGTTCTGGGACTTTACATCGGCCCGGCTTACGGAGCCAGACCCGTCGTGGGTGGGATCCTCCTCGCTTGCGCTGCGGGCGCCCTCGCCCTGTCGTTGGTGCGCGTCATCGCCTTTGGCGCGGGCGGCGCTGCTGCCTGGCTCTTGATGAGAACGATCGCCCCCACCGTGGAGGAACCGCTGATCTGTTTCCTGATCGGCGGGTTGATCGGGCTCTTTCTGTTCCGCGTTTGGACGATGGCCTTGACCAGCTCCGCCGGAGCGTTTCTGATGGTATATTCGGGTTTGTGCCTGGCCCATGCGCTTGGTAATGTAGACGCTGTCGCCTGGGCCGAGAACCAAACGATGTTGTTCAACTGCCTCTGCGGCGGCCTGGCGCTCGTGGGCATCGTCGTGCAGTTGGTGGTCGACCGCCAGCGGCAACGTCAACAGCGGCGGCGTACGCATCGAGGCTCGAGCGCCTCTTCCCAGACCTACCATGGCAGCCCGTGGTGGAGCTGGGGACAGAGCTCTTACCGCCGGGCCGGCTAGCCGGGGACTGAGCGGGAGCACGTTTCATCACCTGTGGCTACACCTCGAGTCAACTTATGAGCTGGCGCAGCATCGCTCGCTGGATCGCACCACTCCTGATCGCGCTGGGCTGTTTCCTACCCAGCCTCCATGCACAGACCGAGCAGGGAAACCAGGGGGCCGGGGAAGAGGGCTCCTCGCGGACCGCGGCACTTCCTTATGCCGTCGCCTTCCTGTCGTTGCTCCTCATCATGGTGATCATCTGCAAACCCACTCGTAAACCGGAACCGAAGCGCTGACCCCGGCGTTCGGCTTCTCCACACGCGGCTTGCCATGCCCTCCCTGACGAGCGTCCTTCAGTTTCTGGAAACCCTTGCTCCCCTGCATCTCGCTGCCGACTGGGACAATGTCGGTCTTCTCTTGGGCCTGTGCGCGGCCGAGGTGCAGCGCATCATGACCTGCTTGACGGTCACGCCCGTCAGTGCCGCGGAGGCGATCGCCGGCCGAGCACATTTACTTGTCACGCACCACCCGATCCTGTTTCGTGGCGTGAAGCGCCTGACCGACGCCACGCCGGAAGGCCGGATGCTCCTCGACCTGAGCCGGGCCGGCATCGCCGTCTACAGCCCGCACACCGCCTTCGACAACGCCAAAGATGGGATCAATGAAATACTGGCAGCGCGACTCGGCCTGCAGGAATTAACACCGCTGCGTGCGCGGGCCCTGGGCCGCCAAAGCAAGGTCGTCGCCTTCGTGCCCGACTCCGACCTGGCCCGTGTTTCCAATGCCATGTTTGCGGCAGGGGCCGGGAATATCGGCCAATACAGCCAATGCAGTTTTCGGCTGCCCGGGACCGGCACCTTTTTCGGATCGGACGCAACGAATCCCACCCTGGGTCAAAAAGGCCGGCGCGAAGAGGTGAGCGAGTGGCGGCTGGAAGCAGTCTGTCCCGAGTCTCTCATTGGCGAGGTGATTGCCGCCATCCGCAGGGCCCATTCCTATGAGGAACCTGCTTACGATGTTTACCCTCTCGTGCCCCAGTTCGCGGGCGCCGGCGAAGGCCGGATAGGCAGCCTGCCAAAGAGTGTGGCGCTTGGCGATCTGGCGCAGACGATCAAAACAAAACTGAATGCCCGCCAGATGCTTCTGGTAGGAGATTCGAGCCGCATCGTACAACGCGTGGCACTCGTCTGCGGAGCCGGGGGAGAATTCCTTGCCGACGCCCTGCGCGCTCGTGCGGAGGTGTTCCTCACAGGGGAGCTTCGCTTCCACGACTACCTGAGCGCCCAGGCGGAAGGCATGAGTCTCTTGCTCCCCGGGCACTACGCGACCGAGCGTTGCGGGATCGAGGAACTTGCCATTCGCCTGCAAAAGCAGTGGCCCGATCTTCACGTCTGGGCCAGCGTGCACGAGCAGGACCCTGTCGACTGGGTCTAAATGATCGTCCCTGATTCGGCTGCCAAAGAGGTTGGTCCCGGTCCAAACTCCCGAGTGCAAACGCCTACTTTGTAAAAGTGTCCTTCCGCCAGATCCTTGGCCCAAGCCCTGCGCTCGAAGCACATACGCGCTCTGGTATTCCTAATACTTGAGGCGGCAATGTTTTAGAGCGATGTCGGCAACCGGGAAGTCATCCAGTTCGGCAATCGTGGCACTGGAATTGCACTAGGGCGACACCTCAACACGTCGGCGCTTCGCGTACTGCTTTGCGCCCCGACGCCCCCCGTTCTAATTCGTTGCGCTCTTCTACCGCCGCAGGAGCGCGGACAAGGAGCCAGCCCATGAAACGTAACGTCCTGTTTATAGCCACCTTGATCAGCGTGCTGCTTACAGGGACCACTCTTGCCCAAATGGGCCGGACCGGCGCGCGGTCCCATCATTCGCCAGGCGGCCAGCACGTACAATCGAGGCGCCAGGCGCTGGTTGAGGACCGCCTGACCAGCCCGGAGGCTTTGCGCTGGCGCCAGGGGCTGCCCACTCATTGGCGCGCCTACCTGCTGCAGCGTTGAGCCGTGCGCGTCTTAGTGCGTCCTTGAAGGAATCATCGGTCGCTCTCATGGAAGAAGGAGCAGACAATGCGAGTAGAATGCAAACACGCCCTGGCACAAGTATCTTCGGGCTCGATCCACGGCGGAGCAGTCTCCGGCCACATTTCCAATGTTTACCTGGGCGAAGTGGAGCAAACAAGGGCTTGCTGTCCCGGCGATCTGACGGAAAACGCCATTCCGGGCTGGGACAACCCCTGGATCGACCTGGGTGGCGAAGGCTGACCTCACGCCGGAAAATACTTGAACAGGAGGAAACGGAGACAACGGAGGGATTATTCTCCCCGTTGTCTCTGTTCCCTCCTGTTCAGCGTTTCTCCTCACTGCTAGAGATCGCCGTAGGCAGGTGAGGCAGAGAAAAGCATGAAGAATTCAGGATGACATGCTGCCCGGTCTCTGTGGGCACGCACCCTGTTGGACTGCGATTAAGCGACGGGGGTGCTTGCCAGAGCGGACACGCACTCACCCCTGATAACAGAATTTGACATTTCTTATCAGCGCCGCTATCTTCTGGGTGTCGGGTCTTTTCACCCCAGGAGGCGGGCTTCAATGAATGTTTCCCTGACTCCGGAGCTGGAGCAGTTCGTCAACCAGAAGGTCGAGAGCGGCAAGTATCAAACCGCAAGCGAAGTCATTCGCGACGGTCTCAGGCTCCTTGTGGAGCGCGAGGAACTTCACCAGACGAAGCTCGACGAGCTCCGCCGCGAGATCGCCATTGGAATCGAGCAAGCCGACCAGGGGAAAGTCGCCCCCCTGAACGCGAAAGAGACCTTGGCTCGCCTCCGGAAGAAGCGGCAATCTCGCAGGGACAACTGATGCTCTCTGTGGTTCGCACCGACCAGGCCGAAATCGACCTGGGTGAAATACTGGAGCACCTTGAAGAGCATAACCCGCAGGCCGCCGAGCAACTTGTCACCGCCATCGACGACCGATGTAATCTTCTCGGGCAGTTTCCCGAGATGGGCCGCGCCCGTAATGAGCTGGCTCCAGGCCTTCGTAGCGTTGTCGTTGAGCGGTACGTTCTGTTCTACCGAATTTCCGTAGCGGCCGTCGAGGTGCTTCGCATCCTTCATGGAGCACGCGACATTGAAACCATTGTGAAAACGGACTGAGGTCGGAAAGGCCACCTGTTGGGCGACCGGCGTGCAGTATACCCCCAGTGACAGTCGGGCGTGACGCCGTGGGCCTGGCGACCTGCCGCCGGCCCCATGAAGAGCAGGGCCGTGAGCTGCAACTACAAAAGCGGAATATTTGCGGATACTTTGACGGTCACCATCTTATCGACCTGGTCCGGCTTGTAGCTGATGCCGTACTCCAGACGGTCGAAGGTGAATTGGCTCTCCAATGTCAGCACGTTGTCCTTTTTCGTCACTTTCGCCGGGATGGAGATCTCCTTCGTCGTGCCGTGCAAGGTCAGCTTGCCGTTGATGATGTAGGATTCCGGCTCCGAGGGCATGGCCTCAATTTTCGTCGAGAGGAATTTGGCCTTGGGATACTGCTTCACCCCGAAGAAGTCGGGAGACTTGAGGTGGCTGGTAAGCTTGGGATTGTCGGCGAACAGAGAATTGATGTCGATATCGAGTGAGAGTTCGCACGACGTTAAGTCGGCTTTGGCCGGCGTGATGCCACCTGTAAAGCTCTTGAAGCCACCGTCGTGCTTACCATCCTTTTTGGTGCCTACCCATTCGATCTTCGTATTCTCCGGTGTAATAGCCCCAGGGCCGCCGGCCGGCGGCGCCGTTGCCGCGCCGCTGGACTGCGCGGACTTGGACGGCCCCGTGCCGCTGCTGCCCGGAGTACTCGACTGACTGCAGCCGAGCAAAGCCATCAAAATTGTGACCGTCAATACTCCAGCCAGCTTCTGCATGGTTATCTCCTTGGATCGTTCTGACAGGTCTCTTGGTTCAGCTCGATTCACAAAAATGGCTTGTTCGCGTTAGCCGGTTCGGGCACTAAACCTGTTCGGGCTCACGACATTGTACAGGTCGGTGATCCATGATCTACAGTTTTGCATTCTTGGCTCCGTGGCGAGGTCAAGTCCTGATCACGCCCGCCGGCTGACTGCAAGCGTCCCGCAAGGCCACTGAAGTGAACGCAACGCGATAAAATAAGAACTTATGGCGGAGACCCTATCCGGCGTCATTGAGCGCGTCACGTTTCACAATCCTGAAAGCGGCTTTACGGTGCTTCGCGTACAGGCAGCCGGGCAGCGCGGCCTGGTCACCGTTGTCGGCCATCTGCCGGTTGCACAGGCGGGCGAATACCTCCACGCGACGGGCGCCTGGGTTCAGGACCGCGACCACGGCCGGCAGTTCAAGGCAGAGGAGCTGCGCGCTACGCCGCCAAACACTCCCGAGGGTATCGAGAAGTACCTTGCATCCGGGCTGATCAAGGGCATCGGTCCCCATTTTGCCGAGCGCATCGTCGCCGTCTTCGGCAAGCGGACGCTGACCGTCATCGATGAAAGCCCCGCCTTCCTTCAGGAAGTCAAGGGGATCGGCCCGCGCCGCATTCAGCGCATCCGCGAGAGCTGGCAGGAGCAAAAGGCGGTGCGGTCCATCATGGTCTTCCTGCAATCGCACGGCGTCGGCACCGCCCGGGCCGTGCGCATCTACAAGACCTATGGCGACCAGGCCATCGCCCTCGTCCAGTCCAACCCTTATCGATTGGCGACCGATATCTGGGGCGTCGGCTTTCGCACGGCGGACGAGCTGGCCGGCCGCCTGGGCATCGATCGCATGTCGCCGTTGCGTGCGCGGGCGGCGCTTGGCTACGTCTTGCAGCAACTGAGTAACGAAGGCCACGTTGGCTTTCCCGAGGCAGGCGTCGTCGAGCGCACGGGGGAACTCACGCAAATCAACCGAGAAATCATTGCCGCGGCCGTGGAGGATGAGCTTGCGGCAGGACAACTGGTCCGCGAGCCGGAAGGCGCGGAGCCGTGGCTTTATCTGAAGCCCTTGTTCCTGGCGGAGAAGGGCGTCGCGCGGGCGCTGCTGCAATTGCGCGAGGGATCTCACCCGTTGCCCGCCATCGATATCGAGGCGGCGTTACGCTGGGTCGAACGGAAGATGGGCCTGGAGCTGGCCGCGACGCAGCGTGACGCCATACGGCAGGCGACCACGCAAAAGGTGATGGTCGTGACCGGCGGGCCGGGCGTCGGCAAAACCACCATTGTGCGCGGCATTTTGGAAATCTTCGAGGCCAGGGACCTGCGCTGTTGTTTGTGCGCGCCCACGGGCCGGGCCGCAAAGCGCCTCAGCGAGACGACCGGTAAGGAAGCGAAGACCATCCATCGGCTCCTGGAATTCGACCCG
Source organism: Gemmataceae bacterium (assembly GCA_035296965.1). Lineage (GTDB taxonomy): Bacteria > Planctomycetota > Planctomycetia > Gemmatales > Gemmataceae > DATGZX01. The sequence continues at coordinate 16,346 of DATGZX010000332.1, forward strand.
CGGCAGGGAGCGTTCAAACGCGATCGCGACCACGCCCTGGACCTTGATCTGCTCGTCGTCGACGAGGCTTCCATGGTGGACATCGCCCTGATGAACCAGCTGCTGCGGGCCGTGCCGCCGCGGGCCTGCCTGGTGCTGGTTGGCGACGTGGACCAGCTGCCGTCCGTCGGGCCGGGCTCTGTGCTGGCCGACATCATCGCAGCGCGCGCCGTGGCGGTTGTCCGCCTGACAGAAATCTTTCGCCAGGCGGGGCAGAGCTGGATCGTGCGGGCGGCGCATCAAGTGAATCAGGGGGTGCTGCCCCAATCGGCGCCGCCCAAGCAGGGAGATTTTTATTTTGTGGAGGCGGATACCCCAGCAGCAATCCTGGACCGCCTTCTTACCGTCGTGCGCGAGCGCATCCCGGCCAGTTTCGGACTCGATCCGTTCCGCGATGTTCAGATCCTCACGCCCATGAACCGCTCCGAGCTGGGCGCCCGCAATCTCAACGCCGTACTGCAGAATGTCCTCAATCCCCGGGGCGAAACGCACGAAGTGGAACGCTTCGGCTGGACGTTTCGCGCCGGCGACAAGGTGTTGCAGACGGTCAACGACTACCAGAAGGAAGTGTTCAACGGCGACATCGGCCGCGTGGCCAGGGTAGACGCCGAGGAGCAGGAGCTGACGGTCGATTACGACGGCCGGCAGGTCACGTATGACTTCACCGAGTTGGATGAACTGGCCCTGGGATATGCGCTCACCATTCACAAGTCCCAAGGGAGTGAGTACCCGGCCGTGGTCATTCCTCTGCACACGCAACATTACATGATGCTACAAAGGAACCTGCTCTACACCGGCATCACGCGCGGCAAGCGCCTTGTCGTACTGGTGGGTAGCCGCAAGGCCCTCGCCCTGGCAGTCGGACGGCAGGATACGGCCCGACGCTATTCCCGCCTGTGCCGCCGCTTGCACGAAGATGACTGAAGCCCAACGAACAAGACCGGGCCCCCAGCACGTGGAGGCTCGGCCTTTGCTGAAATCCGGCGCATCAGCGACTGCGTCCGCCGAGAATTCCGGAACGGAACAAGAAATAGAGAAGCGTCAGGATGCTCGTAAGGGTGGCCGCCACGTAGGTAAGGGCGGCGGCGTTCAGCACATTGGCAACTGTCCTCTCCTCTTCGTCAGAAATAAGTCCCGTGTGAACCAACGCGAGACGAGCGCGCCGGCTCGCGTCGAACTCGACGGGCAGGTTGACGACCTGGAACAGCACCACCAGTGCAAAAGCGAAGATGCCAAGGTAGACTAGCCCTACCATATGTAGCAAGAACCCTGCGATAATGATGATCCAGGACAGGTTGCTGCCGATGCTTGCCAGCGGCACAAGACCGTTGCGCAGCACTAGCAAGGGATAGCGCTGGGCATCTTGCAGAGCATGACCCGCTTCATGGGCGGCGATCCCCAGTGCGGCCAATGATCGCCCGTTATAGACGTCGGGACTGAGTCGCAAAATGCGCTGGCCCGGAACGTAATGATCCGTCATGAATCCCTGGACGGCCTGGATGCGCACTCCCCGCACGCCCGGCGAATCCTCCAGTGTGGTATTCACCGACACGCCCGCCGAATCGAGCAGCGCGGCGGCCGCCTGGGCCCCTGACACGCCGCTCTGCGCCAGAATCCTGCTGGCTTGGCTGTAGGCGGAGTGCACTCGAAACTGCGCCCACATCGCGAGCAGGATCCCAGGTGCAAGAAACAAGAAATACATCGGGTCGAAGAACAACATATCTCAAACTCCCTCTGGATTGCTCATCATGTTTGATCTCTTGGTAATTATACGGGTGCTGTGGACCGGCAACGCGGGGAAAAGGAATGCGAAACAGTGCCAATTGGGCAGCTTCTCGGCGGCCCAGAGGCCCCGGCTGCCAGGTTTACTCCAAGATTCAGAGGTTATTCTCGGATTTCAGATTCTTCTTGATTTCTAAGCTATTGGGAATAAAAGACTTGAAACTTTTTCAAGAATTTTCTTGCCGGACTTGCACACCAAGCGAATTTGTAACCTATGTTTGGGTTGTCGGTGGAGGCCCCTCAGGGTCTATGGACGGGTGGACCCTGGGGGCCAACCGACATTCTTTTCGCATATTCTTCATGATTTGAGGCAGTCAGCTTCTTTAGCTCCCTCTGCAAACGGCAAACATTTCTGCTCTTATCCCAATCAGCCTGGCGACCAGATTCCGCGGGACTTGTTGCGAGCCGGACGAAACCGCTTGCTCCAAGATGAATGCGGGCTCTATACTCAAGTTCATGTCATCGGGGGCGCCTTACCTCGACGGAGTAACTCCCTATGGGCCTCCAAGCCATGAGTCGGCCTGGCCTTTTGCCTTCGAGAATGGTCTTCGCGCTGCTGCTCGCTGCGACCAGCCTGCTTTGTGCCGGCGTTGCAGCCAGCCAAGCGCCATTGCCTGATGCGCAGCGCGTCCGCGAACTTCAAGCCAAGTATCAGGCGGAAGAGGCGCAGGCTGAGAAGACCGGCGTCACCAAGCAGTTCGCACCGGAACTGTTTCAACAGGCCGGTCTCCTCGCTAGGAGAGGGCAGGCCGACCTGGCTGCGGGCCGGCTCGCCGAGGCGAACCAGGCTTTCCGCGAGGCGCGCTGGTACCTACCGGTGCGTCCGCCAAGCTTGCCGGAACATGTGGCCAGGGTATTCGGCAGCCTCAAATTGCGCCACAGCGGCAGCATCCTCGCCGTGGCGGGAAGTCCGGATGGGAAACGGCTGGCTTCGATCAGTGCCGATATGCGAAGGACGGCAGAGGATTCCAAGGTTCCCACAGAGGTCAAGGTCTGGGACGCCGAGACGGGACGAGAACTCCTCACCTATCGCGGCCACAAGGCGACTGAGGTTGATATCCAGGAGAAGCCACAGATTGGCGCCATTGCTTTCAGTCCCGATGGAAAAACGATTGCCTCTGCCGGCACCGACAGGGCGGTCCGGCTCTGGGATGCCGAGACTGGCAAGGACATTCGCGCTTTCGAAGGCCACCAGGATTGCATCAGCGCTCTTGCTTTCAGCCCCGATGGCAAAAGCCTGGCCTCGGGCGGCCTCGACCACCGCATTCTTGTCCAGGAGGTCGCCACGGGCGCTTCGAAGTTCATGTTCCCTGCCCACAACGCAGCGGTTCGAAGTCTTTCATACAGTCCGGACGGGCAGTGGCTTGCCTCCGGCGGGGATGATGCCTTGATCCATGTCTGGAAAACCAAGAGTACCGGACTCGCCATGCAGCCGATCCTGAACATCCAGGCTCATGCCGGCAAAACCTATCGACTCGCCTTCAGCCCCGACAGCAAGTCGTTTGCGAGCTGCGGCAACGACAATGTTGCCAGGATTCATGACCTCAAGGGAAATGAACGGCAGGTTTTTCGTGGCCACGAAAAGTCCATTCGATGCCTGGCCTTCAGTGTGGATGGCAAGAAGCTGGTCACCGGCAGCGAAGACCGAAGCTTGCGCCTCTGGGACGTGGCGAGCGGTCAATTGCTGCGCTCGCTCCAGGGACCCGCGGAAGGCATCACTAGCCTGGTGCTCAGCCCGGACGGCGGCCAGGTGGCCACGGCCGGCGCCAACCAGTTGTTGAGCGTCTGGAAGCTGGACACCGTGGAGCGGCTGCGTGAACTGCTTGGCCACCACGGCCCAGTGTGGTCGGCCGTGTTCACGCCGGACGGGAGCAAGATCGTCTCGGCTGGGGCGGACGGAACTGTCAAGATCTGGGATGCCGATTCCGGTAAGGAACTGCAGTCGCTGATGGGACACAAGGGAGCCGTGACGGCCGCCGCCGTTCGACCCGACGGCAAGGTCATTCTATCTTGCGGCGGCGATAAGCTCCTGAAGTTGTGGGATGCGGAATCCGGCAAGGAGCTGCGCACGCTGGAGGGGCATCAGGCCACGGTCACGTGCGGCGCTTTCAACCCGGATGGCAGCAAGATCGCTTCCGGAGGCCTCGATCACCTGGTCAAAATCTGGGATGCCGATTCGGGCAAAGAGCTGTTGAACCTTCCGGGCCACAAGGCCGTTGTGATGGCGGTTGCTTTCTCCCCGGACGGCAAGTACCTGGCCTCGGGCAGCGCGGACCTGACGATTCGTCTGTGGGATGTGGCCACGGGCAAGACATTGGCGACCTGGCGCGGGCATGCCGGCGCCGTCAGCAGTCTGGCATTCAGCCCGGACGGTCAACGGCTGGCTAGTGCCGCCGCCGACCGCGTGGTCAAGATCTGGACGGTGGCCGATACGAGCGCCGCACCGACGACGGTCGCGCATCATAGTGCCGCGTTGAGCTCGATTGCATTCAGCCCGGATAGCCGCTTCGTTGCCTTTGCCGGCGGCGGCGATGGTGCCGGCGAGCAGGTCGTGAAACTTTGGGACTTGCAGTCCCAGAACGAAGCTCTGAGTTTCCGCGGGCACAAGGAGTGGGTCAGCTCGGTCGCGTTCAGCCCGAACGGGCGCTTGATCGTGTCGGCCGGAGTGGACGGCAGGATCCGCATCTGGGAGACGCTGAGCAGGGAAGTTACGCTAGGGGCATTTGGCCACCTGCGGGCACTGGAAACAGTTGCCTTCAGTCCGAATGGCAAGTTACTGGCATCGGCAGGATTCGACCATGCAATCAAGGTGTGGGACGCCGGCACGGGGGCGGAGCTTCTGACGTTGAGCGGCCATCGCGACGTCGTCACGGTGCTGGCGTTCACCGCGGACAACAAAAGGCTCATCTCGGGCAGCGGCCGAGAGCTGAGTATCAAAGTTTGGGATCTCGAAACCGGACGGGTCGTAAAAGGCTTTGACGTTCCCGGGCTCGATCTAGCCGCGCTCACGTTGACTCCGGACAACAAGGCCATCGTGCTCTGGGTCAGGGTCAACGATGCGCGGCCGGAGATCCGCGTGTACGACCTGGAGACGGGACACAAGATCCGAACCATCGAAGCTCACGAGCGGCGCGTGGACTGCCTGGCGCTGAGCCCGGGCGGCGAGTTGGTGGCCCTGGGCGACCAGGGCGGCGCTGTCCGCCTCTGGAATGTGAGCAAGGACGAACGTATTGGCGGCGACCTGCCGGCGCATACGAAGGCCATCGGCGACCTGATCTTCACGCCGGATAAGAAGCGCCTGATCACCGGCGGCGTCGATGGTGAAATCAAGATTTGGGATCTGAGCAAGCGCGAGCCAACGCTTGTCCGCAAGTTCCAGGGCCATAAACAGCGCATCCTTGGTTTTGCCGTAAGCAACGACGGCCTTCGGTTTGCGACGATCAGCGAGGATCAGGACGTCAAATTGTGGGAGACTGCAACCGGTAAGGAGCTGCGCCATTGGACGGGATTCGCCGTGCGGAACATGGCCTTCGCCCCCGATGGAAAGACCTTGGCAACTGCCAACTACGATACGGCAGTGTATCTTTTAGAGTGCCCGTGAGCCCGGTTCAGAGAGAGGGAAAATCGCTTCATGAAACGTACATGCTTCCTGCTCGGGCTGGTGGCGCTGATCCTTCCTTCCGGCCCAGTCCGGGCCGACGACGATGACGAAACGCCTTCGGCCAAAACAGCCTTGCAGGCATTGAACGATTTTATCGGCGATTGGAAGGGGAGCGGGGCTCCGGAGAAGCCTCGTCCCGGTCCTGGGGAAACATGGGAAGAATCAGTCAGCTGGGGCTGGCATTTCAAGGGGAACGACGCCTGGCTGACCATGAAAGTGCAGGATGGCAGATTCCTCAAGAGCGGCGACCTGCGCTACCTGCCCGACAAGAAATGTTTCCAACTGACTGCCGTTAACAAGGACAACAACAGACTCGTTTACGAAGGCGCGCTCAAGAACGATTACCTTAACCTGGAGCGGGTAGATCCCAAGACCAAGGAGACGCAACGCCTGACCATGAATTCGGCCGGCGACGGCGTTCGCTTCATCTGTCGCAGCGCCCATAAGGCGGATGGCCGAACTGTTTTCACCAAGGACTATCAGGTAGCGTTCACCAAGGAAGGCGAGAGCCTTGCCGCCACCGAGAAGAAGGTCGAATGCCCCGTAAGCGGCGGTCTCGGCAAGATTGCAGTTAGCTATAACGGCGTCACCTATTATGTCTGCTGCTCGGGATGCCGCGACGCCTTCAACGAGAACCCCGAGAAATATGTGAAGGAATTCGAGGCCAAGAAGAAAAAGCGGTAAGAGCGTGTTGAAAAACGGGTCTAATCTTCCCCGAAAGAGTATTTCCATGACTCGGACTAACTTGCTGCTTGTTTTCCTGAGCCTTGGCTTTTGGTTCATGCCGGGCTTGTCCTCTGTTTTAAAAGCCGACGACAACAAGGATGGTAAGAAAACTGACCAAGGTAAGGATGACAAGTCGGAGCCTGTCAAAATCTCGCAGACCGTCAAGGTCGGCCGCTACCCCGGCAAGATCACAGGCCGAGATGAGAACTCCTTTACTTTCGAGGTGGGCAAGGACCGCAACAAGCAAACTCTCGACGTCCTGATTGCAATAGACGCCAAGATCCGGCTGCCGGCGGAACTGGAGTTCGACGAGAAGGGCAAGCCGAAACCGTTCAAAAGAGATCCATCCGACCCCGACCGGAACCTGCCCGGGGTCAAGGGGACCAAGGCAGACCTGCACGACGGTCAAAACGTTATCGTGACAATTGGCCGGCTGCCGAACAAGAAGCTGGTGGCGACGCGAATTTATGTTGTAGCCGACAAGAAGTGATCTGATTGCTCCCCGTGAAGAACCCTAGCGTCTTTCGTTCAAGGGTTTGACCGGGCGGACATCCGGTCCGGTATAGCGGGCGCGGGGGCGAATCAGCCGGTTGTGGTCCAGTTGCTCGATGATATGGGCGCTCCAGCCGGCCACCCGCGACATGACGAAGATAGGCGTGTACAGCGGCACTTCCAGATTCATGGCGTGGTAGAGTCGGCCCGCCGGCCAATCGAGGTTCGGCAGCAAGTTCTTCTCGCTCTGCACGACTTGTTCGATGATCTCCGCAGTTTTCTCCCATTTTGTCTGACCGGTCGCTTCTGCAGCCTTCTTGGTGAACTCCTTGAGGATGCGCGCCCGCACGTCGCCGGTCTTGTAGACGCGGTGTCCGAAACCCATGATGCGTTCCTTGCGCGCCAGGGCATTGCGGATCCATTTCTCGGCCGTCTCCGGTCCACCGGCCGCGCGCAGGATGTCCATCACCTTCTCATTGGCTCCGCCGTGCAACGGGCCCTTGAGCGCGCCGATGGCGGCAACGATGCCCGAGTGCAGATCCGATTCGGTGGAGCAGGCGACGCGCGCGGTGAAGGTTGAAGCATTGAACTCGTGCTCGGCATACAGGATCAGCGAGACATCGAGTGCGCGTGTCTCCGCGGCGCTTGGCTCCTTCCCATGGATCATGTAGAGGAAGTTGGCCTCGTTGGAGAGGTCGGCACGCGGCTTCACGACCGGCAGCGCCTTGCTGAAGCGATACTGGAATGCGATGGCGACCGGGATCTGGCCAAGAAGACGCTCGGCCTTGCGCACGTTGGCTGCATGCGAGCTGTCGGCTGTATCCGGATCGAAATGGGCCAGGACGCTCACGGCAGTGCGCAAGGCATCCATGGGCGCCGTCGCCGGGGGCAAAGCTTTCTGGAGGTCTTGCAAGGGAGCCGGGATTTGCCGGGCGGCCGCGACCCGTTGCTGGAACTCGGCCAATTGCTTGGGGTTCGGCAGATCGTCGTAAAGCAGCAGGTAGGCGACCTCGTCGAACCCGGCCTTCTGCGCCAACTCGGTCACGGGATAGCCGCGATAGCGCAGGCCGCCCTCGACGGTGGATATCGCCGTTTCGCCGGCCACGACACCTTCGAGACCCGGTGAGTAGATTTCAGCAGTGCTCATGAATAATTGCTCGCCCGTCAAGAATCGGGCATGGTTCAAAAAGGGGTCAGGCACCTTTGCCGGAACGGCCCGAGGGGTGCTGCGCACAAAGGTGCCTGACCCCTTTTTGAACCATGCCAAGAATGGTGAGATCTACGGACATCGTGCAAAGATCCGGGTGCCCAGGGAAACCATTCCCTTTCAGCGGAAATAGGCTTTATCGCGCTCGTCGTATCCCGAGTAGCCCAGCAGGTCGTAGAGTTCCGCCCGTGTCAGCATCTGCGGCAAACAATCGCGCTGATGGCCTTGTTGGAGGATTCCCTCGAGTGCGGACTGTGCGGCTCGCAGGGCCACCCGGAAGGCGGTGAGCGGATACAAAACCATACGGTAGCCCATCGCCGCCAAGGTTGCAAAATCTAAATTGGGGCTGCGGCCAAATTCGGTCATGTTTGCCAGCAAGGGAGCCGGCACAGCCTTGGCGAAGGCGGCGAACTCCTCGTCACTTTCCAGCGCTTCCGGAAAAATCGCGTCGGCGCCCGCCTGGAGAAAGAGGTGCGCGCGGCGGACCGCATCCTCGAAACCATTGACGCCACGAGCATCGGTACGCGCGATGATCACGAAGTCCGGATCGCGGCGGGCGGCCGCCGCCGCCCGTAGCTTGGCCGCCATCACTTCCGGTTCGACGAGTTGCTTGCCCGAGAGATGCCCGCAGCGCTTGGGGAGCTGCTGGTCCTCCAGGTGGATGCCGGCCACGCCCGCCGTCTCGAACAGGCGCACAGTACGCTCGACGTTGAGTGCCTCGCCAAAGCCGGTATCCGCATCGCACAGAAGCGGCAGCGCTGTGGCCAGAGCGATGGCGCGAGCCGCATCCACGAATTCGGTCAAGCTCAGCAAGCCAATGTCCGGGACTCCGGTGGCAGCGGACAGGGCGCCGCCGGATAGATAGACTGCACGGAAGCCGAGTCGCTCCGCCATGCGGCCGACAAGGGCATTGAACACTCCGGGCACGGCAATCGGTTGTGCCGTCCAGGCAGCGCGCAGACGCTTCCCTGGGGACAAAGCATGGATCGAAGCTAGGTGCTCGGCAGGCATGACTATTGGCCGGTCCTCATCACACGCACCTTGAACCCCAGCGCCTGGCTAAGGGCCACCATCTCGCCGAAGATATCGCCATAGGCAACGGCCACGTGGTTGCTCATGTAATGTGCCATGACTGTTTCCATCGAGCAACCAAGATCCGCGGCCATGAAGGGCCACTGCCGGGTTGTGCCTTCCCACCAGGCGTCGCGCACCTTGGGCGGCAATTTGACCACTTCGCCCTTGCCCACGTCCATCCAAAGCTCGTCGTTCTTGAGGTAAGATCGCGCCCAGGTGACTTCGCCGGGCAGGCTCTCGCCGGCGAACGTGCCGCCGGCGATTGGAAAGTAGCCGGCCGGCTGGCGATAGCTGTGCACGCCTTTGAGCGTTCGCGGATCGTGGTTGAAAGCATACGCTCCGCAACTGCCGGAGTTCAGAAGCACCCACAGCCAGCGGCCCTGGTGCGTGCCGCCCCAGCGAACGTCGTGAAACATCACCCCCGGGTGGTCTCCTTTTTTGGATAGCAATCGCTTCATCAATTCCATCGGGATGAGGTTGCCCTGATCGGCTTCCGTGCTCGTGATCACCACGTCGCCGTTCGACTCGGGCCGGCACGTCGAGTTGAGGAGGCCCTCGGCGAAGTCGCTGGGCGGCAGCGAGCGCAAGAGGCCCAGCTGATATTGCCAACCGAGACAGTCGGCCTTGAACTCATCCAACAGGTCGAGAACGGCCAGGTACATGCCAAGCTGCGTCCTGGTGGCGTCCTCCGTAAAGTCCAGGGCGCCCTGCTCCCGCCAGTGGAACTTGATACCACGGTCGATGACCAGGCGGAACGCATCCGCGATGCGCTCCGGCTTGATCGACTTCAGTCGGACGGGTAGCCAGGCCTGATCGACCTTGTGCTCGGCAAACCCGTGGCGTGCGAGCAAGCGCGGCCCGAAGTAGCCGTTGATCATGCCCATGGACGTGTCGCCGAGCATGAGCGCCAGGATGCGTCTCCTTCGAATCTCCGCAGCCACCTCATCCGCCAGGGCCTGGGCCCGGGCACTGACGGCGGCGGAGAAGTGCAGCTCATCTTCCGGGTAGCGAATCTGGCCCGTGGAACACCATTCGTCCAGCCGCTCCATGAAGACCCTGTCCCTGGTCCAATCGGGAGTCGCGGTCCAGATGCGCGAGAAGCGGCGATTGAGACTTTCCAGGCAAGCGCCGGTGTTGAGCAAAGCCACGAGGCCAGGCCAGGTGCCGGAGAAATTGCTCGCCAGGAGAAGTGGATTGTCCTTGCCGACGACGCCGTCGCAGGTGTGCGGGCCATAGGTCCAGTGGACGAAGGTGCCGATCATCGGGTCGTCGATCGGCCCAAGCTTGCTGATCGCTTCGTCCGGGCGCGTGAGGAAGCCTTTGATCAGATATGGCTTACGTCCAAGTTTGACGAGCGCTTTTTGCAACTGCTCGGTAGCCTGGTTGATCTGCGGTCGAGCCCATTCGTTGGGCTGGTTTCGGTAATCCCCCGGCCAAAAGATCGCAACCCTTTTCACGCGGGACTCCTGAGCAAGCAGTTCACGAACATATCGGTAGGAAACACCGGTCCGTCTGTCGCCGTCGGATGGCTAGCCAGCGGCAGAGAAGGAATGAAGATGAGGATTACGATCAGGAAGAGGATGAAGAGCAGGAGTAGGAGGAAGAGTAGGAGTCCCGAGAATCACGCAGGACATCCTACTCTTCAACTGAATCGTGCTCTTCATCCTCTTCCTAATCGTAATCTTCCTCTTAATTCTTGCTCCTCCTTCGAAAGGGCCTCCCCAGGCTTCACCTTCCTTCGTCAACTTGTCTTTCCAGATCTAGCAAGCGCGTAATTTGTGCATCCCGTCGACCGCGTTCGAGCGTGTAAATGCCCGGCGCTTCGAGGATTTCCCCGGGAGCGAGGCGGCATGCGGCTTGTTTTTCGCGGCTGCGGCGGAACCAGTCGGGCAGACAATCGGCACAGCTCAGGGCATAGGTCTTCAATTCCTGGGTGACGCCGTCGCTCCAGCGCGCCGCGATTTTGTAGACGGCCGGCTTACCGCATCCTGGACGGTAGCAATAGACGGGGTAGGGAGGCATTGGCATGGCGACGACCGCATCCTCTAGTCGGCTTCGAACGGCACTGGGTCGCCGCTGATTTGGGCGAGAGCGTTCATGGCTGCTTTCTGCTCGGCTTCCTTCTTGTTGCGGCCCCAGGCTGATGAGTAAGGATGACTGCCGATGACGGCCGCAACCTTGAAGCACTTGTGGTGGTCGGGCCCTTGCTCGTCGAGCAGCTCATAGTGCGGCGTGGCGCCGAACTCACGCTGGGCCACCTGCTGCAGCAGCGACTTGAAATTGCTTCCCTGGGCTCCGCCTGCCTCTCGTTCGATCTCGGGCAGGAGGTAACGAAGGATGAATTCGCGGGCAGCCTCGAGCCCGCCGTCCAGATAGATTGCCGCCACCAGCGACTCGAACACGTCCGCCAGCAGGCTGGCAGGAACGGCTGCATGCATGTTCATCCCCTTCCCGAGGAAGAGGAAGTCGCCCATGTTCAGCTCGCGGCTAATCCGGGCGCAGGTGCGCCGGCTTACCACCGCGGACTTGATCTTGGTCAGGTCCCCTTCCTGGTAATTGGGGAAGATCTCGAAAAGTTGTTCACAGACAACGAGGCCAAGGACAGAGTCCCCCAGGAACTCGAGGCGCTCGTTCGAGGCAAGGCGCGTGTCTGCACCGGATGCGTGCGTCAAGGCGGCACGCAGCAGCTTGGGCTTGCGAAAGCGATACTCGATCACCTTCTGGCACGCCTCGAGAATCTCATTCTCGCGGCTGGTGGTAAGTTCTTGCGGCATAAGCATCAAAGGAAATTAAGCTGAGCCATTTTTGACGTTATCACCGAATGGCCTCCTTGTCAACCGCGCGCTTTCCTTGGCCATCCTGCCAAAAACCCATCGGAGTGTCACCTCTTTTCTCGAATTGTTGCGTATGATAAATAGAGGCAAATTTGGAGCGCTCATCCGCGATGGGATTCGATCGGCCAGTAGCTTGCAGCCTATTTTTGCCGATCGGCGCTATAATCTTCATCTGCGGCTGGAGAAGGATCAAGCGGTGGCCAACCTCAAGGGCGTTATTCCAACACAATTCAATCAGTATTTGACCAACGCGGCCGGTTGGCGCGCACCTGGCGGCGCCGGCGCGACAAAAGAGGAGGTTTTCTAGCCATGGCACGATTGCCCGTAGCCTTGCTACTTTTGACAGTTGGCGGCCTGGGCGGCGCTTTCATCATGAACCATGCCCTGCAAGGTCAGGCCCCGATTCCGCTGGTCTTCCCCAGGGAGCTGACATCGTACGGCGAGGTCGTGAAAAGAGTGCTTCCCGCGGTCGTCAGCGTGGAAGCCTTTTCTAACGCCAATTCGAAGGCCAAACAATCGACCCAGCGCCGCCGGCCGAATACGGGCTCCATGCCTGGCATACCGGAAGAGCTTCGCAACTTCCTCGAGGGATTTGACGACGGCCAGCAGTTCGAGGAGAACGAAGTTATGCCGCGCCATAGCTTTGGATCAGGCTTCATTATCGATCCGAAGGGCGTCGTTCTCACGAACTACCATGTGGTCGCCGGCGCCGCCCGCGTCCAGATCCAGCTCAAGGACGGGCGAACCATCTCCTCGACCGATTTCAAAACGGACCGGAAGAACGATCTGGCCATCGTTCACATCAAGTCCAGCACTCCGCTGCCTCATCTGGAGCTGGGCGATAGCGACGCCATGGAGATCGGAGATCGCGTTCTGGCGGTCGGCGCTCCGTTTGGCCTGACCGGTTCCGTGACGGCCGGTATTGTCAGCGCCAAGGGCAGGACCGGCCTGAACCGGGAAGGCAGCGTTTACGAAGACTACGTGCAGACCGACGCCGCCATCAATCCGGGCAACAGTGGCGGCCCACTGGTGAACCTGGAAGGGCGCGTGATAGGCATCAATACTGCCATCAAGACCGAGAGCGGCGGCTGGCAAGGCGTGGGCCTGGCCATCACCAGCAACCTGGCCAAGAGCATCGTCGATCAGCTCATCCACAACGGCGTGGTTCATCGCGGTTACCTGGGCGTGACCATGCGACCGCTCGATCCCGAGATAGCAGCTCGGATGGGATTGAAGAACGGTGTAGAAGTCATCGAGGTGAAGAAGGGGACGCCCGCGGCCAAGGCGGGCATCAAGGCCGGCGACATCATCGTCTCGCTGGCCGGCAAGCCTGTCACGAGTTCGCGCGAACTGCAACACATCGTTGGCTCTCTGCCGATTCAGAAGCCGACCGAGGTGACTCTGATCCGCGATGACAAGACCGAGGAGATACAGGTCACCGTCGAAGAGCAACCCGATCGTTACGGACTGGTGAGCCGGCAACAGGAAGCGCGGCAGCCTTCTCAGGCCGATCTGGATGAGGTAAACGCGAAGAAAACCGGTGTCGCTCTCACCGATCTGTCGCCCGAGTTGGCGAATCGCTACGGCTTCGATGGCAACGCCCAGGGTGCCCTGATTACCAAGGTTCAGCCAGGAAGCGCTGCCGCCGAGGCCAAGCTCCAGCCCGGCATGGTGATCGCCCAGATCGACAAGCACCCAGTCAAGTCAGCCGTCGCTGCAGCCACCATGCTGCAGAAGGCCGACCTGGAGAAGGGCGTTCTACTGCAGGTCAAATCTGCGAATGAATCGGGCATAGCGTCGCAATACATCTTGCTCAAGGCGGTCGCCACAGTCGACAAGTAACGAAGATCCAGCGAATGCGTTACCGGGATCGGCGCTCGAGGATTCTCGAACGCCGATCCCGTCGTTGTTTCAGGAACTGGGTCGCCCTGTCACTTCTTGATAAACTTCGCGGACGCGGTTCAACTTGTCACTCCAGCGAAAGTCCACTTTCGTGCGTGCGCGCCCGGTTTCCCCGAGTCGCCGCCGCAGGTCCTCGTCCTGCACCAATCGTCCCAGGGCCGCGGCCAAGGCGTCGGTGTCGCCACAGGCGACCAACAAGCCGTCTTCTTCGTGACGAATCACCTCCGCGACCCCGCCGGCGCGGTAGGCCAGGTTGGGAGTGCCGTTGGCCCAGGCTTCGAGCAGCACCAGGCCAAACGAATCGGAGCGACTCGGCAAGATAAACACATCCAGCCCCGCATAGAAATCACGCTTCTCACGGTCGTCGAGAACGCCTAGCCTTTGCACTTGTCCTGCCGGCCGATAGCTTCGCCAGAAGCGCCTGAAATTCGGCATTTCGGGCCCGGCAAGCACGACGCGGAAGCGCCGGCCCCCTTGCCACGCCTTCGCCGCCGCCTGGAGTAAATCGACGGTGCCTTTCTCCTCGCTGTTATTCGCCAGGTGACCAATGACGACCTCATCGTTCGAGATGCCCCACGCGGCGCGGACCGCCTCGCGATCGCCGCCGGTGCACTCGTCGGCTTCGACGCCCATCCCCACGAGCACCAATTTCTTCTCCGGGACCCTCTCATTGAGCAGGGCAGCCCGTTCGAGCGTCGTCTGCACGAAAACGCGGTCCGCGGCATGCACCAGGGAGAGCAGGGCAGGGGAGAGGTAGGCGCGCCGGGTTCGATCGTCCACGTCGTCAGGGTTGCCAAGATGCAGAAAGGGCGTAAGCAGAAAAGGGATCTGCAAGCGACGCGCTAACCTCAAGCCACACGCCAGAGGCCAGCCGTAAGGGAACGCGGTGGCGTGGACGACATCATAGCTCTGTGCGCCTCCTACCGCATCACGCCACATCTCCCAGGCGATCGGGTTGCATGGGAGCGTCAAGCACTGCCAGAACCGGCTGGGATAAAACGAAAGTGCTTTCAGGAAATAGCGTCTACCCGGCCAGCGCAGCAGCGAATAGCGGTGAAGCTCGACTCCGTCTTCCACCGTGGTGCCGGGAGGCAGAGTCCGCCCGCAGCTGGACCAGAAGGCGTCGAGGTCCACGGCGGTTGTCGTGAGAACCGTCACACGGTCTCCGGCAGCGGCAAGAAAACGACTCAAGCGGGCAAAATAAGCTTCCGAGCCTCCCAGTGCGGGAGGATAGCGCTGGACAAAATGAGCGACCCTCACTGTCACCACCTCGAGGGAACAACCGACCTTCAACCGCCTGGCCTTGTCGATCAAGGCGCCCACAATTCGGTTGGGTCTGAGTTATCGCCAGGGAACCGCCAGCCAGCCGGTAGATTGATAGAATACAATGTTGTCTTGGTGCTCCAACTGGCCGGCCAAGCGTTGTTGCCGGGAGGGCAAAAGCCGCGGGTTAAGAATACAAGGCTGACATGATCCCGATCTCCAAACTGGCTGCTTCCATCCAACCCTCTGCCACACTGGCTGCCGGAGCCAAGGCCCGAGCCATGAAGGCCGAGGGAATTCACGTCTTTGATTTCAGCCTGGGGGAGCCCGACTTCAATACCCCCGAACACATTTGCCGGGCCGGCTACAAGGCGATGCTGGATGGCCACACGCATTACACGCCTGCAGCAGGCATTCCCGAGCTGCGCGCTGCGATTACCCGCGTGTATCAAAAGACGTACGGCTATCGTTGCAGCCCCGACCAGGTCATTGTGTCCAATGGCGCCAAACATTCGATCCACAACACCTTGCTGGCGATTTGCGGCCCGGGCGACGAAGTCGTGATCCCGTCCCCGTACTGGGTGAGTTACAGCGACCTTGTGGAAATGACGGGAGCAAGTTACGTCCTGGTGCCGACTTCGGTCGAAAGCAATTTCAAGATGTCCCCCGCGCAACTGCGGTCCGCCTTCACACCGCGGACCCGGCTGGTCATGATCAATTCGCCGAGCAATCCGACCGGCACCGTCTATACCCGCCAGGAACTGGAAGCGCTTGCCGATGTCGTCCTGGAGAGCAACGTCGCTGTCCTGAGTGACGAGATTTACGAACGTCTTGTCTATGGCGACGCGCGGGCTACCTGTTTTGCTTCCTTGCGCCCCGGGCTTGCCGAGCGGACGATCACGATCAGCGGTGTAAGCAAGAGCTATGCCATGACGGGTTGGCGTATCGGTTGGGCCCTCGGACCGACTTCCGTCATTAAGGCAATGGGCACCATCCAAAGCCAGGAGACGAGCAGCCCTTCCAGCATCAGCCAATATGCCGCCGTGGCGGGTCTGGAAGGCGATCAGGACTGTGTTGAAAAAATGCGCCAGGAATTCGAAGCGCGCCGCGATCTGGTTTGCAAGCGCCTGTCGGCCATGCCCGGCATTGTATGTCCGCGGCCGGGAGGGGCGTTTTACGCGTTTTTCAACGTGTCGGCTCATTTCGGACGAACCTTGGCCGGCAAAAAAGTGACCGATTCCGCAAATTTCTGCCAGGTTGCGCTGGAATCTTATCGCGTGAACCTGGTACCTGGATCCGCGTTCGGGGCCGAGGGCTATGTCCGCCTGTCGTTTGCCGCGAGCCGGGATCAACTTAGCGGCGGCCTGGATCAGCTTGAACAACTCGTGGCTTGAGGGCGAAGGACGATGTCGGTACTGCTTCTCACCGAAGACGAGGTTCGCCAAATCCTGACCATGGATATGGCGCTCGAGGCTGTGGAGGACGGGCTGCGCCAGCTGGCTGCGGACGAGGCGCAAAATGTCCCGCGTGCTCGTATCCAAACCGACCATGCCATGCAGCACATCATGGCCGCCTCCGCGAAGCGGTTAGGCGTGATGGGCTACAAGGTGTATTGCACCAGCCGCAAGGCTCACAACTTCCACGTCGGCCTTTTCGACGGCAAGACGGGGAACCTTCTGGCGCTGATCCAAGCCGATTACCTGGGCCAGGTGCGCACCGGAGCTGCGAGCGGCGTGGCCACCGAGTACATGGGCCGGCCCGACGCGAGCGAAGTAGGCGTTTTCGGCAGCGGCAAGCAGGCGCGCACGCAGCTCTGGGCCGTCTGCAAGGTCCGCAAGATTCAGCGCGCGCAAGTCTATAGTCCCGATGAAGAACGCCGGCGCCGCTTCGCTGCCGAGATGAGCGAGCTGTGCCAGACCGAGGTGGAACCGGTGCCCAGGCCGGAGATGGCCGCCGAAGACAAGGATATCATCATTACCGCCACCAACAGCCGGGAGCCGGTACTTAATGGCCACTGGATTGCGGAAGGTACGCACATCAATGCCATCGGCTCGAATTTCCTCGGCAAGGCGGAGGTTGACGCCGTCACCGTGCGCCGTTGCGAGTCGATTGCGGTGGACAGCAAAGACCAGGCGCGTCTGGAAGCGGGCGATTTCGTTCAGGCTCTCGAAGACGGTTCCATTCATTGGTCCGATATTCACGAATTGGGCCAGATCATCGTGGGGCGCTACACCGGGCGCGCACATCCACAAGACGTCACGCTGTTCAAATCCCTAGGGATTGCCATCGAGGATGTGGCCGTGGCGGCGAGCGTGTACGCCAAGGCGCAGGCCGCGGGCATTGGCCAAAAAATCGACTGGCAATGAATGAACCGTGACGTTTAGCCGCTGGCCTCAGACCGCTCGCGCTGGCCTGAGGCCAGCGGCTAAACAGAAGCGGCTAAACAATTGCCCACTTTTTCAGGAAAGCGCGTAACCATGATCCTGGGCTACCACGTCATTTTCAGCGCCTACGGGTTCTGGTTACCCAACGATCCGCGTGGTTCCTGGTCCGACTTCGTGGCATCTTGGGAGTTGTTTCGCTTTGGGCCGGCCACCAAGGTTGATGTGCGCCACTCCGTGGCGCGCAAGCCACATGATCGAGCAGTTCGACTCGCCGCCAAGCGCGCTCTGAAATATGCGCCGGTCTCATTTTCAGGAATTCAGGCCCGAGCTATTGCCAGAGGGTTCGGCCAATCCGCGGCCCGCGGTGGTGTCACCGTCTGGGCCTGCACCGTTCTGCCCGAGCACGTTCATCTTGTGATCGCGCGCCACACCTGCAAGGTCGAGCAGATTGTCAATGCCTTCAAAGGAGCAGCTACCCGCCAACTGCTGGCCGAGCAGATGCATCCATTCGCCGACCATGCAACTCCGGAGAAGGGAACGCCCAGCTGCTGGGCGCGTAAAGCGTGGAAGGTTTTTCTAGACTCTGAGAAGGCTATCTTGCGGGCTATTCGTTACGTCGAAGAAAATCCCGTGAAGGAAGGCAAGCTTCACCAAAGTTGGCGCTTCGTGCGACCCTACCTTTGCAGCTAGGGCCCGGCCGCGCTACTTCATCAAGCTGTCGTAGAGGCCTTCTCTTCCAAATCCTCCATAGATGGAGCTATACATGCGAATGATCAGGAAGATGATGAAACAGCTAATGCCGACGTAAAGTCCCCAGCTAGCTGCACGGCTGAGGGTCGTCATGCGTCGTCTTGCTTCTTCCTCGTAGTACACACCTTGATGGCGCATGACCTCTGGGACGCGGCCGGCTTCTTCGGCGTTCGCCATGATGTCGAGGAAATTCTGAGGAAAGACCTTTCCTTTCGTCAACGCCACCGTGAGATCCTCGCCCCCGCGAAGTGCTTCCACGATGGCGTCCGCGTGCGCCTCATAAGCCGCGTTTCCCGTGGCCCGCATGCTTAGCCGGATTGTGGAGGTTATGGGCATCCCCGTTTCCATGGTGAGACGCAAGGCCAGACAAAAGCGCATGAGGGCTATTGCCTGGACGCATGGCCCTATCACCGGCAAGCGCAGGAGCAATTCGTCCACAAAAACTTGCTGCTTCAGAGTGCGCGTCACCACGAAGTAGAGGGCGATGAGAATTGCTATACTTCCAAATGCGTGAATAAGGAACTTGATCGCGCCGCTGCTACCCGTATAACCCAGGCCAAGCGGGTCGAACGGCTTACCTCCCTGACTCAGTATTGCCAGCACGAAAATCATGCCGGCAATGACGAAGATGGCTCCAATAAGCTCAAATACAGGCCAGGCGATTTGCGACAGGAACTGACGCCAGAGCTTCTGCTGAAGGAGGAAGTAATTCTCCAGTTCGGCGAGGACTTCCGGAAGGTTGCCGCTCTCCTCCCCAACACTGACGAGCGAGAGGAAGATGGGTGGAAACTTCTTTCGTTCGCCCTTCAGGGCCGACTCCAGGCTTTCTCCTTGCTCCAATTGCTCAGATATCCGTTTGGCCACGGGTCGAACGGCGTATGGCCCGCGTTCCGCCTGTTGTCGAAAGACATGGCGTAATGTAAGCCCTGCCGCCAGATTGTGGCGCAGTATGCGGCAAAACTCGATCAGGCTCGTCATTGGGATCTGGGAGAATAGCTGCATGTTGTTCCCCACAGCATGGCCGGCGTATTTGCTAGTACAACATCCCATTATAACTGCTTGCTGGCCCGATCCAAGTCGCTGGAGCATGGACGGTCAGCGGAAGCTGTGGCAGCCAGTACTTTTCGGTCTTGGACTTCTCGAGCAGTAGAATGAAATGATGCAAACCTCTAGGCCCGAATATGACGCCCGTTACCTCGGCGGCATCCTGTTCTTCAACGACCACGATTTTTTCGAGGCGCACGAGGTTTGGGAGAGCTTGTGGCTCGATTGCGCCGGGTCCGAGCGAACCTTTTACCAGGGATTGATCCAGGCGGCGGTTGCCCTGTACCACTTCGGCAACGGCAACCTGCGCGGGGCAGCTAAGCTGTTTGCCACGAGCCGAGCGTACATGGATCGGTTCGATTCCCCCTACCTGGGTCTCGACATCGTCGGTTTCTGGCAGCAGATGGAACGCTGTTTCGCGGCCTTGTTTGCCGATCCGAACCCGGATCGTTACCTTAGGCCGGAGGAAGCGCTGATTCCCGTGATATGCCTGGTCCCGGCGCCCGAGACCTGGCCCGAGCGGGCAGCATTTGCCAGTGACGAGGATTGATGCATATACTATGCACACTATCCCATGAACGATGATTTCCTGCCGCCGGTCAATTTCAAAGGGACAGCACGGCTCTTTCCGCTGCCGAACGTCGTGCTGTTTCCACAAGTCATGCTGCCCCTGCACATTTTCGAGCCCCGCTACCGGCAGATGACCACTGATGCCCTCGACGATGACAGGCTTATCGCTCTCGTGCTTCTCAAGCCCGGCTGGGAGGAGGAGTACGAAATTCGGCCGCCACTCCACCCGATCGCCTGTTTGGGAAGGATCGTGGCCGACCAACGGCTGGAGGATGGGCGATTCAACATATTGCTGCGCGGTCTGAACCGGGCCCGCATTATCGAGGAGCTGGATCAGGACAAGCTCTACCGGAGTGCGCGCGTCGAGATCCTCGACGAGCCAGACGATCTCCCACTCGAGAGAGCAAAAGAACTACGCAGAGAGCTTGCTAGGCTCGGAACGCAGTGGTTCGCGGCTCTGGGCTCGGCGTCCGACCAGATCGAGAAACTGCTGAAGAGTAGTCTGCCGGTGGGAGGTCTGGGCGACATCCTTGGGTTCGCACTTCCGCTGGCCGTCGACTTCAAGCAAGCGCTGCTGGCCGAGCTGAAAACAGAGCAGCGGTTAGAGCAACTGCTGCACTATCTGGAGACGAACGAGCCCCCCAAACTTGAGTCGCCGGCGGCGTCCGGGCGCAAATTTCCTCCCGAATTCAGCTCCAATTAAGGGCGCGCCCGATTTGAGATGCCGCACTTCTTCCCTTGTTTGACTTTCTCTCCATCGTTCCATATTTTACCCCCGTCGTTTTCGAGCCGAGTACTCTCGAGGGAGGTTCTCAATCATGCAAAAGCGTCCCAACGCGGTTACGTTTAAAGGCAAGCCCCTTACCCTGGTAGGCCCCCAGCTCAAGGCTGGCGACAAGGCGCCCGATTTCGCTTGCGCTACAAATTCACTCGAGGTGGTCGGCCTGGCTCAAACCCCCGCCAAGGCACGCCTTTTCAGCGTCGTCCCGTCCCTGGACACGCCGGTCTGCAGCGAGCAGACGAAGCGCTTCGAACAGGGGCTGGCCAGCCTCAAGGACAAGGTCGCATCTTACACGATCAGTCTCGATATGCCGTTTGCCCAGAAGCGCTTCTGCACCGTGGAGAACATCAGTACGATGCAGACCCTGTCCGACGTGCACAATCAATCGTTTGGGCAGAATTACGGTGTCCTGATCGAAGGGCTGCCCGTGCCATTGCTGTCCCGGTCAGTTTTTGTCGTCGATAAGGCCGGAAAGCTTGCTTACGTAGAATATGTCCCCGAGGTTACCTCGCATCCCAATTACGACAGTGCGCTCGCTGCCCTCAAGACCGCTGCGGGCTGAGCATTCGGACCACCTCTTCCTCTTCTGAGCCTGCTGAAAAAGGGGTCTGACCCCCTACCGGGGAGGGGTCAGACCCCTTTTTCAGCAGGCTCACTCTGCACCGCAGGAGGCGCGCAAGCTGTAGAAAAAAGAAGGACATACTGAAGATTTCCTTCTTCTGCCCCCTCATTTTTTCTGGCCTGCGCCTTCTGCGGTGGCTAGCAAAATCATCATCCTTTCCGGACGTGTCAACTTTACCGCCTGCCATCACGTTTTTTGGTGAAAACCCGACGTGATTCCCTTGTAAGCGGGCACAGTCGAATTAAGTTGAAGAAGAGAGTGGTAGTGTTTGAGTGCGCCTGGCGCTAAAAGCTTCGGCAAACGGCTGGAGCAGGCGTGAGGAGTTTGTCCTCCCTATCGGATTCAGTGAAGGAGATTTGTCATGAAACCCTTACGCGGGATCGTATGTGGTTGTGCCCTGGCGCTCTTGGGAGCGAGCGGCGCACCCGTAAACGCGGCATGGTGCAACGTCTTTCAGGTCTGCTGGCATCGCTCGGCGCCAGCCACATCGAGCTACTATTACGCGCCGCCGCCGTGCACGAGCTGCAACCCTTGCCCCTGCCCACAACCTGCGTGTCAGACGTGCTACGTGCAGCGCTCGTACTATCAGCCGGTCACCGTCTACCAGACGAAGAGCTATTACGAGCCGGTCACCACGTACCAAACGAGCTACTACTACGAGCCGGTCAATACGATTCGGTACAGCAGCTATTATGATCCATGCAGCTGCAGCTATCAGCAGATTGCCTGCCCGACGACGAGCTACCAGCTGCGCTCACAATGCACTCCTGTCCAGTCGTATGTGCAACGCAGCTGCCAGGTTCCAGTCACCGCTTACCAGCAAGCCTTTTACTGGGATCCGGTAACATCGTGCAGTGCCCCGGCATGCCCGACCTGCCCACAAGTTACCGCAGCGTACGTCCCAGCTCCTTCTGGTTGCTGCGGTACGCCCGCGCTGTTCGGCGTGCCGACGGCTCCGCCGCCGGTCGTCACCGAGCAGCAACGTCCCACGACCCCGGGAGTAACCGAAACTCCCAATCGGAGTGGAACTCGCGGCAATGGCTACATTCCGCCTCAAGAAATGCCGCCTGCTTCAGGCAGTTCTTACCGGCAAGCGACACCCAATGGTGTGGCGCCCACACGCCAGACAGGCCCGGTTGCCACGCCGCCTGAAGTCCGATTCGACCGGATCGCGTCTGCAGCGGTTGAGGATGTCAGTGGCCAGGTTGTGCTGGGGAAAACGCTGCCTGTGCCGGGCGCGCAGGTATTGTTTGTCGGCTCCGATCGCCAAACTCGCCAGCAAGCGGTCACGGCAGATGCCGCCGGCAAGTTTCGCGTGACGTTGGCTTCCGGATCGTGGTTGGTCTATATCCAGGGCGCGGACGGACGGCCCGTATTCGACCGCAAGCTCGACGTAGGCAGCTTCGAAGTCCAGCCGGTCTCCCTGGTGAGCCGTCGCTAGATCAGTTGCTTTTCCTGAGCGTATCGGACACCTCCCTCCAGGTGTGACTCCACGAACGATCGTGTCCGGTACGCTCGACTTCTTTTTCACATCCTTACGTCTCCTCACTTTCTGTTTGCTGCAATTCAGTAGCCGAGTTCAACCGCTTCGGCCTATATTCACGCGATATTCGTTCGCCAACCAAAGTCAGTTCGCACACCTTGCCCATGAACGGCCGGGACATGCTTGAGGGCGCTTGTCCAGTCTTTTGAAGATTGGTAACGTGGATGTTGTGAAAGACGCTGGTAGTGCCGGCATAGTGGAGGCAAGATCATGAACGGCTTTCCCGTGCGCGAAGGAGACTACACCTTCGAGGAATTCCTCGAGTGTGTCTCCGACGGTGAGAAAGCTGATCTGTTGGACGGAGCAATCTACTTGGCATCTCCCGACAACACAGAAGCCGCCGAACTTTTGACCTGGCTGACGGTGATCCTGGGTGGGTTTGTCGCGGCGCGAGACCTCGGGAAAATCTACACGTCGCGGGTTGCTTACCGTATCAACCAGAAACGCGGCCCCGAACCTGACATTGGTTTCGTGCCCAAGGAACACATGCACAGCCGCAAGCGCGGCTTTATCGACGGCCCGCCTATGCTGGCCATTGAGATCGTCAGTCCGGACAGCGTTGCTCGAGACTACATCCAGAAACGGGCCATCTATGAACAGGCAGGAGTCCGCGAGTATTGGATCCTTGATCCCGATGAGCATCGGGCAACTTTCCTGGCGCTGTGCGAAGGGCGCTACGAAGAAATCATGCCGAGCGACAATCTCTTCAAAAGCGAAGTCTTGCCAGGCCTGGTCCTGGATGTGCGCTGGCTTGCCGATCAGCCTCGCCCCGAACCCTACCACATCCTGCGCGACTTACTGCACGACGAACGATAATGAGCCGGTTCATTCGCACAGTTCATTCGCCGGCGCTGGAAACTGCTTGCACAGCTCGATCACCTTGCCGTGCACGCGCTTCTGCACTGCGCTGTCCTCGGGGCTGGCCAGCACCTCGCCAATCCATGCCGCGATTGTGCGCATTTCCGGCTCGCGCATGCCTCTCGTGGTCAGCGCGGGCGTGCCGATGCGGATGCCGGAGGGATCGAGCGGCGCGCGTGTGTCGAAGGGGATCATGTTCTTGTTTACCGTGATTCCAGCCGCGTCCAGCGCCTGCTCGGCCACCTTGCCTGCCGGGCCGCGAGAAGCTACGTCGACCAGGAGCAAGTGATTATCCGTGCCGCCGGAAACGAGGCGAAATCCAGCCTTCTCCAGCCCGCCGGCCAGAGCGCGGGCGTTGGCAATGATCTGGGCGGCATAGCTGCGATAGGCGGGCTGCAATGCCTCGCCGAAGCCAACCGCCTTGGCGGCAATCACGTGCATGAGCGGCCCGCCCTGCAGGCCGGGGAATACCGATTGGTTGATCTTCTGGATCCAGTCTTTCTTGCACAGGATGAAGCCGCCACGCGGTCCGCGCAGCGTCTTGTGAGTTGTCGAGGTGACGAAGTCCGATACGGATACCGGATCACTGTGCAGCCCAGCCGCCACCAACCCGGCGACGTGGGCCATGTCGACCATTAATAGTGCCTTGACGTCCCCGCAGATTTGCGCGAACTGTGCAAAATCGATTTCCCGGGGATAGGCGCTCGCGCCGGCAACGACCAGCTTCGGCTTGTGTTCGCGCGCCAACGCTGCGACCTGGTCGAAATCGATGCGTTCCGTGTCGCGGCGCACGCCGTAGCTAACGACACGATAGAGCTTGCCGGAGAAGTTCAGGCGCATGCCGTGGGTCAGGTGCCCGCCGTGCGCCAGATCCATCGCCAGGATGGTGTCGCCGGGCTCGAGGCACGCGAAGTATACCGCCATGTTCGCCTGGGCGCCTGAATGGGACTGGACGTTGGCCTTTTCCGCGTGGAACAAGTTCAAGACGCGGTCGATGGCCAGGCGTTCGACCACGTCGACGAACTCGCAGCCGCCGTAGTAGCGGCGACCGGGGTAGCCCTCGGCATATTTGTTCGTCAATACGGAGCCCTGGGCGGCAAGGACGGCTGCACTGGTGTAATTCTCCGAGGCGATCATTTCCAGGCCAAGCTGTTGGCGCTCGCGCTCGCCCTGAATCGCTTGCCAAACCTCGGGATCAGCCTGCTCGAGCAAGTCCATGATTCGGTCCTTTGGGCGAGGGGCAGGTAATAATCTCCCCTCGCCCCCGCTTCGGGGGAGAGGGGTCGGGGGTGAGGGGGACGAACGATCCCCGGCCAAGGCCCCTCACCCCCGGCCCCTCTCCCCGGAGTACCGGGGCGAGGGGAGAACAATTGCTACCGCTCGCTTTGCACAGTGTCTAGCGGGTCCACAAAGTCGCATTCTCTCCCTTCATTTTCTAGCAAAGTTGGACCCTTGCTCCAAACCATTCACGCCCAGGGCCGTCAGCTCGTGGTGCAACTGGGCGCTGCCGGTGTAGACGATGCCATGCCAGCCACACGCTCGCGCCCCAGCGACATTCGCAGCCAGGTCATCAATGAACAGGGACTCGGCCGCGGCGCTGCCCGCGAGGCATTGACAATGCTTGAAGAAACCTGATTTTGGCTTGCGCACGCCAATCTCATGCGACAAGACCAAGGCATCGAAATGTCCAAGGATTTCAGCGAACTGCCAGCGGAACTGCTGCGCGTGCAGTTCATTGGTATTGCTGCCGAGCAAGAGGCGATAGCGCGGCTTCAACCTGGGTAAGAGATCAGAGATCGCTTCGTTTAGACGGAAGACATCAGCCCATGCCTGCGCAACGACCTCATTCGCACAGCTTAGCTTGCAAGTTTCACGAATTTGGCTCAGGAATTCGGCAGTGGTCAGTTTGCCTGATTCGTACTCTTCTTCCAGAGAAGTACCGAACAGGGAAGCATGGAGCGCTTCCGCCGGGATGCCGGCGTGGGCGGCCAGCCGGTTGGTAGTCAGGCGGTGATCGAAGAAACTGACGACATTGCCGAAGTCGAAGACAATCGTCTGGATGGCCATTGCCGTTGTACCAGTACGGTGAAGCTATTTGCCCGCGTGCGCTGCCTGGCGCTTGTCAGCGTCAGGCATCTTCATGATATAGCAATCAACGTCCTGGTATTGCCGGCCGCGCGGTCCACAGCCCACGGCCACGAGCTTGCCATCCGGCGAGAGGGCAATCGAAAAGAACTCGCCCAGCGCGTACTCTTCGCCACTGAGCAGTTTGCCGTCAGCCACATTCCAGACTGCCAGGTAGCCGTGATGACGCGGGGCGCCGCCGGCGCTGATCAACCGGCTGCCGTCCGGGGTGAAGGCTAGGCTGTAGACCCAACCCGGATGAGCGGAGGGAGGTTTCTTGAACGTGGTCGGTTTGGCACCGGCTTCAACAAGGCCAGGATTGACGCATTCGCGGAGCACGCTGCCATCTGCCACGTTCCAGATCTTGATGGTTCGGTCGCTGCTTCCTGAGGCGATGAGTTTGCCGTCGGGGCTGAACGCCGCGCAGAAGACACCATCGCGGTGGCCCTTTTCAAAGGTCTTTTCCGTGTACCGTTTGAATTCCTTGACAAGTGCACCGGAGGTCGCGTCCCAAAGCTTTAGCGTGCGATCGTAACTGGCGGTCACGAGCTGTTTACCATTGGGGCTCCAGGCGACGCAATAGACCGGGGCAGGGGGAGGGGGCTTGGTGTGCGCGTCGATCTGCTTGATCTGCTGGCCCTTGACGACATCCCAAATGCGTGCAGTGCCGTCGTGGCTGCCGGTGGCCAGCAGGCTGCCGGCCGGGTTGAACGCCACCGAATCGACAAGGTTCACATGAGCGAAATTCTTGATCGGAACTTCCGAGGCGAGCTTCCAGCTCTTGATCGTTTTGTCCGCGCTCGCCGAGTAGAGCGTCGTGTTGTCGGCAGCGAACACCACGTCCCTGGCGGACGCCGAGTGAGCAAATCCTTGACCGGGTTTGCCGAATTCCGGAGACACCATTTGTCCGGGATTGAAGGGAACGTTCCAACTTTCGAGGGACTTGTCTTCGCAGGCGGCCGCGAGGGTCAGGTTGTTGGGGCTGAACGCCAGCGCGTGGACGGCGGCCGCGGTCTTGAACATTCCTTGTTGCTTGGCGTCGGCAAACGTGTAAACGCGCACCGTTTTGTCCGCGCCGCCGGCCGCGAGCAGGACGCCGTTTTTGGAGAGGGCAAGCGCGTGGGCAGGGCCTTCCGCCCCAATGAATGTACGCTCATTGGCGCCGTTGCCGACATTCCAAAGCTTGACGCTCTTGTCGTCGGCCGCGGTCACGAGGTGCGAGCCGTTCGGTGTCAGGGCTAACCCGTGTATCGGCCCCTGTGAGGCCGTGATGGATTTGACAAGCGAAAGAGAAAAAAGCGACGTTGTTTTGTCCGCGCTGGCAGAAAGGACGATCGTGTTATTGTTGTGGAAAGCCACCGCAGTGACGGGGCCTGCCTGGCTGAAGAATTCGCTCTCTTTGCCGGTGGTCAAGTCCCATACCCTGGTGAGATGGTCCGCGCAACCCGTCGCGATCTTGGTGTTATCTGGGCTGAACGAGACGGAGGTGACCTCACCGGGGTGAGTGAGCGTGAGGACATCTTTTCCATCCGCGGCGTTCCAAACCTTCACTAACTTGCCTGCCGCAGCGCCGACCTGCTTGTAATCCCGGCTGAATGCGACGGCCGTCACCGGGTCGGGCAGTGAACCAAGCGTGCGAATAATTTTGCCGGTAGACAGATCCCAGAGCTTGACAGTCTTGTCCGCGCCGCCCGTGAGAACCTGGGTGCCGTTGCTATGTAGCGTGAGCGACTTCACGCCGCCCGCATGCGCCTCGATCGTTTTAACGGCCTTGTCCTCCGTCGGTTTCGGGGCCGGGGTGATCGTCCAGAGCTTGAGTGTTCCGTCGCTGCCCGCGGTGAGGAGTTGATTTCCTTGTGGAAGGAAAGCTACGCCCGTCACCGACCCCTTGTGCGCGACTTTTTGACTTAGCAGTTTCCCGTCGGCGGCATTCCACAGGAACAGACTGCCGTCGGCGCTGCCGGCGGCGACGGTCGCCTTGTTGGGTGCCAGGGCAACCGCTTGCACAGGCGCTGCCGGTCCACTCAGTTGGCGAAGCGCTTGTCCATTGTCGAAATTCGAAAGGTGCACCGTCTTATCGGCACCGCCGGTCACAATCGTGCCGCCGTCCTGGGAAAGTGCCAGCGCCGTGACCGCGTCGCCGTGGGGAGCCAGCGCGCGCGGGGCAGGGGAGGGGAGTTTCCAAAACTTCAGCAGCCCATCATCGCCCGTGCTGTAGGCTGCGCTATTGTTGGGAGCGATCTGCACCGCGTTGACCGCCGCGGCATGCGCGCCCAGGGCGGCAATCGGCTGGCCGTTCGCGGAGCTCCAGAACCGGACCGTTTTGTCCGTGCCGCTGCTGGCGAGAAGTTGTCCGTTTGCGCTAAAGGTGACTCCAGTGACCGGCCCGACGTGACCGGTGAGACGCGCGAGCTGTTTGCCGTCGGCCGTATTCCATAGCGTAATCGCGCCATCCTTCCCCGCGCCTGCAAGCTTGGTACCGTCCGGGCTCAGGGCGAGGGCATTGACCGCATCGGCGTGGACGAATTCACGCAGCGGCCGCGTGAGCGGAACATCCCAGAGCTTGGCCGTATTGTCGGAAGCGCCGGAAGCCAGCGATCGACCGTCAGGACTGAAGGCAACCGTGAGGACAATCTTCTGATGTCCGGCGCTGCCGGCGAAGGTTCGGATTTCTTTCCCGGTTTGTGCGTCCCATAGTTTCAGAGAATTATCGAAACTCCCTGTAAGGACATATTTGCCGTCAGGGCTGAAGGCGACGGCATTTACCTCCTCGGTATGGCCATGCAAGGTGGCGACGACACCTGGTGGCAGGGGATCCGCGGCCGGCGTCGAACCAGTGAGCGACAACCCGGCACACGCGAGGAGCGGAACAACGATTGCTGGCAATCGGCAAGGTAGAATTCGCATCGTGTAGAGACCTCCCGGGTGTCTTTGAGAAGGAGGGACCAGGGCGGGGCCGCCGTGGTAAGGCGAGCGGCAGATAATAATCTCCCCTCTCCCCCGCTTCGGGGGAGAGGGGCCGGGGGTGAGGGGGACGAACAATCCCCGGCCAAGGCCCCTCACCCCCGACCCCTCTCCCCGGAGTACCGGGGCGAGGGAAGAACAAGCGCTGCCGCTCGCCTAAGCGGCTGCGGATAGCCTGAACCGTGCAGTTTCGCACGGGATGGGTAGACTGTCAACGGAAGACCAGAGGGAGGCAGTGGAATGACGGTCGAACCCGGAGCACTACCGGTCGATCTCGCCCATGACGACGTCGATGCTGCCGACGATGGCCGGCACGTCGGCGATGAGGCAGCCGCGGCAGATTTCGTTCGTCACGCTCAAGTTGCTAAAGCTTGACGAGCGCGCCCGGACGCGCAGCGGCACGGGATCCTTGGCGAATCGGCCAACGACATAGAAGCCCATCTGACCGCGAGGGCACTCTGTTTCCTGATAGGCTTCGCCCGCCTGGAGGTGCCGGGGCGGCTCGATGCGATGCGCGCCCTCTGCTTTCGGATAGCGCTCCAATCCCTGTTCGACGATTTTGATGCTTTCGACCAATTCCAGCATGCGCACGTAGAACCGGTGCCAGGCATCGCCAATAACGGCGTCGGCGGGCTTCTCCGGGAAGGGTGGAATGATCGCCTTGAAGTTGTACTGCTCATAACCGCAATAAGGCTCGATCTTGCGCAGGTCCCACTCGGGATCGCCAAGGTCGCGATTCAGTGAGCCGCGCAGCATCGGCCCCGTGCAGCCGTAGTTGAGCGCCATCTCCTTGGACATGTTGCCGATGTTGGCGGTGCGCTTGATGAAAATGTAGTTCCGCGTCAGCAGGGTGTGGTACTCCTCCACGCGCGGCTTGAGGTAATCGAGAAACCGCTTGCAGCGTCCCACCCAGCCTTCCGGCAGATCGTCGTGGACGCCTCCGATCGTGATGTAACTGTAAGTGAGCCGGGCGCCGCAAACCTCCTCGAAGAGGTCTAGGATCATCTCCCGCTCTCGAAACGCGTAAAGGAACGGGCTGAAGGTGCCCAGATCCAAGCCATAGGCGCCCATGCCGACCAAGTGGCTGGCGATGCGGTTGAGTTCGGCAATGGTCACGCGGATGACCTGGGCTTTTTCCGGGAGCTTCATGGCGCACAGCTTCTCGACAGCCATGGAGTAGCCCAAGTTCATGTTCATCCCCGCCAGGTAGTCCATGCGGTCGGTATAGGGAATGAACTGGATTGGCGTGACGTTTTCGCCGATCTTTTCCGCGCAGCGGTGCAGATAGCCAAGATGCGGTGTCGTCTCGGAAATGATTTCGCCGTCAGTGCGAAGCACAAGGCGCAGCACGCCGTGGGTGCTTGGGTGCTGTGGGCCCATATTGACGAGCATCTCGTCCGTGCGAACGTCGAACTCGACAATTGTGGGATTTTGAACGGTCGCCGTCGCCATATCGTCCTCGAGGGAAAAAGAAGGCCCCTGCGAGAGTCTTCTTTTTTACTGTTAGTTATTACCTTCCCCTGATGCCGTGATATTCGAGCGGGAATTCATAATCCTTGCGCAGGGGGTGCCCTATCCAATCTTCGGAGGTGAGGATGCGGCGCAGGTCCGGATGCCCTGAAAACCATATTCCAGACAGGTCGTATACTTCGCGCTCGTGCCAGTCGGCCGTCGCCCAAAGGAAACTGACCGACGGCACCTCCGGCAATTCACCCGGCTTGTTGTCCTTCCAGCGCGGCAGGATGATCTTTACGACGAAGCGGTGTCGATGGGTGAAGCTGGAGAAGTGATAGACGACTTCCACGTGGGGCTCGAAGCCGGCCTTGGGGGCTTTCTTGGGATCGGGCTCCAGGTAATCGACCCCGCTGATGCAATTGAGCAGTTCGAAACGCAGCCGGGGATCGTCGCGCAAGAAACGGCAAACCGCCAGGAAGTCACCCGGCTCGACCACGACAAACGGGTCGATGGCCTCCACTTTCTTTGCTTTGAGCCGGTCCCCGAATTTCTGCTCGAGGATGTTGATGATTTCTGCAGCAGTCATCTAGCACTCGTATTTCTTCAAGGGGAGAGCCTGTACTTCACTTTCCATTTACGCCTTTGCGGGCGTCGCCTTTTCCTTGTTCTTTACTGCGAACGCATTGGCTTTTTGCATGTCGGCAAGCTCCGGCGGGAGCTGAACATAGCCGGTACGCGAGGGAATAGGAATTTCGATTGGCTGCTCCTTGGTAAAGCTCTTCATGCCTTTGACCTTATCCTGGATGCGCATGAGCCCTTCCAGCAACGCCTCGGGACGCGGCGGGCAGCCGGGCACGTACACGTCGACCGGAACGACCAGGTCGACGCCCTTCACGACGTTGTAGCCATATTTGTAATAAGGGCCGCCGCCGCAGGTGCAGGCGCCCATGGCAATCACAAACTTCGGATCGGGCATCTGGTTGTAGAGCCGGCGCACCCGGCTGGCCATCTTGAAATTGACGGTGCCTGCCACGATCATCAGGTCGGCCTGGCGCGGCGTCGCTCGGAAGGCGCCGGCCCCGAATCGGTCCATGTCGTAGCGCGAGGCCCCGGTCGCCATCATCTCGATCGCGCAGCAGGCTAGGCCGAACGTCATCGGCCACATGCTCGATTCCCGCGCCCAGTTGATCGCCTGTTCAAGCGTGGTCGTGATGACACTCTCTTCGAAACGGCCTTCAAGCCAACCCATAAATCACCTGCTACTGCTCTGAATTCATGTCACTGGGAATCGTTCAACCCTGACCCGCGCCGACCAGTTCGCCCTGCTCATTGGTCGGCAGGGAAACCACCTTCGTTGCGACTTGCCGTTCGGCCAAGGTACTGCGTACCCAATCCAGGTCACCCCGCTTCCAGAGATACGCAAATCCAACCAGCAAAATTGCGAAGAAAACAGCGATATCCCAGAACGCCAGCCAGGCGAGCTGCCGAGCAACCGGTGCGCTTATTTCCCGGGCTGCCTCGGGCGATCTCCCGGCGGTAACCAAACGCGCTGGCGCGGGCACTAATTCGTCCGACAGAGCCCGG
Organism: Gemmataceae bacterium; assembly: GCA_035296965.1. Taxonomy (GTDB): domain Bacteria; phylum Planctomycetota; class Planctomycetia; order Gemmatales; family Gemmataceae; genus DATGZX01. The sequence goes on from DATGZX010000332.1 coordinate 48,005, forward strand.
CGCTGTGCTGAATCCGGCTGGAGGTCAGCCCTGGACAATTGATTGGCTTTTCCGAACACGACGGCCCAGGGAAAGAAGAAGACTACCTCAACATCAAAAATCACGAAGAGGAGAGCCACCACGTAGAAGCGCAGGTCGAACTGGATCCAGGAACTGCCGATGGTCGGCTCGCCGCACTCGTAGATCGTCAGTTTCTCAGGGTCAGGTTTCACCGGCCGCAGGAAGCGGCCCATCACCAGGTGGATGAAAACGAAAAAGAGGCCGATGGCAATGAAGAGCGTGAAATAAGCCACGAATTCCGTCATGGGTGCCTTTCGTCAACTTACCCAACCGACATTTGCCAATCCGGCTTACACCGTTTCAAAAAACCGTCGGCCGCGTCACAGACGCGAGCATTGCCCGTCGTTGCCAAACCGGAGTTTGGAAACCAGGGAGACCACACTGCGGCAGCCTGTCGATCCGACAGGGAAGCCTGCTAGTTATTGGTGGCCTGGCGCTGAATAGTCTGGCGGCCGGCAAAGCCGACGTCCAGGTCATGCCAGTAGCCAACCTCGGGTTCGCCAAGCCTCCAGCACAGGTAGACCTCGTGATCTTCCATCCAGGAAGGAAAATCTACCAGCCCCATGAACCAGTCCTTCAGCTCGACGCCAAGGTTCTCCAGTTCTTGTTTGTATTCCAGCAGCCGATCCTGGTCGCGATCGAACTCGGCCTGCAATTCCTCCTGATATACCTCCGCAATGCGGCCGCCCTGGGGCGGTTGATCCTGCGATAGGCGCTCCTTGCGTTTACGTAAATCGTTAGCCAGCTCGGTGATGTCGGAAACAATCGCCCGAACCAAAGGAAGTGCCGCATTTGCTTCGGCAACCGTGAAGTATTTTTTTGCGAGTGCTTGTTTTTCAGCAGCCATTGCTTTCCTTATACTTTTTTGGCGGCAACGGGCTTTTCCGCGGGCGGAGGGTCCGGCGGTTTGGTCCACACCGGCTCGCTGCCAAGCTTCGAAGCCGCCACAGCCGTTGGATTCAACGATGCCTGTCCCCATGCAATTTCCAGAGGCAGTTTGGCGAAATCGACGATGCAGCCATCGCGACTGTAACAGCTCTGATCGTAGGTCGATCCCATAAAAATGCAATCGACGGGACAGGGGTCCACGCACAACGCGCAGAACATGCACTTGGTGTAGTCGATCTTGAAACCGTTGACACGAAAACCCTTGCCGACAGGGTTCTTGATCTTTTCGATGTAGATGCAATCGACGGGACAGGCCCGGGCGCACTTGTCGCAGCCGATGCAAGTGGACAGATCGAAGCGGTGAAATCCCCGATAGCGCGGCTTCACCGGAACCGGCAGCTCCGGATACTCGAACTGCTGCGTGAAGGCCCTGCGTTTGTAGGTCTGGAAGAAATACCAGAGCGTTACGTACAGGCCCTCGCCGACGGTCTTAATGGCGAGGTAGAAATTGCGAAACCACTCACGCATTGGGATTCTCGCTCTTGCCGACACAATATCGACGCACTGAATATTGCTGATTATAGGGGCTCCTGATAGCCCAGCAAGGTAGGAGTTGCGTCAGCAGGCGGCGGGAAAATCGCCGGGGGCGCAAATCCGCCCGCGGCGCGCCTCTTTCAGGGCTGTCAATCGTCGGGACAGGCTGCCAGGGCCGTGGGCACGCTGTCACGTCCTCGGTACTGCGATTTCGACGGCCTGAAATCCGCAAGTCTTGTGCGTGCCGTCACAGAAGGGCTTGTTCTTGGATTGACCGCAACGGCAGAGAGCGATCGTTTCTTTGCCTGCCGGCCAGGGGAACTCGTTACCCAGGTGATCGACGATTTTAACGGGTCCCTGGATGACGAGAGGTCCATTTTCGCGGAGGCGAATGATGATCGGTTCAGCCATGAAGAATCACTCCATCGAGAAGATGATGGGCAATTGGCACGATACCTACTCGTAGACTAGTGAATTCCTGCTGGCTGTGCAAATCGGCGAGCTGGGCGCATTTTGTCGGTAGGAGGGAGGCGAGGCAAAGCGTGTGGACCGTGCGTATCAAGGCGACCCTGGGGCGCGTATAAATTCAGTTGTGGCAGACAGACTGGCCGATAGTCGAACGTAGTGAGCCCGGGCGGAGGCCTAGTATAGTTTGTTGGGCGCACGACGTTGGGGGCGAGCAGCTTCCTTTCTTATTCACGCCCTTGGCGTGCTCTCAGCGCGCGTCGACGGCCAAAGCTAAAAAACGCCGCGCTAATCGTCGCAGGCGTGGTCATCCTCAACCAAGTGGGAGGTAAACCGCCATGACAATTCCTTGGCAACGCGTTTCAAGAAAAGCTGCCTGAATTGATTGACGTTGCTGGAATCGGCGGAGATAGGGCCTTTGGTCTTGGGATACTCGACCGTGTACTCATCCTTGTAGATGGGCCCTTCAGAGGGCTTGTGGACGTCGACCACATCGATGGTGATATCTGCCCTGCCGCGGAACAGCGTGTTCACGCTGCCCGGTTCATAAAGAGTCAGCGAGTTAACCTCGAGGTTGATGACATAGTCAGCGCGAAAATACTTGCCGATCTCCTGGGCATCCATCGCGTGCCAGTTGGGATGATCGTCCTTGTACTTTTCGATCTTACTGATCTTGACCAGCTTGACTTTTTCCTTGTTCTTCTTGAATCCGGCCTCGAGTTGTGAGCAGAGCAACAAGCTAAGCTCCCGATCGACTTTCAGGAATTCCGGCCGGGTCTCCAGCTCAGTTGAGGCCAGGATCACGACGTTTACTTCCTTGTCTTTGTCGTCCGAGGCAAGCTTGCATGGGGCATCGTATTTCGGATCCATGCCGGGCAGCAGGAAGAAAGGCAACGCCAGGATATTGCACCCGGTCCCTAGCGCTGCTGCGATGAGAAGAAGGACCAAAGTCCTGTACCGTAAGTAGCTTCCCATCTTCTCTCCTCCATGAGTGGTTTGCGACTCTCGATAGCGAGCAATTTTGCCGATCAGAAACCGTGGGTCACAGCTTCGTTCCGCTGCACCACGCCCAGCCGAGTACGACGAACCAGCGCGTCAACAACAGGACGATGAAAACAACCACAATCCAGGTCAGCGCCCGGTCCAGCGAGACGATCAAGAAGAAGCGCTTGAAAACTACGCATGCCAGGCTCCAGGGAATCAGGGCCAGGCAGAATACCGCCAGCAGGGTGCCCACGGCATTCGCGCGGAGCGAATTAGCGATATCTCCGTGCAGGAGCAGCGCGAAACTGGTCGTCATCCCGCAAGATGGGCAGGGCACGCCGGTCATCAGTCGAAACGTGCAAGGCGGCAAGCCAAGCTGCAAATGCGTTTCCATCCGCCGGGGCGCGCCGCTCGCATCGTATGGATTCAGCCAGATGGCCGTGGCGAAGACGGCCACCAGCATCAAGGCGATTCCCACCAGCACCCTGCGCACCCACCGGTCCATCACCGGTACGGCGTCCACGGGTTCTTGAGTCGGCTCGTTAGGTGACAAATGAGCGGGCACGATAGCGTTCACTTTCTCCAGATGCAAGGCCAAAAGAGGCACTCGAGCAACGGGCATCAGACCGCTTGGAATGATCTGGCGATACCCTAGCTTTCCAGGTTTCTCGCCACGATCCCAAAATCCTCGAATCGAGCGCTTTGGCTAACGGCGCGGCCTGTAGCAAAGTGTCAAGCGGCCACGGCAGCGACGGGCGGCCGCGGCTCGTCGCCCGCGACCCACTGCTCGGCCATTTCCGTGGCCCAGTGCAACGAGTCCTCGAGCAGCCGGCGGTAGTGCTCCAGTTCATCCAGGTCAGCGTCGGCGGGCACCCAAATCGGAGGCGCCACCACATGCGCTCCCACGCTCCAGGGTCGAGGGATGGCGAACCGGTCCCAACTTCCCATTCTCCAGGGGCGGCGATAGGCGATCCCCACAGGGGCGATAGGCAGCCCCGTGCGAGCAGCCAGGTAAGCCACCCCCGGCTGCACGTGGCGCCGAGGGCCCTGAGGGCCGTCCGGCGTGACCGCTAGGTGGGCGTCTTTTCCAAGGCGAAGCATCTGACGCACCGCCTCGACGCCGCCGCGAGTAGTCGATCCCCGAGCCAGACCGAAACCCAGCCGCCGGCACACCTCAGCAATGAGCTGCCCATCGGCATGCCGGCTGATGAGGACAAACACATCGGGCCTGCCGAAGTGGTAGGCGGGCAATAGTAGGTTTTCATGCCAGAAGACATAAATGTAATGTTGCTTCAGGCCGGGCTGGTTGGGCCGAACATCTGGACCCATGGTGTAATAGCGCGAGCGCACCGTCCAGATCCAGAGACGGATTATCCAGGCCCCGACGAAAGCGATTGCTGTGATCAACCACGGCTGGCGTAGTTTCATAACGGCGTCCTTGCCTCGAGTATTACGACGACACGACGGACATAAACCTGTTGGGACCTCGCAAAATAGAAGAAACAAAAGCGGCGGTAAAGCGCCGCAGTCCAAAGAAGTCCCTTTTGGAGTGCGGCGCTTTACCGCCGCTTTTGTTTTCCCTTCCTCAACAGTTCACTCCGTCAACCCTTCAAATTCTGCGAAACTCGAACTTATGCGCTGGGCAGTTAATTCTCCCCTCGCCCCCGCTTCAGGAGAGAGGGAGAACATTTGCTGCCGCTTGCCTTAATCCGGCCACTCTCCTTGAAAAACCTCCACGGCCGGGCCCGTCATGTACACGTGATTGTCCTTCTCGGACCAGTACAAGCGGAGGTCGCCGCCGGGCAGGTGGGCGACGATGCGCCGCTGGGTCTTCTCGGTAAGGACGCCGGCAACGGCCACGGCACAGGCGCCGGTCCCGCAGGCCAGCGTTTCACCCGAACCTCGTTCCCAAACGCGCGTGGTCACGTCCTCAGGGCTGTTGATGCGCGCAAACTCGACATTGGTCCGACGCGGGAACACAGGGTGGTTCTCGATCCGTGGCCCAATGCCGAGAACCAGCTCATCGGTCGGTGCATCGACGAAGATGACGCAATGCGGGTTGCCCATCGACACGCAGGTCACCTGCAGCGTCTGCCCCCCGACCGAAAGCGGTGCGAGGACTGGAGGTGTGCCAGGTAGCTTCGTGGGGATCTGCTCCGCGGTTAGGATCGGCTCCCCCATGTCCACGCGAACATGGCGCACCGCGCCGCTCTGGATCTCCAGCTCGAGCGCATGTATGCCGCGCGGCGTTTCAATGGTAAGCGTCGATTTGCGAACCAGCCCATGGTCGTACAAATACTTGGCAACGCAGCGAATGCCGTTGCCGCACATTTCGGACTCGCTGCCGTCGGCGTTGAACATGCGCATGCGGCCGTCGGCCTTGTCGGAAGGACAGATCAGAATGAGTCCGTCGGAACCGACGCCGAAGTGGCGGTCGCTGATCGTGCGGCTCAGCCCGACGGGATCGTGGGGAACCGGATTGCGAAAGCAATCGACGTAAACGTAGTCGTTGCCAACGCCCTGCATCTTCGTGAAACGCATCGCTGTGACCACCGTGAGATTCAGGAAGACCGACAAGTCACAATTATAAGCTTGGGCTGGGTGTGGGGCCAATCTCACCCTGAGCTTGGGCGGGCCAATCACCCAGTCGGATGCTCCAAAAGCAGCCGTTCGACGATCACCACATCTCGCCATGCGCCTTCTAGCTGACCGTGCTTCTCATAGACGCCTACCTCCCGAAACCCAAGGGATCGGAGAAGGGCACGACTGGCGGTGTTCTCCGGAAATACTCGCGAAACGAGCTTCCAGAACCCGGCCTTGGCTGCCACGGTCATAAGCGATTCGAGGGCCAGCCGCCCAGCGCCGCGCCCGCGTGCACCTCGAGCAACGTACACGGAAACTTCCGCGATCCCTTTGTAACACTCGCGCGGCCGGTAGGTAAAGGTGGCCGCGATGGCGATGACCTCTCGTTCCTTCTCGATGACGATGAGAGGGTGGAAGTTGTCGAACCAAGCTGCGACATCGGCCGCCGAGCGGAGCTGGGTCTCGAATGTAGCTACCCGATCCTCAATTCCTTGATTGTAAATGTGAGCAATCTCGGCTGCATCGGTAGAAAGTGAGGGTCGAGCTTGCATGACTGTTCCTAGACGGGAATCCATCCCAGGCCTCCGGAATCGCAACGGCACTCAGTGTCCGTTTTCTTTCCCTGTCAGAAAGCTCACAACCCTTTGCCACCGGGTTTGTCGCTCATGTTGGATTTCAACGATGCGGCGCGACAACCAGGCGTGCACATCCGCTTGCGATTGTCCCAAAGGCATTTCAGGTGACTTGGATTCGGCGCCGTTCGTGGCCACCGGCGCTGGGGAAGGGGGGTGAAAGCCGGCTGCCGGCTGGCGCACTTGATCGGCCACTGGCTGCGGGCGCATTGCCGAGGCGGGCTGGGCCATCGGTTTCGGTGCGGGGCCTGTGGTTACTTGGGCAGGCCTGGCGGGTGGATGAAAGCCAGGTGTCTGCGCTTGCTTGGCCGTTGACATCCTGGCCAGTTCCGTCTGTAAGCTCTGCACTTCGGTAGTCAATTCTTGCAGGCGATCCATCTCCTCCCGGATGACTCCAATCTGATCGCGGTGTACGGTCGTAAAAATTTGAAACATCATCATCATCGACTGCTGAAACTGATCGAACATCTGCTGTTGCATCAGGCCGAATTGTTGAACGATCGGCACAATCATGTTTTGCGGCACGTCTCCGTCCGCTCCCCCTTGCGCCGAGGGAACCATCACCAGATCATGACCAGCGGCGAGAGACGACTCGCGTGGGAATGCTTTGGGGAACGAAGATGTTCGAAGCAGGGCAGGGGAGGGGAGAGGCTCTTCGCCAGGATCTAAATCCGCCGAGAGGTCTTCGGCCTGGAAGAGCCCAGCGCTATCGGCAGTCTGCTCGGCTGGCAACAGATGCGGCTGCTGGTCGCTACTGGCTGGGAGGGCAGGGAGAGCGCTTTCATAATGGATGCGCATCAAGAACCGACCAACCTGCAGCCGGTCGCCGTCTTCGAGCCTGGCGCAGCGCACGCGCGTGTCCTGCACCAGAACGCCGCCCGGCCCGAGCAGATCCACAACCCAGACTCCCAGAGGGGTGCGCACGATACCGCAGTGATAGTTGGCAACGCTTTGGCCGACCAGACGCACGCGACACTCCGAAGCTTTCCCGACCAGCGCCAAGAGCGGCACCATGCGCCAAATCTGGGGTCTGTCGGCACGATTGATGAATTCCAGCATTACTTCTGGTAAGCCATTTTGTGCCTGGGGTTGTGCGGGGCTCTGGCCGGCTGCTTCTCCCGGGACTGACTCGCCCGGTCGGAGCCCGCTCAGGTAACGGACCCAATTGGACCCAATCCGGATGGCCTGGCCGTTGTCCAACCAGCCGGTACGTTTGGCCCCTCGCTCCCAGTGCGTTCCGGTTCGGCTGTCGAGATCGACACAGAAGATGCGACCCGCGATTTGTTGCAGATAGGCGTGGTGCCGGCTGGCCTGCCCTTCGCTCAGCACGACGTCCGCGCGTGCATCGCGGCCGACCAGGGCATAGGGCTGGTTGAGGACGCACTGCACCGGCTCCGGCCGGTTCTGGTACTCGACGCTAAGACGGAGAGGGCCGTTGGCACCGCACGCTTTCAAGAACAGGTCCATGGACTGATTGATCACGTTTTCGCAGCCCTTAGATGTCCCGTCATGCAAAAACTGTCTATTTGGTACGGCCTGAAGCGGTCACCACAAGCATATAGCAATTAGACAGTTAGCGTCGCCAAGATACAAGGCCGCCGGGAGGACAATGCCGTAAGGACAATCCGCAGGGGAGAATGCGGCGACACGAGAACGATCGCCCCTGAGGAAAAAATGCGGGTGTGTCTCGTGCGGGCAAGTAAGGCCAGCCTGTGAGGCCGTTGCATCTCGCGCACGCGGGGTAAGGTACGCCGAGAGTACGCCGAAAGTACGCCGAATTTGCCCCTTTCGGCAGCCAAATGCGCCGTGGGAACGTCCGTCGTCTCCGTGGCGCTGGACAGAACCATGCTGGGCCTCCTCGGGTGAGCGGACGATGGCCGCGGGCTTTTCCAGGGAAAGACGCAGCGGCCACGCGACAGTTCCTCGGCTTGGTGCCGCCGCGGATTACCAGGCGCTCGCGAAGGCCGTCACTCCCGGAGTCGCAGCCCCTTAATTGTAGATCCAGCAAGGCGGATATGGAATGGCAGCCTGGTAGATTTGGGCGCCCAATTTCGATTCATCGATAGGAATAAACACCCGCGCTGGGAATTGCCTTCGAAAAGCAAAGGCAACATCGAAAATCGCTCAACTCGCCATCACGCTGGGGCAACAGCGCCAGGTGAAAGTGGTTAGGCAGCACGCAGTAAGGGAGCAGGCGCACCGGGGCACGAGACCGAGGTGCGAGGGGAACGTCAGCTTGCCGGTATCGCGAGGGTTCGGTTTGACGCTAGCTTCCCTGGGGTGGTATCCTGAATGCGTGGAACCACGCACTCCAGGCCTCACGGGGATCATGAGTACCGTTTCCGTTCAACTTACCCCCGATACCGAGCAGAAGCTCCGTCACCAAGCGAACCAAGTGGGGCAGACACTCGAATCGTACCTTCAGCGGCTTGCGGAAAGAGCAGTCGTGAGTGGGACGACCACCGCCACCGGTAGGGAGTCCGAGGAGCAACCGAGGTACATTTCCGACCCGAGGCCCACGCAAGCCGAGTTTGAACGGCTCCTCGGCGACCTCGCCGCCGGGCCGCCGTTGCCGGTCCTTCCGGCTGACTTCTCCCGAGCCGACATCTACGACGACCACGACTAATGGACGTGCTCGCCGACTCCGGCATTCTCCTTCGCTTACTGGAACCCATCGACCCGCTTCACGCCACCATCGACCAAGCGGTAAGGGCTCTGCATGATCGGGGGGACCGAATCGTTATCGCCCCGCAGAACGCAGCCGAGTTCTGGAACGTCTGCACTCGCCCGGCTACGGCGAAGGGTGGATACGGGCTGAGCATTGCGGAAACGAACCGACGACTGACAATCATCGAGGCCGTGTTCGCCGTCCTGTCCGAGCCGTCAAGTGCTTACCGATTGTGGCGGTCGTTGGTGATGACGCAGGCCGTGCAAGGGAAGCAGGTACACGATGCTCGGCTTGTTGCTCTAATGCAGGCCCACGGGATAACGCACATCCTGACGCTAAACGGGTCCGACTTCAGCCGCTATCCCGGAATCACTCCGATTGACCCCGCGAGCCTTGCTCACCCTCCGCCACCGCTCCCGGCTATACCGCAAGGGGGTTGATGTCACTACTCGGCACTAGGTACGTCCAGCAACACCAGAAGCGCCGTTTGTCCGCCAGCGCCGACGGCCAGCGTCTTGCTAAACGAGCACAATGCGGCTGGCCTGTTCTTCTGTCATCTTCTCGCCTTCGTTCACGGCGGAGGTTGTCAGCCATGTCCCCGCCAGTTTTTCAGAATCCTTCGCAACATCGTCTCTTGCATGAGCGATCCCGCAAATGAGGGCCATCGCCAAACCGATCAGCAGGTGCGTCTTCGTGTCAAAACTCTCTCGGAAAAAGACAATGGTGTCGAGAACGAAAGAGAGCTAATTCCACTTCTTGATCTAGTCTGTTTGTACCGATGTGGGCAGGTTTTGCAAGAACGGGATAATTGGTGTCGGTGCATTTTCTCTGCCTGCGGGAGGGTCAGCGTGCTTCGAGGCGGGGGAAATGTTTTAGGCCGGCGTTGTCAGGCTCATGGTTGGAAAGTGGTCCAGGCTATGAGTTAATAGTAAAATCTACCGGTACGACGACCTGGGCATCGGATATGAAGTCCAAAACGAGAAAATCACGGCGATCGCACTCTATCCTCCGAAGAGATAGAACGTGAGTACCGCGCACGGTGCATCACTCCTTGCAGCATTATGATGAAGACCTGCTCTTCTTGTCGTTCTCCCAACGCAGTCACAAACCAGTTTTGTCAGCAATGCGGCCAGGTGCTCCAGGATGCGGCGCCTTTCCCACGCGGTGCCGGCGACGGCAATAAGACGATATTCATGAGCCGGCCCGCGGCCGTATCCAGACCGCCCCTCAGCCGCGCGGTCTCCCTGGACGCTCTCTTCGGTACCAAGCAACGGCTGGTCATTGGGCGGGCGGCCGACTGCGATCTCTGCCTGCCGCACCCGACGGTGTCGCGCTACCACGCCGTGCTGGAGCGATTGCCCCAGGGGCTGTATTTACGCGACTTGAGCAGCGTCAATGGCGTGTTTGTGGGCGGCAGCCGCATCACCGAAACTGTCCTGATTCAGGAACGCGAGCGCATCGGCGTCGGTCCTTACTTGTTCTCCTTGGCCGGCGGCGACTTCTATTCCCTGGACAGCAGTCAAAGCTTGCGCCTTGAAGCCCGACAGCTGGGAAAAGCAGTCAAGATCGGCTACGGCCAAACGCGAAAGCTGCTCGATAACATCAACCTGGCAGTCGAGCCCGGTGAGTTCATCAGTCTGCTTGGTCCCAGCGGCTCTGGTAAAAGCACGCTGATGGATTGTCTCAATGGCCGTCGGCCGGCGACGGCAGGCAAGGTGCTGGCCAACGGTGAGGACTTTTACCGTCATTTCGACAGTTTTCGTCAGTTGCTGGGATATGTGCCCCAGAAAGATATCGTCCACGCCCAGCTCACGGTCCACCAGGCCCTCTACTATACGGCTCGCTTGCGACTGCCCACAGATACGGAGCCTCCCGAGCTGGAAGCGCGCATCCACGAGGTGATGCGCATGATGGAACTGGAACCTCATCGGCGCACCCTGATAGCGAACCTCAGCGGCGGCCAGATCAAGCGCGTCAGCCTCGGGGCGGAATTATTGGCTCATCCGTGCCTGCTCTACATCGATGAGGCGACCAGCGGTCTCGACGCCGGCACGGAAGCGCGCATGATGAGTCTTTTCCGCCAGCTGGCGGATGAAGGCAAGTCGGTCGTTTGCATCACCCACAACGTCGATCACGTGAACCGGTGCGACCACGTCTTGATTCTGGCGCACGGCAAACTGGTTTTTTTCGGTCCACCGGCGGAGGCGCCCACCTTCTTCCGTGTCGAGCGTATCAGCGAGATTTATGATCGCTTGGCGGACAAGGAGCCGGAAGCTTGGGAGAAGGAGTTCGCGGCCAGCGCCTTGCACGCCGAGTTCGTGGAAAAACGATTGGCTCCTACCCCCGACAATGGAGCGAAGGTCGAGCCGGATGCGCGCGAACCCGGTATGTCCCTTGTGGCCGCGCGGCCATTGCTTCCCGAATCGCTGCTCAAGGGGCCGACGCCCGATCACGGGTCCGCCGACCGACCGTTTCGACCGCCGCTTTGGCATCAGTTCCGTGTGCTCACGTCTCGCTACGTCCAATTGATGTGGAGCGATCGCCGCAGCTTGAGGCTGCTGTTTTTCCAGGCCCCACTGGTAGCAGTGGTCATCCTGTTGGGATTCGTCCAAAAACCGTACGATGCAACGATGCCGGTGCCGCGCGAGCTGGAAGAATCCGAACGCAAGGCACTTGAAGCAGTGGAGTCGATACTGAGCGACCAGCGCGGCAACAGCGAGCTCCTTGCCTCACGGCGTGCGGCACTCGAACAAATCCGATTCCAGGTGAGGGGGCGCACGCTGACGGTGAGTGCTTTTGAAATGCTCCAGGGGCTCCGGAGACTGGATGAAACTGAAGTCTTGCCCAAGCTGCTGGAGATACAAGGGCCGGTCATCCCGGGCAAAGCAATCGTCAACCCGCGTTACACCTACATGTTGTTGTTCATCCTCGCTGTGACAATCTTATGGTTCGGCTGCAACAACGCCGCCAAGGAGATCGTCAAGGAAGAGGCGATCTACGCTCGGGAGCGAGCTGTCAACCTGGGGATTTTGCCCTATCTCGGCAGCAAGTTCCTCGTGCTGGGCATACTCTCGGCACTGCAAACGCTCCTGCTGATGGCAATGGTCTATGGAGTGATGTGGGTACTCCATTGGGCTCACGGCGACTCGATGCCCTATCCGGATTACCGCCTCAATTACCTACCGCAATACGGCGTGCTCGTCCTGCTCGCGCTGACTGGCGTTGCACTGGGACTTCTTCTCTCCGCATGCGTGTCCACGCCGGACCGAGCCAATGCACTGCTTCCTTATGTCTTGATCCCGCAGATCATTCTGGGCGGTTGTATCATGCAATTCAGCTCAGGACCGCTCTACTGGCTGGCGTTCATGACATCGCCCGTGTACTGGGCTTACCGGGCCATTCACCTGGGTGCAGACAAGCTGCCGCCCTATCTCCCTGGCTACGTCGACAGCATCGACAGCGTACCGCTCGCGTGTGTGGCCCGGGGCGTGCAAATCGCCCTGCTGCTGCTTGCCACGACTTGGTTCTTGCGACAAAAAGACGTACAGCGGGCATAACTCGCTTTTGTTTTTTTCAAGACGAGAGTCTTCGAGCCCGTAGCGTGCGTCAAGCGTACTCGCGCCGACGCACCTGGCCATGCAACGACCACGGCTCCCGCTAGTGACTTTTCTTGACGAATCTTCCACTGCTTGAAGACCCTCCTCTTATTCTCGCCTTGGATCGAAAACCATGCGATTACACCGCTTCAGGGAATGGTGCGTCGGCGCGAGTACGCTTGACGCACCCTACGGACTTCAATCGCCCGCCGCTATGTGGTAAAAAGTGAGATCTCGCGGCGGCGCCTGTTCCGTGCAAATTTAAGGTAGAACTCATGCACAGCATCCTGTTCCTCGGTGTCTTGTCCCTTTCCCTGCCTGCCTCCCCGGCGGTCGCGGATGCCAATTGGCCCGTGTTCCGCGGCGGTCAGGCTGCGGGGGTCGCGGAGGATCCCAATCTGCCCGTTACCTGGAGCACGACCAAGAACGTGGCCTGGAAGACGGAAATTCCAGGGACCGGCTGGTCCTCGCCCATCATTTGGGGCGACAAGATCTTCCTGACGTCCGTCATTCAAGAGGGGCAGGGCAAGCTACCGAAGAAGGGTCTCTACTTTGGCGGCGAACAAATGAAGCCGCCTCCGGACGTTCATCGCTGGATGGTCTACTGTATTGATGCCCGAACCGGCAAGATTCTCTGGGAGAGTTTGGCTCACAAGGGCGTTCCTTCGAGCACCCACCATATCAAGAACACTTACGCCTCCGAAACACCCGTGACCGACGGGGAACGTGTCTACGCCTACTTCGGCAATCTGGGTTTGTTCTGCTATGACCTGGACGGCAAGCCGCAGTGGTCGCAGCATTGGGACAGCAACCCCACGGCCTACGGCTGGGGCACTGCCTCATCGCCTATCGTTTACAAAGACCGCCTCTACATCGTCAACGACAACGATAAGCATTCTTTTCTCGTGGCGCTCGATAAGTTCACGGGCAAAGACGTGTGGCGAGTCGAACGCGATGAGAAAAGCAACTGGGCCACGCCATTCATCTGGGAAAATGACAAACGGACGGAGATCATTACCTGCGGTCGCAAGAAAGTCCGTTCCTACGATCTCAATGGTAAGCTTCTGTGGGAACTGGGAGGCATGTCGTCGATCACCATCCCCACACCGCTCGCGAAGGGCGGGCTGCTCTACATCTGTTCCGGCTACGTGGGCGATAAGCGACGGCCCATCTTTGCTATTCGGCCAGGTGCTGCTGGAGACATCTCGCTTAAAGAGAACGAGAACAGCAATGAATGGATCGTGTGGTGCCGGAAGCAGGCCGGCCCGTACAACCCCTCGCCTATTGCCTATGGCGATTACCTCTACGTGCTCTATGATCGGGGTCTCTTCAGCTGCTACGATCTGCGCACCGGCAAGGAGGTCTACGCCAAGGAAAGGATGGGACCGGGAGCGACGGCCTTTACCACCTCACCCTGGGCGTACGGGGGCAAGGTCTTTTGCCTGAGCGAAGATGGCGACACTTTTGTCATCAAGGCTGGGCCGAAGTACGAGCTGCTTGGCAAGAACAGTCTGGAAGAAATGTGCATGGCCACCCCGGCGATTGCGCATGGCAGCCTGTTCATCCGCACTCTTACGAAGCTTTATCGCATCGAACAGCTCAAGGCCGAGTGAGGATTCGGCAAGATTTTGTAAATAGGGGTCGAGCGCCGTCTCTGTGCCCTGGCTCGCGCACGTTGTTTCGTCAAACTTCTTTGGTTTTGTGTCGTCGAATAGATGACGATTCTATATGACGGTGCGTAATTCGGCAGCATTTGTGGGGCACGTTTTCAACGTGCCGGCCGGCGTTTGGGCACGTTACAAACGTGCCCCACAAACCGCAGCAGCCGATTCACGCACGGCCATATAGATGTGTAGATGGCAGCCATAAGGGGCCACGTACCATGAAGCACGCTGTTGCTATCGCCTCCTTTGTCGTCGCACTGATCGGGTTTCTTCTCCAGGAGGCAGTCGGCCGGCCCATTTCGCGACTTTCACCCACGAATCTCAAGAAGTTGAATACGGCCAAGGATGAAGACGATCCATACTTGTACGTGTCGCGCAATGGCCGGATTCATCGGCTCTATTACGCTTCCAACGCTTCCGGCCGATTCAACATTCTCCAGGCCACTCCCGATGCCAGGGGAGAGTGGGAGCCAGGCCAGGCATTGGAAGGACTGGACGGCGATGCCGAGAATCGCAGCCCCTGCTTGACGCTCGACGGTCATGACCTCTACCTTGCGACAAAGATCGTTGTCAGATCGCCGGATGGCGACTCTCCGCGAGCGAAGAACTTCGACATCGTTCATTCCATTGGACTTTCCAAAGTGAACGAGTTCACGGTGCCTACACCGGTGCACTCCGTGTGCACCGAGGCCGACGAGCTTCATCCCTGGGTCACGCCAGACGGGAAAGAAATGTACTTCAGCCGCAAGACCGGGGATGGGTGGCGGATCTTTGTCGCTCCGCGCCCCGATGGCAAAGGGGCATTCGCCGAGCCCAAGCTGATTGAGGAGCTGGCTCCCGGCTTCCACCACGCCACCCTGGCAAGCGACGGGCGCACGATGTTCCTTCAAGGCCCCCTGGCCAACGACCGCTGGGGATTGTTTCGCAGCAAGCGAACGAAAAAAATGGGAAGCTGGAGTCGCTGGTCCGATCCCGAAGAGCTGACGAACCTCAATAGCCCGGCTGACGAAGCTCCCACCGGCGACATGTCGCCATCCTTGAGCCGCGATGACCGCAAGCTGTATTTTTCGTCGGATCGGCGCGGTGGCAAAGGTGGGCGCGATCTGTGGATGATCAACGCCGGAGGCTTGATCAATCTCGTGCTCAAGGACAAGGCAAAATGAAAACAAAAGCGGCGGAAAAGCACCGCACTCCAAGGAAGTCACTTTTGGAGTGCGGCGTTTTCCGCCGCTTTTCTTTCCTTGCGGATTCCTATCAGGGAGTCTTGCTGCCGGTTTCCAGTTTCAGCATCTCCTCCGCGTCTTTCACCATCTCCGGGTCGCGCTTACGCCAGTCTTGAACGACAACTGCCGCCTTGGGATCCGGGCAGGCCAGGGCGTATTTCAGAATCGAACGACGGATGATCGTGGCGTCGTGTGATTTCTTGTTTTGCAGTGCCAGCACTCGTTCGTCTACTTCCCAGCGATTCCACTTGCGCAGGTCTTCAATGGCCAGGTCCGCCATGTCGCTCTGCTCCAGGAGCTGGCAGACGCCGTCGACCAGGCTTTTCTTGTCAAAGAGGTCTGGTCTCGAATCCCAGAAGAAGCGTACTGCCCGCAGAGCCGCATAGCGAAGCATGAATTCTTTGGAAGGGTCCTTCAAGATGGCGTGGATGTACTCCCAGCCATTCTTCGGATCGAGCATAGCATAGCCGGCAAGCATGCCATCAAGACCCGTGCTGACGCGCTTCTCGGGGTCATCGAGCAGTTTGCGCAGCATCAGGGCGTGTTTCCCCGTCCCGCAGTGGCCGAGCATCGAGGCGTACAGGCCCAAGCGGAAGGCTGGAGTGCTGGAATCTTGCAGCCACTTCGCGATCTTCTCAGCCGGGAGCTGCTTGGCCATCTCCCGGTAATCCTTGTAGTCGGCGTTGGCGAATTCCTTATAAGCGTCCGTCGAGACTTCGTTGTCGCTGTCGTCAAGGTAGTCGAAGTAGAAACGCAGCCGCTTGCCGATATCTTTGTCCTTGTTAGCCAGGGCGCCCGTAAGATACTTGACCATGTCGCTGTCGGCCGGCACGGGCACGCCGCGGTACGGGTCGATCTTGCCTTTGAACACGTCGCAGAAGACCAGGAACTTCTGCTTGCTCTTACTGTCGACCGGTACATAACGGGGCAGGGTGAGGACCTTCCTGTCTCCCAGGATATCGTTCTTCTTGATTACCTTCTCGATCACCAGGTCGGTTGTACCCTGGGTACCATCGCCGTTGGGGTCCAGCTTCGCATTGGTAAAGACCCCGTAAAGGACCATGCTGGCCTGGTTGACATCACCGATGAGGGTCTGGCCCTGCATGCTGCAGAAGGGACAAGCAAATGACGCTCGGCAGGTCTCGGCACCCAAAAACAGGGCCATGCCCACAACGATCAACCAGCGATGTGGCCTGCTAGCCATCGGTGACACTCCTATCGACGGGCCGCGTTGCGGCAAATCAAGTTGGACGCTTCTTCGTGCACGCCAATATTATGCTCTATCCTATGCGGCAACAGCAAGGCGGAATAGGGCGGCCGCGCGCAGGACTCATGATCGGATCACTGGAGGTAGGGATTCGCATCGGCTGTCGTTTCCTGAATGTCGGCGGGAGAAGCTACCGTCAAAAGGGTGACGTATTCGTCGGGACGATCGCGACGCGCCAGAAATTGAACCTGCCCGGTCACATCTACCCATTGCAGCGCCTTCACGTCACGCAGTCCTTCCTTGTTTTTTGGATCGAGCCTGATGACCACGTTGAGCGGGATCGCGTCGGCGGCGCAGCAAGTGATCTTGTATCGAACGAGGGAGAACGAATGGTCGTCCGGCCCCGGCCGAAACTGCCCCCTAATCTGGACAATCTTGCCCGTGAAGGCTTCGCGCCCCGTGACGGAGTAAGCTGCCGTCTCCAGGGCTTTGAACTCCAGGGTCATCACATCCATCGCATGCGTGAGCTTCACTTCTTGCGGTTTTTCCTCGCCTTCGTGCAGGATGCTCAACGAGATCGTCGTCCCCGGCTTGCCGCCCAAATGCTTCGCTGCTTCGTCCAGGGATTTGCCTTTCAGGGAAAAGACATCGGTGCCAGTAGGGCCATTGAAAAGCGTTACCTGCGAGATCAGATCATTTGCCTTGATGCCGGCCTTCTGGGCCGGGCTGTCGCCGATTACCTTGACTACCTTAATGGCACCGGTCG
Source organism: Gemmataceae bacterium (assembly GCA_035296965.1). Taxonomy (GTDB): domain Bacteria; phylum Planctomycetota; class Planctomycetia; order Gemmatales; family Gemmataceae; genus DATGZX01. The sequence goes on from DATGZX010000332.1 coordinate 65,275, forward strand.
CGCCTACTTTGGTAATCTGCAGTCCCGTGTTCGACGCGTATTTCCGGCTTGTGTCCTCAGTCAAGTCTCCCGCGCTGATTCCCGCGATCTTGGAGTAGGCGGCGCTAAATCCGGCATTGGGAAGATCGAGAAAATACAGGACGATCGGGAGCAAGAGGATGATATAGCGCCACGGATTCCAGCCATGGTCATGATCGTGGCCATGATCGTGGTCGTGGGCGTGGTCATGGGCGACCTCGACATTGGAGTCGCCGGCATGCGCGTGCTCATGGTCATGGTCGTGGTCATGATCATGCGCGTGCTCGTGGTCGCAATCGTGGCCATGACAGTGGTCATGATCGTGCTGATGGGTGGCGCTGGACCGGCCGGCCGAAGCGAAAAGGACGATCGCCCGCAGAGCGACAATCACCAGGAGCACGATCCCTGCAAGAAATACGTTGAGCTGGCGATTCGTCGCCAACATGAAATTCAAGATATTCTGCTTGTAAAGGAGAATGCTCACGACGCCGACCATGCCGCAGATGCCGATCGTCGACAGCTGTGCCATGTAAAAGGTAGTCCGGTCTTGTTCGTGCGTGTGCGCCATGATTAAGACTCCTGCTCCGCTATCGTAACGCGTCAATTCATTCGTGATCGAGTACCGTAGTCTTGCTGCCCTGGGGCCTATGGAGCCTGCTGAAAAAGGGGTCTGACCCCCTACGAAGCTTCACTAATCTCCTGCTTTCGTGCGGATCTATGACACTTCGGGGAAGGGGTCAGACCCCTTTTTCAGCAGGCTCCTATGGCGACAGGGAGGTCTGGGAGTAGACATAGCCCTGCCAGATAAAGTGCACGATAAGGGAGTAAACGAGAACCTGAATAATAACCGATCCCATAATCGTCCAGATTAAACGATACCGGAAAACGCGGGTGTACATCATGTACAGTTTCAGATCCAACATCGGGCCTAGAAGAAGAAACGCGAGCTTCGAGGCCGGTGGCAAGTAAATGAAGCTGGCGGCGATAAAGGCATCCGCCTGGCTGCAGATGCAGAGTAAGACAGCCAGCGCCATCATGATGCCGATCGCGGCTGTCGGATGGGCCAGGCAGAAGATTTTCAACTCCTCACCCGGGATGATCTGCCGGGCCAAGGCTGCAAGCAAGGCACCGAAGATCAGAAACACAGTCACGTCCACGAAGTCGTGAAGGGCGATTTCGGTGATGCTGTCAACACGCTCCATGAACGAGCGCGGCGGCGTGCCGTTTGCCTCGTTCTGCTTTTCCAATTCCGATTTCTCGGGTGGAACGGCGATGGGCGTCAAGAGCTTGGCGGCGCCGTGCTTTCGGTATTGCCACTCGACAACGAGGCTCGTGCCGATAGCCACAAGGTAGCCAAGGCCAATCCGCAACGCCATCATCTGAAAACCGCCAAATTGATACGTGGGCCGGCCGGCGGCATCTACGTCCGCGTTGCGAAACGCATCCCAGGTGCTCAGCATCACGAGGACGTTGACGATGGGCCCGGCCAGAAGCAAACAAACACAGGAGCTGAGCGGCACGCCTTTGCGGAGCAGCCGGCGCACGACGACGAGGATCGCGCAGTCGCACATGGGCGAAGGGAGGCCCAGAAGTCCGCCAACGGCAATGGCCAGGAACCGGTTGCGCGGAATGAACTTAAGAAGAACTCGCTGGGGGATCAGCTCCTCGACGATGCCGGCAATGACGGCTCCCGCCACAATGTATGGCAAAGCCTCGTAGAAAATGCTTGTGAAGACAATGATAAAATTCGTGATACTATCTTGCACGCTGATTCCACCTAGAAAGCCAAGCGGGACCGTGGCGGGCGGAGTGACCCATGTTAGCTGCTACGCTCAGAGCACGGAGGGAGGTTCACCCCGAGAACTGTATTTTCACGGGTGTCTTGAAGGCCTCGGCCGAAAAGCCTGGTCACGTGCAATTATCTTCGCGCCGGCATTATCTATCATCCTATGAAATGGCGTTGCCGTGAAGACCAGTTCGGCGTCCAGGCCGATCTAAGTGTCTGTCCGAGAAGCCCCTCTCCACCATACTCGGGGGAGAGGGGTTGGGGGTGAGGGGGACGAACGATCCACGGCCAAGTCCCCTCACCCCCAACCCCTCTCCCCGGAGTACCGGGGCGAGGGGAGAACGTATCCTGCCGCTTGCCTAAGCGATCGTCTTCGCAAGCGAACCCAGTGAGCGAAACATGAGTGCGAGCGACTCCTGAGCTTCTCGCTCTGAGATGATCAGGGGAGGGGCGATACGCAATACCTTCTTAGCCAGCGGGCCAAGCAGGTGCATGCCGTTCATACCTTCGCCTTGATAGCACGCCAAGACCGCCGCATTGGCCCATTCTGCCGCGCTGCGGCCGGCATGGTCGCGCATCTCCACGCCCCACACCATACCCCCGTCTTCGCCGCGCACCTGGTAGACAAACGGCAATTCCTTCAGGCGTAGCAGCCCCTCTTCGATCACTGCGGACGCCTTGCGGCAAGGGGACAGCCGGTCCTGAGCTGCAAATTCATCCAACGTGGCCGAGACGGCCGCACAGCAGAGGGGGTTCGCGCTCCAGGTGTCTGATCCTTCGCCATAATCAAGACTGCCAAGCACATCTGCTCGCCCGACGACCGCGGCAACGGGGACGCCATTGCCAAGACTTTTGCCAAGCACGACGATGTCCGGTTCCAGGCCGTACGTTTCATACGCAAAAAGACGGCCCGTGCGGCCGAAGTTGGATTGCACTTCATCAAGAATGAAGACGAGCCCTTGCTCGCGGCAGAAGGCTTGCAGTAATTGCAGGTAAGCGCGCGGCGGGTGGTACGAACCGGCGCTGCCCAGGTAAGGCTCGGTGATCAGCGTGCCGAGCCGCCGGCCGAATTGCCGGTGCAGGGCATTCAATTCCCGTTGATAAGGCGCAGGATCGAAAGGTCGGCTGCGCATGCTGACGTCGCAGCACTCCTCCATGGGGAAACTGATGAAGCGTACGCGCGGGTCGCGGTCATGATCGGTCTCGCTGCCGGTAACCGCGCCGGCCAAGCCCTTCTTCCCGTGAAAGCCGTGGCGCGTGGCCAGGATCATGTCTCGATCTTGGTCCACGGCGAGAGCACACCAGAGGGCTTTTTGAATTGCCTCCGATCCGGAAGCAGCCCAGAGGACCTGCTCGAGACGCCGGCCGCCCGCTCGGTCTTGCAGCACCGCCACCAGCCGGCGACTCGCTTCCATTTCGACGTTGGTGACCGCATTGTAGGTCGTCAGCGGCAGGGCGGAGAAGTAGCCGGCTGCACCGTCTGCGGCAGCGTTTCGACTGTTCCAGGGGGCGTCCTTCCAGTCCATGTACTCGACGAATCGTCTCATCCAGGACACCGGGTTGTGTCCCAGGTTGGCGACGAGCACTCCCGAGGAGAAGTCGTAGAGCCGACGGCCCTCGGGCGTCCAGTGATAGACGCCCGCGCTGCGGCAGAAGACGGCCTGGGTCGGGGTGTAGGTGCGCAAGGAGCGCGGTTCGTAGCGGGTTAGCATCTCCCGAGAAGCGTTCGAGGAAGGCTCTTGCGGGAGCTGCAACGGGGCAGGGGGATTCACATCCGGGCTCTTGGCCATCTGGTCATCTCTGAGTAGCAATTGCTCTTGCGGTTCGTAGTTCTGTCAGACGCGTTCGGGATAAAGGACGGTAGTCTTAGCTCTTCCCGGCACCGAGAGGACGAGTCCTCCCCGCGCACAGTTTATTTCGACCATGCTACCAGGAACTCCCTGTGCATGCTGTTCCAAAATGGCTTCGAGCGCCTGGACGACCGCCACCGTATTACGGTCGGCGGAGAGGTCGTTGTAGCCCAGCCTGCGAACATCTGCCAGCCTTGTCGGCCGTTCGCCCGCTGGTCCGCCAAATTCGACGAAAGCTACTTCTTCGAAGAACCGCTGTAGCACTTCGATGCCGTAACCGCGCTGGCTGCGTTCTCCCCACGGCTCGAGGAAGGCGCTGCTGTAGTGGTGGTTGGGAGTGATCTTCACTTCCGTCGGTGTGCGCCCCTCCACCGTGACCTCTACGCCGCGTTTTCGTTGATGAGCGTTCCAGATGCCATTGTCGAAGCGGAATTGAACTTCCTGCTCGACATATCCCGGGAAGTTATCGGGCGTCACCCAGCTCGTGTGGATGTCGAACGCCGCCTCCCGGCCGTCCGCGTATGTGTAGATGATCTGGAGCTGCACCGAGTCCCAGGTAGGGCCGGCGGCCGGGCCGACCAGGCCCCGTTGGCCTGTGGCGCTGATGCGAGTCAAACGCCAATCGGGTCCAAAAGTGAAATCGATGAGCTTGATGTAGTGCACCGCCACGTAGGTGCCCGGATTGCGGCCCGCGATCCACTCGGCGAACTGGCTGCCGCTGATCTGCTTGGGCTCCAGCAGCGAGCAGTAGCCATTGTTCACGTGCTTCAGGACGCCGTCGGCAACGTGAGTGCGGAGCTTCTTGTGGTCCGGATCTGCCAGTTTGTGGTAGACGACCTTCGCGAGTACGCCGCGCTGGCGGGCAAGGGCATCCAGCTCGTCCAGCTCCTGTAAGCGCAGAACGGAAGGCTTTTCGATCAGCACATGCTTGCCGGCATCCAGTGCCGTGCGTGCGACTTCGAAGTGACGGTTGTCCGGGGTGGCGATGCAGACGGTGTCGACGCCATGAGCGAGCAGACGAGCGACAGCATCCGCACCCGCAAAGCTCTCGATGTTGGGTATTCGACCAGCAGCCTGACGGCGATAGCGATCTGCCCGGGCGCCAGTCCGACTGGCAACCGCGGCAAGCTCCACATCGACGAAACCGAAGTCGCTGCGATAGAGACCGTCAGCGCACAGGTTTTCGAATAGCGGCCTGTAGGTATCCTCGAAAATCATACCGAGGCCGACCATGCCGGCACGCAGGCGATGGTGCGTCAGAATAGGTGACGAGGCCATGTGGCCATGATAGCAGGGGGGCAAGGCGACAGGGGAGTTACCGTGGCGAATCGCCGGAAGGCGGGGGAGTGATTCCTTTTTCGGCAAGGAACGCCTTTAAGATTGCCAATTCAGCGGAAGCAGCATCCGCGCGCCGGCGTTGTTGTTCTGCACGCTGTTCTTCGGACTCTCGCCGCAATAATACAAGTTGACCATCGGGGTCGTAAAAGCGCGGCCAGGTATTCTTTAGGCCCATGTGCTCACCTTCCCAAAGCCCCAGCCAAAGTCCCAGTTGTTCACTCCACAGCCAGCCCTTGTCGTTCGGATTGATTGCCACATACGCAAGCGTACCGTTCAGACGCCAGCCCTCAAGTATGCGAGTGGCAGGGTCATAAATGAAATACTCCGGCGTGCGAAACGTTTGCTCATAGATCGTCTTTTTCGTCGTCCTGTCCGCCAGAGCTGTTGTGGGGGAAAGCAGTTCCATGAGGACGTCGGGATACTTTCCGCCTTCGTCCCAGGAAGCCCAATACTTCCGCTCGCGCGCACCGTCGACGCCCTTCACGAACATGAAATCCGGGCCCTTGTAGTCCTGTTTTTTTGACTCATCCCAACTGTAGTAAACAAAAAGATTGCCGCCGACGAAGTAATCCGTTCGGCCGTGGAACCAGCAGTGCACGAGATCGATGAGTAAAGCGATAGCTGCAAGATGCCAAGGCGATTCCAAGGGTTCACCATCCGTTTCCGGCAGGTTAGGGGGTGGGAATTTCACGTCTGGAGCCTCAACCCACATTTGCACCATTGGCATGGCTGTTCCTCATGAGCAAGCGCGGACCACATCCACCATTCAGTTTCTCAAATGCTCTCTCGCAGTCAAGCACTGGCGGGGTATGCGCGCGTCCGCACAACCGCACATAAGATTTATTATCAGACGCTGGCGAAGCAGCAGTCCAGAGCTAGCAACTTTGGGCAACGTCCGATAATATCCGTTATGTTTAATTGCGGGTACGGTGGAAGTGCCCGTGGCGTAAGCGTTTGTGCTTACTCTGCTGTTAACGATGCTGATGACTCGGCGAAATGCATTTACTTGGCCGGCAGTCCGTTCACGGCGGCTCCCTCGTCGAAGATTCCCATCCTCCGGAATTTTTGATAGCGCTGCTCCAGCAGCTCATTAAGGCTCAGGCTGCGCAACTCCCGGAGGTAACGCAGCAGGTAAGTTTTGAGGGTGTTCGCCATCTCGTGATGGTCACGGTGCGCGCCGCCGAGCGGCTCGGGAATGACGTCATCGATAACGCCCAATCGGGCCAGGTCTTTTGCGGTAAGCTTCAGTGCGTCGGCGGCCAGTGGCTTCGTCTCGTCGGTGGCAACCTTCCAAAGAATGCCCGCACAGCCTTCCGGGCTGATGACGGAATAATAGGCATGCTCCAGCATGCTCACCCGGTCGCCAATGCCGATGCCCAGGGCCCCGCCCGACCCGCCTTCGCCGATGACCACGCAAATGATGGGGGTTGGCAGCCGGGACATCTCCAGGAGGTTTGTAGCGATCAAGGATGCCTGGCCGCGCTCCTCGGCGCCGATGCCTGGGTACGCGCCCGGCGTGTCGATCAAGCATACGACGGGGACCTGAAACTTGGCGGCCATGCGCATGCGCTGCAGCGCCTTGCGGTAGCCCTCGGGGTGGGCGCAGCCATAGAGACATTCGCTTCGTTCCTTGAACGAGTGTCCCTTCTGGTGGCCGACCAGCATGATGCGGTAGTCGCCCAGGCGCGCCAACCCGGTGCGCAGTGCTCGGTCATCTCCGATGGCCCGGTCGCCGTGAAGCTCTACGAATTCGTCCAGGATGAGGTCGATGTAATCGACGGTTTGTGGCCGCTCCGGATGCCGCGATACCTGTACCGTTTCCCAGGGCGTGAGATTACGGTACTTTTCCCTTTTCAGGCTGATGAGTTCTCGGCGGATACGGCGGACCTCGTCGCTGCTCGCCAGCCTGCCGTTGGCCTCTGCCTCCAACCTGGCGAGAGCTTCTTCCATCTCATAGATTTCTTTTTCGAACGGTAGCCGCTGAGAGGCCATCACCACATCCGTTTGTCGACAGATCCTTGAACGAGTCCCCGCCCTTGGCTGGGTTTCCTTCTCTGCTGCGAGGCGCGCGTCCGCAGAACGGGTTCGATCAGCGAAGAAGGGCATCCCCTGCCGGGAACAGGATAAACAAGTGGGGCCGAAACTTCCAGAGCGCATGGCCCTGAGAGAAAATCTGCCTTGCCTTGACACTTGCGAGGTGCATCAAGCCGGCGTACTCTTTTGCGCGACCGGCCCTTTGTCCGCTTTGAAAACCCGGATGCCACGAAGCTGCATCAAAACCTCGTGGAAGTCCTTGGGCCGATCCTGCTTCTTCTTGGCCAGCATGCGCAATACCAGAGCGGCACATTCGTCGGTGACATCGGGATTATATGTTTGCGGCGAGATGGGCTTCTCGAGGATGTGCTTGTTCAACAAATCGGTCGGGCTCGCAGCGCGAAACGGAGGCCGGCCCGTGATCACCTCGTACATGCTCGCTCCGAAGCTGTAAATGTCGGCTCGGGCGTCCAGGCTCTGCCCGCGAATTTGCTCGGGAGACATGTAGCTGCGCGTTCCTGCTGACCTGCCTTTACGGCGGCGGAACATGCCGCCCTTGGAGATCGGTTGCGCCAGGGCGAAGTCGATGAGGCGGACTTCCCCGGCGCTATTGACCATGATGTTGTCGGGCTTCACGTCGCGGTGCACCCAACCGCTGGCGTGCATATACGCCAGTGCCGTCGCTGCTTGCTTGAAAATGTCGTGGGCCTTTTCCCTGATGAAGTCCCATTTCTTGTGCATGACGCGCAGCTTCAAATTGCCCGCGGGAAAGAATTCCATGATGAAATGCGGGTTGTGCTTGTCCTTCACAAGCTTGACGATCTTGATGATGTTCGGGTGCGCGAGCATGGTTCCCACCTCTGCTTCGTGAATGAGCATGCGCTGGTGTTCGGGGTCTTGCAGCTTTTCCGGAAGGAGGAGCTTCATGGCGAAGTGCCGGTTGCTTGCGGTCTCCACGACTTCCCAGACCTGACTTGTTTGCCCGGTCATCATGAGATTCTGCAACCGGTAGCCGCCGATAACGTCGGAGGCAACGATCGGCGCGCCCTTCTCCTTGCCCTGCTGGTTTTTATAGACGACCAGAATGATGATCGCTAAAACGATGCCGCCTCCGATGAAATAAGCTGTGGTTTCGCCCAGCCCAAAGGTCCAATCGAACGGCCTGCTGGTGCGTCTCGGCGGCTTACGTACGGGCGACTTCTCGCTTGGCTTGCCGGAATCTGCATCACCACCTTGCGTGAAGAACGCGAGCGGGAAGGCCACGCCCCGAGGGCCGGACGCGGACGCATGCACCGCCGGCCAGGCCAAGCAACCGAGTGCCAGAAAGGCCAGGAGGACAAACGATGGGCATTTCAGCTGGTGCGACGTGAATAGTTTGAAGGTCTTCATGTCGTTGTCAATTTGTGGGGGGAATACGGAATTCTCGAGTTGAACCTTCTGCATAACGCGCGAGGGGCGCAGGACTGGCAGCACATCATTGTCTCTCACCAGTACTCCTCGAAATGCATGTTACCTTTCATCTTAATCTGGGGCTGATCCACGTGGAAGCCGCGACGCTCAAGAATCTCGATCACGCCCAGCGGCTGAGGGTAAATGCGTGCTCCGGTCGCGCGGTCCTTAGTCGGCACGCCGATCATTTTCGGGTTGCCGCACAAATAGACGTGCGTGTGCTCTGGATCGAGTTTCTGGCCCAAGCGTTCTTCCATCTGTCCGCTGAGGATCAAGTCCTGGATGTAGACCTTGTTGTTGGCGGTCGCAGCTTCGCGCGTCGTCAGACTGAGGTACGTGTAGCGCGGGTAGCGGCGCATCAACTCTTCGTGGATGCGGAGGTAGCCGAGGTCCCGACGATATCGGACGCAGCAGGCGGAGAGGATGCGTCCGGTGTGGCCACGCCTTAGCAATTCCCAGAGCATGTAATTGTGCGGCGCTTCCCCCGTCCCGGTGGCGAGGAAAAGCACCGTATCGCCAGGTTGAACTGGGTCCAGGGTGTAGTTGCCGGTGATCTTTTCGATCATGGCCAGGCGGTCCCCCTCCTTCAGTAGGAAGAGGCGGGGCGTTAGAGCCGGGGGATTCTTCTTGTCGGACTCGCGTACCAGGACGATGTAGAATTCCAGCCAGTCGGTCTGCTCGATTTTCTCCAGTTGTCCCGCATCGTCCAGCACGGAGCAACTGATGGAGTAGGCGCGGCGAATGATCTTGATCTCTTCTCCAGGTTCGAGGTTTTCCTCCTGGCAACCTGGGTAGCGTGGCTCCCAGTAACCTAATCCGAGCGTCGAGTACTGGCCGGGCTTGTGAGGCGGGCGCGGAAAATCGGGCCGAACGCGAATGATGAGTAAATCCGAGTGCCCGCGGCGCAGCGAAACAACTGATGCGTTGTAAAGCTTGCGCCGCAACTCCGCGATTTCTTCCGGGCCCATGTCTGGTGCACTCTCGAGGAACGGAAAAGCATCAGCCCGCCCTGCCCGCGTCAGCCTGAACAATTATACGTTACCTTATCCAGAGTGCTGCCCGAAGGCGCGGGGTCGTCCTGCCAGCGCCCCACATCGCGCGCGGCCGAGGCCAGCGGCAGGTAATAATCTCCCCTCTCCCCGGAGTACCGGGGCGAGGGGAGAACACTTGCTGCCGTTCGCGCGGAGGTAATATGGCAGGAAGGACCGTTTGTCGAATCCCTTCCTACGGTAACCTGTCAATTCAGCTTGGGCGGCCCACTAGCTCAGATTTTTGACGGCATCCTTGAAGACATCCACGCAGGCTTTCATATCGGACGAAGGATCTTCCGGGTGCGCTTCGTACTCAATGCTGATGTAGCCCGCGAATTTGACGTCCTTCAAGGCCTTGAGCACGGCAGGTACATCCAGCACGCCCTTGCCGTAGACGACGTCCGTCTTCCTCTTGTTATCGTGATCCTTCAGGTGGATGCCGAAATTGCGCGCTCCCATCACGCGGATCTGGGCCGCGGGGTCGAGCTTTTTGCCGAGCTGCTCGGAGCGGATCAGGTGGCCGGTGTCCAGACAGGAACCGATCAAAGGGTTATGATCCTTCACGGCATCCATGATCACTTCGGCCGAGTACCAGCGATGAAGCCTGCCTCCACCCGACGGGCCGTGCGGGTGAATCCCAATCGAAATCTTGTATTCGTCCACCAGCTTGTCGAGGCTATCGAAGCTGTCCGGGTCCGGGTCCGCACTGAAGGTGCGCAGACCTAACGCCTTGCCAAACTCAAAGACCTTCTTGTTTTCGTCGTGATTTTTGCCGAAACGCTGGACACCGTAGGCGACCGGCTTGATGGCGTAGTTGCCGCAGAGCTTGAGCAAGGCTTCGATCTGTGCCGGCGTGCTTTTGAGAGGCGCGTGTTTTTGATAGAACTCGACGTAATGAAGGCCGAGATCCTGCGTGCGCTTCAAGGCGGGTTCCGTGTCGAATTCGCGAAATGAATAACTCTGCACGCCCAGGATGAAACCCCCGAAGGGATCGTCCTTCTTTTCATCTGCCTGTAACATGTTGGGCAATCCTGCCAATCCCAAGCTCGTCACGGCACCAGCCTGAAGAAAACGGCGCCGCGTGATGTGGTTGCTTTGCAAATTATCCATGGGTGCGGGCCTCCGCGGTAAATGGAAAGTCGATTCATTTGTCGTGATACCTGCGTATCATGCCGCAAGCAGGGTGTCAAGGTGCCAGCCCCGCGTTCATCCTCTGTTGCTTTTTAGGCAAGCGACCGGCGCTTGCCAGAAAACCGCGCGTCCCCCTGCTCTGCGGCCAAACAAAAAACCCTCGTGGGAGACGCGCGCCCACGAGGGTACAAAGAAATCAGGTTCGTGTCCCAGACCTTATTGTTTCAGGACAAACAAGCGGTCGATTTCAGCGTCGCTGAGTTTCTCTTTGCCGTCGTTCGTGTCGATCACCAGGGCGCTGTGGTTGGGAGTGACCCACACGAGCTGGTTGCCGAGCTTGAAGACTTCCTTGAGCTGCGGCTGGCGTTCCAGCAGGCGGAAATAGGCCGGGCTCATGGCCTTGACAATCACGGCCGGCATCTTGGCATCGAAGTCTTCATCGATCCAGAGACCGCCATATTCGATGCAATTCCGGCCCGCGACATTTTGCTGCGCTGTCTGCGTCAGCCGAGTCTGGTTGCGCAGGTTGTTCGCATCGATGGAGAGATCGACGCCGAGTTTGCCGGTTTGCACCGCCTCCTGACGGCGTTGGGCAAACGCAATTTTGGCCTGAGCATAGGCCGCCTTCTTCTCGCCGGCTTCATTCAAGGCATCCACAAAACGATCTTCTCTTCCAGTTGAGGCGCCTGACGCAGGCCGCGACTTGGCCATGTCGCTTTTCAAATGATTGAGGCGCTCGCTCTCCAGCTTGTCGCGATTTGCGGCCAGATCGCCCGGCTGGCCTTGCGCTGCTTTCGCAATCGAGAGAACGCTTGGTGTCGACCCGGCTGGTCCGGGGAGACCCGCAATGCCGCCTCCGATTCCACCGATGCCGCCGCCAAATGCAGTGGTTGGACGCACATTCCCTCCGATCAGTTGCCCCCTAATGGGGCTCGCCCCAAAGCGGCCGGCAACCGGGATCGGAGCATCCGGCACAATCAAGTAGCTCGTATAGGGAGTGGCAATCCCATATTTCTTGGCCAAGGCTACCGTTTCTTCGACCAGCTCTTTTTTCTCGCCGTTGGCCCGGATTTGATCCAGGAGATAACCCACCTTGCGCCGCGCCCACAGTTGTTCCACGAAACCTTTGTCCTCCGCTGTTTTGTCGGCGAAGTTAACCTCGTAGACCACTTCCTTATGCTCCATGCCAACGGTGCCCGACAACGTCACGGCGGCATGACCGTGGCCGGAGTAGCGGCCGAGCACTACAACCTGGCCGCCCCGAAACAAGTCCGGCAGCTGCGCCGGATAGACTTCGTCCAGACGCACGTCGTTGCCGGTCGACAGCTTCACGTTGGCGAGCACCGGATGGCTGATCTTGCCGTAGAGGCTGCTCACCTTGGCTTCGATATCCTCGGCAGGCCGCACGTAGGTGCTCACGGCCCGCGTCTCCTCGGCAAGCTGATCGAGCAGTGTCGCGTTCACATCGTCGCCGACGCCAAAGGTAAAGATGCGCGTGTTGGCGGTGTTCCGGCCGGTCACGTTTCTGAGGATGCGCTCGGGATTCGTCTCACCAATCGTCGGCTGACCGTCGGTAAAAAAGACGATCGTAAATGTTCGGCTCGCGTCGCTCGAGCGCATTTCCAGGGCGGCGGCCAGCGCATCGTTGATCGCGGTGCCGCCCGTGGCCTCTAGATTATCCACCCACTTCCGCGCCTGTTCGACCAGCTCCGTGTCGCCCTCCACGAGTGCATCCTTGTACTTGTTGATTGTCGTGGCGAAGTTCATGAGCGCAAAGCGGTCCTTGGGGCCCAGATTGCTCAGGCAGTATTTCAAGGCGCGCTTGGCCTGATCGATCTTTGGGCCACGCATGCTTCCCGACGTGTCGAGCACCAGGACCATGTCGCGAGCAATCGTCTGATCCTTCGGCAGCTCCATACGTGGGGAAATCAGCAAGAGGACGTAGCCTTTTTCACGGCTAGTGGGTCGATGGATCAACGTCGTGCAGCCGATGTCCTTGTCGCCCGTTGCATAGAAAAACTGGAAATCCTTGTCGAGCAGCCCTTGATTGCGTTCGAACGTGAGCGTCACCTCGTGGTCGTTGGCCCGATTCAAGGTGATGGCATGCGTGGGACTGTAGACATTCTGGATCGAGTGCTGGGACTTGATGGTCGCCTGAATGGAGAAGTCTTCGAGTGTGCTGGTGGCCTTGCCGTCTGTTTTCAACGGGTACACGTATTCGACGACGCCCGCATCCTGGGCCGCCACGGACGTGTAGCTCAGGGCTATCTTTTGATCGACCTTGGGCAAGATCGGAAATACGCGCATGCGCAGCAGGTTGTTGCCCATGTACTCGAGCAGGCCGGGGTCCAGTGTGCGGCGGACGATATCCTCGTAGACCTGCCGGGCCTTGGCGGCCTCGACCAGCTCGCCTTTCACCTCTTTACCGTTCACCCACATCGTGAACTTGTTGACGCTGGCGCCTTTGGGAACGGGAAAGATGTACGTTGCCTCAAGCTGCCGGTTGGTGTGGTTGCGGAAGGTCTGTTCGATCTTGGTGACGGCCACCTGGTCCTCCATCGCGATGGACACGCGATGATTGACCATGGCAAGAGGAGGAAGGCTTTTATCCTCCGGGATCAAGAGGCCGTTAGCGTTGGCGGAACTCGCCCACGTTAGAAGCAGCGCCAGCACAGGCAAAGAGCGAGGCATCGGTTTCCCCTTTCCTCAAAAGGCAATATCTCCCCATCAGTATAGACGAGGGTCCTTCTGTTTGGATTGTGCGTGCCGGCCTGCGACCGGCGAGAAAAGGATAGGGACTGGGCAAGCGCTCGCGGCTGCGGCTCAGTTCTTGATGCTCCGAAGGATCAGCAGCATCTGCACGGTCCCTGTGCGGCGCTCTTTCCAGTTCTCCAGGAACAGCTTGACATCCGTCGAGGTGGATCTCGAATGGCCTGTGTTGTAATCGACAGCGATTGCCGATTGCGAAGGCTGCTTGGGTCCCGCCTGGCCGGGCGGAGGTCGCGGCGGGCTCCCCTGCCCTTTCAGCGTATCGATGACCCGATCAGCGGTCCCTTCGGAGAGCGGCTTATGGATGTCGATTTCGGTCGGCGCCTTTGGCTTCGGCTTTAACTCCGTCGGATCCTGGCCCAGCAGTTTGATCAGGCGCTGATGGTCTTCAGGAGTCATGACATTCAGAACGAGGCGCTCGAATTGGCCGGAGTCACGCCGTTTGCTTTCGGCCTTGCGATCCTCGTTCCGCAAATCGCCAAGGATGGCCAGAAGCTCTCTTGGACTCAAGCTATCCACGTAGAGCGCGTAATCGGTCTTCAGACGCAGGTTTATATGGGCCTGTGCGCCTGGATCAACGATCAAGCGAATTCCTTGTGCTTTGAAGGCGGCTTGCAGCCGCTCCATGCCGACGGCTGTCTCCTTGCAAGTCAGGTCAAGGCGCCGAGCCTCCCCCTTGCGCAGCTCGTCTTCAATTTCTTGGCGTCTCTTTTCCAAATCGAGATCCCTGACCAACCTATTGAGCGTGAGATGCACGGCAGGACTTCTGAAGTCGACCGGCGGTCTCGCCGGGAACCCGAGACTGTTTTCTTTGCTTACGCCGCTATTTTCGTCTTTCTGGGGGGCGCCGAGCAATTCGGGCAGGGGTGCGGGTTTTTCCTCCGCGATTACTCGAGGAGACTTGGAATGCTGCAACAGCTCCGGTTGAACGGACGCGCCCAAACCGGCCTGCTCCGACAGGCCGCCGCGCTTCGTCTCCAGAGTGGGTGGCAATTCAGGATCGTCCAGCTCTGGTGTGTCCGTACTCGCGATCAAGTCGCCTGTTTGCACCGCGAGCTGAGAAGGCGGCTCCTTCAGGCCCATGGCGACGAAATAGACACCTGCGCCGAGGACAAACAAGACCGCAGCTGCAGCTGCCAAACCAAGCACAACAGGCACGCGCGCTTTCGGGGCAACAGATTTGGAAGCGGTAGGGTTAGTCTTCTGGCCGTCGAGGATTCGCAGCACCTGGGCCGAGACGTCACAACCCAGGACGGGGCGAGGCAGCTGGCGCAGACAATCGGCATCGCTCTGCAGACGGCGGAGCAGGTCGCGAGCCTCGGACGATCGGCGCACGAGGCGCAATACCACTTTGCGCTGGTCGTCGTTCAGCTCACCATCGACGTAAGCCGTCAGCATTCTGGAGAGGCGATCGGGAAGCATGGTTTTTCCTCGATACGGCGTCGATAGCCCGCGTTCTCTGCTCCGTCGGGGTCAGGTTCTCTGGTCGAACCCGCGGCCTATTCTTCGTCCTGTTGCAGTAGTTCTCGTAATTCCAGCCGTGCACGGTGCAGTCGGCTGCGGACGGTACCAATCGGCACTTGTAAAACCTCCGCCATGGTCTCGTACTTCTGGCCCTCCATGTCTTTGAGGATCAGCACAGTACGATGCTCGACAGACAGGCGCTGCAAAGCCCCCTGGATGCGACGCTCCTGCTCCGCTTTCTCCAAGGCATGCTCCGGGCGACTGAATTCGGACGAGTCCAGTGGCTCCGAATCTCCGGTTCCCGGCCGGTTCGACCTGATAGCGAGCACCACGCGCCGTTTCCGCTTGAAACTGATAGCGGTATTGACGGCGATGCGATACAGCCAAGTGAAGAACTGCGAATCGCCCTTGAAGCTGTTCAAAGACTGGTATGCATTGAGGAAGGCGTCCTGGATAACATCCTGGGCGTCTTCCGAGTTATCGACCAGCCGGTAAACAGTGTTATAAAGTCGATCCTGGTATCGGCGAACCAGTTCTCCAAAGGCTGCCGTTCGCCCCTGCAAACATTCAGCGATAAGCCGATGATCATCGGGGTTCACGTTTACCTTCTGCTTTTGGACGCGGTAACAGGTCTGAAAGTTCCCAAAAGGCCAGCCGGTGGTTCCACACGCAACTCTTGAGGAATGTGACGTTTATGATGCCAAAACCGCAGGACCTTGTCAAAAGCAGAACCTGGGCGGGCGTGGACCGGGCGCATCGGCCATCTAATTAACAGGTGTTAACGAGTTTGCAGTCTCAGCGGATTAAAATGAATAGATCAGGGTTGCTTCCTTTGGTGACTACTCAAGCAACGTGCAATTGGTAGACATGACACCAAAACCCTGTGCCTGCAGAATGAGGACTCGTCCCAGGAACTTTCGCGCGCCCTTGTGGTTAAATTGATGGGACCTTCTGTACCCGGAGGGATGGGTCATGTTTCGTCGCAGCTTTTCTCGTTGCGTTGTAGCATCTGCCGTTTCACTCGGCGTTCTCGGGTCGGCCGTTCAACCGGTCGCCTGTGGCGATCCGCCCAGAGTGCGGGCGACGGCGACGAAGAGCAATTTGGAAATACAGGTGGCAGACGAGGTGGTCGTTCGGGTCAAGAACGCTCCGCGGCAGTTCGATGAGAAAGGTAAGCCGATCAATCCGACGGCAGCTCAATTGAAGGAGCTAAAAGGCGACCCGAAGCTGCCCGGCTACAACGCGGACTTCAGCGACCTGAAGAACGGCCAAATTGTAACGATCTATCTGGGGCGTCGCAAGCGCGTCAAGGAGAGCAATACCACGGACAAAGACAAAGCAAAAAGCGTCGAGAAAACTCATTGGACACCCATTGGCCAGCTGACAGGCAGATTGGTGAAGGTGGCGGGACCGAATGTCGCCGACGGCAAAGGCAAGGCCAAGAAGAACGACGAGCTGGCCCGCGACGCCACCGCAAAGCTGACCATCGAGATCGATTCCGTAGCCCTGGCCCGCGCGGGCCAGAGAACCCCAGGCGCTAGCAAGGCGACGCTCGGCCAAGACATGTCCGCGACGATGGTCGAGATCGTGGTGGACAGCGGGGCAGACAAGGACTCAGCAAGAAAGTAAATCGTTCAGGCGTCCGACCACAGGGCTTCGGGGAACTCCTCACACTGCTGGACAGACCTACGTCGGGCTCAGGATTTGTCCGTTCTTGGACTCATTCCACCGAGATCTGCTGGGCAGCTATCTCGCCCATAAAATCATAGTAATTCCCGTCCTCACCCGGGATTCGCCAGCTGCGGACCGGCTCTCACCAATCTTCTGGGCGCCCTCTGCGGGACGCCCTGCCCCACCCTTGTCCACCCCTAGCAAACATCCGTATACTAATGGGTCGTCCCTTCGTTTCGGAGCTCGGAGTAGCGGCCCTCTGCCATGGATAACAGCACCATCGTCATCCGCGGCGCCAGGGAACATAATCTCCGCAACATCGACCTCGACCTGCCGCGGAACCGGCTCATTGTCTTCACGGGGGTGAGCGGTTCCGGCAAAAGCTCATTGGCTTTCGATACGCTCTATGCCGAGGGTCAGCGGCGGTACGTGGAATCCCTGTCGAGTTACGCCCGGCAGTTTCTCGGACAGTTGCAGAAGCCTGATGTGGATTACCTGGCCGGTTTGTCCCCGGCTATCAGCATCCAGCAGAAGGCAGCGGGGCGGAACCCACGCTCGACGGTCGGCACGATCACCGAGATCTACGATTACCTGCGCGTCCTCTACGCGCGCATCGGCCAGGGACATTGCACCCAATGCGGCCGGCCGATCACCGCCCAGACACGCGAGCAAATCATTGCACGGATTTTGGCACTGCCGGAAGGGAGCCGCTTTCTGGTGCTCGCCCCCGTCATCCGCGGACAGAAAGGTGAGTACAAGGACCTCTTCGAGGACATGCTCAAGCGCGGCTTTGTGCGAGCCCGCGTCGACGGGCAAGTCGTCCGCTTGACGGAGGACCTCAAGCTCGACCGTCGAATCAAGCACGACATTGCCGTCGTCATCGACCGGCTGAAGAACGATCCCAAAATCCGGCCCAGGTTGGCCGAAGCCGTGGAGCAAGCGCTGGCCCTGGCAGACGGAGCGCTCATTGTCGCCGTGGAAACCGAGGAGAAGAAGTCGCTGCCAGGCCGCCGCGATCCCGAGAGGAAGGAAGGAAAGACTGGTCAGCAGCCGAGCGAGAGCGCTGCCGAGGAAGCGAGCCATGAAGACATACTCCTCTCCGCACATTACGCCTGCACCTACTGCAACCGCAGCTACGAGCCGCCCAGCCCGCAGTTATTCAGCTTCAACAATCCCCAGGGAATGTGCCCCGAGTGCGACGGCCTCGGCTATCGATATTCTTTCCATCCGGAGCTTCTCATCCCCGACCCCGCCCTGAGTTTTTACGACGGCGCGATCCCGATCGTTGGCCGGATGCGCGGCATGGGACGGTGGCGTAAACACATCTTTGAGGGAATCGCACAAACCCTGGGCATCGATTTGAAAACACCCTGGCGTGAGCTGCCCGAGGAGCAGCGCCAGTTTCTGCTCCATGGCTCGGGCAGCCGGCACATCACGTATGAATGGAAGCAGCGCGGCGGCGGCGTCTGGAAACACGGCGGCACGTGGGAAGGAATCATTCCGCAATTGCTGAGCAGCTTCAAGAAGACCGCTGCCGGGCCGCGCCGCCTTCAGCTCGAGAAGTACATGCGCGTGGTCCGCTGCCCTGCCTGTGAGGGACAACGGCTCAATCCCCAGGCACGGGCCGTGCGCGTGGGCGGCAAGACGTTGGTCGAGGTCTGCGCGCTGCCCGTGGGCGATTTGGCGCAGTGGCTCGATCCCGAGAAGGGGCCGCTGGAAAAAAGCCTCGAGCCGATACAGCGAACGATCGCCGGCGAAGTGTTGAAAGAAATTCGGGCCCGGCTCGGCTTCTTGCTCAACGTCGGTCTGCACTACTTGACGCTGGAACGGGCAGCGCCAACGCTCTCGGGCGGCGAAGCGCAGCGCATCCGCCTGGCGGGACAAATCGGTTCCGGGTTGGTGGGCGTACTGTACATCCTCGATGAGCCGAGCATCGGCCTGCACCCGCGCGACAACGAACGCTTGCTGCGCAGCCTCGAACGGCTCCGGGACATGGGCAACACCGTGGTCGTCGTCGAGCACGATGAAGATACCATGCGCGCCGCCGATCACATTGTCGACTTCGGCCCGGGCCCGGGTGTGCGCGGCGGCCACGTGGTCGCGGCGGGGAAGTTCGCGGAGGTGGTTGCCAATCCTGCAAGCCTTACAGGGCAGTACCTGGCGGGCTCGAAACAGATTGCCATCCCAGGCAAGCGCCGCCCGCGCTCGACGAAAAGCCTGCAGATCCAGGGCGCCAGGCACAATAATCTGAAAAATATCGACGTCGAGATTCCTCTGGGGCTCTTCGTCTGCATCACGGGCGTCAGCGGCTCCGGCAAGAGTTCGCTGATCAACGACATCCTTCTGGAAGGCCTGCTCGACCGCTATGGCTTTCGGGTCAAGCAATCGGAAGAAGAAGCCGACGCTAGGGAGCAAAGCAATCGCCGCCTGATTGGGGCTCACGATCGCATCCTTGGCAGCGAACAGATCGACAAAGTCATCGACATCGACCAGGCGCCGATTGGCCGCACGCCACGCTCGAATCCCGCAACGTACATCAAGGTCTTCGACGAGATCCGTGCCCTGTTCGCACAGTTGCCGGAAGCGAAGATCCGGGGCTACTCTCCCGGACGCTTCAGTTTCAACAAGCCCGGCGGCCGCTGCGAGGCGTGTGAAGGGAATGGCTCGAACCGCTTGGAGATGGATTTCCTGGCCGACGTCTGGGTAACCTGCCCGGTGTGCGACGGCCGGCGCTTCAATCGCGAAACCTTGCAGATCCGCTTCAAGGGCAAGAACATTCACGATGCTCTGGAAATGGATGTGCAGGAGGCGCTCGACCACTTCACGAATGTACCCAAGATCCGGGCGATGCTGCAGACGTTGCACGACGTCGGTCTCGATTACATCAAGCTGGGTCAGTCCTCCCCTACCCTTTCCGGCGGCGAGGCGCAGCGGACGAAGCTGGCGCGCGAACTATGTCGCCGCAGCACCGGCCAGACGTTGTACATCCTCGATGAGCCGACGACCGGCCTGCACTTCGACGACATCGAAAAGCTGCTGCACGTGCTGCATGGCTTTGCGGACGCCGGCAATACCGTCGTGGTCATTGAACACAACCTCGACGTGATCAAGACCGCCGATTGGGCCATCGATCTCGGGCCGGAGGGAGGCGCTGAGGGCGGCGAAGTCGTGTGCACCGGTACGCCGGAAGACATTGCGGCTTGCCCGAGTTCCTACACCGGACAGGCTTTGCAAAAGGTGCTGCGGCCTGCAGCTCGGCCGCTGGCTCAGCGCAAGGGAGCCGGACCAAAGGCCAAGGATGCGAAGCGAGAAATCAGCGCGCCCCTCCCCCACTACCCGGCCCTAACGACCATAACGGTCCAGGGAGCGCAGCAGCACAACTTGAAAAACATCTCCGTGTCGTTGCCCCGCGATCACATGACGGTATTCTCCGGCCCGAGCGGGTCGGGGAAAAGTTCGTTGGCTCTGGACACGATCTACGCCGAGGGCCAGCGCCGTTACATTGAATCGCTGTCGGCCTATGCTCGCCAGTTTCTCGGCCAGATGCAAAAGCCAAAGGTCGAGCACGTGAGCGGGCTTTCGCCTGCCATCAGCATCGAGCAAAAGACCACCAGTAAAAGCCCACGATCGACCGTCGGCACTGTGACTGAAGTTTACGACTATCTGCGAATTCTCTACGCCCGCCTGGGCCAGCCCCACTGTCCGGCGTGCGGCATCCCCATCGGCACGCAGACGGCGGACGAGATCATCGAGAAGATCGTCGGCCTGCCTGAGGGGACCAAGCTCTACTTGATGGCCCCGCTGGAACGGCGCGGCCAGGAAAAATACGAAGCGATGTGGGAAGAGATCCGCCGGTCGGGGTTTGTGCGCATGCGCGTCGACGGCAAAGCGTACAACGTGGAAGAACCGCCGGCCATCGATCATCGCCGCAAACATTTGGTGGAGGTAGTGGTCGATCGTCTCGTCGCGCGCGCGAGTCAGCGCAGCCGCATTGCCGACGCAGTGGAGGCGGCGCTGGAGCTGGGCCGGGGCGTTCTTCACGTCGCCCTGGTAAACGAGAATCGGCCCGAGACAGAATGGAACGTCGACCGTTATAGCTTGCACTTTGCCTGCGACCGCTGCGGTCGAAGCTTCGAGCCGCTTAACCCGCATCATTTTTCCTTCAACAGCCCGCTCGGCTGGTGCCCGACTTGCGAGGGGCTCGGCGTTCAGAAGGGCGCGAGCACGACCTTGCTGATTCGCGATCCGCGGCGTTCCCTGCGCGAAGGGGCCCTCGCCGCCTGGCCGGATTTGACCGGGGAGAATCCATTTTGCCGTTTCGCCGAAGCCCTTGCTCGACACCTCGGTCTGTCGCTCGACACGCCCTACGAACAGCTCGAGCCGGCCCAGCAGCAGGCCTTGCTTCAGGGCACCGGAGAGGCCTGGATCGAGTTGG
The DNA here is from genome assembly GCA_035296965.1 of Gemmataceae bacterium. Taxonomy (GTDB): domain Bacteria; phylum Planctomycetota; class Planctomycetia; order Gemmatales; family Gemmataceae; genus DATGZX01. The sequence goes on from DATGZX010000332.1 coordinate 86,251, forward strand.
CGCCGACCGAGCCGGTGGCAAAGCAGAAAGCACGCAAACCGGCAGCGACCGTCCGCTTTCAGTACAAGGGAATGTTCCCAGCAATCGACGAGGCGTCGCGGGTTAGCTTTGTCTACAGGCACAAGCTCGATCACCTGGTCAGTGAGGTCCCCTGCTCCACCTGTTGCGGGTCCCGTTTGCGCGACGATGCCGCGGCCTGCCGGTTCGAAGGTTTAACGCTGGGAGCACTCTGCAACCTGCCCCTGAGCGAGACGCTCGCACTCTTCAAGAATCTCAAGCTGGCCAAGGCACAGCAGCAGGTGGCCGGGGAGGTGCTGCGCGAAATCACCAACCGGCTGCAGTTCCTCGTCGACGTTGGACTCGATTACCTGACATTGAGCAGGCCGACGCCCACGCTTTCGGGAGGTGAGTCGCAGCGCATCCGGTTGGCCAGCCAGATCGGCAGCGGTCTGACCGGCGTCCTTTACGTGCTGGACGAACCGACGATTGGTCTGCACCCGCGCGATAATCGCCGCCTGTTGCAGGCGCTCATGCACCTCCGCGACCTGGGCAACACTCTGATCCTGGTGGAACACGATCGCGAGGTGATAGCGGCCGCCGACTATCTGCTCGATTTTGGCCCCGGCGCAGGAGATCGGGGCGGCGAGATCACCGCGCAGGGTACTCCCAAGCAAGTGATGCGCGTCAAAACCTCGCTTACCGGGCAGTATCTTTCCGGAAGGCGGAATATCGTCATTCCGAGCAACCGGCGCATCAAGGAGAAAGGAACATGAAGAAGGGAAAGAGAGTAAAGGAGGACGCAAAAACTGTCGTAACTGCCCGCGACAGTTCCGACCTGTCCTCCTACCAGTTTCCTTACCCCTTCTTCCTCACCGTCAAGGGTGCTCGGCAGAACAATCTGAAGAACATCGATGTGCGGTTCCCGCTCGGAGCCTTCATCGCCGTCACGGGAGTGAGCGGCTCCGGCAAAAGTTCGCTCGTTCATGAGATCCTCTATAACACTCTGGCGCGCAAGCTGCATCGGGCACGGACTGTCGGCGCGGCCCACGACGAAATTCTCGGGCTTGATCAGATCGACAAAGTCATCAACGTCGATCAGGATCCGATCGGTAATTCGCCCAGTTCGAACCCAGCCACGTACACGGGCGTCTTCGACCTGATCCGCCAGCTCTTCGCGCAGCTGCCTGAGTCCAAGGTACGTGGCTACCATCCGCGCCGCTTCAGTTTCAACAAGCCAGGGGGCCGTTGCGAGGCGTGCGAGGGCAACGGCCAGAAGAAGATAGAAATGCACTTTCTGCCCGACGTTTGGGTCGAGTGCGATGTTTGTCATGGCAGCCGATACAATCCCGAAACATTGGCCGTGCACTACAAGGGCCGGAGCATCGCCGACGTGCTGCAAATGCGCGTCAGTGAAGCCCTGGAGCTGTTTGCCAACATTCCCAAGATGCGCCGCATCCTGGAAACGCTGGCCGATGTCGGGCTCGAATACCTCTCCTTGGGACAGCCTGCACCCACGCTCTCCGGCGGCGAGGCCCAGCGAGTCAAGCTCGCCGCGGAGTTGTCCCGGCCCAATACCGGCCGCACCCTTTATCTTCTGGACGAGCCAACCACCGGCCTGCACTTCGACGACATCAACAAATTGCTCGAAGTCCTCAATCGCCTGGTGGACCTTGGCAATACCGTGATCGTGGTCGAGCACAACCTGGATGTGATCAAGACGGCCGACTGGGTGATCGACCTGGGCCCCGAGGCCGGCGACGCCGGGGGCTATTTGGTGGCGGAAGGCACACCCGAGGCGGTCGCGCGCGTGCCGGCGTCGCACACGGGCAGGATCCTTGCGGACGTGCTCGCCTCCGGATCCTACGCCGAACGTCCCAAGTATGATCCCGTCAAAGCGCTGCAGATGCGCGAGGGCGACCTCGACCTGGAAAAGGTCGGGAAAGATGCCCAGATGCCCTGGGAGGCGGACGGCCGGCGCTGGCACACGAGCGAGCGCGTGACCACCAAGGGAACCGCATGCCGGTGGGAGGGAGAGATCGTCAATTGGATTGACGAGCGCGTTCACGAGGCCGGCCAGTTCAGCGACACCAACTGGAACCACCGTAGCGTTGTGGAGATCGCGGCTCCGAGCAAGAGCCAGGGCTGGTTTCTCCACGTCATGACCGGCATGGAATGGCTGGTGCGGCTGGTCTTTCGCGTGAGTCGCAACGCCTTCAAGCAGGCCGATCTCGTGCAAAGGCTTGGTATCCGCCCGTTGAACGAGACACCCGGGTTGGAGGTGTATGGCAATGAACAGCGCGTGCAGGTGGACAACCTGAAAGGGCCCTGGCAGGCGGTCAGCGTGCTGGCGCATCGGCTCAGTGAAATCGACACGCCTGCGTTCCGCGGATTCCTCGAAGAGGCAGTCGCGTCTTTTCATCAGAACTTGAAGCGGATGCAAACGAAGCCGGAAGACGTGATGCCGTGGAAACTGAACGGCGAGCGCTGGCATCTCGGCGAAAAAGGCTTTCCAGCCGGCAAGAAACTGCAGTGGGACCGGGCCTTGTTACCCCGGCTTCTGGCCGTGGTGCGCGAAGTGGAACCCGGATTGGAAATCGAATGGAGCAGCCGGGCCGGGGTGACTCTGCGCGTGCCGGGCGTGGGTCGGTCGTGGGCACAGTGGCGGACGAAGGAGAGCTACGGTCTGGACTGCAGGTTCCTGGGGAAAAAAGGCCAGTTCAACCTGGCCCAAATCGAGCCCTTTGGCATTTCACCGGCCATCAGCGGCAATCGAGCCGATAGCGACGTCACTCGTCTCATCTTCCGCCAGGTTGAACATCTACAGCCGGCGAAACTCAAGCAGCTCCTGACAGAGCACCTCGCCGGGTTTCGCGAGGTGTTCGGCAAAGGGAAAGCATAGCGAGTTGACCGTGAAATCGACGGTCAGCAAGCAGCACAACGGTATCCGAATCATGCAAGAATCCAAGTCACCGGCCACGCGCCGATGCGACGTGAACTGAATGCAACGGCCTGGCGCTTCAGTCCGTACTCGTCCCTCGGTGAACTTGGTATGATAATTTGAAGAATCGTATGATCTTTCGACCACGGCGGATGGTGATTTGCCACACGTTTTTTCCCAGAAGAAATCGATGAAGCGGCTCCCTCAGTTCGTGTTGGTAGTCGTCTCTCTCGCACTTGCCGTTAGCAGCGCGCGAGCGCATTACAACATGCTCTTACCCCAGACGGGGTCCATCAAGAAAGGCGAGTCGGTCCTTCTCGTCTATCAGTGGGGGCACCCGTTCGAGCACGAGCTATTCGACGCTCCAGCCCCGGAAGCCGTCTTTGCCGTCGCTCCTGATGGGAAGAAGATCGATCTGAGCAAGGAACTGGAGAAGTTCGAGATCGCAGGAGCTGACGGGAAGAAAGCAACAGCGTACCGCTTTCGGTTCACTGCCCTTCAGCGCGGCGATTACGTTTTCGTCTTGCGAACACCTCCGATCTGGATGCCTGAAGACCAGGAGTTCCTGCAGGACACCGTGAGAAGTCTCCTGCACGTCCAGGCTGAAAAAGGCTGGGATGCGGCAGCCGGCTTGCCCTTTGAAGTCCTGCCGCTCACCCGTCCTTACGGGCTGCAACCCGGCATGGCGTTTCAGGCCCAGGTCGAAACGCAGCCGCCGGAAGAAAGCCAACGATTGCGAAAGGATGCCGTTGCGCGCGGGGGGAAGCCGTTCGCCGGCGCAATCGTCGAGATCGAGCATTACCATGCCACGCCTCCAGCCATGCTGCCGCCCGAAGAGCACATCACGCGCACCGCCAAGACCGACCCGAACGGCGTGTTGACTTGCACGCTGACCGACGCAGGTTGGTGGTGTCTCACGGCCCGCCGGGACGGCGGCGTGAAACAACACGACGGCAAGGAATATCCCCTGCGGCAACGCAGCACGCTCTGGGTGTTTGTCGATGAGCCGGTGACGCCGAGGTAACTTCTGGGATCCAAATCGACAGCTTCATGACGGGCATGCTAATTCATCCTTTGTTGGCCGTGCACATTTCTGATGGCGTGTTGGCTCCAAGTTGGCTGCTTGGCGGCTTCGTGGTTGCGGCCCTCCTTGCTTGTTTTGGAGCCTGGAAGATCCGCGATGAAGAGATCCCGCGCGTCGCCGTGCTCACATCCGCATTCTTCGTCGCTTCGCTGGTGCACGTGCGTGTGCCGCCGACGAGCGTGCACTTGATCCTCAACGGCCTGATGGGCGTCGTGCTGGGCCGGCGGGCGGCCCTCGCCATCCCCGTGGGCCTGTTCCTTCAGGCGGCACTCATCGGTCATGGCGGCTTCACCTCGCTAGGGATCAATAGTTGCGTGATGGTGTTGCCTGCACTGTTGGCCTGGCAACTCTTTGGCTTTTTGCGGCTGGTTCCATGGGCCACGCAACTATGGTTTCGCGGCGGCCTCGTTACCATCAGCGCCCTGACCTGGATACTGAGCCTGGTGTACGTGATAGCATTGCTTTGGGGCGAGGCGAGCGCTGACTCGACGGCCAGCGCCGGCCAGCGCGCCGGGGCCTGGACATGGCCACCGCTGATCGTGCTCGGCGCGCTGGTAGTTGCAGGCCTGGCAGCCTGGATTGAGCGGCGGCTGGAAAACGCTCCTGAGTTTCCGCTCGGTTTACTGGTCGGTGAGATCACCGTGCTGGCCACGGTCCTGCTCAACAGCCTGGTCCTGGCATGGGGCGGCGTCGAGGATTGGCGGGCACTCGCCGAGTGGATCTTCATCGCTCATCTGCCCATCGCTGTGGTAGAGGGAGTGGTCCTCGGCTTCACCATTGGCTTTCTGGCGCGAGTGAAGCCGGAGATGCTCGGTAGTACCAAAGCGGAGGAGGTCTCATGCGCGGTCGATGCGGTGCAGTGAGCGCCCCTGCCCTGCCCTGCGCTTTGCTGGCAGCCTTGTTGAGCGCAGGCGCTGCCCAGGCCCATCGCCTCGACGCGCAGGCGTTCGTTCTGCCAGGCCAAAAAGTGCAGATCGAATCCTGGTTTTCGAGCGGGGATGCCGCCAAGCATGCCAAGGTGGAAGTATTCCGAGCCGGTCACCAACTCTTGACGGAAGGCCAAACCGACGAGCAGGGTATCTTTGTCTTTCCATTTGCAAGACCTGAATCCCTTCAAGTCGTGATATCTGCGGGAGCGGGGCATCGCAAAGAGCTTGCCATCTCGGCGGCGGACCTTGCACCTACGGCCCAGCCGTCGAACGACGTGGGGGCAGTCGCCCCTGTGCAAGAAGATGCCGGCGGAGAACCGCGCGCCCTGGCCAAGCGCGAGACAGGTGCGCCGATCAAGGATGTGATCACCGGCATCGGCTTTTTGCTGGCGCTTGGGGCATTCTTGTTGAGTCTCCGCAACGCGCGCCAGCTACGCAGGTTGGACGCAATGTCTGATCAGAAAAAGGCGTGAGGGATTCTTCTTCTCTAAGTTCGAGCTCCGCAGATTTTGAAGGGTTGGCGGAGTGAATTGTTGAGGAAGGGGAAACCAAAAGCGGCGGAAAAGCGCCGCAGTCCAAAGAAGTTGCATTTGGATTGCGGCGCTTTTCCGCCGCTTTTGTTTCCTCTATTTTGCGAGTGGGAAAACTTCGTCGAGTGGGATCTCCCATTGACCTAGCCCCACGCTGACCAGCGCGACGTTTCGCTTGAAGTCGACGCGCACAATGCGCCCGGCCTTATCGAAGCGTTCCACGTGCACGGGGTCGTTGGCTTGCAGCTTGGCGCGAGCCTCGCGCAATGCCGTGGCGTCCTCTGCTTCGCGCTCCAGGGAGACTAACTTCTGGCAGTAGGCTTCCCGTTGCTGCTCGGCTTCGTGCTGCGCGGACAGCGCTTCGGCGCGAGCTTTCTCCGCTTCCTCGCGAAGCAGTTGCAGCTTGGCCATCTCCGGGGCGCGCCGCTGCCTGCGCCGGAGATAGCGCTGCGCCCGCCGCAGCAGCTCGCGCGGCAGCTTCAGCCGGCGTGCGATCTTGAGAGCGTTGCTCATGCCGAACTGGCCGATTTGCAGCCGATAGGTGGGTCGCAGCGTCTCGACGTCAAATTCCACGGCGGCGTTCTCGGCGTGCTCGTTGGTGAAAGCGTAGGTCTTCAGATCGCCCAGGTGTGTTGTCACCATGGCAAGGCAGTTCGTTCGATCCAGTTCATCGAGAATAGCTCGTCCCAGGGCCGCTCCCTCGGCCGGGTCTGTGCCCGCGCCCAATTCGTCCAGCAACACCAGGCTTTCCTTGTCGGCCAGGCGCAGGATCGAAGCGATGCGCGACATGTGTGAGCTGAACGTGCTCAGCGATTGTTCGATGCTTTGTTCATCGCCAATGTCAGCCAGGACCTGATGAAAAACCGGGACCATGCTGCCCTGCCCCGCCGGAATGGGCATTCCGGACTGGGCCATGAGACACAACAGGCCGGTTGTCTTGAGCGTTACAGTTTTGCCTCCGGTGTTCGGACCCGTGATGACCAGCATGTTGAAAGCATGGCCCATGCAAACATCAATGGGCACCACGGAGCGCGGTTCCGCCTCGGTCGGGCACGAGGGCCCGGCTGGCGCTTCGGATTGCTGGCTCCCGGGAGAATTGGAAGAGTCTGCACCAACCGGCCCGGCGGGCCCAGTACCTCGTTGAGCTCGGAATAAGAATTCCAGGAGGGGATGCCGCGCTTGCCGGAGCCAGAGCCGGCCTTCCGTGTTGATTTCCGGCTCAACCATATCGTAATCTCGGGCAAAACGCGCCTTGGCGGAGACGAAATCCAGTTGCGCCATCACCTCGATGGCATGAGTCAGCGGCCGAGACACCCGGCCGACCTCTCCGGTGAGCCGGCGCAGGATCCGCTGGATTTCGCGCTCCTCGGCTCCTTTCAAGACGGCCCGCTCCGCGCTCAGGCTGGCGACGCCGGCCGGTTCGATGAAGACCGTTTCTCCCGTGCTGCTCGTGCGATGCACGACGCCTTGCAGCTTGTGGCGATGATTGACGGCCACCGGTAAGACGTAATGGTCGCCGCTTACGGTCGCGTTGGGATAACGCAGGATTTTGCGGAGTTCGGGATCGCGCAGCAAGCGTTTGATTTGGTTCTGCACACGCTCATCCACCTCCGCCAACTGCTGCCGCACTTGGGCGAGTTCCCGGCTCGCCATGTCCAGAACATGTGCCCGGCTATCGATGCAGCCGGTAATGCTCTTGGCCACGGGTCCCAGGTCCTCGATCGGCGTCAACACGTCGGCCAGCCGCTGAAAACGCCCGTCCAGACGCATCCGGTAACGAAACATGTTGCCAGTGCACGTCAGCGTCTCGGCGACCTCCAGCAGTTGTTCCGCCGACAAGACCGCCCCGATAGCCGCACGACGGACCAGCATGCGCACATCATGAAGGCCGCCAAAGGGAGGCGCTTGACCTTGCCCGATGGCTTCGCCCATTTCGGTCACGAGTGCCAGGTTCGCGCGGATCTTCACCGGATCGGCGCTCGGTTCCACGGCGCGAGCAAGTTCCTTGCCGAGCGCACAGGCAGCGTAGCCGGCCAACAGTTCCCGGACTTTTTCGAGCTCCAGCAATTCCAGGCTGTGTGCGTCCATCATGACAACGTCGAACATAGCCCGACAGACAAACGGGCTTCACCCCAGGTTCGCTTTTGCAAGCGGGTACAAGAAGCTTCATTCTAGCGAACGTCATTCGTGCGCCCAACGAGGTTGTACTGGACTTCCCCCTGTGACCTCGAATTGACAGCTTAGCGACAAAAAAGCCTTCACATTGGTTTAGGTCGCAAGACTGGTGAAGGGAGGCCCCACCCTGCCCGACAAAGATCACGAGGGCACTCGATCCGTTGGGGCAGTTCGTGGAGCCCAAATCGTAACCGAATGCAACATGCCTCGCATGCCCTCTTTCGCTTGTTTTTGGTATGATACGTCGTTTAATCGATCGTCTGGTCTCAGGATTAAGCATGAGCAGCGCACTTGACCCCGCGGCGTTGTCCCCGCCCGATTTTCGCTGGCCGCCGCCGCGAACTAAGTGGGAGCGCGAATACCGCGCCTTTCGCCGACTGCTGCCGGAAATGCTGCTGACTGAGCGCGGCAAGTTTGTCGCTATTCATGAGGAGCGTGTCATCGACATGGATCGTGACGAAATGGCGTTAATCGCCAGGGTGCTGGCCAAGGTCGGCAATGTCGATATCCATGTCGGCCTCGTCACGGATGTACCAGAGCCGGTCTATCGCTCGGGTGTCGTGCGCGATTTCTCGGCGTCGGATTCACCATGATTCGCTATGCTTTCCTCGCCCAACTAGACCCGCCGGCACCCTTCGTCAATGTCGTAGTGCGCAATCTCGCGACCGGTGCGGAGCTGCGCGACTTACCCGCCCAATTGGACACGGCCGCTGATCGCACTGTCTTACCCGAATCTTTGGTCGGATTATTGGGACTGCCCCAAGTAGGGACGCTGAAGCTTGGCGGCTTCGGAGGCGCCACCTTCACGCTGCCTGTGTACCCGATCTTGCTTGGTCTTCATGACTTGCCGGCCCAGCCCTTCAAGGTCGCCGCACATGCAGAAGAATCCTGGATCCTCCTCGGCCGCGATGTCTTGAATTCCTTTCGTGTCTTATTAGACGGTCCTCAGTTGGCGTTGGAAATCGGCTGACGAACACGCCGAGCTCGACAATTAATTAACAAACAGCCCATTGCTCCGCCGTCCGCACGGGCGTAGAGTGTGACCAACAATCGCGAACATTTGGATGTTCGGTTTCCGCCCTGGGAGTATCGATCATGCGAACCAGTGTACGAATCCTGTTCGTCGTCCTGGGGTGCTGGCTGGCGTGCGCGCCCGTGCGACCCGCCGACGCGCCGCCTGAGATGAAATTCAACGACGTGAGAGAGGTCGCGCCCGGCGTCTTCTTTCGCTACTCGGCCATCAGCGCGACCGACAAGAATGTCCAGTTCGGCGGCTGCAACAACATCTGGATCGTCTTCGAGGACTATGTCGTGGTGATCGATGCCAACTTCCCCAAGGAAGCAGCCGATGTCATCGAGGCGATCAAGAAGACCACCGACAAGCCGATCCGTTACGTTCTGGATACGCACCATCACGGCGACCATTCTTACGGCAACGCGGTCTTCGGCAATGCGGGAGCCAGCATCGTTGCCCAGACCAATTGTTACCGGCTGCTCCGCGAGAACGGCGTGCAGGAATTCAAGCAGGCGGGGCGCGGGCCGACCGGACGGAAGGATGTTGCGGAGAGCAAACTCAAGGTCCCCAACGTCGTCTTCGACGAAAAACTGGTGTTCGACGACGGCAAGCAGCGCGTCGAGTTCCTCTTTCTCGGCCATGCGCATACCTCGGGCGACGCCTTCGCTTATCTGCCCCGGCACAAGCTCCTCTGCACCGGCGACGCCTGCGTGAACGGCGCCTTCAACTTCATGGGCCATTCGGATTCGGCTTCCTGGATACGCGTCATGGAGCGCGCCCAGCAGCTCGATGTGAAGATGGTTCTGCCCGGTCATGGTCCCATCGCTGGCAAGGATTTACTGGAGAAACAGAAGCGCTATTTCGTCGAACTCCGCCAACAGGTCCAGCAGGGCATCCAGGCTGACAAGAGCGAGGAGGACATCATCGCCGGCATCGACATGCCCTGGTACAAGGAGTGGACGGGCGTCATCCCCACTGGGGAAAATACCAAATACGTCTATGCGGAGCTGACCGGAAAGGTCACTCCGTGGGACCTCTCCGAGGAGTTTGGTATATTTCCCGGGCCCTCGCCGACGAAAGATACTCCGGGCTGGACGAAACCGCGTCGCATTGTTGTGCCCAACCTGATGCCGGCCCGCTTGGCCGAGCTCAAACACGTGGCGCCGGAGATCGAGTTCATTCCGGTCAGGAGCGCCGAGGAAGCCGCCAAGGTGGCCGAGGATGCCGACGCGGTGATCGGCTACTGCACGTCCGACATCGTTAAGTCCGGCAAGAAACTGCGCTGGATCCAGTTTGGCAGCGCCGGCGTGGAAAAGGCGCTGGTCCCGGAGCTGGTGGACAGTCAGATTGTTTTGACCAACTTGCAGCGCATTCATGGCCCCAATGTTGCCGATCAGGCATTTGCGCTGCTGCTGGCCCTGACCCGCGGCGTGCGCGACAGGGCGCGTGCGGCCGGTGCTGCGACGGCGGCCAAGCCGTCGCACGAACGCCAAGAGCTGCAGGGCAAGACCATGCTGGTTGTCGGCCTCGGCGGGGTTGGCACGCAGATCAGCCGGCGGGCACATGCCTTCGGCATGCGGGTCATGGCCATTGACCCCAAGGACATGGAACGGCCTCCCTTCGTCTTCAGCCTCGACAAGCCGGCAAAGATCGTGGAGCTGCTGCCCCAGGCAGATGTTGTCGTACTGGCCTGTCCGTTGACTGCGGAAACGCGGGGAATGTTCGGCGAAGCGCAATTCCAGGCGATGAAGAAGTCGGCTTACTTTATCAACATCGCTCGCGGGGGCCTCGTGCAGACGCCCGCGCTGATTGCTGCAATTGAAAAGAAACAGATTGCCGGCGCCGGCATGGACGTGACCGACCCCGAGCCGTTGCCGGAGGAACACCCGCTCTGGAAAATGCCGAACGTGCTGGTGAGCCCGCACGTGGGCGGTGAATCAGCGGGCGCCAACGACCGGCGCTGGCGCTTGTGGCGCGAGAATGTCCGGCGCTTCGCGGTGGGCGAGCCGCTTTTGTGCGTCGTGGATAAGGGAAAGGGATATTGATGTCTGCCGCAGGGACCGCGTTGGCAAGCAGACGGTGACAAGCAAACGATGATCTCCCCGGTCTCGCTATACTGAGCGCGGTCAAGAATGAGACATTGCCCCGTAGCCGCATTCGCCAGAATGCGGGCTATCTCGCACGGTTTCCCCCGCATTCTGGCGAATGCGGCTACGACCTATGTGTATCAGTATTGACCCCACGCCGCATATAACAATCGGTATGGCGAACCATCCGGATGTTCTGATCATTGGCGGCGGTGTCATCGGCCTCACGACGGCCTATTACCTTGCTCGCGAAAAGTTGCGCGTCGAAATCGTCGACAAGAGCGATTTCGGACAGGAAGCTTCCTGGGCGGGGGCGGGCATCCTTCCGCCCGGCAATCCGCGCTCTGCCCGGCTGCCGATCGATCAACTGCGTGCCCACAGCGCAGCGCTATTTCCCACTCTGTCTGCTGAATTGCGCGAACGGACGGGAGTCGATAACGGTTTTGTGCAGTCGGGCGGTCTGGAATTCCTGGTGCAAGCGGACCAGGTAGCGGCCAATGAATGGCGCGAGGAAGGCATTGTCTTCGAGCAGCTCAACGAGAAGAAGCTTCGCGAGATGGAGCCCGCTCTTGCCCCTGGCCTTGGCAAGGCATGTTATTTGCCGGACATGTGCCAGTTGCGGAATCCGCGGCACCTCAAAGCCCTGCTGGCAGCTTGCCAATCTTTGGGAGTCCAGCTCCGCCCTGGTACGCCGGCCTGTCGATTCAATCACCAGGGTGGGCTGATTACTGCTTTGGAAAGTGATCGAGGGCAGGTTCACGCCGGTCGTTTTATTGTGGCGACGGGCGCCTGGACCGGCCCAGTGCTGGAGCCGCTTGGTTGGAAGAGTGGGATCCATCCCGTGCGCGGCCAAATTGCCCTGCTCAGTACACGCGCGCCGCTCTTTCGCCGCATCTTGCTCTGGGGCTCTCAGTATCTGGTGCCTCGGCCCGATGGGCGAGTGCTGGTCGGATCCACGGAAGAAGATGCCGGCTTCGAAAAATGCACCACGGCGGCTGCCATTGCCGAGCTGTTGGCACTGGCTTGCCGACTCGTGCCGGCCCTGTCGGCAGCCGGGCTCGAGCGCTGCTGGGCAGGACTGCGTCCCGGCAGTCCGGATGGATTGCCTTTCCTTGGCCCGGTGCCCGGATTCAGCAATCTCTATGTTGCGGCCGGGCATTTTCGCGCCGGCATCCAACTTTCACCGGCCACCGCGTTGGTCATGAAGGAATTGCTGCTGGGGCAGTCTCTTACCGTGCCGCTCGATTCCTTCCGCCTCGACCGCGCGCCGGCCCCACGCTGCCAGTCCGTGTTTCGGTCCTAGCTCACTTTCTGTAGAATTCAGCGTCGAGCAGGAATGCCGGGCTGTCGGCTCATGTAATATCAAGGCGCGGCTCGCGAACTATATCGCAGTGCTTGATTCGGCAGCGGCGTAGGACAGATTTCCCAATCTGTCCGGTCAGGTTGGAAACCTGACCTACTTCCGAATCGCGGACGGTCATTTAGTAACGGGGCGCCAGGGCCCGGCAATTCCGCGCTCAAGTGGAGATAGCCGATTACGGGACCATTGATGAACGAACTCGGCACGGGCACGCTGACTAGTCAGCTTGTGGAAGACCTGGGCTGGCTGGAGGAGCATTGTCGCAACCGGCCAGGGCAAGTCGTCCACGCGGGGCAACTGCGCCTCGCCGGGTCCCTGGTGCGCAATTGCATCGTCCCTTTTCTCGAAAATCAGCCTGCCACGCCCTTGCATGTCGCGGTCGTGGGCGGAGCCGGCGCGGGCAAGAGCACGGTGATCAACTTGCTCACCGGGGCGGTCATGGCCGAGGCAAACCCCCAGGCGGGTTTTACGCGTCACCCCATTGCTTACAGCAACGCCAATGGTTCGCCGGACTGGTCAGGCCATGCCGGCTTCCTGAAGCCGCTCCGCAAACTGGAAGAGGCCAGCCCTGCGAACCTGGACGAGGATGTCTACCAGCTACGCAAGGTCCCCGAGGAGCCGATCGCTGCCAACCTGATCAAAAACTTCGTCGTCTGGGATTGCCCGGATATGACGACGTGGGCGGCCACGGGTTATGTCCCCCGCCTGCTTGAAGTTGCTGGACTGGCTGACATCCTCATTTATGTCGCATCGGACGAGCGCTACAACGATGAGGTTCCCACGCAGTTTCTACAGCTTCTTCTCCAGACGCGCAAGCCGGTGATTGTTTGCCTGATGAAAATGAAGGAGGCGGATGCGCCAGCCATCATCGCACATTTCCAGCGTGAAGTTCTCGGCAAATTGGCACAAGATGCCGTGGCCTGTCTCGCCATTCCCTTCTTGACCCCTGAGCAGCTGGCGGACCCGGTGCGCCTGGCAGCGCGCACGCGGATTACGCTCCTCAATCAGGTGGGCGTATTGGGCGACCCTGCCCTGGCCGCCCGGCGAAGGGTTGTGACTGGAGCAGCCCGCTACCTGACGACCCATTGCGAGCAGTTCCTAGCCGCCGCCCGGCAGGATGTGGCTGCTCTGGAGGACTGGCGGAGCCTTGTGCAGGCCGGCCAGGTCGAGTTCGATAACCGCTATCGGCGGGAATACCTGAGCAGCGAGAAATTCGCGAGCTTCGACGAGGCCCTGGTGCGGCTGCTCGATCTCTTGGAGTTGCCCGGCGCGGGCAAGGTGGTCAGCACCGCCCTTTGGGTCGTGCGCACTCCCTATCGGCTTATTAAAGGTTGGCTGGGCAAGGCGTTGAGCCGGTCCGAGGCTGCATCGCTTCCCGAGTATCCCGTGCTGGAACAGGCCCTCAAGGGCTGGCTCGACATGCTCCACAAGGAAGCGGTGCGCCGGGCTGACGCGCACGGCGTATGGGACCATATCGAGAAAGGCTTCAACAGCGATCTTGCCAGCCTGGCCCGAGTCCGCTTCGAGCAGGGTTTCCGCAGCTTCCGGCTCAGCCTTGCCGACGAGGTGGAGCGCACGGCGCGTTCGATTTACGAAGAGCTGGAAAAGAGTCCCATCATGCTGGCCACCCTGCGCAGCGGCAACTTTGCGCTGGATGTTGCAGCTATCGTCGGCGCCTTCACCATCGGCCACTTCGGCGTGCAGGATTTCGTGCTGGTGCCGCTCTTGGCTGCCATCAAGCAGCAGGTCATCGAGCTGCTCGGCAAGCAGTATGTCGATAATCAACGCGAGCAGATTCGCACCCGGCAGCAATTGCTCGAAGCCCAGTACATCTCCGGGCCACTGGCGGAATGGCTGGCGCAATGGCCTGCCACGGGAGGGTCGACGTTCGAGCGCTTGCAAGCAGCCCTGCGCCGTATCCCGCTAGCGGTCCGCCAGCTGGATACCGCTGTGGCCAAGGCGCTCGGCCCCAGCGAGCGCCGCTGACATACCGATCCAGAGAGCCAAGCCGGCGATATGGACCAGCTTCAATCTGATGAGTAGTGTGCCGACAACTTCTGGTGAGCCGTTGCTTCGCACGTTGGCCCCTGCGCTAAGGCATTTGCAGCGCAGCCTGCGTGCCTGGCTGGATACGGCCCATCGATACCCGCTGGGTACGATGGCGCGGGCCGCACTGGAGGGACTCGCCGCCGACTTGGACAGACAAGCCGAGGCCCTTGACGTGGACCGGCCCCTGCTCGTCATCATGCTCATGGGCGGCACCGGTGTCGGCAAGTCCACGCTCCTCAATGCAATGGCCGGCGGAGCAATCGCTCAGGCCTCGTTCGTCCGGCCGACGACGCGCGATCCCGTCGTCTACTATCACGCGTCGGTCCGCCCCGAGCGCCTGGACCCGGTCATGCAACATTGCCGGCTGGCAGCGCACAATCGGCCGTCGCTCGAACAAAAGATTCTGGTGGACACGCCCGACCTGGACAGCAACGACCTCGCCAACCGCGAGAAACTGCACAATCTCCTGCCGGTGGCCGACATCGTGCTGTACGTAGGCTCCCAGGAAAAATATCACGACAAGTTGGGCTGGGAACTTTTCCTAGAGCAGCGCCGCCGGCACGCCTTTGCGTTTGTGCTCAATAAATGGGACCGCTGCTTGCATGGCACCGGCGGCGTGCGGCCGGATGAAGATCTTCTTCGCGATCTCAAGAACGAAGGATTCGACAATCCTCTTCTCTTCCGCACCACCGCTCAGGCGTGGGTCGATCGAGCCGATGGCGACGGCCTGCAACCGCCCTCCCTGCCGGAGGGAGAACAGTTTTCCGAGCTTGTCCGCTGGTTGGAAGTGGGTTTGACGCGTCTGGAGATCGAGGCCATCAAGGCTCGCGGCGTCAGCCAATTGCTGCAGCAGCTGCACCAAGCGCTTGACGCTGCGTGCCCGCCGGAGTTGTCCGCGGCGGCGGACAAGACCCGAACCAGCTGGGAAGGAATCCTGGCGGAGGAAGCTGCCTCCACGGTGGAAGCTCTCCTGAACACGTTGGAGCCCTATCAGCGCGAAATCGAACAACACTTTGCAATGGAAGGCCAGCGCCGCTTCCACGGGATCATGGCGGGTTACCTGCACTTGCTCACGCGCGCGAAGTATTTCGGCTCGACACTTCGCGATCGGCTCCCGTTTCTGCCCCGCTCCGCACAATCCGTGCAAATGCCGGCTGCATGGGACCTGGCTGCCTTCTCACGGAACTGCAGCGCGGCGGCCGGCGATCGTCACCTGGATGCCCGCGCGCGTGCGCTCCCCAACCGTCTTCTCGTAGAAGCAGATCGAGAAGGCTTTCCGCTCGACCTGCTCACCCAGCCGGTGGAAGCCACCTCCAAGATGAATTGGCGGCAACGCTATGCGCAGGCGCTGGTCGAAGTCTTGCAAAGTGTCGAACGCCAATGGACTCACCCGGCTGGAGTGCGCCGTTGGGCGCAGGGCGGCCTTACGCTTCTGGCGGATTGGCTTCCTGCCGCCGTTTTCGTCGCCGCCTGCCTGCGTCTGCTCTGGCGTCATTTCATGACCGACATCAAGATCGAATTGTTTGACGTGCTCTTGCCGGCAATCGTTCTATTGGTCGTATTAGTGATTCTCCACGTCCTCGTCATTCTTTTCTTACCTGTGCGCTGGTCCGCAATCCGCAATGAATTTCACAGGCGCCTGGAGCAGCGCGTGCGCAGCGACCTAGGGGGGGGGTATCTCGCCATCCCCGCGGACGTGGCCGATGCGCTGCATCTGGAACGCCGGCAAGTTGAGCAGCTCGCCGGCGAGACCCGCGAAGTGGCGGCCTGGCTGGCGCATCACGAGCAAGCCGCCAGCATTGCTGCGCTATACGGAAAGGAATGAGTTGCTCAGGGCGGATTCCCGGTGCTGATGGCAGGGAGTTTGTTCGGACCGGCAGACGTGCCAGTTGTCGGGCCCGACAAGAGCATCGGCATGACCGGCGCCGGCAAGGACGGCGCGGCTCCAGGTGCGAGTGGGGCCCCCGTTGGCGGCGCTGTCGGTGCCGGTGCTGTGGGAAAAACCGGAGGCGGAATTGGGCCGGCTACAGTCGGCGCGGGCCCTCCCGGATGGGGATTACAAACGCCTCCGTAAGGCGCCGTCTGCCCCGGTTCCAGCCTGCCTGGCTTGAGGTGGTCCAGTACATCCGCCAGCGGCGCGGTACTGCACCCACTCAGCAACAATGTCAGGACCGCCCAGCGCTTCACGGCAAAAGCCTGCCCTTTCTTGGCCCGCTCGGCGCAGACTCCGCTCGAAGGAGGGCCTGTCAGCGCGACGGACCGTGCGTGCGCAACGAGAGTTTCCCAAATGCTAAATGAGTTCTGGAGGGAGTGCGTATAGCAAGTCGCCCTTGGCGGGGCAATAGCAATTGCACCGCAAATAAACCTACTGGATCGCGCGACCGGTAGCATCCATCAGCGCCTCGAGCACCAGAACAAGCTGAGCGCGCCGGTCAATCTGCATATCGCCTTCCAGGCAGCGGTCGAGTAAGGCCAGGATTTGTTCCGGGTCCTTGCGTCCAACCAATTCCTCCAACATACGCATGTCCGTCGGTTCCGCCAGTTTGGGCGTGCTGCCCACGCTCAGCTCCAGGGCCGTGTTCAGGAATTCGACCAGGAAGCCCACAACCAGCGCGGCCCGGCGCCGCTGGGCAGATGATTCCTTGCCTGCTTCCTCGACGAAGCGGACCAGGGTTTGCGCCAGCCCAACGCTATCGCAGGGCGTTTTGCTGAGGAGGTCGAGCAGGCTTTCGCGAAAGCTCCATAGGGCCGGGTCCGCCAGGGCGAGGGCCTGCCCCAGGCTGCCCCCGCTCAGCCGGGCCAGCCGATCAATGAGCGACGGGTCTTCGAGTCCCTGCTCGCGTAGGATCTCCGCGACCAGGGATTCGGGAAGCGGCGCGAAGTGCACGACCTGGCAACGGGATACGATCGTTGTCAGTTGCCGGTCGGGACTAGTGCCGATCAGCAGAAGAACCGAGCGCGGCGGCGGCTCTTCGAGTGTTTTGAGAAAGCAGTTAGCCGCGGCGTCATTGAGATCGTCGGCATCGTCGAGGATTGCGACCTTGCCTCGGCCGCGCGCCGACTTCAGACTGAAGGAATGGCATAGCTCGCGGACAACTTCGATCGGCAGCTCCAGACCATCCTCCGGTCGCCCGGCGACATAAAAATCGGGATGAGTGCCGGCCGCGACCTGGGCGCATGCGGCACACTGATCGCAGGCTTCCAGGCGCGGCCTTGCCGGAGCCTCGCAGAGAAGGGCCTTGGCCAGCTCCTCGGCAAAGAGGCGCTTGCCGACGCCCGGTGGTCCGGAGAAAAGATAGGCATGGCCGAGCCGGCCGCGCGCGACGATGCGCTCGAACATCTCGACAAGGGGCTCATGCCCCCGCACCCGCTGCCAGGACACGGGCCACCTCCTCCTGAACACGATCTTGCACTAGGGCGATGGACTGGTTGGCGTCGATTACCTTGATTCTGTCGGGCCGACGCTGGGCTTCGGCCAGGAACCCAGTGCGCACGCGCTCGTGATACGAAGACTCGCGACTCTCCACGCGATCCGCCGGGCCAAGCCGCCGGCCATGGGCCATCTCGATGGGCAAATCCAAAATGAGCGTGAGGTCTGGTTCCAGTCCACCCGTGGCGATCCGGCCGACCTGCCATAGCAGAGCGGGGTCGAGTCCACCCGCATGGCCCTGGTAGACAACGTTCGCCAGCAGATAGCGGTCCGAGACGACGATCCGGCCGGATGCCAGCGCCGGGGCAATGATCTCGGCAGTCAACTGCGCCCGGCTGGCCATGAAGAGGAGAGTTTCGCACGGCAGGGCCATTTCGCGGCGCCGGTCCAGCAGCAGGTCGCGGATCACGTCGCCAATGGCCGTGCCGCCGGGATCGGCGCACTCTGTGACCTGGTGGCCGCGCGTCCGCAACCAGTCCGCCAGCAGCCGGCATTGAGTCGATTTGCCTGTCCCATCCAATCCATCCAGCGAGATGAAGAGCGCTCGGGCCATGAAATCCTCGCGCGATCCAGGAGCCCGTCCGCAATTGCAGACTACTACTGCCCTTGATCGGGACGAACCGCACTCTCGTTCACTTCCAGAACGCCAAGCACCTGTCCCGGATGCAGGGGGTCGTTGGGCCAGGCGGTTTTCTCGACCAGCCGGCCCGTTGCCGGTGCGGACACGTCAAAGGTGGCGCCGCTGACGAGCACCTCCACCAGGCGATCGCCCTCGAAGATCTCCTCGCCGGAGTCGGCGTACCAGGAGCTCAGGACCACGGGTGCTGCTCCCAACTCAGGGAGTATCACGGGCGCTTGCATGGTCCTTCACCATTTCATCGGCATGGTAACTGGAGCGTACGAACGGCCCGCTTGCCACATGTTTGAATCCCATCGAGCGGGCCAGTACCGCCAGCTCGTCGAATTCCGCAGGCGGCACGTAGCGCTTGACAGGAATGTGCTTCAGCGTCGGCGCCAGGTATTGCCCCAGAGTCAGATTATCGCAGCGGACATCGCGCAAATCGGCCAGGACCTCCAGCAACTCTTCCCTGGTCTCACCCAGGCCCAGCATCAGGCCGCTCTTCGTGACGATTTCGGGGGCCCGTCGTTTGACATGCGCGAGCAGATCGAGGCTCCTCTGGTACTCGGCCCTGCCGCGGACTTTTTTGTACAGGCGCGGCACCGTTTCCATGTTGTGGTTGTAAACTTCGGGCCGGGCTTGCAGGACCCGCTCGATGGCGCTCTCGTCTCCCAGGAAATCGGGAGTGAGCACTTCAACGGCTGCGCCGGTTCGGCCGCGCACCGCGAGAACGCAGCGGTAGAAATGATCGGCCCCGCCGTCGGGCAGATCATCGCGCGTCACGGAAGTGATCACCACATGGCGCAGTCCTAGACGCAGCGCAGCTTCCGCCACGCGCTCCGGCTCGTCATCCTCCAGGGCTTCCGGTGACCCGCGCGGGACGGAGCAGAAGCCGCAGGGACGGGTGCAGACGTTTCCCAGGATCATGAACGTGGCGGTCCGGCGCGCGTAACACTCGGGCCGGTTCGGGCAGCGCGCGTTCTCACAGACCGTTTCGAGGCGCAGCTCGTTTAGCAATTCCTGCGTAAAGGAGTTCCCATTGCCGCGGGGTAGGCTGCGCTTCAGCCAGTCGGGCAAGCGGCGCTGCGGGGGCGGCGCGCTTGGCGCGGGCAAGGAGTCAAGAACGGGTAGCGAGCGCATCGAGAGGGGCCTTTCGCCGGAGCAAGGGATGTTCGAAGAAGAGCGACGTGCGTGCGAAGGCAAATCGCTGCGCGAAATGCTCCAGCAAACGCTCGCGAACGAGTGCAGGCCGCAGCGGCCCACGGCGCTCGCGCTCGATCGACGTCATGATGGCGCCTTCCGCCCGTCCCGATCCGCAAGTCAGCACGCGCCGGAACACCTCGAGATTAGGATTGATGTTCAGCACGGCGCCGTAGTAAGTCACCCAGTCTCGCACGGCGATGCCGATGCCGGCCACAGGCCGATCTCCCACCCAGACCGCGGGCTGTCCCGGCCGCGTATGAGCGCGAATGCTGAAGTCATCGAGCACGGCGACGACGACCTCTTGCAGTCGATCGATGTAGTCTTGCAGGCCGAGACCGAGGCGATCCAGGGCGAGGATAGGATAAATGGCCAGTTGACCAGGTTGGTGCAACAGGCAGCCGCCGCCGCGGTTCACCCACCGAACCTTCCAATGGCGCGCGACCAGCTCCTCCGCCTCGCACAGGACATTGTTCCAACTTCCCTGGCGGCCGACGGTGATCAAAGGCGGGTGTTCGCAGAGGACCAGCGCAGAGGCGGAACGGTCACCGCTCACCTGATAGACCAACCGGCGCTGCAGCGCGAGCGCAGCGTCGAAGTCGACCGGTCCCAGGACATACGCCTGCAATGCGGAATCGGCGGCGGTGTTGGCCAGTGGCTGCGGCGCTTCGGTCATGCTCCATCTCAACAGCAGGGGCTCACGAACGACTGTCCGTGAGCCCGCACCTACTCTCCCGGTCAATCGGCAATACGCTTCTGAGTTAATGTACCAACCACGTCAAGTGGGCCACAAGCATATTTCATTCGATGTCGGCATTGGGATTCGCTGTTGCCCAACGATCGCGGGGCATGCAGAATGGCAACTTATCAGGCGGCGAAGGTCATGCTCAAGGTTCGGAACCCGTTGCGATCGTCCATGCCTTCGAACCAGCGGGACGGCCGCGATTCCCCCCGCGCTGCCGGAAGCGGCGAGCGACTGTGAATTCAGACCCACGATTCAGCCAATGGCATGTCCTTGCCAAGGGCCCTAGCGGTCCGGTGGCGCTCTTGCTGATCGGCCTCTCCCTGTGCTTCACGTTGCTGAACGCGTGCAAGCCGATGCAGGTAGACGACACTGCGTACCACTACTATGCAGTCCAGATCGCAGAGCATCCCCTCGACCCATACGGATTTCAAATCTTCTGGTATGACGGGATCGTCCCAGCGGATGAGGTGCTAGCGCCGCCGGTGGTGCCCTACTGGATCTCTCTGGCGGTCAAGATTTTCGGCGACGAGCCTTTTCTGTGGAAGCTCTGGCAATGGCCCTTTGCCCTCCTGTTTGTCGTGTCTGTGTATGTCCTTGCCCGCCGGTTTGCACGTGGCTTCGAATGGGGCCTCCTGATCTATCTGCTTTTTTCGCCCACCTTCCTGCCCAGCATGAACTTGATGTTGGATATACCGGCCCTGGCCCTGAGCCTCTTCGCGCTGGTGGTCTTTATCCAGGCTTGCGAGGGTCGATCCATCGGTTTTGCACTTCTGGCAGGCGTTGTTGCCGGTCTCGCCATGCAGACGAAGTACACGGCGTTTCTCGCCCCGCTGAGCATCGTCCTCTATGGGTTCTGGTTCAAGCGCTGGAAGGAGGCATTCGTCGCGACGGCGTTGTCGATCCTGATGTTTGCGGGCTGGGAATGGCTGATGGCGCTGCGCTACGGCAAATCGCATTTTCTTTTTCACGTTCACCAAAGTGATGCCACGCTTTGGGATAGAGCCACATTGACCTTTCCTCTGCTTGGCGTTCTCGGCGCCACCTCCCCTGCCCTGGCCCTGCTCGGGCTCCACGCGTTGAATGTCCGTCTCCGCACGCTGGTGATTACGGGAAGCGCGCTTCTCGCAGGATTCCTCCTCGTCGGCACGATCCCATCTCCCTATCGAACTATCCGGTGGCACCTGGCCGGCTACTCCGATCAGGTCAGGCTGGAGGACGGCGTCTTCGACAGTGCCGGGACGCTGGTTCTTGCCGTGGCAGCGGTTATTCTCCTTCGATTATGCCGGCTGAGAAGCGGCTGGCGGCGGCACCTGCAAGCCGGAAGGCACACCAAGGAGTGGTTCTTACTGTCATGGCTGGCGGCGGAGATAGGGGGCTATTTCACACTCAGCCCATTCCCGGCCGTTCGACGCACGATGGGGATCGTCGTGGTAACAACGCTGCTCGTGGGACGACTCGCGTCCCTGACCTGTCGTGCGCGTGCCCGCAGACGGCTGAACTGGGGCATTGTCCTTGCCGGCACGCTCCTCGGGGCGGTGTTTTACGGAATCGATGTGCGCGACGCCTACGCGCAAAAGCAGCTTGTAGCAAAGGCTGCGGAGTTTCTGAACAAAAAGGAAGGTGGCACAATCTGGTACGTGGGTCACTGGGGCTTTCAATATTACGCAGAGCGCGCGGGCATGAGGCCGGTCGAACCTGGTGTGTCGCGCCTGCGCGCGGGCGACTGGCTGGTTGTCCCCGGAGAGACGATCCATCGACAAGGAATGCCACTCGAAGAGGTCCCGCTGCGAAGAATTCGGGAATTCAAGGTCGATGACTCGGTGGCGTTACGCACGGTAGGCTGCTTCTATGCCGGCCGTGTTCCGCTGGAATACCGGGAGGGGCCCCGACTAACGGTCGCCATTTACCAGGTAATTCATGACTGTGCGCCCGGAGCCAGCCCTTGAGGGAGCAATGAAAAAGAGGCCAGAAACTCCTGACCCTTTCGGGTAGCAGCTCAAGCTGCCAGCTTGAGCTACGAGAAGATTGATGCCAGGTTGGCAAAATAAGACAATACCCTGTTCGCAGCAGGCTATTTTAGGCGTGCTTACTTCTGGTCTATGGGCCTCAAGATATCGAGGAGAGCGTCGCTCGCGGCCCGACGGACATCAGGGTTGTCGTCGCTCAGTGAGCGGCGCAGGGCCACCTCAGCCGACAGGGCCAAAGGACCAAATTTGCCGAGGACCTCGGCTGCCGCCTGCCGAACGCGCGGATCAGGGTCCCGCAAGGCCGTGGCAAGCGCTGGGATGCCCGGCTGAGCTGCCTTGCCGGTGGTTTCGAGTGTTCGCATGGCGGCCACGCGCATTTCCGCATCGCTGGCCCGCATGGCCCGGATCAAGTCGGGAACCGCCGGCTTGGCAAGAGGGCCGTAGCGCTGGAGAGCAGAAGCGGCCGCCAGACGCACTTCCAGGTCGGTATCGAACAAGAGCGCAGACAGTCCCTCGATGGCCGGCGCTTTTGCGGCCGAAGTGATTTTGCCGAGCGTCCTGGCGGAAGCCCAGCGAACGAACACGTCCTTGTCGCCGAGCCTTTCGACAAGGTCCGGCGTCGCCGGTGCGGCGTCCTGACCCAGCGCTTCCAGGACATCGACGGCCCCGAGGCGGACTAAAACATTAGGATCCTGTAAATCCGCTTTCAAGGCGGGAATGGCGATCTGAAGAGCTTCTAGAAGTGCATCGGGCGCGGCTGACTTACCGGGTTGTCCCGAACGTGCGCCTGGTTCGTCGGCTGAAAGGCGGGTGCTCTGTTGCTGGCCGGTGCTCTCGATCAAGCGCTGAAAGCGCTGCCGCGCAGTGCCCATTTTTTCCAGGGCACGCTGGGCTTCGAGTCGAACGGCCGGATCCGGATCGCGCAGCGCCCGCGCCACGGCGGGCGCGGCGTTCCGCAAAGCCTCCGCCGCACGCTGGAGCAGTTCCGCCGATTTCTCGCTGCCCGGCGCACGCCCAGTGTTAGCGCTTTCTTCCAGCGAACGTGATTGCGGTATTTGATTGACCAGGGCAGCCGCCGCTTCTTGGACCACCTGGGCGCTCAGCCGGCGGACCTCGGCGTCGCGGTCGGATAATCCTTGACTGGCCGCCGGCAAAACCAGTTGAACAACGCCCAGGACATCCGCGAGGTCGGCGTCCGGCCGGTTCGTGCTCTTATACCCGACGGCGAGCTGGGAAACGACCTGGATCAGCCCCAGCAAACCGGAGGCCGCGGCGCGACGTTCGGCAGGAAGGGGAGATTCGAGCAGTTTCCGCAACGCAGGCACAGCGACCTGCGGCGCTGGGAACACCTGGCCCAATGCACGGGCTGCAGTTTCCTGGACTACAGGAAGATTGCCATGTTGGACGATGTCCGCGAGATCGGGACCGAATCCCCGACCGATCAGTTTGGTATCGTCCGCAGTTCGAATGAGCACCCCCGATTCCGCGAGCAGGTTCATGGCGGCGAGTCGAGCAGTTGTGCTTCCGTAGTGAAGAGCATCCCGGATTGCTTTTTTGAATCGATTGGCCAGAACTGCTCGAACCTTCTTGGTTACCAGAGTTCTTTCATCCGGAGAGTCGAGATCTTGATTCCAATCCTGAAGCTGCAGCCCAAGGCGCATGTCGCTGATGTTGCGCAGCGCATCGATACGCTGCGTGAGGAGGCGTTCCCGCGCTTCGTTGTAGAGCCTCGTCCTTGTCAGGTCCTCCGGCTTTGCCGTTTCAAGCTGTTGAGCCAATTGCTTATCCTGGGCTATCAATTCCGAATCGGTGGCTTTCAGGGTCCGCCGCAATTGTTCCACAGGGTCCGACGGGAACGCCTGGGCAAGAACGCATCCTGAGGGCCAAAGGATGGCCGTGAGCACAGCCAAAAATTGCCAGCCCAGCAGGATTCTCCAGTGCCGCGTGAGACGATGCATGGGTTGTACCCTTCTCTCCGTTATCGGAAGCAAGTTATCCGGGTAACGGGCCACGTGGCAGCCGAAGCGCGTCCGAACATTGCATCGCTGCCCTTGGCCCTGACTGTGCCTGGCGTCGATCAGAACTGCATCGGCCCATTCCTTTAGTGCCTAGAATACCACATTCAATATGCCTCTCGTTCTCTCGTAAGGCCAGCATCCAGCAGCCGCTTGGCCCCGCCCGCGTCCCCCGCTGCCCTTTCAGCCAGCATCCCCGGCAAAGAAGCCAGATTCGGAGAAGACGAGTGCCCAAGAGCGTGCAAGTAAAGGGGCCCGGCGCCGTTTGCAACATGCCTTCCATACGCATGGATATCAGATTGCGCTTGGGCCAATCGAAGGTGCGCCAAGAGTGCGCCGAAAGTGCGCCGAAAACGAGCCATTTCGGCAGCCAATCGCGCCATGGGAGCGGCCGTCGCCCTCGTCTTACTGGACAGAACCACGCGGTGCCTCCTCAGCTGTGCGAGGGGTCTCGCGACCCCGCACTCGGATTGACCGCAGGTCTCTCCGAACCTGGAGGAGACTGCGGTCAGCGCTAGCAGCGAGGCCCGGAGACCTGCGCCGACTCGCGTCACGAATCACCAAGCGCTCGCGATAGTCGCGACGCCACTATTTTAGATTCAGCAAGGCGGAGATGGAACAGCAGCCCAAGAGATTTGGGCCCTTATTTTGAGCCCATCGGTGGGATAAACGCCGACGATGGGAGTGCCCCTCTAGAGACCAAGGGGACGGGCTGTTTTCGGCCCGGCCTTCGTGGAAGCGGTAGGGTGTCAAGCGTACTCGTGCCGACGCACTTTCGACTACTCGAAGCGTCTCGTCTGGTTCTCGCCATGGATTGAAACCGACGCGCTAGCACCTCCCTGGCCACAGACGGTGCTGGCGATGATCGAATCCATCCACGGCAATCCAGTGCGTCGAGGGTTGGTAGACAGGGCAGAACAGTGGAAATGGTCTAGCGACGATTGGCAGGACGCTTTTCAGGAACAAGCCCCATCCCAAACCCGGTTCCGCCTCATGCGGATGCGACCTCGGCCTTGACAGGATAATGTACTTCCGTATATTACCACATCGGCCAGTCAGGGCAAACGCATGAAAGCAACTTCGTCCTTTCGCCAGCCAGAGTATTTGACGAATAACGATGTTCCGCATCATCGAATTCGTTGTCCTGTCCATGGGTTTATCCGGTATTCGGAAAACGAACGGAAGATTATCGACCACTGGATCTTTCGGCGATTGCGACATATTCGCCAGCTTGCTTTGACTGACCTGGTGTATCCCGGGGCGACCCACACGCGGTTCGAGCACTGTCTGGGAGTGATGGAGCTTGCAAGCCGGGCTTTTGACCAGCTCGCGGCAACGCGCGGAGCCCTTCTTGAATGGAACCTCAAGAAAGTCGCCGAGCTGAATCAGGAACCACTGGCCATTGCCAGGCAGTTGGTTCGTTTGGCAGGTCTGCTTCATGACGTAGGCCATGCGTGCTTCTCTCATGCGGCAGAAACCGTGATACACGAGGGCGGCGGCCACGAGTCCTTCACATTCAAATTGGTAGAGGAGAAAGAGTTTCTCGGCAACGAATTGGACAAAGCGTACTTCGCCGGGTTTTCTGGTTTGCTGGGAAAGCTTCTCCGCGGCGGGGCGGTCATGCCTCCGCAACTCAAGGTGTTGAAGGACTTGGTTTCCGGGGAGATGGACGCGGATCGCTCCGATTATTTGCAGCGCGATTCGCATCATTGTGGAGTCGAGTATGGTCGGTTCGACCATCGACGCATGGTGCAGTGCCTAGAC
Source organism: Gemmataceae bacterium (assembly GCA_035296965.1). Classification (GTDB taxonomy): domain Bacteria; phylum Planctomycetota; class Planctomycetia; order Gemmatales; family Gemmataceae; genus DATGZX01. Next base: position 112,158 of record DATGZX010000332.1, read on the forward strand.
TTGCACGAGGCGGATGGCGGTGCTTTGGAGATTGCGTTGCATCGAGACGGCATCCACACGTTCGAGGCGTTGATTCTGGCGCGCTATCAGATGAATACCCAGGTCTACTATCATCGCATTCGTCGGATTTACGACTATTACCTGTGCCAGTATTTTGCCGAGAAAGGCCGGGAGGCTTTTGATTCTGCTGACAAGATCCTGAACCAGACGGACATTCAGGCGATGGCGACGATACTTCAGGAGGCCGAAAAGGGCCAGGGAGGGCATGGCAAATGGGCAGCTCGCATTCGGGATCGGAACCACCATCGGGTCGTACATGAAACCGGAGAAGATGCCAACGCGATGGATTTGAAACATTCGGGAAAGCTGCTGGAAAAGCTGCGCGAGAATTTCCCCGAGGTTGACTTCATTCCCGATGTTGCTTCGCAATCGATTCATAGACTCTTGCTGCCGGAGGACACGGAAGCAACGGGGTTGGTGGCTCTGCCACTCATCGAATCAAGCGGAGAATCGCATTACCTGGGATCAAGAAGCCACATCCTGCGACGAATACCCAGGCGTTTCCAAGTAGCCCGCATTTTTTCCGACATCGCCCGTGACAATGCGGAACTGCTTCGTACAATCAGGTCTTTCGCGCTTGACGAATATCGCAAGTTGGGAGGCCAATCATGAGCTTGTTCTTGAGTGGGACGTGGGAACATGCCCTTTTGGCACAGGTCGTCAAGGAAGCTGCGGATGTGGCCCAGAGGGACGGCGGCTATCTCGGCCGCACGGCTATCCAGAAGATCGTCTATTTCCTCCAAGTGTTGGATGTCCCGATGCGGTATCGCTTCGAAGTATTTCACTATGGGCCCTTCTGCAACACCATCCTGGGCGACACGGAATGGCTCATGGCCGACGAGGTGATTGCCGATAGCTCGCCAAACCCGGACAAGTACTCCAAGTTTACGCCTGGACCAGCTTGCGAAGAGCTGATCGCAAAACATGCGGCGATGCTCGAGCGATACGAGGGCACCGTGAAGAGCACGGTCAAGGCATTGCTGCCTCTGCAGCCTGATCACCTCGAACTTATCGCGACGCTCGACTATGCTTTCCGGGAAATGAAAGCAACCCTCGGAAAAGAGCCGCCCAAGCAAAAAGTGCTAGCCCGGTTCCGGGAATTCAAAGGGGCAAAGTTCAATGACAAGGAAATCGCGGATACCTACGACCGGCTCAAAGCGGCTGGTCTGTTTGGTTGAGGCCTGCCCGAATCACTCAATTCAAAAAGTTAGCAAATTCGAGGAATCGTGGACCGTCAATAACGGTTCTCCATTTCCGCTTCCTCATCACCAACGGGGACCAAGACGGGAAAGAGTTTTGGTTTCCGAGGCTGGCGTGCCAACGACAAGGCGTTCTTGATCGGTAATGGGACGGGCTTACACGCGTTTTCCTTCACGGCGGTTCAAAGATCCTCGAATGACGCGCCAAGGGCTTGCATCGCATAGGGCGCAATAATATTCAGCTCGAACGCCTTTTCGGCGAGAAACGACGGCAGAAGGCTACTCACCTTTTGCACAGTTCTGTTTCGCAGCAGTGAGCCGTACTTGTAAACTGATTGCTGACCAGCCAACTTGCGCGGTCGAACCAAATGATGGAGCAGCCGGTATTTCGTGTAGTTCGCAACATGCACGAGCGCTTGTGCATAACGCCTCCTTTGTGGTCTCGCGTGCTTTCAGTAATTGCTGATGGAATCATACCCAGATTTACGAATCCTCGGGATGGGCGGCGCCGAGTTTTGTACCGGCCTTCTTCCTGAAGATTGAACTTATCGGAGACGGGGGTCCTGGTCCGACAGACAGTGGCATCGAGGAACCTACTACCGGTTTTGGATCGGGGTCATTCGCTTTTCATCATTCCGCGACACATTGGTCATGCAGCCCAAGTTGATTCTTCGGCACGCCATACAGCTCACGAACCATACGATCAATTTCAGCGATGATCTCTTTGCGCCTCAGCGGCACGGGATCGACAACAAGACTCTGCGCTGCGGATGCGATCGCTTGTACCAACCCTTGATTTTCCTGACAGGGAACCACGAGAGGGAATTGGCGCAGTCGTTCCAGGCGAATGGCGTGTCTGCCGATGCCCATCGTCGGCATTTTCTGTTGCGCGATCGTCCAGAAGATGGTGCTGTTGCAGACACCAAGCAGGTAATACGGATCGATCACTGCGGCATCAGGAGCCATGGACAGTACGCCGCTGTGGCAAAGGTCAGTGCCAGGGACGATCGTCATGTCGCCGCCCGAAGTAATCAAGCCGCCGATAATCTTCGTGCGGGCGGTGAGGCGCAAGGCCGAGGCTGACGAGAAGCCATACCAGACATCGAGACGTTTCCGAATGCCGGTGGTGAGTCGATGTTTGTTTGCCAGGAGGTATTGGTAGGTTCGCGGGAAGTCTCGTTGGAGAGTTTCTTCGTTCAGAAGTTTTCCCCATGCGTCGTAGGGAAGCACACAGAACGTCGATAACGACGGCACAGTATACCCGTGAATGTCGCGATTGCGAATGATGGGCCGCAGCATCGGCGCCTCAATCCAAAAGTGCCAGCCAGTTTTTCGTTGCTCTACCAGTATCGCACCGTCGCGGCCCTCTTTGAATTTGCGGACCAGGAACACATCATCGGCTCCGGTGACGATGCCTTGACCGATATGGATGGGTATGCGGCTGAGCGGTTTTCCGACTGCCTGGAGCCGCGTCAGAACGTGGGTTTCTTCCGTGGATTGAAAGAACCATCGGTCGGAGCGGACGCTCTGGGGAGACAGAAGTCGCGTCTCGACCTGTGCATTCGCGGAGTGGGTTGCCAAGGCGCCAAGTTTCTCCCGAAGCAGGCCTTTACCGCGGATCCAGACATGCCGGCCAACGCTGCGAGCAACCGATTTTTGCAGCACCACGAGGGCGATCTGAATGATTGCATCGGGATAGATTTTCGGGTCCTCGAACTCGATGATGTCGTGAACCTGGCATTGCTCCCCGATCAGTTGGCGGAGAACCCGCCCTGTTTCGGACCGGAGGAATGTGTTTGAGACGCTGAACGCCAGGAAGCCGTTGGGCGCAAGGAGGTCAATGGCTTTCTCGATGAAAAGGATGTAGAGATCGAATTGACCGGACTGTGCTGTGCGGAACTCGCGCTTGTACCGCTCCACGGCGGCGGGGTCCGAGTGAAGCATCTGCTGAAGTCGCACGAACGGCGGGCCACCCAGGATCACGTCGATGCCATCCCCTGCGGATCTGGTAACCGGCGCGAGGAAGTCACGAGCTACGATATTGTGGCTCAATTCCGGGACCGTCACGGGAAGCTCATCGGCTCGGCCGGAACGCTCCCATGCGGTGAGCAACAATGCACGGATCGTCCACCCGACAGCCTGGGCATCGAGATCCGTGCCGAAGATCATCCGGGTGAGGATGTTCAACCGAACTTGCAATGAGAGTTCACTTCGCATGTCCTTGCTCAGCGCCGCGAAGATGTAACGGAGCGCAGCCACGAGGAAGATGCCGCATCCGCAGGAGGGATCGAGGATACGCCGCTCCAGCACCCGTTCGGGCGAGAGCCCAGCAAACGCCTGAGCCAACACGCGCGAGGTGAGATAGTTCACCAATGCCGCTGGCGTGTAATGAATGCCCTTGTCATAGCGACGCGTTTCGCTGCGGGTGCCGCGCTTGGCGGTGGGCGATTCCGCAGGGGAGAAGGCCAGACACCATTGATGCAGGTCGCCAAAGATCGTGATCGGCACACGTGAGCCATAGAGTCTTCGGCTTGCCTGAATGATGGGCTGCCAGAATGTGCGTTCGATCACCGTTGTCGGGAGGATGCATTGGCCGGCATACCGTGTCGGCTCGAACACTGTTTTGAGCGCGGGGCACGTCGTCGTGCTTTGCAGGTCGCCACACAATTGGCCAAGCGTCAAGCCCGCTTGGCGTCGGGGCAGCTGATCCAGCGATGGAATGGCGTCCGGTGCTCGATCGCGGACGAATTGCACGAGCAGCGCTAGTGCCAAAAGATCGTCGGTGCCGCGATCCGCAAGGCCGTTGTCCCCGGCCTGTGATCGACCGATCTGCTGACGCAACCAGCTCCGCCATTTTTGCAGGAAGGCGAAGAAGCGCCGACGCGTTCGAGGGCCATTCGAAAGCGGGGCAGCAATAAGCTCGAGGTGCTCGACCGAGGGCAAAACGTCTGTGGACAAGGCGAAAGCTCGCTGAGAGGGGAATGAAGCAGGTCTACAAGATGCAATTGCAGCGCCCGGTATTTGGATACAGGCCCAGGTCCTGGGCCATCAAAACATCTTCCATGCACAGGGCGCAGGTTTGATCGGGTTGGTGGTGGCGGATCGTTTGCAGGAGATGGCGATAAACCACTTCGCGCTGCGCACGCGGATAGCGGACGCGGCCGTCATCGGGACCGTTGTCAATCACGGTCAACGAGCGCGAGATCAGGTTGTCCTTGCCGAGCTTCGCTTCCATGATCTGAATGGCTGGGCCGTAGCTGCATACGCCGCCCAAGGTGATGCGCTCCACCGGAACCACGGTCAGCAATTGTTCCAACATCTCGTCGTAGTGCCGTTGCCAATCGGGAATCGGGATGATCGGCATCAGCATGACGCGAATCGGATAGCCGGCTTCGGCGCACTGACGCATCGCTTCGATGCGCTCCTCGATGGGCGGCGTGATCAACTCGAATTCACGGCGCACCGCCGCAGGGTTCAGGCTCCAGCAGAGCACCGTATGGCCACGATGATCGAGATCGAGCACGTTGGCGAAGTCGGCGCACTTGGACAGGATTCGCAAGCGAGCAAACGGATGCTTGGCGAAGAACGGTATCATGATCCGCGAATAGCCCGTGAGTGGGTCGAGGGCCATCCCGTCTTGCAGCTTGCCCAGGTAGAACGCCTCAGGCCAGCCAATTTCTCGGGCCTTGCGGTCGACCTGCGCCAGAATGTCGTCGAAGTTGACGTAGATCTTCACCGTCGGCGAGAAGCGCACGCCCTGCGTGCCGGCCAGATAGCAATACTGGCAGCCGTACGGGCAGTAGCCATAAGGTGAGAAGTGCCAGAAATTCGGGCAGGTACTGTTTTCTTCGGTGCTGCGTCCCAAGGCGCTTTGGTGAACACCGAAGACCAGCGTGCGCCGGCCTTCGTAGTGCAAGGCCAACGGATCGGATTCCCCGAGGCTGATCTTGTTATGCGGCGTATCGAACTGCTCGACGACTTCGGCGCGAGGATAGACGGCGCAGATGCGTTCGATGAAAGCCCGGTGTCCTGGCGTGGTGACGCTCCTTTTGGTGAGGATGATGCGATGCGGCCGAAAGAGCGGCGCCGGCCGCGGTTGATATACCTGTTCGTCGGCTTCCAGATCGCCGAATAGGTCGGGCACCGGCTGCGGCAATTGCATTTTACACTCCGTTTCGCCTCTGCCTTCATTCTTAGCATTGTACTAAACAAAAGAACAGGTGCCCATCTCAGTTGCCGCGTTTCGTTCGGTCTGCCTTTCCCAGAGATCTTCAGCAGAATCGCTTGGACAGATCTTACCTTTACTTCGTCCGCATGTCCTGTTTACCCTTGCGGCCTGGGCCTCGGCGTTCGGAGTTCTTTGGGGTGACGACTGCCATCCGGCCGGGGCAGCCGCGACCGTAAGCATACAACCGTCGCATCCGATCTTGCTCCGCTGCGTCCGCCCATATCACCCACCAGGAACCGGGTTTCCCCATACAACGACCCGCAATTGCAGGGTTCCCACCATTGACGATCGAGATTGCGGATTTGGGCTACCGCATTCTGAGCCGCCCAACTGGTTTGCGCTATGCCGTCGAGGGCGTCGATGGCCCACGCCGCGCCGACTGGCCGCTGCCGTGTGCCATACCCAAGGTAATGGGTTGGGATGCGAGGATCTGTGGAGCCTAACGAACCAACGACAACCAGCAGCGAGTTCCCATCGATCTGCGATACACCGGCTCGCGGGATGGCGGGGACGAGCGCATCAGCCGGGTGCTCCGGGCCTTGCGTGGACCCCAGCCCCGGCCATACAAACTGCCTTAGCCACCCCGCCGGCAAAGAAGCCGGATTCGGAGAAGACGAGTGCGCAAGAGCGTGCGAGTAAAGGGGCCTGGCCCCGTTTCGATACGCTCTTGTGATCTCAGGGGACGATCTCGAATTTGGCAAGAAACAAGCGCTGCCGGTCGCCGCGCTGGAAGAAATCTTCCAGGAGAGTATCCAGGCTGAGCGCGACTTTCTGGTTGGCGTAAAGCTTTTGGGAATTGAGGCGAATCGTGAGCGGTTTATCGAAGTCGATCATTCCCTGGCTGAACCAGATTACCGCGCGCTTGAAGCCGTGGGCATTGATGTTGATCTGATTGGCGTCGATAATCCGTCCTTGAAGGGTTCCCGGCGTGATGCTCGACTTCCAGTCCTGGCTGTCGTTGATCTGCTTGTCGCCCAGGCCCTGGCCTTGCAACCAATAGAAATGATTGTCGATCGGGCGCATGGATTGAAACCCTTCGCCGAAGGGGCCGCCGCCGCCCACTCTGCCCAGCTCGGGGATGGGGAAAGCGCGCTTCTTGCGGCTCATCCAATCGAAAATCGTGGGGAGTTCGGCCTCGAACCATTCGGACCCTCTGCCCTTGTATTGCACATAAAGGGAGGGGTAACCGCGCGGGATCCAGCTCTCGAAGATGTGGCGGTTGTCCTTGGCGACGTCTCCGTTCATGTCGCCGTCGATCACGTAGAAGGGCAAGTATTGCCCGTTCTGCCAGTAAGACTTCGCGAAGTAGCGCGGCCGGCCGCCCATGGGAAGCACACCGGCGAACAGGTCGGGATGAGCAAGGCCCACATCGTAGGCCATGTTGCCCCCCTCGCCGAGACCGGACACGAACACCTTGTCGGAATCGACCTGGAATTGGCGGCGCAGCTCGCGAAGCACTTCCAGGACCGCCGCGTGCTCTTGAGCTGAATACTGGTAACCCCGGCGCGAGCTTCCCGTTTTCTCCCATTCGGGGGCGACCAGGAAATAACCGTTCTGGGCCGCGGCGATCGACCAGCGTTTCAGCATCTCCTCGGGCTTCTCGCCCGCCTCATGCAATACGAACAAGACTGGATAAGACCGGCCGACGTGATACTCCGGCGGCAACTGCAGAAAGTAGCGGGGTCCTTTGCGAAAGTTTCCGGGAATGTCGACCTGGCGCTCGAGAGGAGGCGCCGGCAATGCCTTTTGCGCTCCGAACAGTGCCCAGTAAATGCTCGCCGGCGCAAAGGGGAGCGCGCCGGCAGCCCAGGGCCCGTCGGTCAGCGACACCGCTTCGAACGGTTCCGGCGGCGGCAGCAAGCTGATCAGCTGAGCCAGCTCGTCGACCGGGAGCTTCCTGTTTTTCTCATACTCCGCGAGCATGTGCCTGCGCACGGCGGCATCCGCGGTCTTCTGGTACTCGAGGATGAACTCGCGCGTCCGCCACAAGCTGGTGGCGGTTTCCAGCTTGGATTCCGCCGCCGCGCTGCCGAGCAACCATCCGGAAACGGCCAACGACAGCAGCTGCTCGGCCGAATAACTCGGCGTCCGGTTTGCCTCGCGGTCGTGTTCCGCCTGTTGGGCCAATCCCTGGAACGCTTCCAGCCGGCCGACGCTATCTACGTTTAGCTCCGCCAGAATGGCGGCAACAACATTGCCAAAGAATGCATGAGAGGAAGTGGCCTCCATTCGGCCCAGCAGACTTTCCAGAAGGTGGCGCGCGGTCGCCAGGTTCTTGTTCGCAGTTTCATAAGAGCTTTGCAGCGCGCGCACTCGGACGAGAAGTTTCTCATCCGCGCCTTGCCGGGGGAACGCACTCAATTTCTCCTGGGTCCAGGCATGACGGCCTGCTTTGTGCGCTCTTTCGATCAAATCCAGGAACTGCGACGTCACGATCGCCTTCAGCTGCTCGCGCGCCGACTCCACTTTCTCCTTCTGGTCCGGCGCTTCCTTGAGGATGATATCCAGCTCGCTGACGGCTTTTTCATACCAGCCCGCCTCGACCAGGAAGTGAAATACGCGGAAACGTTTGGCCGCGTCCTTGTCCTTGTCGGTGCCGCTCAGCTTTAGATCGGGATGCTTGTAGAGCAGATCGCGCACCGAATCGGCGTCCAGCTCACGAGTGAGGTAATGCGGACTCCAGTTATAACGACGGGCGTCGATGCGTACGAAGATAGGGCTCAGGATGCTCAGGTGCTCTTGAATCTCGACGGTGCCGCGGCCAGTGTTCAGCTTCCTGGCACGGTCCCATTTGTCGGTCCAGGGAGTGAAGCCCGCGTACAAACCGGCAGGCACCCGGAAGTGATCCAGGCGTTTGAAACGCCGCTCGAACTGCTCTATGCTGCTTTCCTTCGTCCTGTCCGAATCGCTGACATCCTGCGCCTGCCGTTGGGGGAAGATAATCCGGCGCGCGCCATCATCGACCATAAAGAAGCCGCCCAACTTTGACACCGCAATGGGGATATTGCCGTCGATGATTATCTCGGTATCTCGTTTGACTTTGCCTTGCAGGATGAAGCCGTCCTTCAGAATGACCAAATCGGCGCGCACACTGGCCCAACCGCACAGAAAAAGGACGGCACTCACTCCCAACCCGCGGGTGCAAGAGCGGCCTAGTATAGAATGTAAACTGCCGAGGATTCGGCAGAGGATATGGGCATGCATCGGAAGCGCTCTCTTTCGCAGTGCTAGTCCCGGCACCAACTGCATGGTCTAGCGGGTCCGATCACTTCCCCAGGAATGGTGCACTTGCTCTATTGTCCCAGCGCCCCTTCGGCAGTCAAGTTAACTGTTGAACGCCGAAGAAGGACAGGAGAGAATACGGCTACAGGTTTTGGGCGAAGGGCAGGTAATAATCTCCCCTCGCCCCGGAGTACCGGGGCGAGGGGAGATCGATTGCTGCCGTTAAGCTCGGCATAGACTGCCGAGAGACCATAGCCAATACGAACATGCCAATCCGATTTCGCTGTGCCTATTGCAATCAGCTTTTGGGAATATCGAAGCGCAAGGCAGGCACCGTCGTGCGCTGTCCCACCTGCGCGGGCCAGGTCATTGTTCCGAACGTTGAAACGGAAGAAACCGAGACCGCGGCGAGCGAGCGCGACAGGCTGATCTTCGAACGCAACGACTTCGATGAGTTACTCAATTCCGCAGACCAGGAAGTGGTCGCCTTGCCCAAGAACGAGGGCGTTCTGACCTCGGGCGATGCTCCCGTCGCCGCGCCTTCCGCGCCCGTTCCACCGCCTGGCGCATGGGGCACTCATGCCGAGCCTGCTTATGATGTGGAGAGATTGAACCCTACGTCGGGCCTGATCGCAGCACAAAAGAAATCTGGGTCGGCAGGTATCCATCTGTCGCCCTGGAAGGCCACAGTGCTGGCGATCGTGGTGATTGTGCTGCTCGCCCTGGCGTTTGGCGGCGGCCTCTTGCTCGGTTTGAACTTGAGGCCTGCATCCGCGCAGGGTTCATCGGCACGCGAATCCGCCGGCGCGCTTGCCCGAGCCTGTGTTTCAGTGCCTGCGCGGACGTTTATTCCAGATGTTCTGTAAGATCTGATTCAGCGAAGGTAGATCGAGCGCCAGTCCTACGATGTGAGTCATTTCATAGTCGCCCAGGCAAAGTGCCAATTGGCCGTTGCCTCCGTTTTCGATCCAGGCGTCGCCGTTGAACCGCCAGTCCACCAACGAAGGCCGGACGCTTCGGATTTTGAATTCGAGAGATGTTGGTGAGCTTGCTGGACGGGCCGTGTGGCGACTGGGTGCCGCGCGGAGCAGAGTGTCAGCCATTTGGGCTTTCCTCGGGATCCAAGGGCGCAAAAAGGTTTGTGAGCGACTTGCCTTACGCATCCGGCAGCGGCTTCAAGTACAACCGCCGGCGCGCTGGCGTTCCGTTTTCTGGTCGATGCTTGCTGCGTCCTACTGGCAATGGAGCCTGCTGAAAAAGGGGCCTGACCCCCTACGAAGCTTCACTGATTTCTTGCTTTCGTGGGGATCTGTCGCCCTTCGTGGAAGGGGTCAGACCCCTTTTTCAGCAGGCTCCATGTGCTGGCGTCGGGAAAATGCGTTAAAAGATAAAACAAAGCCCAAGGATCGTTGGATGCGAATGGGATGCCAATCCGCCGGGCGTTGCCGTTTCTACGCAATTCCAATGTCGCAACATCTTAGAGAAAAATGACTTCCGGCAGAGAGGTCGACTCACCAGCAAGAGAGGGGGTCGTGCTGGAATGTAGTGATTTGACTCGGCGAGGTGTTCGATTCTGAAGAGCACGTTTGGATAAGTACGTCACATTACCCGATCCTCGGCCCAGGGGTGCCGGCGGCCCGTGTCGAATTCCTTGTACGGTGCGTCGATCGAGTCGTGAATCGTTTCGGGGTTGTAAGCGGTATTCACGCTTTTCAGTAGAGGAACGATGTCGGCATGCGCGTAGCCGATGCCCCGGATCTCGAAGTAGTCCTTGTTGACGTCGATGATGTGAAACTTGTCGCGCCAGACGCGGACTTTGCGCAGCGTGCGCAGTTCGGCACGAGTGCGCTTGATGAACTCCAGTGCCGCATCCAGGCCACCAGAGGGAAAATCAAAATCCGCGAGCCGCTCGGCCATGCGAGCGCCTACCTGGCCCCGGCCAGCTCTTGAAGCAGATGCCAGTTCTCCAACCGGTCCTGCTTCGCTGCCAGGAGCGTTTCCGAGGGGTTGCCGTCCTTGTCGAAGTGCTTGGCGAACCGGCCCTCGCTGCGCGCGAAATCAACGAACGTGACCGCTTCCTTGGTTTTTGGATTGATGTACCAATCATCCTTCACGCCTGGGTTGCCCTGCAGCGACAGCCGGGACTTGATCGTGTCGCCCTTGCGTGGATCGAAGACGAGCAAGGGAAATGCCCTGCTATCGACCGCGAGCCGTGCCTGTTCGCCTGCCATGTTGTCGGCCACGCCGTGTTCCGGCTGGCAGGTGGTGTAGCAGCAGATTAGGGCGGGACCGTCGAACTCCAGCGCGCCGAGCACCGCCTTGTAGAAATGGTTGACGTGGGCGCAGGTCGTCTGGGCCACGTAGGTCCGGGGATGCATCATCGCGATCTGCGCGATTTCCTTGCGGCGTTCCTGCTTGCCGAACACGGTCTTGCCATGCACGCTCATCTTGGTGTTCTGACCGGTGAAGCTGCTGGTCGAAGCCTGCCCGCCCGTGTTGGAGTAGACCTGCGTGTCGAGCACGAACAACTTGACGTTCATGCCGGATGCCAGCAGCCTCGAGAGCGCCTGGAAGCCAATGTCGAACATGGCGCCGTCGCCGCCGATACACCACAGCGGCCGGTTCTGCCAGCCGAGCTGGTTCCAGCGCATGCGCACGCCAATGGCGTCGGCCGGCGCGTTTTCGAACAGCGAGTTTGTCCAGGGCACCAGGTACGGATTGTAAGGATAGGTCGAGGTATAGACAGTGTTACATCCGGTGGCGGCGACGATGCCCCACTGATCGCCGAACTTGGATCCCGTCGCCGAGCAAAGCATGCGCAGCGCCGTGCCTTCGCCGCAGCCGGCGCACGAACCCGCGCCGCCGACGTAAATGTGCGTCTCCTCCTTCAGCATCATGTCGATCAGCAGGCTGTCGTTGATGTATTTCGGGTTGCTCGGGCCGATGTTCTTGAAGTAACGATGGGTCTTGCGCGCCCGCGTCATCACTTCGTCGGTCTTGTTGACCATTTTGAGTGCATCGTCGTCGCAGACGGTCACGCACTCGGCGCAACCCTTGCACTTCGACGGATCGATGATGATCTGGAACATGCCGCCCGGCAATCCCTTTTTCTTACCCGCGTCGTAGTACTTCTTGGTCTTCGACCACTGAGCGCGGAACATCTCGCGGTCGTCCTCGGGAATGGTCAGAAGCTTGGCTTCCCATTCATCTTCGGAGAGGACCTTGCCGAGGATTGCCGTATCGGGGCACTCGGTCACGCAATCCATGCAGGCGGTGCAATTCTCGGGGATGTACTCGGGAATTTCCGGAGAGATGTTGCTGAAATCGCGCAGCGTCGCCGTGCCGGCGGGAACGAGCGAGCGGGCGAGCGACAGGTCGGCCGGCAGGTGCTTCTCGCCGTAGCCTTCCTCGTAGCCGCGAATGATGCGCTCGTTGAAATCGAGCACGTCCAGGACCGGCAGGTCGACCTTCTTGTACTGTTGATCCACCAACGTCCCGTAAGAGTTGTTATTGTACGGATCGCGCTCGTTTGCTTCGTTCATCGAGGCCTTCGGGGCACCGTTCACGACTGCGGACATTGCAAACTCCTTCCGCGCGGCTTCGAACCTTATCACAAACTAAGCCGAAAACGGCTTCACAGACAATCAATCCCACTGAACTGCCATAGCTCCCCTCTCCCGGTACTTCGGGAGAGGGGCGGGGGGTGAGGGCTTTGCACGCCTATCTTGGGTTCATCACCCTCACCCCCAACCCCTCTCCCGGAGTACCGGGAGAGGGGAGCAGGCATCAGGATATCAACACGCGCTCCTAGGAGCCGATCAGGGCTTGCGGGATTTCTTTCATGTCGCTGTAGCCGCGGCGAACGCAAGTGAGGTTGTCCTGCACGACGCGATCGCCACGTTTGCCGAAGTATTTCCGCAAGGCGCGCTCGACGCCTTCGTAAACCTGCTCGTCGCTCATATCGCTCTCGCGGGCATAGGGCGTCAGCTTCAGGAAGGCACCGAGCAGGACGATACCCTGCATGCGCATCTGCAGGTCGGGCTCCGAGGCAACCTCACGGGCGATCTTTACCATGTCGGCGTAGTAGACGCTGATGTTTTTCTCGCGAATGACGCGCTGATTATGTGCGGGGATCCGCTTCCAGACGTCGAACGGGTCGGTGTACTGTGACTGCATGAAGATCGCGCCGCCGGCCACCAGCCCGTCCAGCGTGCCGGCGCTCAAGATGGCCGTCGGATCGTTGATGCAGAGCAGATCGACCATTTCCAGCTCGCAATGCATGTTGATGTGCGAGTCGCCGATCGTCAGGTAGTACGTCGTGGGCAGGCCCTTCTTTTCCGAGCCGTACTTGGGATAGGCCTGCACATCCTTGCCGAACACGTTGCCGCCGATGGTGGCGATGACCTTGTTGGTGGTGACCGACCCGAAGCCACCCACCGAGTGGCCGCGCATCGAGAAGCTGCCCGTTGGCCGCAGGTCGGGGTCTTCGCCGCGCGCCAGTGCCAGCGGGTGGTCGATGCCGACGCAAAAATAGTCCTGGCCGTCGGTCTGCATGTTGTGGAAAGCCGCCGCGATGTCGCCGGGCCGGACATCACGACTGCCCAGTCCAGCAGCGCCGCTGTAGATCCGTGGGACGCGGTCGAGTTTCTCCTGGCCGTTCTGCCCGGTCATGGCGTCACAGAACGCGGCCTTGATCTCGCGCGTCAAGTGGTTGCCCGCGGTCGAGAGCGGGTCGTCCATGCGTTCGAAGATCGTGAATGCCTGGCAGTCCTTGAGCGCTTCGACAATGTGCCGGGCCGGGAACGGGCGGAACACGAACACCGTCAGGCAGCCTGCCGCGATGCCCTTCACGTTGCGGAGATAATCGACCGTTGCCTTGGCCGTCTCCATGTAGCAGCCCATGCCGACGATAATGAACTCGGCGTCCTCGCAGCGATACGGCTCGACAAAGTCGTACTTGCGGCCGGTCTTGCGATAAAACTCCCGGAACGAAGCTTCGAGGGCGGGCTCCACGCGCTCGTAGTACCAGCGCTGGGCGATCTTGCCCTTCATGTAAGAGTCCTGGTTCTGCACCACGCCCGACATGAGCGGATTGGCAGGGTCCATCAGGTTGATCAGCTTGGTCTTCGGGTCGCCGATGTATTCCTTCATGAACTCGGGCTCAGGCAGCCGAGCCGTTTCGACCGTATGCGTGGTAAGGAAGCCGTCCTGTACGTTGAAGAACGGCGTCTGCGTATCCTCGGCGGTGCGCCGGCTGATCAGGCAGAAGTCGCCGGCTTCCTGCGCGTTGCGTGCGAAGATCATCCCCCAGCCGCAGTCGGCCACGGACATGAGGTCGTCGTGCCCGGCATGGACGTTGAGTGCCTGGCTGGTCAGTGCGCGTGCGCCAATGTTCATCACCACAGGCAACCGTTTGCCGGAAATCGTGTACAGGACCTCCTTCATGAGGACGAGGCCTTGCCCCGACGTGAAATTGGTCACTCGGCCGCCGGCGACGGCGAACCCTTCGCACACACTGGCCGCGGAGTGTTCGCTTTCCGGCTCGAAGAACATGAGGGGATCCCCCCACAGGTTGCGGACGCCGTTCATCACGGCCGCGTTGAAGCCGCCGCCCATCGTCGTCGAGCTGGTGATCGGGTAAGCTCCCGCCGCCTGGGCGACGTGGATCTCGACGTGAACGACCGCTTCCGCACCGTCGACAGTCGTGGGGATGCCCGGGAATTGAAACTTGCTCTCGGCTGCTTTCAGAGTCGTATCTGGAGATTCGTCTCGTTTTCGTACTACGGCACTGCTCATGGAAACCCCTCGCTTTTGACCCTGCATTGCCATGCTCGCCGAAGTCCCTGCTTCAGGCAAGGCTGGCGAATCGCCCTATCGACGTTGCGATGGTCGTCTCGTGACGCGCTCGTGTCCAGGTGTGCGGCGTCCGGCTGCCCCCAGTGCCGCTGCCCGCCGTGTCGAACGAACCCAATCTGCACTTTCCACTAAATTGTGGGCTATTGCAACGATTCTACAGAAAGTAAAACGATCGGGACATGCCAAGCTGCCCCGTTGGAGAGCCATTCATCAAAAACTTATTGTTACCTGGCGCTAAGCATTTCTCCAGGGCGATCAGGTGCCTCGGCCGGCATCTTCAGCACTAGCGCTCATAGTCCGCGCAAACCTCACCAGCGCGCAAAACTACCAGGAACCGATTATACGGTCGACTCCGAAAGTTGCAACGGAAGGTTGCGCAGGTCGCGTGGCTCGTCACCCGGCCCCTGACGTGGCACGGCTCGCCGGCGAGCCGAGCCACGTCAGGGGCCGGGTAACCCTTACCGGGTGACGCTTACTCGAACCTCAACAACAAATCTCCCCCCTCCACCTGCGTTCCCGGCCTCACCAGCACTTCGGCCACGCGCCCGCCGTGCTCTGCATAGACGGTAGTCTCCATCTTCATCGCCTCCAGCGTGAAGAGCTTCTGCCCGGCAGCCACCTCTTCGCCCGGCGCCACCGTGGCCATGACGATGAGGCCTGGCATGGGGGCGCCCACGTGCAATGGGTTCTGCGGGTCCGCCTTGGGATGGTGCTGGGCCTCGCCCGCCAGCGAATGATCGACAACCGGCACGTCGCGCGGCTGGCCGTTGAGTTCGAAGAACACAAGGCGCTTGCCGTCGGGCTGCGCGTCGCCCAGCGTGATGAATTTGATAATCAGCGTCTTGCCGGGCTCGATGTCCACGCTCATCTCTTCGCCCGGTTCCATGCCGTAGAAGAAAACCGGGGTCGGCAGCAAGCTCGTGTCCGAGTACTTTTGCTGGTGGGCGTTGAACTCCGGGAACACACGCGGATAGAGAAGATAGCAAAGGACATCGCGCTCGGTCGCGGTCCGGTGGAGCTGCCGTTCGAGCTGCGTTGCAGTAGCGGCAAAATCTGCCGGCGGCAATGTGGCCCCTGGGCGGCCGCGCAGCGGCTTCTTGCCGCGCAGCACGCGTTTTTGCAGCACCTTCGGAAAGCCGCCCGGAGGCTGCCCCAGCCGGCCCTCGAAGAACTCCACCACCGACTCCGGGTACGCCAGCTCGCGCTTTCCCTCCAGTACGTCTTCCGCCGTGAGGCTATTGCCCACCATGAAGAGCGCCATATCGCCCACAACCTTGGAAGTCGGCGTCACCTTGATCAGGTCGCCGAACATCCGGTTGACTTCCGCGTACATCCGGCAAACGTCGGCCCAGCGCGATTCAAGACCCAGCGCGTGCGCTTGCTGGTAAAGATTCGTGAACTGTCCGCCCGGCATTTCGTGGCGATAGACATTGGCACTTGATGCCGGAGCGAATGGCCCTGTCGCCGTCACATCGAACGGGCGGTAGTATTGCCGCACGGCTTCCCAGTAATCGGCGCCGGCCTGGAGCGGCTCGAAGGGGAGCCCCGTGTTGCGCGCATGGAAGCGCAGCGCCTCAACCAGCGAGTTGAGGTTCACCTGGCTGGTCATTCCGGAGAACGGAGCCATGGCGGCATCGACAATATTCACGCCTTCCTCGGCCGCCATCAAGAGAGATGCCATCTGGCCGCCGGCGCAATCGTGCGTGTGGAAGTGGATGGGGATGCCGATCTCCTGCTTGAGCGCATGGACGAGCATCTTGGCAGCGGCAGGCTTGCACAACCCAGCCATGTCCTTGATGGCCAGCAGATTCGCGCCCGCCTCTTCCAGCTGCTTCGCCAGCCCCACGTAATACTTGAGGTCGTACTTGGTCCGGCTCTCGTCCAGAATGTCGCCGGTGTAGCAGATGGCTGCTTCGCAGAGCATGCCGGTGCTGCGCACCGCGTCGAGCGCCAGGCGCAGATTGGGCAGCCAGTTCAGCGCGTCGAAGATGCGGAACAGGTCGATCCCCGCCGCGGCAGATTCCTTGACGAACGCCCGCACAACATTGTCAGGGTAGTTGGTATACCCCACCGCGTTAGCGGACCGAAGGAGCATTTGAAACACGATGTTCGGGATGCGTTCGCGCAAGTTGGCCAGACGTTCCCAGGGAGATTCCTTGAGGAAGCGCATCGACACGTCGAACGTCGCCCCGCCCCACATCTCGAGTGAGAACAACCCGGCAAGCTCCGCGGCATAGAACGGAGCGATCTGCAGCATGTCATAGGTGCGCATGCGCGTGGCCAGGAGTGATTGATGCGCGTCGCGGAACGTGGTGTCGGTCAGAAGCAGCGGCCGCTGTTTGAGGACCCAGCGCGCGAAGCCTTCCGCACCGAGTTTGAGGAAGCGATCGCGGCTGCCCATCGGCTGGGCCCGCTGTTCCGGGGCCTCTCCTAGGCGAGCGGCAGCAATTGTTCTCCCCTCGCCCCGGTACTCCGGGGAGAGGGGGCCGGGGTAAGGGGGCGTGGCCGGGGATCGTTCGTCCCCCTCACCCCCGACCCCTCTCCCCCGAAGCGGGGGAGAGGGGAGATTATTACCTGTCCCTTGCCCAACCGGCTTGGCGACCTGTTCGGCAGGCGGCGCCGGCACAGGCGCCGGGGTGCGGATTACCGTCCACGAACCGCGAGCGACGGCCGGATGCCCGTTCACAATGATTTCGCCGATGTAGCTCAGCAGCTTGGTGGCGCGGTCCTTTCGTGTCGACAGGCGAAACAAGGTCGGCGTTTCGTCCAGGAAGTGCGTCGTGTAACGACCGGCCAAGAAGTCGGCGTTCGTGACGAGGTTGAGCAGGAATGGGATGTTGGTTTTGACGCCACGGATGCGAAATTCCTGCAGCGAACGCTCCATGCGTCGAGCAGCGTCGACAAAGCGCAGGCCATGCGCCGTGACCTTCACGAGAAGAGAGTCATAGAACGGCGTGATCACAGCCCCGGAAAAGGCGGTGCCTGCGTCGAGCCGAATACCCATGCCGCTGGCCGAGCGATAGTGTGTAAGCCGGCCATAGTTGGGGACAAAATTGTTGGTCGGATCTTCGGTCGTCACCCGGCACTGCAAAGCGTAGCCATGCGTGCGCACATTTTCCTGCGCCCCCAGGCCGATTTCCGGATCGCCGAGCGGCTTGCCCTGGGCGATCAAGATCTGGCCCTTGACGATGTCGTAGCCGGTCACCTCCTCGGTGACCGTATGCTCAACCTGGATGCGCGGGTTGACTTCGATGAAGTAGAACTGGCCCGACTCGACGTCCAGAAGGAATTCCACAGTGCCGGCATTGTCGAGGCGCACCGCTCTGCCGACGGCCAGGGCGGCATCGAGGATTTGTGTGCGCGTGCTGGAGTCGAGATCGAGCGCGGGGGCGACCTCGACAATCTTCTGATGGCGGCGTTGCAAGGAGCAATCGCGCTCGTAAAGATGGACGAGGTTGCCCTGCTGGTCGCCCAGAAGCTGCACTTCGATGTGGCGGGCTTTGGAGATGTACTTTTCCAGGAAGACGTCGGCAACGCCGAACGCGGCCCCGGCCTCGCGGCGTGCTTGCTCCAGGGCCTCATCAAGCTCGTCGGCGGAGCGGGCGACGCGCATGCCGCGTCCCCCGCCCCCCATCGATGCCTTGACAATCACCGGATAGCCGAGCCTGCGCGCCAGTGCTGCCGCCTCGGCGCCGGCACGGACGGGATGTTCGCTGCCCGCCAAGATGGGCACGCCTGCCTGGGTCGCGATCTTGCGGGCGGCTACTTTATCGCCCAGCTGTTCGAGGATCTCGACGCGCGGGCCCACAAAAGTGATCCCCGCTTCCTTGCAGGCCCGGCCGAAGACGGGGTTTTCGGAGAGGAAGCCGTAGCCGGGATGGATGGCGTCAATCCCGTGCCGCCGTGCGAGCGCGACGATTCCCGGAATATCCAAATAGGCGCGTATCGGCTCGCCGGGTTTGCCGACGGGATAGGCTTCGTCGGCCTTGAACCGATGCAAGGCGAACCGGTCTTCATGCGAATAGATGGCGACCGTGCGGATGCCGAGTTCGTGCGAGGAGCGAAAAACGCGGATGGCGATTTCGCTCCGGTTGGCAACCAGCAACTTATGGACAGTCCGTGATGCTTCCTCCGACATGCGCAATAAACTTTCCCTGTATCCCAGGCGAGCGCGAAAAGCTCGTCACAAAACAGGCACACATTACGCGAGTATCCTAGAGAATCGAGTTCCCGGCACCTAGTAGGGGCGAGGGACGAGGGGCTAGGGGAGAGTGGCGAGGGAAGAGTAGTGAGTGGAGAGAGTGAGGGGCGCAGGTCTAGCCGTCGACCCGGCCCGCCCCCTCACCCAGGAACACATCCAAGCCCGTTCGCGACGCCTGCCGATAGATGGGTTCCAGCGTTGCCAGAAATGGCTGTTCGCCGCGCCAAAAGGGGAAACTTCCCAGCCGCTTCAGCAAAGCTGCCGTAACCGGCGGAGCCTGCACGTCGCCGAAGAAATCATCGGGCAGGGTTCCCATTCTCCAAAACGAAGTCGGATCTGTGGGGAGCACCTCTTTCACGGGCTCCGGCTTGGCTTTCCGCTCGTCAACGGGAGCCCTTTTTCGTTTTGGTTTCTTCCCCGTTGCAGGAGTTCCGGAATCCCCTAGCCGTTGCAGCAGTTCTTCCCGGCTCAAGCCACGCAGCTTGAAAATGAGGAAGGGATCGCGATCGAACTCCTCGCCCAGAAGGTAGTAGACGGCCGCAATGTGTTTGCAAGGGTTGGACCAATCGGGACAGGAGCATGCGGTGCTGAGATCGCCGAGCTTCTCCGGAAACAGAGACAAGCGGGCTTTCTTGAACAGGTCTTCGATGTCCTCGGGCATTTCTCCCGCCAGGAGCTTGGCGGCAAAGCGCGCTTCGCAGCCCAATTCCTTTACCACCTTTGTCCAATCCGGCTCGCTAAGAGTCTTCACCTTGATGGTGATGTCGTACGGTTTCGGCCGTGAACCCTGCACCTTGGCCTTGACGTGACCCTTGTCGATGTCGATAGACAACACCTGGCCGCGACGTGCGTAAGAGCGCCCCCGACCCAAGCGGGCACCGATCTGAAAGCTCTCCAAAACGCTGATCCAGCGCTTTGCCCACCAGCTCGTTCCAAAGCTCTTGGATTGGCTTTTGATGCCGCCCTTTGCTTCGCGAGGCTTGGATCGTGCGAAGCGAGGGTAAAAATCGCGATACCACATGCAAGTGCCCCAATGGTGATTCAGGGTCAGTTATTCCATTCGCACCAGGCAAGATAGGCTTCGATCCACTCGAAGCCTTCCGGATGCGGCTCTATCCAATCTTGTTCTCTTCCGATGGAGCTACTCTGCCACAGCTCCTTGCCGTAGCGTGAACAGTTCCTTCAATTGCCGATTCGAGAGTTCCGTGAGCCAGCCTTCGCCGGTGCCGACTACCTTCGCAGCGATCTCCTGCTTGCTCTCTATCATTTCGTCGATCTTCTCTTCCAATGTCCCCACGCACAAGAATTTATGGACCTGCACGTTGCGGGTTTGGCCGATGCGGAAGGCCCGGTCGGTCGCCTGATTTTCCACGGCCGGGTTCCACCAGCGATCAAAGTGGAATACGTGGTTGGCCGCTGTCAGGTTCAAACCAGTCCCGCCGGCCTTGAGCGACAACACGAAGATGCGCGGTCCCTCCGCGCCAGCATGACCGTTGCTTCCTCCTTGGAAACGAGCGACGAGTAAGTCTCTTTGTTTCTTGGTCACGCCGCCGTGTAGAAAAAGGACCTCTCGGCCGAACATCTCCTGTAAATGGCGCTTGATGATTGCTCCCATCTCGGTGAACTGCGTGAAGATGAGCGCCTTGTCGCCTGCCTCCAGCGCCTCCTCCAGCATTTCCGTCAGACGAGCCAACTTTCCCGAGCGGTCGGGAATGGCCGAGTTGTCGCCCAGGAACTGCGCCGGGTGGTTGCACACCTGTTTCAATTTCGAAAGAGTGGCCAGGACCACGCCCTTCCGCTGAATCCCGCGCTCAACTCCCTTAAGGGCCGTGTTGGCTTCTTCAACGACGGCTGCGTAGAGGGAAGCTTGTTCCTTGGTCAGCGTGCAAAAGACCTTCATTTCCAGCTTTTCCGGCAGATCGGCGATGATAGTTTTATCAGTCTTGAGACGGCGCAAGAGGAATGGTCCTGTCAGACGTTTCAAGCGCTGGGCTGCCTCAGGGTCGTGGGTCGCCTGGATCGGTACGAAAAAGTTCCGTTTGAACTCCGCCCGAGTTCCCAAAAGGCCGGGATTGAGGAACTCCATGATCGACCACAGATCGCCGACGTGGTTCTCGACCGGTGTTCCGGTGAGCGCAATCCGATAATCCGCCCTGAGAGAACGGGCAGCTTGTGCTTGCTTCGTTTCGGCGTTCTTGATGTTCTGTGCCTCATCGAGAATGACTCCCGCCCACGCTACCTGCTCAAAGAGCGGAAAATCGCGGTGCAGCAGCGCGAAGCTCGATAGGACGATAGCTTGTTTCGCAGCCAGCTTCTTGAAAGCAGCTCCTTTCAGGCGCTGCTGGCCATGGTGAACGAGGACCGGCAAATCCGGCGTGAAACGCGCTGCCTCCTTTTGCCAGTTCCCAACAACCGACATGGGACAAATCAGGAGCGTCGGCCGATTGCCGTTGGACTGCCAATCCCGTTGGATCAAGGCAAGGGTCTGCACGGTTTTGCCCAGACCCATGTCGTCGGCCAGACACGCGCCCAGCCCCCAGCGACGTAAGAAGCTTAGCCATGAGAGCCCGCGCCCCTGGTAGGGACGCAAAGCACCCTGGAAACGCTCTGAGGGCGACACTTCTTCATAAGCGGCCTGGCTTTCCAGCTTGGCCAACAGATCGCCGATCCATCCACTGGCGTCCACGCCGCCAAAGGCGACTGCGGAGGAAACATGGCTCCCGCCCAAGGCCATCTGCACGATCTCGCGCGCGCTAGCCGCACTGCCACCTTTGCGTTTCCAGAAGTCGAGGGCTGCTTGAATCTCCTCGGCCGAGAGCTGCACCCATTGGCCGCGCACATTGACGAGCGGAGCTTTGAGCTTGGCCAGAGTTTCCAATTCCTGCAGCGTCAACTCCTGGGCGCCGATCGCCACCTTCCAATCGAAGCGGACGATCTCATCGAGCGACAATCCACTGGACCCCCGCAACTTGGGGGTCCTTACTTCGGCGCGGAGGGTCAACTTTACCTTCGTCCCCTTCCGGGACCACCAAGCAGGTAGGAGCACGCCGAAGCCAGCCTGTTCCAGCAGCCAGGCCTTTTCCATAAGGAATCCGTGAGCGCCGCTGGCGTCAAGGTCTGCACCGGCCGGTGTCGCGGTCTTCAAGCTCTCTTCAATGAGAGGGCAAACCGCGGCTGCCTGCCCGAGAGCGGACAAGAGGTATTCCCGTGCATGGAACGAAGCGCGTCGCAAGACCGCAGCTTTGCGGCCCGTGCCATTGCACGCGTCGGCCACGGAAACCAAAAGGCTGGGATCATCCGCGGCCTGCAGCAGGTAGCGCAGGTGCCACGGCTTTCTCGCGGGAGCAACTGGCGTCTTGGCTGTCTCGCTCCCCTCCGGTTCCTCCAGGCGGAAACACAAACGAAACGGAGTGGAGGAGGTAACCGTTATCGGCCGCCGCCATTCGCTGATTTGTTCCGTCAATTTCTTTTGTTCGGCATTCTTCTCCTTGAAAACCGCCTCGGAGGATTGCAGCGCGTGCAACCAGCGGTCATGGATCGACGCTCCGGCAGGGAGCGCATGCCGGCCGTTCCGCCGGGAGCCACTTGCGGCACCTAGCGACGAGCGCACGAGCATATCTACGAGCATTTCGAGAGCGGTAGACAACACCGTTTCAGCCGGTATATCGGGGGGAGTGGTCGACTCGGAGGCGAACGCTCGGCAGGCGGGCGGCATGACCTTGGCCAGCTGCTTCATGCGCTGGACCGTGGGTCCCATCAACACGGGCTCCCAGCGAGCTCGTGGAGATTCTTCTCTGCCGGAAATCCCGGGCAAGAATTGTTCGCGAGCGACCACCGTGCCTGCAAACTGCAGAACCTTCGCCCAGTACGAGAGAGTGATGCCGATAATCACGCCCGGAACAAGCGTTTCCTTGCCGGCACATGCACAAAGCAAATCGAGAGTCCGCTCGGGAGCAAGTACCAGGCGAGTCACCGGCCAGGGCTGGAGTTCCGCCGCGGTTTGGGGCTCCGGAAACGGCGCGATGAGTGGGCTCGATGGGATCGGCTGGTCGCTCACCGTGGGTAGCCAAACTACCGCAGTAGTGCAGGCAGCGGCTTCCGCTGGGGACACGGAAATGACCGCTTGCACGGCTGCGACTAGTCGCTCGCAACCAGGGTCGTAGGGCGACGCAGATTGGGGGGCTGTCTTTGACTTGAGCTGCCGTGACTTGCGTGCGGTGCTGAGAGCATCGGGAAGCGCCTCGCCCCAAAGCGACAAGTGCCCTTTCTCGAAGCCCGCGTGTAAGACGAGCATGACTGACTACTTCCTTGATCGCCCGCGGGGATGTCTTCCTGGGTAGCAGTTCGCACTCACCACCTTTCCAGAGGGCCCTCGTCCCACTCATCCACGCGAGCTGCCCTCACGCGACCCTCTGTAGGTGAATGCAGGATAATGTAGCGAAACAAGCGTCTCTGTGCGAGAAGTAATAATCGCTAATCAAATTGCGCGATCCGCGCTTTTCGCGAGAACTGTCCAACTGGAAGCGGCTTGCTTTTGGCCGTTCTGATGGCCCGGCCTTGAGAAGCTGCTGAAAAAGGGGCCTGACCCCCTACGAAGCTTCACTGATTTCCGGTCTTCTTGCGGATCGATCGCCATTCGTGGAAGGGGTCTGACCCCTTTTTCAGCAGCCTCTCGGGGGAGAGGGGTTTGGGGTGAGGGGGTTGAGCAATCCTTCAATAGTCTAAAGCCCTCACCCCCTGCCTCTCTCCTTTGAATAGAGGGGAGAAAGCAGGCTCGTTGCACTGGTTGCGCAGTCCTCAATAGAGTGTGTTCCCTGGCGGTTTGGGACTGGGGCAAGGAAGTTCGTCTTTGACCTCAATGGGAATGCCGTTCCGACCTGTGGAGCTATCGAGCAATCGTCGTCGCCAGGCAACAAGCTGCGGAAGAATATGCTAATTTTCTCATGAAAGAGTGTGTTTGTCGTGTGAAGTAACCGACGTTTGTGCACTTCCGTGCCCGCCGCGGTAGAGAAGGCTCCAACATTTCTATCCGGCAGTGGGCCGCCTGCCCAGCGCAAAGAAGATCGAGATGGGTTCCACGCACAGCTCGCGCCTCTTGACTGCCCCGAATGGAACCGAAAAGCTCGGCCCTGGCGAACTTCCCCTCGACCGGCTCAATGAACCAGAACGGAAAGTCGGTCAGATCGCACCGTTGACGATCACCGCCCTTGCCGTGTGCGCCTTGCTCTCTCTCTACGAGTTCACGAAACAACTCGTTTTTCCCGGTATCACCATCTGGCAGTCCCATCTGATGACCATCGTGATCGGGAGCGCTGCGGCATCGCTGGTCGCCTACGTCGTTCTCCGAAGACTGGCGTCTCTTTATCACATAAAAGAGCAGGCAGCCCTATGGCACCAAAATGAACAAGAGCTTGGAGACTTCTTCGACAACTCGGTCATGGGGTTGCAATGGGTAGGGGCGGACGGAATCATCTTACGAGCAAACACGGCGGAACTGAACCTCCTGGGTTATACCCGTGAAGAATATGTGGGGCGGCACATTGCCGATTTCCACGCCGACAAGAAGGCTATCAATGACATCTTCCGGCGCTTGCAGCTCGGCGAATCCCTCCGCGCCTATGAGGCCCGGCTGCGGTGCAAGGATGGCTCGATAAAGCATGTGCTCATTGACTCCAACGTCAAATGGGAGAACGGCAGGTTCGCCCATACCCGGTGCTTCACCCAGGATATTTCGGAGCGCAAGCGCTTGCAGGAGGAGTTGCGAAGGGCCCATGGGGAATTGGAGGCGCGCCAAGAGCGGCAGACGGAAGAACTCCGACTCCGAGAAATGTTGGCGGAATTGGCCGCGGAGGTCGGTGTCGCCCTGGCGAGAGCGGGCAATCTGCGCGTGGTGCTCCAGGAGTGCACGGAGTGCCTGGCGCGAAACCTTGATGCTGCGTTTGCCCGCATCTGGACGCTCAACGCAGGGGGGAACGTGCTGGAGCTGCAGGCCAGTGCGGGCATGTATACCCACATCGACGGGCCGCACCGCTTCGTCCCTGTAGGCCAGTTCAAGATCGGCCTGATCGCTCAGGAACGCAGTCCCCACCTGACCAACGCCGTCATCGGTGATCCTCGTGTACATGACCAGGAATGGGCCAAACGCGAAGGGCTGGTGGCCTTCGCAGGTTATCCCTTGATCGTCGATAGCCGAGTCGTGGGAGTGATGGCGTTGTTTGCTCGAAAGCAGCTCTCCGACACCACACTTCAGGTAATGGCAGGTGTGGCAAATCAGATCGCGCTGGGCGTGGAGCGGAAAGTGAAAGAGCAGGAAGCGGCAGTGGCAAGCGAGCGGTTCCAACTCGCAGCCAGAGCGGTTCGCTCCCTTATCTACGACATCGACATGGTGAAAAACACAGTCGAAAGGAGTGACGGGCTTTACGATCTGCTCGGCTATCACCCGGCCGAGACAGAGCCAACGATGGAATGGTGGGTGTCCAGGGTGCATCCTGACGACTTGCCGCAGGTGCGTCAGGTCATCGATGGTGCCATCGCCGACACGGAACAACAATACTATGCCACGGAATCCCGGGTCCAGCACCGAAAAGGCTACTATGTCCACACATGGGACCAAGGATACATCGTGCGCGACGACCAGCGGCGTGCTGTGCGAATTGTCGGAAACGTCCTGGACCTTACCGACAGGAAACGAGCCAAGGCCCGGCTCACTGCCGAACACGAGACCGTAGCGATCTTGGCAGGTGCTGCTTCCTTCCAGGAGGCGATTCCCCAAGTTCTGGCATCCATCTGCCTCAACCTGGATTGGGAACTTGGGGAATGTTGGTTAGTGGACAAGGAGACCGAGACCCTCCGCTGCGAGGAAATCTGGAGTCGCTCGCCCCGGCCGAGGTTCGAGGAAGCGAGTCGCCGGGCGCGGTTCTCGCCAGGCGTTGGAGTACCAGGACGAATCTGGGCCGCGGGAAGAGCCCGTTGGCTGCTTGAGCTGGCCAACGACGACAATTGCCCCTGTGGAACGGCAGCATGCAAGGAAGGCCTGTGCAGCGGCCTTGGCCTTCCCATCTTGCACGGCACGGCAGTCCTGGGAGTCCTTGATTTCTTCTGCCCTTCTACGGCGCCGCCCGACCCGGCGTTGGTGAAATCACTCGAAAGCATCGGCAGTCAAATCGGGCAGTTCATTGTCCGCAGACAGGCCCAGGAAGCGATCCGCAAATCCGAAGCGCTGAAGGCAGCCATTCTGAACTCGGCCCTCGATGCCATCATCACGATGGACCACATGGGCAATGTGATTGAGTTCAATGCCGAAGCCGAGCGGATGTTCGGCAATCACCGGGAAGAAGCAATTGGCAAGAAATTGGCCGATCTCATTGTTCCGCCTCGGCTGCGCCAGCGGCACAAAGAAGGTCTGAGCCGCTACCTGGCGACAGGAGAGTCTCGCCTGCTGGGTAGACGTGTCGAAATAGCGGCGCTGCGGGCCGATGGGACAGAGTTCCCCGTTGAGGTAACGGTGGCCCGGATTGTGGGTGGCGAGCCGGCGCTGTTCACCGGCTACGTCCGTGATGTAACTGAGCGGAAAGAAGCCGAAAAAGCGCTGTCCGCTGCCCAAGAGCGCTTGCAACACGTTGTTTCTTCGAGTCCTGCCGTCCTTTTCACACTGGCGGTGGACGGGGAAAACACGCGCCCCCTTTGGATGAGTGACAACATACAGGAAATGATGGGCTACACCGTCGAGGAAAGCAACCATCCCGACTGGTGGCTGACGAACATCCACCCGGATGATCGGGAACGGGTAATGGCAGCGCTTCCCCAAGAATTGTTCCCTAACGGTCGAACGGCCAACGAGTACCGCTTCCGGCACCGAGACGGAGATTACCGCTGGATCAGGAGCGAACTGCGCCTGCTCCGGGACGCCGCCGGTCGCCCCTACGAAATCGTTGGCTCGTGGTCTAACATCAGCGAGCGAAAACTACTCGAAGATCAGTACCGGCAGGCGCAGAAAATGGAGGGGATCGGAAGGCTGGCGGGTGGAGTTGCCCATGACTTCAATAACCTGCTCACAATCATTAACGGCTACAGCGATATGCTGATACAGCAGCCTCGGCTGGACGAACCCACAAGGAATTTGCTCCGGGAAATTCAGAGGGCTGGGGACCGGGCCGCTGGACTCACCAGGCAACTTCTGGCCTTCAGCCGGAAGCAGATACTTCAGCCCAAGGTGCTGGACCTCAATGCCGTCCTGT
Source organism: Gemmataceae bacterium (assembly GCA_035296965.1). Lineage (GTDB taxonomy): Bacteria > Planctomycetota > Planctomycetia > Gemmatales > Gemmataceae > DATGZX01. The sequence continues at coordinate 139,161 of DATGZX010000332.1, forward strand.
CGGATTCCGAGAAGATGCTGCGCCGGGTGATTGGCGAAGATGTGGATCTCACCGTGCTTCCGGCGATGGATCTGGGCTGGATCCTGGCCGACCCCGGCCAGATCGAGCAGGTCATCATCAACTTGGCAGTAAACGCTCGTGATGCAATGCCCAAAGGCGGTAAGCTGACCCTTGAAACGGGCAATGTCCTTTTGGATCAGGAGTACAGGGATACACACCCGGAGGTCAAGCCCGGCCCATACGTGGTCTTGGCAGTCTCGGACACTGGCTGCGGCATGGACAAACAGACCCAGGCCCGCATCTTCGAGCCGTTCTTCACGACCAAGGAGTTGGGCAAGGGCACTGGCCTGGGGCTGGCGACGGTGTACGGCATCGTCAAGCAAAGTGAAGGTCACATCGAGGCCTACAGCGAGTTAGGCGTCGGGACAACCTTCAAGGTCTACCTCCCGATTGTCGAAGCACCGTCTCTGCCTTCGGGCAAGTCTGGTTATGGCATGCGCAGTATGCCGCCGGGAACCGAAACGCTGCTGTTGGTGGAAGACGAGCATGCCGTGAGGGGCCTCGCCAGTCACGCCCTACGAAGCTGCGGTTACGAGGTGCTTGAAGCCGAAGGAGGACAAAGAGCGCTCGACATCGCGGCCAGCCAGGCGGGGCCAATCCACCTGTTAGTAACGGACGTCGTCATGCCCAGGATGGGCGGGCGTGAATTGGCAGAACGGCTGGAAGCACTCAGGCCGGAGGTCAAGGTGCTGTTCCTCAGCGGTTATACGGACGACGCCGTGATTCGCCACGGCATCATCTCAACGGAGAGCCATTTCCTGCAAAAGCCATTCACGCCATCTGTCTTGGCGACCAAGGTGCGGGACGTGCTGGACAATGTGCAATGACGGTGCCGCGCTCGCGAACCCCTTTCCTGGTCCCGCCTGCCGATGCGGTGACTGCTCGCGCTGGCGAGAACACTCAAGGTGCGCACCTGCCTCGGCTATTTGCCTGTTCTGCTATTGCATACGGCCGGCGCAGACTCACGATGTGTGCGTTACGGGGTTCGCAATGCCGATATGTTCCAGAGAATGACTGTCTTATCGTCGCCCCCGGAGGCGAGTCGAGTACTATCCTCGACAAACCCAAGCGCACGCACCGTGTCCGTGTGACCTTCGAGTGTCGCCAGTTCGCGGCCGGTAGTGACTTCCCACAGCTTGACGAGTGTGTCCAGGCTCCCCGTGGCCAACAGCCGTTCGTCAGGCGAAAACACGAGCGCTGTCACTGAACTGCCATGGAAGCCGGCCACCGATCGCGCTTGCTGCGTACGCAAGTCCCAGAGCGTCACCGTGCCGTCCATCCTGCCGGCGGCCAAGAAGTTGCCAGACGGGGAGAGTGCCGCGCAGGCAAGAGCCCCCGCTCGCGCTGGGAAGATAGCGCGGGCGCGGCCTGCGGCCGCATCCCACACTTTTTCACACCGCTCAGTATCGCAGCCGATGGCCAGGAGTGGGTCAGCTGCAATCAAGACGAGAGAATGAACGCGACCCGCGGGGATCTGTAACTGCCTGCGCACCGTCCAGTCGGACGTATTCCATAACTGCAATTTCCCGTCCGTGTTCGCGGCCGCGAGGGTACCCCCATCTCGGGAAAATGCCAGCGCCGAGAGAAATCCACCTGTGCCTCGCCAGATGGTCTGCTCCGCACCCGTAGATCGATCGTAGAGCCGGACGTTGCCGCCATCGTCGCCGATGGCGAGCGTCTTGCCATCGGGCGAAAAAGCAAGGGCTTCGACTCTGTTCTTGTGTCCGCTGACAACGGGTTCGTCGCGGCTGGTTGCGGGATTCCACAGCATCAACTCGTCCACCTGCCTCAACAGCCCTCCGCCGGTTGCTAGAGTACTTGCATCCGGTGCAAACGCAACGGCCAGGATGGGAAAGCGGTGTCCCTGGAGAATGAGCTCGGGCCCGACGCTTGCGGGAGTTTGGGAAGCTGTGTCGCCAACCATCAACACGCCGGCGCCGAGGACAGCGAAGCAGCCCATGCTGAGCGCCAGTATCAAGGCGCGGGTGCCGCCGAAGCGCGGCAATCTGGGCCAATTTGCGAGTAGCATGAGTTTCGACTCCGAGGCGACGGCATGTCTGCGCAACAATTACAAGCTCATCCGGCCCGGCGCGCAGACTATGCGTCCAGGAGATGTCGCGCCGGTTCGCATCTTGCTTGGCGGCAGGCCCTAACCGGCAATGACCTTCGGTTTTTTGGTGGTGCTTACCCTCGCCCGCCTACGCAGGTTTGGACCTGGGGTTAAGAGGAATTCACACCGGCCCGATCAGGGAGGCGGTTTGGCTCGCAAGGCGTTACCAGGAGGGATGCGAGGCGCGGGATTCTTGGGACTCAATGCGTCGGCCCCGTCCGTACGGCTCATCTTGTGCGTGGCGCTACCGTTCCCGAGCAGTGCGGCAAGTCGCTGTTGAGGCATGGCCGACTGACCGCGGTATTTAGGGTATTCGGCCGCCAAGCTTTCATAGAGGGCTATGGCATGCCGGTATTCCTTCGCCGCCTCAAAGAACTGATCCGAGGCTGCAAGCAGTTCACCCAATTCATAGTGAGCCTGGGCGAGCCGAGAGCGGAAATAATCAACCTTGGGAATGGCCGCCAACGGTTCGCCGACGGCAAGGCCCAGCCGATACGCCTCCAGGGCTGCATCGAACCGGCGCGCCCGTTGCATCATCCTCCCCAGAGTAAACTGGCTGCGGGCGAGGTCGAAGCGATGGTTGGTTGTGCTGGGAAAGTCAGCAAGGAGATTTTCCTGAATCGTAATTGCGTGACGCAAGACTGCTTCGGCTTCGAGGTCGGGCAAGATCCCTGCCAGGAAAAAATAGCTCTCCGCGAGCGCGTTGCGGTAGACCGGATTGAGGGGAGAATCGGCGACCAGCCTTTCTAAAATAGCCGCCGCTTCCCGCAATGATTTCTGGTCCCCTAATCGGTTGAGACTGTCTGCCAACTCGGCCCGGATATCAGGCACCGAAGGCAGTTCGATGGCCAGTTTGCGCTGGATCGTGACAGCTGGCGCCAAGAACTTGCTCACCTCCGTGAACCGTCCAGAAAAAGCCATCGTGCACCCCAAATGGTAGAGGCCCCGGGCGAGTTCGCGACGATAGGTAGAATTGGCCGGAAACTCATCCGCCAGTTTCTGCTGGAGGGCCAGCGCCCGACGCTGGGCCTTCTCTGCCTCTGGGAAACGGCCCGTGTCTCCCAACAATATGCCAAGCCCATCAAACGCCTCGGCCAACTCCCGGCGATACTCCAGGGTGTCGGAGAAGTCATGCACCAATCCTTCCAGGAGAAGGGTCGCCTGGTTGTAGGCTCTTTCGGCTCGCTCGGATTCGCCAAGGTTGTGTTGGATTTCGGCCACCCGGAAGTATGCCTGCGCCGTCTCGAACCGTACCGCTGGGTCAGTGCTCGACTCGGTGGCCAGCTTCTCGTAGAAAGCCAGCGCTTTCTCCAGGAATTCGCGCTGCACCGACTGCATTTGCGGCTGTTGGGCTAACCACTTCCTGGCGAACTGCGTGTACATCACGTCCACCGCCTGGCGGGCTTCTTTGGACCTTTCTTCAGCCAACCGCCGCAGTTTGTCGGCTTCGTCGCGCTGGCCCGCAACCAAGCGATTTCGGTAAACGAGGAATAGCAGCACCAGCAATAGAACGAGCCCCGCCGCAATGCCCCCCGTCACGGTCACCCCTTGATGCCGGCGGGCGAGCTTCTTGACTCTGTTCGGCAGCGAGGGCTTGCGGGCTCGGATCGGCTTGTCTTCGAGGAAGCGGCGCAGGTCGTCCGCCAGTTCTTGTGCGGAGGCGTACCGATCCGCGGGATTCTTTTCTAGTGCCTTCAGCACGATCGTTTCCAGCTCGCCGGGGATGTCCGGATTCAGCCGCCGCAACGGGCGCGGCTCCTCGAAGCAAATCTGCCGTAACAGGTCCCGGCGGTCCCGGCCATTGAAGGGGGCTTGCAGAGTCAGCAGCTCGTAAAGCGTCCCGCCGAGCGAATAAACGTCCACCCGTGGGTCGATCGGCACGCAAGTACCCAGGGCCTGCTCCGGGCTCATGTACCGGAGTGTCCCGACCACGTCGCCCGTCATCGTCAGCCCGACTTGGCTCTGGCAATGCGCCAGCCCGAAATCGGTAATCCACAGGTTGCCGCGCATGTCGAGAAGCAGATTCGCCGGCTTGATGTCACGATGTACCACACCGAATTGATGGGCGTGCTCGAGCGCTTCCGCCGCCTGCACTCCGAGCTGCGTCACGCGCTGAAAGTACGCACTCTCCCTATTCGACAACTTTGTCATGAGGGCTGCGGCCGACCGGATCGTCGTTTCTGGGACGGGGCATTCGTCGCGCTCAGGGTCGGGAGGGGCGGTCGCGCCCACGTCGGCAGCCGCGCGACTGACCGGCTCCCTGGATGCCGCGCCGCGGTCGCTGCAATCAACCCGTTCTAGGCCCGATTGCTCTCGGAGTTCCCGGACCAGGTCGGCCAGCGTAGATCCGTCGATGAACTGCATGGCGTAGAAGTGCACAGCCCGCTCGCAGCCGACGCCGTATACCGAGACAATATTCTGGTGGTGCAGGCAGGCCACCGCCTGGGCTTCATTCTTGAACCTTTGCAACTGCTTGTTATCGAGCGCCGCGGCAAACGGCAGCACCTTCAAGGCCACGCGGCGATTGAGCGAGATCTGTACTGCTTCATAAACGATGCCCATGCCGCCCCGGCCAACCTCGCGAATCAGCCGGAAGTCGCCAAGGATGCCCAGTTCCGCAATCGAAATAGGCTCCTGCGCGGCGTGGTGGGACGGTGAAATACTGCCGGAGCGTCCAAGATTTACGAGAGCGTTGAGCGCCGGCATAACGCCACGCAGCGCGTCTTCATAGCGGGGGTATTTGCGCACATACAGTTCGATGTCAACACTGTTGCCCGCCTGGAGTTTGTTGGTCAGCTCCTCAATGATCTCAGCAAGGAGGGGTTCGCAACCGCTCGCAGTCGTTTGCATGGTCATGGCCGCATCTCCGCAATGGGATCGTCAAGAAGCTCACGCAACCGCATGAGCGCGCGCATGAGCCGCGACTTGACTCCTCCGGCGCTTACGCCGAGCACGGCGGCCGTCTCCTTCGTCGAAAGCTGTTCAAGGTACCTCAGGACCAAAACCTCGCGGTCATGCTCTGCCAATGCCAGCAAGGCAGCCTGAACTCGGTCCCGAAGCTCTTTCTGGGCCAGTCGCTCACTGGGACTGCTTCCGCGTGCTGCCAGCCGATTGGCCAAATCCAACGCGGATTCTTCCGGCAAGGCCAGGGAACAGGTTTCCTCGCGGGCAATGCTCCGCTTCCGCGCTTGAATATGATGCCGGCTCATGGCGACGATCCGCTCCCAGGCGAGCCGTCGCAACCAGAGATAGAAGGGCAACGGTCTATCTCGCAAGTAGTCGGGCAGATGGAGGTTGGCTTCGGTCAATGCCTCCTGAACGATATCGGAGGGATCAACGCGGGCACAGAGCCGGCGGTCCATCCGCAAGGCCACCATTCGACGCAGGCGCTCGCGATGGATCTCGAGAAGCTGATCGCGTGCCTCCCGGTCGCCCTGGCGGGCGCGTTCGAGCAAGGCATCGATCGTGGCTTCTCCTGAATCCATCGGCAGCAGCGCTCCCTAGAGTCTTATGTGCAAATCCGCCGGCGCGGTTTCACAGAATCTGATTTTTTCATCCGCGGGGGAGAGTTTACGGTCGGCAGGGCTTACGAGCAGGGGCTTCAATCATGGTAATCGTTCACACCCTGGCGTAATGATAGGTTGGCCGACCCACCGACCTGCGTGCAGAATCCGGTGATTCTCATCCCGCTGGCCCCCTGCCAGCTCGATCAGATCCTGCCAAAGCCGATCCCGGTCCCCGCTCGTCCTCTTCGCCCTCGCTGACCCCCTTCAAGATCGTGATTGATCATTGAATGGGTCCAGCTCACCCCTGGCGCCAAGGATGGCGATTTATTCACGGTTACGCATCTCCTCGCGCAGCTGCTTCACCTGCTCCTGCAATTCAAGCGTCATGGACGTTTGCACATCGAATCGGGCACGTTTGAGCCCCGGGGCGTACTTGAACACATACAGAGCAAGCAGCCAGATGCCAGTGAGAGCCGCCGCGAGCGCTGTGATGGCAAACAGCCATAGAATCATCGTTCTGATGACCGCCGATGCGTAACTGGGGGCCGCGTCGTCCCAAAGCACAGCCAAGAACCGGCAAATAATCATCCCCGCTAGGTAGGCCGCCAAGGCAATCAAAATACGGCGACGCGTCCTTTTCGATTTCTGTTCCCACGATTCGAGAGACTGTTCCAGTTGCATGCGAAACTCCTTCAATTGGATATCGTTGATGTCTTGATCCTGGGCCAACAGTTTTTTGACCCGCAGTTGATGTGAATCGCGCTCAGGCATGGCCTCGTTCCTCCGCGATGATGCGTCGCATTGCGTTTTTCGCGTAATGGAGTCGCGATTTTGCCGTGCCCTCGCTGCATTCCATCACGCGGGCAATTTCCTCGATGTCCATTTCCTCCAAGAAGCGAAGCGTCATAATCTCGCGATGGATCACCGACAGTTTATTGAGTGCAAAGTGGACCAGCTCCACGTTCTCCAGCAAGTCCAGGTCGTTCCAGTGGTCGGTTTCGATCGCGTTAACAGCGAGCGTCTCGCGGGCGTCTGAATCCACGATTTGACGTCGAAGGTAAGTGACGACGCGGTCATGCGCGATCCGATACAACCAGACCCGAAAAGCACCCGGCGACTGCAACTTGCCGAGCGTGCGAAACACATCGAGCCATACTTGCTGCAAAATGTCGCGCGACTGGTGCGAATCCTGCACCAACCGATGGACGTAATACGTCAGACGTTCCTGGTAGAGCGTGACCAATTCATCAAAGGCCGCACGATCTACTGCTTGGGCGCGCAGCACCAACACGCGCTCGTGCAATCGTTGGGCGTCGTCGTGCAAATCGGTCAAGTCGATAACCGGCCTTTCCGCGGCGGCCCGCTGGCCCATCACATCCAAAAGAGAGGTCGCGCCAGCGGTGTTGGAGGTTCAATCCAAAAAAAAGAAATGTCCGGGCGATTGGATAGACGGCAATTGCCTACGATAGCGGGAAGTCAGCGATTTGCCTGAATTTGCACCGATTTCTTTAGAAAAGCCCCGCATCAAGTGACACAGGGCGGCTGAGAATCGGTCAAAACGACGGGCCGGGCAGCAGTGACGGCGTTGGTTGTCGGTCCACCGCAGCCTTAACGGTTTGGACGAGCCATGCGAAAACATCGCGACTTTGGCGGCGGCAGGTCTCGATCACGGTTAGCATTCGCTCCACGAACCGGCTGCCCGACGCTGACTGCGTGCCGAACGACAGCTTCCGCCAGATCACTGCATGCCGCAGCGCTTGCTCGGCGGCGTTGTTGGTCGGCTCTCTGCGCTCCGCGAGGGTCTCCGACCCCGTCGCTGCCGCCGACCGTTAGGTCTCCCTCCCCCGCCCTCGCCAGTAAACCTGGCTCAGCGACCGTTCGCAAGCCGCCTCATCTCCTCTTGGGCCAATACTCAGCCGAAGCAGAATGCCAGTGCTCGAGCTAACTTACCGGCATCTTGCGACACAGTCTGACGTGCAGTCGCCCTAATTTGGCATGCCAAAACCGGTCGATTTCGATTGGCACAAGATGCCGGTTGCTCGGGAGAACAACGGTCCGCGCAGCAGCGGGGTCGGAGACCCTCGCCGAGCGCAGAGGCGAATCCGCTTGCTCGTGTGGTACGCGGGAGATAGGCTCGGGGGCATCGTCGTTGACCGGCTCGCGGTGGTCTGGGTGCTGTTGCGATGAGACTCGATACCATCCGGGGAATCCTGTTTCCTCTCATCCTCCTTGGGATCAATGTGCCGGCGCGCGGGCAGGCCCCGGGCCAGTGGACGCGGTTGGCGGACATGAACGCGCCGCATCTCTACCACGCGGGTGTCGCCGTGGGCGGGAAGGTGTATGCCGTCGGCGGGAGCGACCGTACGAGCCTGGAGGAATACGACCCGAAGACGAACCGCTGGCGGGTGCTGCCCAACCTGCCGACGCCACGAGACTTCCTTGGTGTGGCGGCGGTAGGGCGAAAGATTTACGCCGTCGGAGGCATCAGCAAGGGCCGGGACGTGTGCGACACCGTGGAGGTCTTCGACCTGGACTCCGGCGCCTGGCAACGCGGCACCCCGCTGGCGGTGCCCCGGAGCCGCCTGGCCGTGGTCGCGCTGGCTGGGAAGGTCTATGCCATCGGAGGGATGGACGCCCGCGGCAACACAGGGGTGGTGGAAGTTTTCGGCCCCGCGACGGGCCGCTGGGCCCGCAAGGCAGACATGCCGACGGCGCGCCACGGTCATGTGGCAGTGGCTATCGGTGACAAGATCCTGGTGATCGGCGGATACGCCAGCGACGCGGTGGCCACGGTCGAGGAATACGACCCGGCCGTCGACCGCTGGACCAGCAAGGCCCCAATGCCCACGCCACGGGGTTTCTTCGGAGCGGCGGCCCTCCGCGGGAAGGTGTACGCAGTCGCCGGCCGCGTGCGCGGCAAGCCCCCGGTGGAGCGCTACGACCCCGCGCGCGATGCCTGGAGCCGGCTCGACCCGATGCCGGGCCCTTCCCTCGACCGCTTCGGCATTGCGGCACTCGACGATGCGCTCTACATCCTCGGCGGCGAACTCGCGAACGGCAGGCCCACCGCGAGCGTGCTTCGTTATGTGCCCGAACGTCCGTGACGGCGTCGTGGGCCACGCGGGGCCAATTATCGGCGTAGATGATGACCGCGAGTGTTGTCACGCCAGGGATTTCCGGTGCCCTGGTTTAAGTTCTTCGCCATTTCGCGCCGTCAGGCTGTCAAAGGGCGCCTCAAAACCAGCCACCTGTGGGCGCCTCAAAACCAGCCAGTGTTTCGTTGCGTCTGAGCCACGTGTAAATCCTACGACAACAGAACTTATTCACCACAGCGCAAGAGTTCAAAGACTTTTCATCGCAGTGGCGACTGCGCTCGACTTGCCGGCAACAGAGCGAGGCTAGCGGGGTCCAGGGGGCGGCAATGAGCCCCTTGGTCGCGGGACGGATGCCGCGAAAAGACCTGCAGGATGCCGAGCACCGGCAATCATACTCCTCCGCCACGGCAGTTGACTTACTCCTTGT
>DATGZX010000333.1:0-10349 GCA_035296965.1 Gemmataceae bacterium
AGTTCTGAAGGCCTTGAAGATCACCGACGTCCGCCCACCAACCCCACCTGCAGGAGAAGAAACCGTGACCTGATGACTAACACGAAATTCAACCCTTGCACAATAAGGACTTACGGCGACTGGTGTTAAACATAGGCTAGACTGGCGGGATAACCTTCGAAGCAAGAGTAAGAATTAGGACGAAGATTACGATTACGAAGAAGATGAAGAGCACGATTAAGATTGGGAGTACGATGGCCTGAATTCGCTGCCTACTGGGTCCTGCTCTTTCTCTTGCTCCCGCTCTTAATCCTCTTCCTAATCTTACTCTTCATCTTGATTCCTTCTCTTACGCGTGGGCTGCGTTCAACCCGTCAGTTGAAGATCGCACCTCCGCCCGCAATTCCCAGTCATCTTCCACCCAGCCACAGATCGATCGGCTTCTTCGCGTCCGTCCTGTAGGGTAGAGCGATCTTCTTGCCGGTGCCCGCGGAGGCGTAGGCAGCCAGGATGATTTCGAGAACCGTTTTACCGTCCTCACCCGTGACCGACGGCGTGCTGTGCTGCCGAACGCAATCGACGAAATGCTGCATTTCCTGAGGGAAACCGTAGTTCCACATTTCCTCGAACATCGTGAACGACCAGCCCTGCGTGGTCGGGGCCTTTTCGACGGCATAGCCATAGCCAACCTCGCTGAACGTCTCCAGCGCACTGCCGTGCAGGAGATCGGCATAGGTCACGCCCTTGCTGCCGTAGATTTCCGCGCGATCGTCCATGCCGCCCAGCCGAGCCCAGCTCTCCTCGATGAGGGCGACCGCCTCATTGGCGAATTCGACAATAAGAATGGCGTTATCATCGCCACGAGTCTTGTCCTTGTGCACGTAGGTGCCGCACTGGGCGTAGACGCTTGTGGCCTGAGGCCGGCCCAGCACCCAGCGGGCAAACTCAATGCCGTGACAGCCCATGTCGAGCAGCACGCCGCCGCCGCTGCGCTCCACATCCCAAAACCAGTCCGCGTGCGGGCCAAAATGCTTTTCGCTCTGCTTGATCAGGTACACCTTGCCCAGCGCGCCTTCGTCGACCAATTGTTTGGCGCGAACATATTTCGGCGTAAAGCACAGCTCTTCCGCGTACATCAGGATGACGGCCGCCTTTTTGCAGGCAGCGATCATCTGGTCCGCCTCGGCCAGGTTCATGCACAATGGTTTCTCGCAAAGCACGTGCTTGCCCGCCGCCGCCGCATCGACGGTCGCTCGGCAATGAAGGTAGTTCGGCAGGCACAGCGAGACGGCTTGTACTTCGTTCAGTTCCAGCAGCTTGCGGTAATCTGTGAACCAATGCGGAATGTGATGCTTCTCTGCAAATGTCTTGACATGGGCCGTGGTGGGCGAGGCGACGGCGACCACCTTGGCATCGGGAACGCGCTTGAATGCCTCGACGTGCAATTCGGCAATGAATTGCGAGCCAATGATGCCGACGCCGACTGGTTCCATGATTTCTCCCGGTTGCTAAACGAGCGAATCACGGGCTCTGCTGCCACGCGACTGAAGGTTGAGCGTGGGCCTGGCCCAGTTGAGTTGTATTCGTGATCGGCGCGCAGGAAAAGGAAATTCCCGCTCAAGAAGCTCGGCGTGAGCCCGTGGGCGGTGCCGGCGATTCGTCGTCCGGGTAGCGGATGCGTGCGTGGTAAAGAGCGATCAGGCTCTTGGAAAGACTTTCTTCGATGACATGCAGCTCGGTCAGCGTCAGGTCGCTTTCTTCGAATTGACCGTCGAGCAAGCGTTTCATCACCAGCTCATGAACTAGCTTGCACAAGCTGCCTGGCGCCGGGTCCTTAAGCGCCCGGCTGGAACTCTCCACCGCGTCGGCAAGCATGACGACGCCGTTCTCCGGATTCTGTGGCTTGGGCCCGGGATAACGAAACGTGGCTTCCAACTGGGTGGCGTCCTGGCCGTTGTCTTCCTGCATGCGGACCGCCTCGCGGTAGAAGTATTCCACCAGCGTCGTGCCGTGATGTTGTTCGATGAAGTCGACAATCGGCTCTGGCAAGCGATATTGCTGCGCCAGCGCCAGGCCGTCCTTGATGTGGCCAATGATGATCAGCGTACTCAGGGCCGGCTCCAGGGCATCGTGACGATTCTCACCGGCCTGGTTCTCGATGAAATACTGGGGCTTGAGCATCTTGCCAACGTCGTGAAAATAGCTGCCCACCCGAGTGAGCAACGGATTGGCACCAATCGCCTCAGCGGCGGCTTCGGCCAGGGTCGCCACCGTCATGCTGTGGGTATAAGTTCCGGGCGCCCGCCGCACCAGCTCCTGCAGCAGCGGATGCGACCCATCGGCAAGTTCCAGGAGACTCACATCCGTCACCACGCCGAAACAGCGCTCCACCAACGGCAAGCTGCCGGTGAGGAAGAAACCAGCCAGGCATCCCCAGAGGAGATGGCGCACGGATTCCCAGAGAATCAAGTGCCAGGTCTGGTCGCTGAGCAGACCGGTCGCGATCGTCATGACCATGTAGGCCAAACCGGCGCCCGCACCGACTTGAACGAGCCGGGCCTTGGTGCGCAGGTTGCGCAGCAGGAGCACAGCGGTGGCCAATCCGCCCATCTGGATCAACAAATGCTCGAAGTCTGTGCCCAGAGCGACGGTCGTTGCCAGGGCCAGGCTGAACGACATGAGCAGTGCAAACTGCGGATTGTAGGCGATCGTCAAGATCATCGCCGAGACGGTCAGCGGGATAAGGACTGCGTGCCAGGGAGGACCGCTTAACAGGAGTCCGAGCGCCAACGTGGTGACGACCAGGCCACAAACACCCGAAATCTTCGACAGGCTTTGCACGAGGGCCGGCTGAAAACGGGCGCTGTATAAGCCGACCACGGCGGCGAGAAGGCTCATGACCAGAAAGAGCGCCACGCCACGCCGGAAGTGATCGCCTGCCAGGAGACTGTGCAAATAGGCCCGGTGCTCCGCGTCAAGGAGGTTCAGTTGCGCGGCAGTAATGGGTTGGCCGCGCTGCACGAGCAGCACCCCGGCAGGATATTTCTCCACCACCGGCGGAACCGCCAACCGTGCTGCCTCGCGTGCCGCAGGCTCGCGGCTCACGGAGGGAAGGAGATGTTGCACCGCCTCCTCGCGGGCGCGCTCGGTCTGTACCTGATCGACAACTTCGAAATAGGAACGAACGCGCAGGTCGGTCGAATGAATCTCGCCCACGCGGTAGGGGAGGGGAGGGCCCCACCAATACGCCAACAGCGTCACACAGGCCATGGTTGCCACCAGGGTGGCAAGCCGCACCAGGACCGGCTTTTTCAGGAGGCTCGTCAGGACAGGCTCATCGCTGCGCGACGACCGGCGCCGACCATCCCACTGGCCCAGGCGCGATTGCTTCTTGTTAAAACCAAACATGGGGGGATCAGGGGCCGGTCCTACCAGGTCTTCTTGCTCCCGACGAAGGGCATAGGACATATAGGTCCTATACGACGTATTCCGCTCCCCTCGGCCCCTCTACAGGAAAGAGGGGAGAGTTGTCGGACAGACTTTAAGACGCGGCAAGAACCGGCCGCCGCTAATCACTCCTTTTCTTCCGTGGGCGTTCTTCCTCGTAGGCGCGCACGACCTCCTGCACGAGCGGGTGCCGGACGATGTCGTGCTCATCCAGATAAACAATCGCAATGCCCGAGATGTCGCGCAGACGATCGATGGCGTCCGCCAACCCGCTGCGCGTCTGCTTGGGCAAGTCGACCTGCGTGACGTCGCCAGTGACGATGATCTTGGAACCGTTGCCCATGCGTGTCAGAAACATCTTCATCTGCGCGACGCTGGTGTTCTGCCCTTCGTCGAGAATGATGACCGCCTGGTTCAGGGTCCGGCCGCGCATGTAGGCCAATGGGACGATCTCAATGATGTCATTCTCCATGTAGCGCTTGACCTGGTCGGAATCCATCATGTCGTGCAGTGCATCGAAGAGCGGCCGTAGGTACGGGTTTACCTTGGCGACCATGTCGCCGGGTAGAAAGCCCAGGCGTTCTCCGGCTTCGACGGCCGGCCGCACCAGGACGATCCGCTTCACCTGGCCCTGCCGCAGCAGGCTGACTGCCATGGCGACGGCAAGATAGGTCTTGCCGGTCCCACCAGGTCCGATGCACAGCGTCAGGTCTTTTTCGCGCATCGCCTTGACATAGCGTGCCTGGCCGTCGGTGCGCGGCCGGACATGCCGGGCGCCGTCCAGGTAGTTCACGCCTTCCGGGCCGGTTGATTCGTCGGCCTGCTGGACGACTTCCAGGACGGTGCGCACGTTTTCCATGGATAGCTTGCCTTGCTTGCGCAGCATTTGTCTTAGCTGCTGGAAAACGCGATCGGCTCGGTTGACCTGTTCCTCGCTGCCTTCGATCTGGATGGTATCGCCGCGGGCGACGAGGCGCACGCCGAGGGCATCCCGAATCAAGCGCAGGTACTGGTCGCGAGTGCCGAACAGAAGGATGGCTTCATCGCGATCTTCAAGAGTCAGAGTTAGAGTCGCTGAGGTGCTCATGAAAACCTTTATCTCTACATCACCATGCACGATTCCGCTGATACTAGCCCGAAGCGTCAGCGAGGACCTCGCTAACGCTTCGGGCTAGTATCAGCTGATTTGCACACGGTCATTTAGCGCAACCACCAGTAGGCCACAGGGGCTGTAAAGAGGATGGAATCCACCACGTCGAGGATTCCTCCAAATCCAGGGACGCTTTGCGATGCGTCCTTCTGCCGGCAGGCCCGTTTGATGAGGGATTCCGCAAGATCGCCCAAGACTCCCGCAATGCCGAGAGCGAGTCCCAATCCCGCGGCGGCGGCGATTCCGCCGTGAACGACGGAGCCAAAACGATCGATTACGATTGCCACGACGACCGCAGCCGTTAATCCGCCGGCCAAGCCCTCCCAGGTCTTCTTGGGACTTAGAAGGGGGGCCATCTTGTGCTTGCCCAGGAACCGGCCCGTGAAATAGGCGCCAATGTCGCAGCACTTGGGGACAAAAATCGCCAGGGCCAGGGCGGCTGTCGCCCGCCGTGAGCTAGTTGCACGATCTGAATCGCTCAGCCAACGCAATTGCACCAAAAAGCTGGGCAGCAACCCCAGGTAGGCAACGGTCCAGGTGGTGAGTGAAATCCTGGTGAGCGACTCACCCGAAGCCTGAAACATTGCCATTTCCACAAGAAACGCCGCCAGCACTACCGCCGTGAAACACCCAGCTATCCACACCCACGGTTCGGGTTGCGGCGAGGCTGCCTGCGACCCGGCGCGGAGCACATAGGGGATCCAGTTCGCAATCAGCACAAGAGCCACGCCGCCATAACAGAGCGCGGACATGGGTCGGCCGGAAGCGGGCAAAATCTGCAGCAGCTCCGCACAGCACAGCAGCGCGAGCACGACCACAAACAGAAACAGAAACGGAAACCAGGGCTCCATTCCCTGGTCGATCACCAGTACTCCGGCGGTGAGGGCAATGAGCACAGCCCCCACCCACAGACGCGTTCGCAGCATGGCTTTAATCCTTTAAGCCGCCGAAACGCCTTTCTCGAGTTGCATAATCGCGAAGGGCGGCGTGCAGACAGGTGCGGTCAAATTCCGGCCAGCATTTCTCCGTGACCCACAATTCCGCATAGGAGATTTGCCAGAGGAGGAAGTTGCTGATGCGCATTTCCCCGGCCGTGCGAATCAGCAGATCCGGGTCTTGCATGCCGGCCGTGTACAGAGCGTCGTTGATCGTCGTTTCGTCGATGTCGTCGGGGTTCAGTGTTCCCTGACGCACCTGGTCCGCTATCGCGCGCACCGCATCGACCAGCTCTGCTCTGCCCCCGTAGTTGATCGCCAGGCTAAGTAACATGCCGGTGTTGCTTTGGCTCACGCGAATGCTCTCGTCCATTTCCTCCAGTACCTGGGCCGGCAGTCCTATCCGGCGGCCGATGGTCGTGAAGCGGATATTTTGCTCCATGATCTCCGCGCGTTCGTCGATCAGGTACTTGCGGAGCAGCATCATCAAGAAATCCAGCTCTTGCTGAGGGCGCTTCCAGTTTTCGATACTCAGGCAGTACAGCGTCAGCTGGTTGATACCTAGACGGCAACATTCCTCGACCGTGGCGCGAACGCTTTGCACCCCGCGGAGATGCCCCTCGATGCGTTCCAGTCCGCGCTGCCGAGCCCAGCGGCCATTCCCATCCATGATGATTGCCACGTGCCGGGGCAAGCGTGCGGCATCCAGTCCGGCTTCCGCCAGACGCTGCAGGGTATTGGGATCCAAAATCGAAACGGCGGTCGAACCCATCATTTCTGATCCGTAGCGCTCAAATTGCGTCCTAAATGCGTCCTATTTAACAAATGATCGTTTGCGCGCGGTCGGGACCCACCGACACGATCGAAACCGGCAAACCCAGGATTTCCCCGACCCTTTCCACGTAGCGGCGCGCGGCAGCAGGGAGATCAGCCAGCCGGCGTGCGCCCGAAATATCGGCCTGCCAGCCGGGGATCGTTTCATACACCGGCCGGCAGCGTTCGAGCAGAAACGCGTCCGCGGGGAAGTAATCCAGACGATTGCCATCCATCTCATAGGCGGTGCAGATCGCCAGCTCCCGGAATTCACTCAAAACGTCGAGGAGCATGACCGCCAGCTCCGTTGTACCTGACAATGCGGCGGTGTAGCGCGTGGCGACCGTGTCGAACCAGCCGCAGCGCCGCGGCCTGCCCGTCACCGTCCCGTATTCGCGTCCGGTCTTGCGAATCCGCTCGCCGACCCCATCTTGACCATCGTTCAATTCCGTCGGAAACGGCCCTTTGCCCACTCGCGTGGAATACGCCTTGATCACACCAATGACCCTATCGAGCCACCGAGCCGGAATTCCAGAACCGCTCCATACGCCGGCCGTGGAGCTGTTGGAGCTGGTCACGAACGGGTAGGTGCCATGATCGACGTCGAGCAAGCTTCCTTGTGCCGACTCGAACAAGATCCGTTTCCCCTTGCTTGCTTCCTCATGGAGGAGCCGGACGGTGTTGGCGATGAAGGGCCGCATCTGCTCGGCGTAGCCGAGATACTGATCGCAGAGCACGTCGGCATCGAAAACCTGGGCATTGTCGCCAAGACACTTCAGCCAGCGGTTCTTGCGAGGGACGATGACGCGCAAACGCTCGCGCAGATGCTGCGGATGCAGCAGCTCGGCGATGCGCACGCCACACACCCGGCCCACCTTGTCCTGGTAGCAGGGCCCAATGCCCCGGCCGGTCGTCCCGATCGCGTGGTCGGGACCCTGTTCGCTCAGGCGTTCTTCTTCCAGGTGATAGGGAAAAATACAATGGGCATGGTCGCTGAGCACCAGATTGTTTCCAACGGCAATTCCCGCGTCGCGGAGGGCACTGACTTCTTCAAGGAAGCGCGGCGGATGGACCACGACACCGTTGGCAATCACGGAACACAGACGCGGTCGCAGGACGCCGGTTGGGAGCAGCGAAAGCTTGTAAGTGCGCCCGTCCGCAACCACGGTGTGGCCGGCGTTGGCACCGCCGTTGAAGCGAACCACAAGGTCGTGCTGTTCGGTCAGGAGATCGACGATCTTACCTTTGGCCTCGTCGCCCCATTGCAGGCCGACGACACACGTGCAGGCCATTCCACCTACCTACTCCGGACAGCAGTATTGGGCCGGCTGCCGTTTAGATTTGTCCGAACGAAGTCAGCCCAACTCTTCCCGGAATTGAACACGCGACACAAAAAACGCCCGCGACCACAAAGGTCTCGGGCTACCCAGGTGCAGCGCGCAGACTATCTACTTCAAAATCTAGCGGCTCGGTCGCAACGCGTCAAGTGCAGCGGTGCTTCGCTCGATTACCTGCTTCACCCAATTTACATATAATCGCATTCGACCGTGTCGCGCTTCAGGGGCGGCCATAACTCCTCTTGTAGATTGACCGAGTTCTTGAAAAACTTGACCTGCAAGCTGCCAGCTTCCGTGGATGTAGTGCAAGCTTTAGCTTGCATCGAATGCAGTGCAAGCTAAAGCTCGCACTACACGGCGAGTGTGCACCGAGCTGTCAATTTGCATTCCAGACCAACCAAACTTGGCATCGCCCAGCCAGGTGCGTTAAAACTTTTGCACCGCAGGCGATGTATTAGTCTCTGGAGATGGTGCTTGATAGCCAATCTATCTCCTGGCTAGACGAAGAAGATAGCAGGCGTAGAGCAAGCTGGCAGCTTGCTCCACCTTCCGATGTAGAGCAAGCTGCCAGCTTGCTTTACGAGAGATGAATAAGATACCTGGGAAGATCACACAGCTCGAAAACTATTGGGGAGGAACGATGATGCGCCGGTCCTTAATTTTGCTCTCGATGTCAACCCTGTTGCTGCTTCAGGGCTTGCAACCGATGTTCGCTGCGGACGAAAAAACCGAGAAAAAGAAAACGGAGCATGGCAAAGCAGTCGTTGCCGTGTTTCGCCTGTCAGGCTCGGTCACCGAGGCGCCTGCCGACGACACGTTTTCCTTCGGCGCTACCAAGTCGGTCTCCTTGAAAGACCTTGTCACGCGCATCAAGAAGGCAGGCGACGACGCGACCGTCAAAGCGCTCGTGCTGATCCACGATGGAGGCTCGATCGGTTCGGCGCAGACCGAGGAAGTGCGCGAAGCCATGAGCCACGTCCGAGCCGCCGGCAAAGATATCTATGCCTACGCCGACTCGATGGACATGCGCGAGTATCTGCTCCTGTCCGGCGCGACGCGCATTAGCGCCCCGGCCACGTCTGACCTGTGGATCACCGGCCTCTACGGCGAAACTCCCTACCTGCGCGGCTTGCTCGACAAACTCCACATCAAGCCCGACTTCCTCCACTGCGGCGCTTACAAAAGCGCTTCCGAGATCTTCATGCGCGACGGCCCGAGCCCCGAAGCCGAGAAGATGCAGAACTGGCTGCTCGACAGCGAGTTCGAAACCTTTGTCGACCTGATCGCCAAGGGCCGGGGCGTCGATCAGGCGAAGGTCCGCGAATGGATCAACGGCGGACCGTATACCGCGGAGAAGGGCAAAGAGGTAGGACTCATCGACGCGGTGGAGCAGCGGCAAGCTCTGGAAGCGCTTCTCAAGTCGAAATACGGCAAAGACGTGACATTCGAGAAGAGCTATGGCAAGAAAAAGACGCCGCAGCTTGACCTGTCGTCGCCGTTCGGCATGTTCAAGATGTGGGGCGACCTCTTGGGCGAAAGCCTCAAGAAGAAGAACGCCAAGGACGCCATTGGCATTGTCTATGTGCAAGGCGCTATCACCCTGGGCAGCGGCGAATCCTCGCCGTTCGGCGGCGCGACGGGTGCCACGAGCGGTGCTCTGCGCAAGGCGCTCAATGATGCCGCCAAGGACGACTCCATCAAGGCGGTTGTGCTCCGCGTCGATTCCCCCGGCGGCTCCGCGGTGGCCAGCGAAATCATTCTCGACGCCACGCGGCGCGTGAAAGCCAAGAAGCCCTTCGTGGTTTCCATGGGCGACGTGGCCGGCAGCGGCGGCTACTACGTCGCCTGCGCGTCGGACACCATCTTCGCGGACGAGTCCACGATCACCGGCTCCATCGGCGTCGTGGGCGGCAAGATGGCGACGACCGGCCTGTGGAACATGGTTGGCATCACGTTCAAGTCCTACAAGCGCGGCCAAAACGCGGACATTCTCTCCTCCGAGCGCGTTTTCAGTCCGGAGGAACGAGAACGCATGCAAGCCTGGATGGATAATATCTACGGCGTCTTCAAACAACACGTTGTCGACATCCGTGGCAGCAAGCTCAAGAAGCCGATCGACGAGCTGGCAGGCGGTCGCGTCTACACAGGCCGTCAGGCCCTCGAACTCGGCCTGGTGGACAAGATCGGCAGCATGCAGGACGCCATCAAATACGTTGCCGACAAGGCTAAGCTCACGAAGTACGAGGTGCGGGTCGTACCCGAACCCAAGAACTTCATCGAGAAGCTGATGGAAGAATTGACAGACGAGAAGGACGAGGACAGCAACAAGAACCTCGAGTTGGATTCCAAAGTGCGGCCGGCCGGCGCTCAGACTTCCTTGGTCGACCTGGCCATGCCTTACCTGCAACATCTGGATCCGGAGCGGGTTCGTGTCATTCGAACCGCGCTGATGCGTCTGCAAATGATCCAGCAGGAAGGGGCCGTCCTAATGATGCCCGAGATCACGATTTCGCGCTAGAGGACCCGGCGTGATCTTGCAGCAAGCTCGTGTTGGGTGAAACTATGAAGGAGGCCGAAGCCGACTGGTGGAGTCCTTTGAGTTCGTGGTAAACCGGATATTGCGTGTTTAACAATATCAGTTTCCACAAAAGGAGAACCACCGTGAAGTACGTCGGCATCGACCTCCAC
>DATGZX010000334.1:0-12925 GCA_035296965.1 Gemmataceae bacterium
CCTGCTGGCCCGCTTGATAGAGTGAGGTTTTCCCGGAAAAACCGGGAAATAATCGCCAGTGCGGCATTTGTAGAAGTTCATTCTATGAACAAGAAAGTTCTCCGCAAGTGGCATAGAACTTCAGCGGAAAGACACTAAAGAAGAGCCAGGGGGAAACCTGCTTAACAGGTTGCTCCTACTTCGCACACCGGTTACTGGCAAACTTTCGCTGGTTGACGCAGAACCTAGGGCACGGTACATTTTGTGCTGTCCCCTGGCAGGAGGGTCCCCCAATGCCATCAGATCCAACAGCGGTAATCCTGCCCAAGACTACTTTGAAGGAACTGCTGTTTGTTGCACGCAATTCGAACAAGTCGTTACTCCTCGCTAACTACTCAGGTAAACCGGCCTTCGACGTGGCCGCAGCCGAGCTAGGAATACCGCCAGCCGACATTCAGCGCATGCTGGACGTGTTCGTGAATCTTCAACGAATACTAAGCCGTTACGGATGGCAACCGGATGCGCTTCTGGACGGTGCAATCCCGGCGAATTTTGAAAGAACCTTGGAGAAAAACGAAAAGACCGAAGCTCTTCATCTGTGGTCGGAAGCCCGGCCGGCCATAGCCGAGGCTCTGCGGAGAATTAATGCCAATCATCCATTGGCCTTGATAACCAGGGCTGAGCAATTGGCTTACGTGCAAGAAAAGCTCTATTCGCACGCTCGAATTGTGACCCAGATTCGGCCCCTGTTCGATGAGCTCGGCAACGAGATCTTACGGGCTATCGTGTCGCACGAGCTCGTGATCGATTACTTTGAAGGGCAAAACCCCAGGAGGATTCAGATAGCTTTGGATGCGGCTGACATTTCGGAACTGAAAGGGGCGTGTGAGCGTGCGGATAGAAAGGCTGCAAGCGTTAAAGACGCCTTACGAGATAAACCTTGGGAAACAAGCGTGCTCGCAGAATCAGATGATGCACCGCCAACGCAGGCAAAGGATGGAGGGAACCCAAATGCCGCCGGTTAAGCGCGGAAAAGGCGAAGTTGTTTGGGGTTTGCGTAGAGATTTTCCGGTCAGCGAGGGAAAAAACCCATCGCTTCGAGATTGGTTCCCGCTTATAGATGCCCCAAAGCAGGTTGTGCACCGAGGAGAGTGGTTCGCCGAACGGCTCAACCATTCCCTGGTGGTTCTTCGGGATCTAGTTAGCGCCGAGCCTGACGTCATGCGCGGAATGCCAGTCATCAGAGGTACCCGTTTCCCATTGTCACGAGTTTTTGCCGAATTGGCCGACGGATTAAGCATCATGGCGATAGCAGACGATTTCGAACTGGATCCAGATTCATTAAGAGAACTTATGGACGCTTTGGCGTGCTACTTCGGCAGACCTGTCAAATGAACGCCATTCAGCTCGACGAGTGCATGGATTGCAAGCGGCTCGTCAGATCATGCTCAAAGCAAGACCTGGTCGAAGTTATCAGGTTCCCGCGTAAATTGAAAACTAAAGAAGCGCGAATGCGCAGCCAGAACAAAGATGGGACTATCCTGCCGCGCTTCTTTGCCGAAGGCAGCACGCTCCTAACATCTGATTTTCCTATCGATTCCGACAATCTCTCGGTCATTCCGGACTTCCATCCTGGGATAATCATCATCTCCAATGTGCACCCGACCCCGAACGTCGACTTCTCTGACATTGAGAAGACTATCGAGAATTTCAAATCGGAAATTCCAACCTGGCACTCGGCCTTATGGGCTAATTCAATCGTTGAAATCACCTTGGACTGGCTCGAAGTGCGGCACGTCGAGCGGGGAAAGCTCAATGTCCGCCCGCGGATTGAGTTCAAGGACCCTACTTGCAAGAGCCAATTCTTGGAATGGCTGACCGCCAACGCTCAGCGTCACGCATAAGCGTCGCTTCGCTGGTCCTTCAGCGCACCATGGCCTATTCCGTGGCGAGCTTCTCAAACTGGACCATTGTCCCTCCGGTTGGCTGTCAATCGATCATCCGCCGGGTGATGTCGCCGTAGGCGTCGATGCGCCGGTCGCGTAAGAAAGGCCAGTTCCGGCGGATCTCTTCGATGCGCTTGAGATCGCACGGCACGGTCAGGACCTCTTCCCGATCATGGGACGCCCGTGCAACCACGCTGCCGAAGGGATCGCTCACGAACGATGCGCCCCAGAAATCCAGCCCCGCGCCCGCCGACCCTTCGTGTCCCACTCGGTTCACGGAAACGACGTATACACCATTGGCCAGGGCGTGCGAGCGCTGAATGAGTTCCCAGGCCGAGTGCTGGGCGGCGCCGAACTCCGCTTTTTCGCGCGGATGCCAGCCGATTGCCGTCGGATAGAAGATGATTTGCGCGCCCTGCAGCGCCGTCAGCCTGGCGGCCTCGGGATACCATTGATCCCAGCACACCAGGACGCCGATGCGGCCGAAGCGCGTGTCGAAGGCCCGAAACCCCAGGTCGCCCGGCGTGAAATAGTACTTCTCAAAATAGAGCGGGTCGTCGGGGATGTGCATCTTGCGATAGATCCCCAGCAGCGCGCCGTCCGCATCGAGGACGACGGCGGTGTTGTGGTACACGCCGGCAGTGCGGCGTTCGAACAGCGAGCCCACGATCACGGTGCCGGTCTCGCGCGCCAAGGTCGCGAGCCGGTCCGACGTGGGCCCGGGAATCGGCTCGGCCAGGTCGAAAATGCGTGGCTCCTGAACCTGGCAGAAGTAGCGGGACCGGAAGAGTTCTTGCAAGCAAATGATTTGCGCCCCGGATTTCGCCGCCTCGCGAATCCGCTGGACCGCTTTCTCGACGTTCGCTTCCGGTTCCGCTTCACAGCGCATCTGGACAAGACCGACGGTAACCATATGGAGATCTACAGAATACCAAGAAGCACCTCGCCCCTCAGGATATAAGTCCTATACGACTCATAGGTCGTATGCCTCTTCGCCCGAGGAGAGAAGTAAGAAGCCCCACGGAGCATTATATGTCTGAACGTAGTCCCGCCGAATGGACGCGCATAGCTCGCCAGCACGTCGATAGCCTTCGAGCAGCCGGCGTCGACTGGATTCCCGCTGCAGACGGCACTGGTTCAGCGGCCTCTCTCTTCGGAAACAACTTCGAAACGGCCGCGGTTGAAGCACAGCAGTCGCCTCAGGGAGGAGAACCCATCGTGACGGCCCCAGCGGTGAACCTCGGTCAAAGGCGGCAGGAACTCGAGGTGCTGACGGGACGCGTTGCCAAGTGCACGCGCTGCCATGAACTTGCCTCAACCCGAACGCAGACGGTTTTTGGCGTCGGCAAGTTGGACGCCGAACTCTGCTTTGTCGGAGAAGCGCCGGGTGCGGATGAAGATGCTCAAGGCGAGCCATTCGTCGGCGCTGCCGGGCAACTGCTGAATCGCATCATCGTGGCTTGCGGGATGAAGCGCGAAGAGGTTTACATCTGCAACATCATCAAGTGCCGGCCGCCGGGCAATCGAACTCCCCTGCCTGACGAGGCGGCCAATTGCCGCGAGTATTTGGAAAAGCAGCTCGAGCTGCTGCGCCCCAAGTTCATTTGCGCCCTGGGCGCTTGCGCCGCCCAGAACCTGCTGGACACCAAGGTCTCTGTCGGCAAGCTACGCGGTCAGTTCCTCGACTTTCGCGGCATACCGGTGATCTGCACCTACCACCCGGCTTACCTCCTGCGCAGCCCGGACAAGAAGAAAGATGTCTGGGAAGACATGAAGAAACTCATGGAACGCATGGGCCGGCCCGTCAAGTGAGCCCCCGTAAGGTTTGGCAGGCAGTGTCTCAGTCCAGTTAGCCCCGGCCACCCGTCCGAATTCCGCAAATAATCGAGAAGAAACCAGCTGACCATCGGGTCTAACCTATTGTCGGGTCAATGAAGCGGTCGGATGGGTGACATGGCTGACGATTGGGCTGAGGTAGTCGCGAAATGTCAGGCGGGCGACCGAGAAGCCCAGAGGCACCTGTACGACCGCCACCACCGCATGGTCTACCGGCTGGCGGTGCGCATGGTCGGCCGAGCGGATGCCGCGGATCTGACGCAGGAAATCTTCCTACGCGTGTTCTCTCGAATAGGTGGTTTTCGCGGCGCTTCCGCTCTGCCAACCTGGCTTTATCGCATCGCCGTTAATGAATGTTTGCGGCACCTGGGCCGGCGGCGGCCCCTGGAGCCGTTGATCGCCGAACCAGCCTGCGAGGCGCCCAGACCTGAGCGCGTCTTGGAGCAGGCAGACCTGCTGGAGCGTGCCCTTCACGACCTGGACGCCTCGCTTCGAGCGGTTTTCTTGCTGCGCGAGGTCGAGGGGTTGAGCTATCAGCAGATCGCGGAAGTCCTTGCAATCGCGCCAGGAACCGTCGCCTCTCAATTGAACCGGGCACGGGCGGAGCTGCAAGCTTTCCTGCGGCGCATGGAACAAGAGCAACAACGATGAATTGTGAACAAGTACAAACCCTGCTAAGCCGCCTGCACGATGGCGAGCTAGATGCGCCAGAGCGCGTCCCGGTTGAAGCACACTTGAAAACTTGCCCCGTATGTTCTGCCAAGTTAATCGCCATGCAGGAAATTTCGGAGGCTGCTGCACATTGGAGCGAGCCCGAGCCACCAGGCGATTTGTGGGAACGCCTGGAAGCGCGCCTGGGGGCTGGCTCTCCGGCTCCTGCATCACGGCGTCGCTTCATCGCCCGTTTTCGCCGTGTCGCGCTGGCTGCACTCGTGCTCCTCGCCGTGGCTATCGGCTGGCTGCTGCACAGGCCTGGCCCGGAGCCCACTATTGTAGCGCCGCTTTCCATAACCGGCGCAGAGGGCGACCCCTCCCTGGACGACCTTTTGGCTCTTCGCTCTGCGGAACCGGTGAGCCTGCAAGAAGCAGCCCGGCGTGTGGATTTCCGCATCCTGAGATCAAGCGATCTCCCTGAAGGCTGCCAGCTTGAGGAGTGTTGTCTCTGCCGGTCCGGCCGCTGCAGTCTGGTGCAATGCAAGCTGCTCTGCCGCGGCGAACAGCTGCTGCTGGTGCAGGGCAACCCTGACCACCCGGTTAGTTTTGGCAAGCGGGCAGTTCTCGAAACACAAGTCCACGGTCAGAGTGCTCGGATCGCGCAATGCGAAGGTTGCCTGGCCTGCTCCTGGCAGAACCAGGGAACTGCACTGACACTGGTTGGCCCGCGCGATATGGACCAGTTGGTCAAACTGGTGGCCTACGTCGATCAAGGCCTGTCGGAAAAGCCGTAAACCTGCCGAACCAAGAAACTCAGGACTCACGTTCAATGGCTCCTCAGGGGTGTTCCCGGGAGCGCATCGTTTCTCTCTACAAGGAGAAGTTCCCATGCGAAAGCGAGTCTTCGTTCTGCTCTTCCTCGGCGTGCTAGGCAGTGCCGCAACGCTCTGGGCGGGCAGATTTCTGCCGGCCCAGGCGGCCGAGGCCGTCCATCAGACGCCGGCGGCCGTTTGCTGCGACCAGGGTTGCCCCGCCTGCGACCAGTGCGACGACCCCACTTGTCCGTTCTGCTGCGCCTCGTGCTGCAAGTAGCAGCTCGGCTCGCCTGAAGAAGAAGCGCTAGGGTATCTCTTCCTGGGAAGAGATACCCTAGAACGCCAGGGAGAATCTACCATCTGTCCCGTTGTGAATGAAGCAGCATTCAGAAAGCGCATCGGTTCCCAGAAGCACTTGTACACCGGTCTGAATGATCGGCATTTCCACGACGGAAAGCATCGAGCGCAGCAACCAAATGGCATCTAGATCAAACAAATGCTGGCACGCCCTTTACTCTTCCCTCCTGTATAAGAACTTCTTTCGCAGAAACGACCTGGCTGGATTCCCCTTCGCACGCGGCACCTCGGCCACGGCATCGGACGGGGTCGCGCAGCCGCGATTCTCAGAAATGACCGCAGATTATTCTTCGCTCGCCCCCTGCGACGGCACCAGCTCCTGGAGCTTCTGGCGAACTCTCTGAAGAGTGATCGGGCGGACCATGACCGCCACTTGCGGCAGGCTGGCAACCTCGGCGGCCCACTCGGCCTGCTCCTCCGAAAGGATGAGAATTCCCTCGCAGCTGAGTTCGCGGCGCTGAGCTTCTTTCATGATCCGCTCGAAAATGAGCCTCCCCTCCTCGCCGGTCGTGCCGGCGTCCAGGATCAGCGCATCGTAGGGGACCATACGGAAGCGGTCAATGGCGCGCATCGGGTCGGCTGAAATGAAAACTCGATAACCCAGACTCTTGAAATCGACACGCATGGCGTCTTGCAGGCGCTCGTTTTTCTCAACAACGAATACCGACGGAACCGACGGTTTCGCGTCGTCGGTTTTTGATACACCCTCGATGTCCTTGCGCGCTTCGCGGACGGCGTCGAGGAGCTGCGCCGGAGTTTGGTAGCGCTGGTAAGGGTCCAAAGCCATCATCCGCTCGACCAATTGAAACAGCGACGCCGGCCCGCTTACTTCGTCCCGTCTCATCGGCTGCACATTGTCGAAGCGCCGCTTGTTCATCCGCTGGCGAGGGTCCTTGGTGAGGGCCAAGGGCGAGCGCCCCGTGAGCATCTCATAGACAACGGCGCCCAGGAAGTAGATGTCGCTGCGGATATCGCCCGACTTGACGCCGGTCGCCTTCTCCAGCCCGGCATAATCGACGGTGCGATCCAGCTTTTCCCCGCCCTCCAGCTCGAGGCCCTTCCGCGTGAAGATGCCGGCCAGTCCGAAGTCGACCAGCTTGACCGTTCCCTGGGTCGAGATGAGCACGTTGGTCGGTTTTATGTCGCGGTGGGTCACGCCGCGCGAGTAGGCATACACGAGGCCGGATGCTGCGTCTTCCGTGAAGCGGATCGCCTCGGCCGGGTCGAGCTTCTTGCGGATTCCCATGAAATCGCGGAGGTTGCCCCCCTCGACGAATTCCATGATGATGAAATACTGCCCCGAAGCCGGGTCGCGGTTGACCGTGACCGTCTCGACGATATTCGGATGCCGCAGCGACAGTCCCACGTGGCCTTCGCGCTCGAACAACTCGATCGTGTGTTCGTCATCGCTCCAGCGGCGCCTGAGTACCTTGATGGCAACGATGCGCCCGGTATGAGGATCCTCAGCTCGGTAGACCCTGCCGAAACTGCCGGAGGCGATCTTGTAGAGGATCCGGTAACCTCCCAGTATGTAACCGTCGGTCTCCCCCTTGAGCAGCTTGTTGACCTGAAAGGGAGTCACGTAGCTTTTCCGTTGCAGGACACCAAGCAAAACCCCTGGCTCACCTCCTCGGTGCCCCGCCTCATCCCAGGCTTCTTGGAGCTGCGTTTCTGTTATGAGTCCCACCTTGAGCATGAGTTGGGTCAACGCTTTGATATCGATGTCTGCCATAAACTTCTCATGTCGCCGAAGCCGAAGCTAACTCCCCCTCTTCTCCGATTCCTCATGTCCGTTCCATTTTACGTCAAGAAAAGACTCTGCCAAGGACAAGGCTGGAGGAGTGCCGATTTGCTCTTGTGTCTCTCCAGCACAAACGCTATAGCCACGCGCCCTGCCCCCACTAGGCTCGCGAAGGTGCACCGGCTCTCACCGGCAAGCTGCCCTGCGTGCACAGCGGACATGGGGGTCGGCGGATTTGTAGCACAAGCTGGCAGCTTGTGCTACGCGTGCCCAGCACTCCTGCGGCTAGACGATCGCTGGGCGCCGCATACGGTCGAGGGAGGAGCATGGTGGCAATTCAAGGAAAAGGGATAAAGCATAAAGTCCAAATGTGCGGAGAGCCGGCCAACGTGCCGAGCGCTCTCTTGCGCGGTCCCTTTTGCCTTCTCCCCTTTGCCTTTTGCCTGGCGACGACAGGCTGTGCCAACTTCTGGGACGATGTCACGAGCCGGGATTTCACCTTCAATGGCTACTTCAACAAACCGAATCCCATGCTCGTTCTGCGGGACAGCGTGGACGGCGATAAGCGTGCCAAGGCATTGGCGGCACTCCACGAACCCAAGCAATTCGGCGGCACCGACGAAGAACAGAATGCCGTCGTGAAGATCCTGACGACCGCGGCCGTCTCCGAAAAGCAGCCGCTCTGCCGCCTGGCCGCCATCGAATCGCTGGGCCATTTCAAAGACCCGCGCGCCGTCGACGGGCTGATCGCGGCCTTCTACCAGGCCAACAGCTTCGCCCCGGATACAACGACGGTCATCCGCTGTCAGGCCCTGGCCGCGCTTGGGGAAACGAAGAACCCCGCTGCCGTGGAGCTGCTGGCGCGCGTGGTCCACGAACCACCCGCCGAGGGCAGCGAACTGGAAAAGCAGCAGACGCTCGATATTCGCATCGCCGCGGCACGAGCGCTGGCCAACTTCAGTCACTATCAATCGACCGAAGCCCTGGTGCAGGTCTTGAAAACGGAGCGGGACGTGGCCTTGCGCGATCGCGCCTACGAGTCCTTGCAAACGGCAACCGGCAAGACCCTGCCGCCTGATCCCAAGGCATGGGACGATCTCCTCCATCAGCAGGGGGACACCAACGTGGCTGCCGAGCCGCCCAAGAAATTCAAACTATTCGACTGGTTCTAACCTCGATCGCTGCTCGCACACTTCACTATCCAAAGAGCGACCTGTCGTTTAACCGCGACCCATCGGGGAGCGCGCGGGGTGCCATGCTTTCGCGACTACTTAAGATAACAGACGAAACTTGCAAAGCCTCGCGAAAGCATGTCCCGACCCATCTCGGCAATCCCGCAGGCATCAACAAATCGGGGGTGCCCGACATCCCTCGACGGGGCGCCTAACGCGGGGCGGGACATGCTTTCGCGAGTTTGCCTGACTGTTCTCTGGCGTTGTTGGGAATTCGCGAAAGCATGGCACCCCCGGGTCGTAAGGCTTTCCGCATTGCAGGGCACGCAAGGACCGACTGCTGTAAGATCACGCATGCTCATTCAGTCTTCCGCGTACGGCATTTGGAGTTCGTGCTTTTTCAAAGCGCGCTCGCGCACCTTCGGCAGGTCGGCCCAAAATTGCTTATCCATGGCCGGGCAGAAAACCTGCATTAATTCTTTCATCCGTTCCACCTTCGCACGGATGACGGTGTCGTCGCTGGCACGGGCGGCAACAGCTTTCGGCTCCGCCATCATGTGCGCAAACATCTCGGCCTTGTCTTCCTCCACTCCGGTCATCGAGTACGTGTTCAGGAACCCCTTGATGTGCGAGGTGCTGAGGGAGGCAAGCCGGTCCTGCTGAGCGCTCCGCCCACCCGCTCCATATTTGAAACCTTTGGGGTTCAATTGCGCCCACCGGTCGTCCTCGTATAGTAGTCCATCGTCGCGGAGATCGATCAGGTGGTAATACTCGTGGTGAACCACCTTGCGAACATACTGCTCGGCATGCATTCCACGGACTACATCGAAGTACAGCGTGTCGTTCTCAAAATCAGGGATGGCGGCACGCAATTGCCCAGCAAACGACAAATTCCGACAGAACACGATCCGTTTGAGACGGCTCCTCTGGACCAACGAAACAGGGTAAAGGTTCCACTCGGACTCGAAGATTGGGAAATAGGCGTCTAGTTGATCTGTGTCCGCCTCTTTACCGTCGATCACACCGGAGGTGAGCTTCACTGGAAATATCGGCTTCTTCGTAACCACCTCAATGCCGTACTTCTTACTCAGGTCGATCAGTCGGGCGGCATCGCATCGAGGTTCGCCGACGTTCTTCTTGGTCAGGTGGTTCAGTCCGGCGGGATAGTACCAAGATTCAGTGACCTGAGCCTGAGCCCAGACGTTACCCGGGGCTGCCCCCAGCAAAATCAGCATCGCCCCGTTCAAGCAGCCAAACACAAGACCAAATGCGACTCTATTACCTCGGCCCCTGCGCCTGAGCCCGATGTAGTTCTCGCCGCCGCAACACGTCTTCATCGGGAATGGATGCATGAATGTGGTTCAGTACGTGGGTAAACAAGAGTCGCTGGCCTATAGGACAGAACCGTTGGCCGGCTCCGCCTGGAGGCCTATCTGCACGGCGCCCTCTGCTCGCGGGCGACGAATCTCCATCTACATACATCCGGCAGAGTGGCCCGTCAACGACTTTGCAGGAACATGCGCGAGACTTCCAGCGCTACGGCGCGCGCCGTGGCCGACTCAGAAAGAAAAACGACCAAGAACATTCGTTGTTCGGGAGCCAGAGGGCAAAATAGATGTGCGACGTCAGCTTTGTGCGCCCTGCTGGCATGTGATAAGCTCTGACCTCTCTTTTTCCTGCTCTTGGCAATCTTTTTCCTTCGCTTCGAGATTATTGGTGTCTTATAGTGTAGGCCATGCACTGGGATGGCGTACATACCCTGATTCGCCGTGCCAAGGAAGGAGACGAACTGGCCTGGCAAGAGTTGCATGCGCAAGTCCGGCCATTTCTCCTCCGGCTAGCGCGCAAAGCAATCGGCGCGGACTGGCCTGAACAAAGTGTGTCCGATCTGCTACAGGGGACTTGGCTACGGGCCTGGGAGGGCTTGGGGAGTTTCCGCGGCGGCACCAATGACGAGGAGACAACTGCTCTCTTGCGTGCCTGGCTTGGGCAAACCTTGCGCAATGTGCATTCGAACGATCGGCGCGCGCGCAATACGAAGGGCCGCAAGCCGCCGCCGGGAATGGTCTCACTCAATGGCGCCGCGCTGGCCGATTCGACGAAGACGACGGGCTTCGATCCACCCGCACACGCGTCCACGCCCAGCGCCAACGCACGGACGAAAGAGCGCGCTTCCACCATTCGGGACGCCCTCGAGCGCCTTTCGGATCCCAAGGATCGGGAGATCATCCTGCTTCGCTTCTTCGAGGGATTGTCACTCGCCCAGATTGCCCGGCGGTTGCAAATGAGCTACGACGAAGTCCGCGAGCGCTTCCACAAGAGCCTGCGCCGCCTCGAACCAAGCCTGAAGGAACTCGCGTAGACAAACTCTCCCCTACGAATGCCTGACGGCTGACATGGGTGACGTGGAATCCCGTCTCCAAGCCCTGGTTGATGATTTTCTGGAACGGCTCCAGGCCGGCGAGTGTCCCGATCCTTACGAGATTCTCGCCGCAAATCCCCAAATCGCGCCTCAACTTGCCCCGCGCCTGGAACTCATCCAGGAGCTTCACGAGCTGGCCGAAGCCCCTCCGGTCGATGACATCGCTCCGCCATTTTCTTTCCCCGCAGCGATTGGTCGTTACCAGATTCTCGGCTATCTGGGCCGGGGCGCATCAGCCCTGGTCTATCGTGCTCATGATCCCAAGTTTGACCGCGACGTTGCCTTGAAGGTTATTCGCACCGAGGAATCCGCACTTCCGGATACGGTGGAGCGCTTCTATCGCGATGCACGCATTGCTGCTCAGCTACGCCATCCAAACATCGTCCCGTTGCACGAGACGGGCGCGGACTCGGGGCAGCACTACATTGACATGGAACTAGTCCAGGGCCAAAGCCTCGAGGAATGCCTGCGGGAGTTGGGCAGTCAACCCATGGACCCGCGCCGCGCGGCCGAGCTAATGCAGAAGATTGCCGCGGCTCTTCACTACGCCCACGAAACCGGGATCATCCACCGCGACATCAAGCCTTCCAATATCCTGATCGACGACCACGGCGAGCCCCAAATTGCCGATTTTGGTCTCGCCCGCAGGCTTACGGGCGAGGAATCCCTCACCGCACATGGACAGATCCTGGGCACTCCTGCCTACATGTCCCCCGAACAGGCCAGCGGCCAAGCCCACGCCGCCACGGCCCAGAGCGACATCTATAGCCTTGGTCTGGTCTTCTACCGCATGCTGACGGGTTGCTTGCCCTGGAGCGAGACCGACTCGCTCAAAATGTTGGCCCTGATCGCCAATGCCACGCCTCCGCGGCCGCGCGGACTGAATCCTGCCGTGCCGCGGGATTTGGAGATCATCTGCCTGAAAGCCATTGAAAACGATCCGCACGATCGCTTCGCTTCTGCCGGAGCCTTCGCCGATGAACTTTGGCGCTGGCTTCACGACGAGCCGTTGCGCATCCGCCCGCCGTCGCCCTGGGAGCGGGCGCGCCGATGGGCCAGGAAACGGCGGGCGCTGGCTCGGGCCCTGGGCGCAGCGGCACTGTTGTCCGCGGCCGTGTGCGCTGCCCTGGCATGGCTGGCATGGGGACAGTATCGGCGCGCGTACGAAGCCGAAGTGAAGCAAATCATCGAGGCCAAGGGCCGGGCGGAAGTGGAGGCGTGGGCCCTGCTCAGCCAGGCTCGCCAGCGCCTGCAATCGCCGGCACGAGGTCGGCGGGAAGAAATCCAAGAGATGCTGCACAAGCTTGCCGGGCCGCGACAAAGGATTGACGATCCCAACGTGCTCGAACGGCTGGACCTGGAGGCTCGATCGATCTTCGCGGAGAGCTTGGCCGAGCCCGAGATCCGCGACGTGCAGCAGGCAACCATCGGCAATGATTTCGTGTTTGACGAGGTCTGGCAGGCCGCCATCCATCCCAGCGGCGACTCCATGGTCATCGGCACTCATCTTGGGCCGGTTCGCTGGGTTCGCGGCCAACCTCTCGCGCTTCCCAGGGAACTCGACGTGAAGAAGCCCAGGCCGAAGGTTGCATACAGCCCGGACGGGAAGTTCCTGGCGCTTGCCGGCGCCGGCGGCGGCTTGGAAATCTGGAACGAAGATGCTACCCAAATGCTGACCAAGCTGCTTCCCACTAATTCCAGCCCGGTATTAGCGACCTGCTTCGACCCGGAGGGCAAGTCGATATGGGTTTGCCGCGCCGACGGGAAGATCCTCTCTTGGTCGCTGCCGGAGCTCCACTTGGGCGAGGGGCAGGTGAAAATCTCCCCTCGCCCCCGCTTCGGGGTAGAGGGGTCGGGGGTGAGGGCAGGGCGAACGCATCAAACTCCACCTCAATTATTGAGAGGGCCTTGATTGGGACAAGTGTACAGGCCTACGATTCTTCCGGACTTTCACCTATTTCCCGGAGGAACGCATGGTTGCTACTACTCACGTGGGGTTGTTT
>DATGZX010000335.1:0-12706 GCA_035296965.1 Gemmataceae bacterium
ATTTTCCGAGAGGAACCCATATCCCGGATGGATCGCATCGACGTCGGCGATCTCGGCCGCGCTGATGATGCGCGGAATGTTCAGATAACTTTCGGCGGCGACGGCAGGCCCAATACAGATGGCTTCGTCGGCCAGAGAAAGGTACGGAGCATCTCGGTCAGCGTCGCTAAAGACCGCAACGACCTCGATCCCCAGGTCCCGGCATGCCCGGATGACCCGAAGAGCAATTTCACCGCGATTCGCTACCAGGATGCGTTGAAACATGGTCTTAAGGAAAAAGGAAGAAGGAAGATCTCCGGGTTACGCTTGATTTCCTTTTACCTGGGTCCTTTATCCTTAAGCTGTCGGGTCCACTTTGAAAAGCACCTGCCCGTATTCGACCGGTTGCTGGTTTTCCACCAGGATCTCGGTGATGACGCCGGTGCAGTCGGCCGTGATCTCGTTGAAAATCTTCATGGCCTCGATCGTGCACACGACGGTCGTGGGCGTGACCCGCGCGCCGACGTGCACAAAGGGCTCGGCATCCGGGCTGGGGGCTACATAGAAAGTGCCCGGCGTGGGACTCCTGATCAAGGACACGGGCTTGGCGGCTTTCTCTGGTTCCTGGCCGGAAGAAGGTGCGGGCGCTGGCACAGGCGCTGGAGCCGGGGCGGACGCGGAGACGGCCGGTGCCGTGGCCACGACCACATCGTGGCCGCCGCGCCGCAGCCGGATGCGCAGGTCACCATTGCGGAGATCGATCTCGCTCAGGTCGTGCTGGCCCATGAGTCCGACCAGGTACTTGATCGTCTTGACATCAAAAGGATTGGGAGTCTTCGAGAAATCGTCCGCCACTATCCCACCTGTGCTTGATGCAACGAAAGCGTTTTGAAAAGCGAGACGAACGCGCCCTGGGCCGCCATATCACCTTGGCGATTATGCTATACCAACCCGAAGCGTTAGCGAGGACCTCGCTAACGCTTCGGGTTGGTATGCTGCCGATTCGTGCACAGTGATTTAGCGCTCGGTCATTCAGTCCGCGCCAACGGGTCGGAGTTCCCGCACGGTCCGCCAGCGCTCTTGCAACACAACCGCTTGGGATTCTTCAAGTTTGGCTTCCAAACATCCCGGCCTGGATACCCTGGAGAAAGCTGAAGTTTTACGGGTAAGGAGAACGCCTGTCAAGTCGCATTTGTCATTCACCCGGCGCCTGACGGGGCACGGCTCGCCGGCGAGCCGTGCCCCGTAAGTTGGCCGGGTGAAGCATTCGCGCAGCTCTCCGGCGCTGCTACACTTGGTTCATTCATCTCGCGACCGCGCAGTTGGGACCGGCATGGACACCGACTCGATTTCCGATCGCTTGCTTCCTTCCCCGAACGAAGGCAAGGAGAGTGCCGGCAGCGTGTCGGACGAGGTCGACCTTTGGTGGGGAGCCTATGCCGGCCGCACCATGCTGCCAAGCTTTATCCTGTGCTTCCTTCTAACGGTATTCATTGCCGCAGACTCCTGGTTCATGGGCATTTGGCAGGGCTTCCATCCGGCGCGGTACACCGTTCAAGCCCTGGTTGGCATCCTTTGGCTGATCCAGGGTGCGCGTTGTGTGTATCGGGCCGTTTGGACCGACTACCGCTTGACCACTCGAAGAATCTACCGAGGCGACGGGATTTATCGCCGCGTTAGCCGCGCGGTCGATCTGGCGAGCGTCAGCCGGGTGGTAGTCGAAAGCAGTCCGCTGGAACGGCTCGTCGGCGTAGGCAGGATACACATCTTCCTTCCCGGGATTGCACAACCCTCCCTCAGCCTCGAGGGCGTGCGCAATCCCAAGCAGATCGCAGACCAAATCAGGAAACAGATGAACTAAGTTGGTGAACTGCAAAAGTGGAATTTGGGAACGCCAACCACGACACTCCGTTTGCTTCCCTATCAGATTCACGAGGGCGGCAGCCATATGTTCTCGCCGCTTCCTCGCAAATGATGTCACCGGCGGTTATACTCAGGCAAACGGCACGTCATCCCAAGCCCCGGAGCACCGCTGAGCGAAGTTACCCACATCTTGTCTGCAATCCAGCAAGGTGACCCGCACGCCGCCGAGCAGCTGTTGCCGCTCGTTTACGGGGAACTGCGTAAACTGGCCAGCCGGAGGCTGGCGCAGGAGAAACCAGGGCAGACGTTGCAGGCCACGGCCCTGGTTCATGAGGCGTACCTTCGGCTTGTCGATGTTGACCGCCTACAGGGCTGGGATTCGCGAGGACACTTCTTCGCGGCAGCTGCCGAGGCCATGCGGCGAATTCTCATCGAGAATGCTCGGCGAAAGCAGGGACCCAAGCACGGGGGACGCCTGCGACGGATCGATGCCGACCTCAACCTGGTGGCGGCTCATGCTCCCTCGGTAGACCTCCTCGCACTGGACGAGGCCCTAACCAGATTGGCTGAAGAATCTCCTGCCCGAGCTCAGTTAGTGAAACTGCGCTTCTTCGCGGGCCTGAGTGTGTGCGAAGCCGCCGAGGCCCTCGGCATCTCGTTGGCCACGGCCGAGCGGTACTGGACCTACGCCCGCACCTGGCTATACGCCGAGTTGAGCGACGCGAAGGAGTCCTTACCCTAGCCTCGCCCGGAGAAAAGCCACGGCAGGGAAAAAACTCGAAACCAGTGAGGGGTTTCGATGCCAATCCTCGCATTGTGGGTTGACACCCTATATAACCGTGCATGATTCTGCAGCAGCTCGATTGTGGGGGCACGTTTCCAACGTGCCCGAGTCGCCGGCACGTTAAAAACGTGCCGCCACAACTACTGCCGATTCGCCCACGCTGATTTAGTTCCGAGGAGCAACATCGTGAGCGATCCTTCTGCAGTCGAAGACATCTTTCTGGCCGCCCTGGAGAAGGGCACGCCCGAGGAGCGCGCCGCTTTTCTGAACGCAGCCTGCAAGGACGACTCAGACTTGCGCCGCCGGGTCGAGCGGTTGCTGGAGGCCCACCCCAAGGCAGGCAGCTTCCTGGAGGCCCCTGCCCGCCCGGACGGGGAAGAGACCGCCGCCTACGTCCCGACCGGAGAACACGTCGGGGCCGTCATCGCCGGCCGCTACAAGCTCCTCGAACAGATTGGCGAAGGAGGCATGGGAACAGTCTGGGTCGCCGAACAGACGCAGCCGGTCCGCCGCAAGGTGGCACTCAAGCTTATCAAAGCAGGTATGGACTCAAGGACTGTCGTGTCGCGCTTCGAGGCGGAGCGCCAGGCCCTGGCGCTCATGGACCACCCGAATATTGCCAAGGTGCTGGACGGCGGCACGACCGAGAGTGGCCACCCGTTTTTCGTCATGGAGTACGTCAAGGGCGTCCCGTTCACCCGGTATTGCGACGACGCTCGCCTGACCATCGCGCAGCGGCTAACGCTGTTCGTGCCGGCCTGCCAGGCCGTGCAGCACGCCCACCAAAAGGGCATCATCCACCGCGACCTCAAACCATCGAACATTCTGGTCTGCCTGTACGACGGCAAGCCGGTGCCGAAGGTCATCGACTTCGGTCTGGCCAAAGCGATGCACCAGCCGCTGACCGAGCACACGCTGTACACCGCCCACGGCGTGATGATGGGCACGCCGGTGTATATGAGTCCGGAACAGGCCGAGTTGAACAACCTCGACGTGGACACGCGGACCGACATCTATGCTCTGGGCGTGATCCTGTACGAACTGCTGACCGGGACAACGCCGCTGGAGAGGCATCGCTTCCAGGAGGCGGCGTGGCAGGAGATGTTGCGGCTCATTAAGGAGGAAGAACCGCCGCGTCCGAGCGCCCGCTTGAGCGGCAGCGGGTCCTTGCCGAGCGTGGCGGCGCAGCGCCAACTGGAGCCGGTAAAGCTGACCCGGCTGGTGCGGGGCGAGCTAGATTGGATCGCGATGAAGTGTCTGGAGAAGGATCGGTCGCGGCGTTACGAGACCGCCAACGGTCTGGCCCGCGATGTGGAGCACTACCTGGCCGATGAGCCCGTGGAAGCTTGTCCGCCGAGTGCGCGTTATCGCCTGAGCAAATTTGCCCGCAAGTACAAGAAGGCACTCGCAACCGGAGCGGTATTCGCGGTCATCTTGATCGCAGCCGCGGTTATAAGCACTACGCTGGCGGTGTGGGCTACTTCGGCCGAGAAGGCGGCTAACCTAGCCGAACGAGAAGCGAACCGCCAGCGAATCGCCTCGGATACGGCGAGGCAACATGAATTGGAAGCAAGGCTGGAGGCAGACAAACAGCGCGATGAGGCTCGTCTCACGGCGTATGCGGCCGGGATGAATCTGGCCCAACGCGCCTGGGAAGAGAACAATGTCGCCCGCGCCCGCGAATTGCTCGAAGAAGTACCCAAGGAGGCGGCCGGCAGAAAACTGCGTGGGTTCGAGTGGTACTACCTGTTCCGCTTGTGCCATTCCGAAACATTGACCCTCGAAGGTCATACTGGTCATGTCTCCAGCGTGGCGTTCAGCCCGGACGGCCAGCGCCTGGCATCGGGTGGCTTGGACAAGACCGTGAAGATCTGGGACAGCGCGACCGGCAAGGAACTGCTCACCCTCAAGGGTCCGGTCCTGACCGTGGCGTTCAGCCCGGACGGCCGGCGCCTGGCTTCGGGAAGCAAGACGGTGAAGATCTGGGACAGCGCGACCGGCAAGGAGCTGCTCGCCCTGAAGGGCCATGTCGATCCGGTCCTGAGCGTGGCCTTTAGCCCGGACGGCCGGCGCCTGGCCTCTGGCGGCTTTGACAAGACGGTGAAGATCTGGGACGGCACGACCGGCAAGGAGCTCTTCTCCCTTAAGGGCCATCCCGGTTGGGTCCAGGGCGTGGCGTTCAGCCACGATGGCCAGCGCCTGGCTTCCGGGAGCAACGACTCCACGGTGAAGATCTGGGACAGCACGACCGGCAAGGAGTTGTTCTCGCTCAAGGGGCATGCCGGTGCTGTCTCGAGCGTGGCATTCAGCCCAGATGGCCAGCGCCTGGCTTCGGGAAGCTGGGACAAGACGGTGAAGATCTGGGACAGCGCGACTGGCAAGGAGCTGTTCGCTCTCACGGGCCATAACGGTGAAGTCACGAGCGTGGCATTCAGCCCGGACGGGCTGCGCCTGGCTTCAGGGAGCTATGACAAGACGGTGAAGATCTGGGACAGTGCGACCGGTGAAGCACTCTTCTCCCTTAAAGGCCATGCCGATTCGGTCTCAAGCGTGGCGTTCTGCCCGGACGGCCCGCACCTGGCTTCAGGGAGCTATGACAAGACGGTGAAGATCTGGGACATCACGACCGGCAAAGAGCTGTTCGCCCTGGAGATCCAGAGGGGCCGTTCCAGCACAATCCATAATGGCAGCGTCTCTAACGTCGTGTTCAGCCCGGACGGCCAGCGCGTGGCGATGGCGGGCGATGACAAGACGGTGAAAATCTGGGATAGCTCGACCAGCATGCTGACATTTTCACTTGCAGGCCATGCCCGTGAGGTCCAGGGCGTGGCGTTCAGCCCGGACGGCCAGCGCCTGGCTTCGGGGAGCTTTGACAATGCAGTGAAGATCTGGGACAGCGCGACCGGCAAGGAGCTATTCTCTCTCAAAGGGCATGCCGATGCAGTGACAAGCGTGGCGTTCAGTCCGGACGGCCTACGCTTGGCCTCAGGGAGTTGGGACAAAACGGTGAAGATCTGGGACAGCGCGACCGGCAAGGAGCTGTTCTCACTCAAAGGCCATACGGACGCGGTAAGTAGCGTGGCATTCAGCCCAGATGGCCAGCGACTGGCTTCGGGAAGCTGGGACAAGACGGTGAGGATCTGGGACAACGCGACCGGTAAGGAACTGTTTTCCCTCGGAGGCCACGCCGATCAGGTATGGGTGGTGGCGTACAGCTCGGATGGCCAGCGCCTAGCTTCGGGAAGCTCTGACATGACGATTAAGATCTGGGAGATCGCGACCGGCAAGGAGTTGCTGACCCTCAAGGGCCATGCCAGGCCCGTCTATAGCGTGGCGTTCAGCCCAGACGGCCAGCGACTAGCTTCGGGGAGCGGGGACCAGACGGTGAGGATCTGGGACAGCACGACCGGCAAGGAGCTGTTTTCCCTCAAGAGCCCCGTCCCTGAGGTAAGATACGTAGCATTTAGCCCAGACGGCCAGCGACTGGCTTCCGCTAACATTTTCGGTTACATCTTTCTAAGGGAGGCATGCGTCTCTCGCGAACTCCAGGAGAGTCGGACTGCGCATCAACTGGTGGCCAGCCTCTTCCGACAGATGGGCCTGCGCGCCGACGTTCTGGAACGCTTGCGAACATTACCCGGGATGAGTCCGTCCCGCAGGCAGGAAGCTATCACTGTCGCCCAGACATATCGCGAGGATACGTTGGCTATTAACGGGATGTGCTGGAAACTGCTGAGATTGCCCGGCCGCCCCCTAGCTGACTACCAGAAGGCCCTGCACTACAGCGAGGAAGCCTGCCAACTCGAACAGAAAAATGCGATTTACCTGAATACGCTGGGCGTGGCCTACTACCGCGTCGGCAACTATGAAAAGGCGCTGGGGATACTCCAGCGCTCGGATCAGATTAACAAGACCCAGTTCCATGGGTCTGTGCCCGGAAACCTCGCCTTCCTCGCCATGACGCAGCAGCAACTCGGCCATGCCAAGGAAGCCCAAGCCGAGTTCCAGCGCCTGCGGGACCAGTTGAAGGATCCTCGCTGGGCGCGACATGCCGAAGCGCAGGACTTCCTGCGCGAAGCCGAAGCGCTGCTGGCAAACCCAAAAACACCCGGTAGCAAGTAAACTGGTGCGGGCGGCCCGAGAAAGGGTGCGAGGGCTTTCGAGTGGGATCAGCCCGTGCACGAGCGATGCATCGCAAGATCATGACAACGCATCGGCGTCGGAGGTGTCCGTTTCGGAACAGACTGCTCCCGGCCGCTCGGCCGTGATGGATGGACGACAATCCTGCGGCCTAATGGCCTTCTGTCCGTTCTCGTACTTCTCCTGGCCAAAGCCAGGCTTAATTCGGGATAATTGGTGTCGGTCGCCATGCCGCGGTTGCGGCACCCATAGAGCATGAAATAAGGTCCATCGTAGTGCGCTGCGCATCATTTCAAGACAGTTATTTCAGAGCAGAGCAGTTCTCTTTTCGCTTGCCATCCACCGCCGATGCAGCTCGGCTGCCCCTCATGGGACGACAACCCCGCTACGTCGCTGACGACCTGGTCTACCACGCATTCAATCGCGGCAATAACCGCGGCACCGTTTTCTTCCAGGGCGGGGATTTCTAGGGCTTTCTCCAGGCGCCGGGTGCCATGTCTTCGCGGCCATTCAGGTTTGATCAATGGCAAAGCCAGCCTTGAAGCCGCGAAAACATGCCGAGCAGCCGGGGACATGACCTCCGAGGTTGGGGCACGCTGATTTAGCCCGGATTATTCATTGCCCCAGAGAAATGGCGCAGGGTGCGCCACACCAGCCCGACGCGTGAGCGAGGTTAGCTCCTGACCCCACCCTCGCTTACGCGTCGGGCTAATATGGGATCATGAATAATCCGGGCCAGGTTCAGTGACACGATTGCGGCTGTCGGGCTCGATCTGCTTGGGCAGATTTCGCCAAGACAACTATGCAGCTGTCTGGCTGCCTTGCAAGGTCAAAATTGGCACCTTCGCGGACGCACCCCAGACGACATGTCTTGGATAGACTATCGGTCCCCTTGTGATCGATGAGATCCCCAGCCGAGCATTTTTGCTGATTTTTCCAGGGAATCGGGCTCGTCAAGAGAAGCGGCCCGTCCCAATAGGAAGTGTAACAGAATCCCTAATGTCGCGTGAAATTTGCCTCCCAAACGCATTTTGCGCCAAGGGCCTTTTTAGTCCCAAAATGATCATCACGCAAAAAGCCCGTGTTTTTGACACTTTCTGAGGTCTCGACAGGGCATTTCGGGAGGGGGCCATTCTCAAAATGCTTTGGCCTTGCCAAAAGCCGCGTGTTTTCCGCGATTTTTGCAAAGTGCGGATTTCGCGTTCAGGCGCCTTTTTGTCCACCCAGTTGTGGGCTGGTCTCCGACCCCGCACTGAGGCTGACCGCAGGTCTCCAGAACCAGGGGGAGACCTGCGGTCAGCGGTTGGGGCGACGTCAGGAGACCTGCGCCGAGCGCGTGCCAAGCGCGTAGTGGTTCATGGGGAAGCATCGTCACCAAGTCGACGGCGTGTGAACACGGCTAGTGATCTTATCCATTAATCCAAGCCTTGCGGTCCACTGGAAGGGTACCGTTGGTTCTTGCGAGATTTTTCCAGGCAGTCTTGTAGACACTTCAGAGATGCTTTGCGACGATGGAAAAGTAAACGGTCGGCGCTCTGGCATGGTCGCGGCTGAAGGAAAACTGTCTGCCACAGGGCCTCTACGATAAGATGGCCCAGGTTTCCCGAATTGATGCACTGCGGAGATGACCCATGTCCGATGCAACGACTCGCCATCCCCTGGTGGCCGAAATTGAAGGCAGTCTCGCGGTCGAAGGCGCGACGGACGTGAATCTGCACGCCGTGCTCGACAAGACCCTTGCGCACTTCGGCGGCGCCGTCGGCACGATCCATAGTCTGCTGTCCGACTCGAAGACTCTCACCTTGCGAGCGCACCGAGGAATCCCGCCCGCGTTGCTCGCGCGCGTCAGCAGCATTCCCATCGGCAAGGGCATGGCCGGATTGGCCGCACAGCGCTGCCAACCTGTCCAGGTCTGTAACTTGCAAACTGATACTTCCGGTGTCGCCAAGCCGGAGGCGAAGGAAACCAAGATGGAGGGTTCCATCGCCGTCCCGATCCTGACCCAAAACGCGTTGCGCGGAGTGCTCGGCATCGCCAAGCCGGTCGCCCATGAGTTCACAGAGGCCGAGACCGCCCTCTTGCTGGACATTGGCGCCGCGCTGGGGAGATTCCTTGCTCGGCCGTAAGGGGTACGGTCCAACTTCACCTCGCAACCATCGCAGAGCAAGCTATCAGCTTGCTCTACACCGTCGCTAACGCTCTCGGCTCCAAGAGTTACATCGCCCCGCCCATCCCGGTTGCCGGGCGGACATCTCGGCTCGCGTGTTCTGCGAAGAGCAGCTATAATCCGTTTGGTGTCGGCCTGTTCAGCAAACATTTCTCGCCAATCATGAATTAGACTTGCTCGACGACAACTTTCCGGCGACGCGTCCAGACAGGAGGTAATGCACAACATGCCACGTTGGAACCTTGCCTGGTTGCTTGGCATCTGCTTCATCGTAATTTTGGGCTACGCCGTTTCCCATAGTGCTCCGCCGCGCGAGAAAGACCAGGACTACGAGCTGGTCCGCCTCGTGGTGGACGTACTCGACGAGGTCGATCACAAATACGTTCGCCCCCTCGATTACGAGACGAGGCGTAAGCTCGTCGAAGACATGGTCAACGGCGGGTTGGAGCGCCTCGACGCCCATTCCAGCTTCATCAATGCCAGGGACTACAAGCGTTTCACGCTGAACAGCAAGGGCAGGTTCGGCGGCGTCGGCATCGAGATTCAGGTCGATCCCTTCAACGGCGGCCAGCTAACCGTCGCCAGCCCCATGATCGACACGCCTGCATACGAGGCCGGCGTGCTGGCGGGAGACATCATCCTAAAAATCGACGGGAAATCGACCGAGAATATGCGCGTTGCCGAGGCAATCGAGCTCATCACGGGCGAAGTGGGGAAAAAAATCGTCCTGACGGTGCTGCACGACGGGGACGATGAACCCGTGGACCTGGACATGAAGCGCGCCGAGATCGAAATCCAAAGCGTCCTTGGGGATGTTCGCAAAGCGGGCCATCCCAAGGAATGGGAGTACATGCTCGATGCGGAGAACAAGATCGGCTACGTCCGCGTGATTACTTTCGGCGAAAATACGGCCAACGAGCTGCGTGCCGCCATCGAGCAGCTCCAGAAGGACGGCGCACGCGGGCTGGTTCTGGACCTGCGAACCAACCCCGG
This sequence comes from Gemmataceae bacterium, assembly GCA_035296965.1. Taxonomy (GTDB): domain Bacteria; phylum Planctomycetota; class Planctomycetia; order Gemmatales; family Gemmataceae; genus DATGZX01. The sequence continues at coordinate 9,927 of DATGZX010000335.1, forward strand.
CGGCCTGCTTCGTTCCGCCGTGGACATTTGCCGCTACTTTCTGGATGAGGGCCGGATCGTCAGCACCAAGGGGCGCAACCAGCAAGAGGAGACTTACGACGCCAAGCCCGGGGCGGCATTGCTGCCCAAGGATTTCCCCATCGCGGTGCTGGTCAATCGACTTAGCGCCAGTGCCAGCGAAATCGTTGCCGCCGCCCTGCAGGATCACAAACGGGCCGTCGTGGTCGGCGAACGCAGTTACGGCAAGGGAAGCGTCCAGAACATCATCGAGATGGAAGGCCATACCAGCGCGCTCAAGCTGACCACGGCCAGTTACTGGCGGCCCAGCGGTAAGAATATTCACCGCTTCCCGGACATGAAGGAAGGCGATGAGTGGGGTGTCAAACCTGACCCCGGCTTCGAGGTGAAGCTGACCACGCCCGAGCGCCGTGAGTACTATACCTGGCGCCGCGAACGCAACATCGTCCCCGGAAAAGGCCCGGCCCGGCCGGCCAAGGCGAAAGCGGATAAGGACAAGAAGCCTTTCGAGGATCGTGCCCTCAACAAGGCCCTCGATTACCTGCGCGGCCAGGTCAAGAGGACGGTCAGCAGCAATCCATGAAAAGGGACCAGCGGGCGAACCGTTACGCGCCCACTATCGTTTAGCCGCGAGGCCGCGGCGAGCGCGTGAACAGAAGGGAAACAGCGTCCTGCCTGTTCACGCGCTCGCCGCGGGCTCGCGGCTAAACGAGCCGACATTAATCCCATTTTAGAATTGAGTCGGGCCCGCCGCGCTATCATGCTCGTCATCCTGTTTGAGGACAATCACTGTATCGCGGTTGCAAAGGCGGCCCCGCTGCTGACACAAGGCGTCCCGTTCGATTCGCCGGCCGGCCCGATCCCCACCCTCGAGGCCATGGTCAAGGCCTACCTCAAAGAACGCTATCACAAGGCAGGCAACGTCTACCTCGGCATCCCGCAGCGCCTCGACCGTCCTGTCTCCGGAGTCATTGTCTTCGCGCGCAATACCAAGGCTGCCAGGCGCCTGGCCGAGCAGTTCCAAAAGCGCCAGGTGATCAAAACCTACTGGGCTGCCGTCGAGGGCGACGTTCAACCCCAGGAAGGGACCTGGGAAGATTGGCTTCTCAAACTGCCGGAGGAGGCCCGCGTAGAGCAAGCGGGATCGGAAACACCAGGCGCGCGCCGGGCAGTCCTTGAGTATCGCCGGCTCGGCTCGGAAGCCGGCTGCACCTTTCTGGAGATCAAGCCGCACACCGGACGCATGCATCAGATTCGCGTCCAGGCGTCGCTGCGCGGCTGGCCCATTCGCGGCGATCTCCTTTACAAGGCGCAGTCCCCCTTTGGGCCGCCGGTGGAACTGCCGCGCGAACGGGTCATCGCCCTGCACGCGCGCAGCCTCGTCTTTCTCCATCCCATTCGTTACGAGCCGATCACCCTGGTCGCGCCACTTCCCGACCTGTGGAGAGAAGCGTTTCCGCTCTCGATCCACTCCCTCCAGGAGCAGGAACAACCCCGAGCAACAGGGAAGCTTTGAGCAATGAGCGGGCTGCTTCGAATCCAGGTCGCGACTCTCGTAGAGCAAGCTGCCAGCTTGCTCTGCCGCAACGCGATGCAGCGCGCAGCTTGGCCGGCATTGACAAAAACAGGCTCAGGCATGAAGCTGAAGGACGGATGTCAACATCATTTTGCCCCTTTTTCTCTTGTGCGAACATGAGTGACGAGGCTCTGTTGGCTCCCAATCCATCAGGGCTTTTCTTTTTGGCGCCGCATGCGGAGGCTTGAGATGCCTAAAAAGCTCGATGCTTCGACACAGCCTATCCATCTTACCTTTCGCTCTGTTGAGAGCGTCCTGGTTGAGCCCGACGATGAAGACCGCTTCATGACAACTTCGCAAGAAGCGGCCTTTGCCTGCAAACAGGCTTCCGACAAGAAAGAGTGGCAAGAAGATTTCAAGAGATTTCTCCATGCCGTCAGCCAGTGGTGCGAATCCCATAAAGACGATGTTCATAACGGGTGCGTTGGCGTCGGCGACGGGCTCTTGAATATCTTTATTCGCACGAAACATAAAGCCTACAATTTTGATCTTGAAGACGAGTTAACTCAGCTGGATATCGATCTGGTAAAAAAGTTCCCGTGGCTGGTGGCAGAGGTAATGCAGTTGCCCAGCAACATAAATGAAGACCAACTCTTCTCTGAGAACGCGATCATCGTCTTTGGCGACGGAAGATCGACACAGGGCGCAACCGGAGTGTAATCAGAAGTTTCTGGGCGCTATTGACGGCTCAACTTTTCCCAACTGGGTTGCAACCGTTTCCTTTTATACGGCCCTCCACCTCGTCCAAATGCTCTTCGCAAGGAAGAAGCACGTCGCGGGCAATCAGCGCACACACAATACCTCGCACGCCGGCTCGGCCATGCCGAAGAATATTTACGGAAGCTCTGATCACTTCCTTTCATAGCCTCGCCTGCTCATTCCAGGAAAACTCTCTTCGAACTGCACCACTACCCCCCCCTGCCTGCGGCGGTCGCGACTGCAAGCAGTAGCTCAAGCTGGCAGCTTGAGCTACGAGAGAATTGATACCGGATTGGCAAAGGGAAACACTACCCAACTGCACGCCTGCAAGTTCTCCCCTCGGCTGCGTTAGTGTCTTTCCGCTGAAGTTCTATGCCACTTGCGGAGAACTTTCTTGTTCATAGAATGAACTTCTACAAATGCCGCACTGGCGATTATTTCCCGGTTTTTCCGGGAAAACCTCACTCTATCAAGCGGGCCAGCAGGC
>DATGZX010000336.1:0-29533 GCA_035296965.1 Gemmataceae bacterium
GAGGGAGGCCGCTGAACAGGCCGACCTCGAGGAAATCGCCAACCGCTTGGAAACGCCAACCGGACTCAACCGTCTGCGCCGGCTCCTTAAGCGCGCTCTTCCCAAGGAGGTCGCAGCGTGAAGAAAAGCGCAACTTCAAAACGCGTGAGCGAGGGTAGGTCCTGACCCCTCCCTCGCTGACGCGTCGGGTTAGTATGAGGTCATGAATCATCCTGGCTGGGTTCTGTGACACGATTGCGGCTGTCGGGTTCGATCTGCTTGGGCAGATTTGCCAAGACACGTATGCAGCTGAATGGCTGCCTTGTATGGGCTAAAATGACACTTGCGCGGACGTACCCCAGACAACACGTCTTAGATAGACTTTCGATCCCGTTCCGATCGATGAGATCCCCACCTGAGCATTTCTGCGGATTTTTCCAGGGAATCGGGCTCGTCATGCGCAGTGGCCCGTCCCAAAGGAAGCGTAAAAGAATCCCTGATGTCGCGTGAAATTCGCCTCCCCAACGCATTTTGCGCCAAGGGCCTTTTTAGTCCCAAAATGATCATCACGCAAAAAGCCCGTGTTTTTGACACTTTCTGGGGCCTTGACCTGGTATTTCGCGGGGGCCCCATTCTCAATATGATCAGGCGGTGCCACAAACCGCGTGTTTTCCGCGATTTTTGCAAAGTGCGAATCTAGCGTTGAGGCGCCTTTGCGACATTGGCGCCAGCGCGGCACGCTCCGCCACGGTCTCCCCTGGGCCAGCTGTTCTCGCGCTTGAGAGTGCGGGCGGCCTCGTGAACCTTCGTGCGGGGTCGTTCCTCTTTTTCAGCGGGCTAAGATCTACCACAAGAAGCTAACCAAGGGATGACGATGGCCGACGATAACTACCAAACGCCACGCACGACTGTCCGCCGTTTGCCGCAGCGCGGCTTCTACGACCGGGCCACCATTCATCAAATCCTGGATGAAGGCTTGATTTGCCACGTTGGTTTCGTGTCCGAGGGCCAGGCGGCCGTCATTCCGATGGCGTACGTGCGCGTGGGTGAGTGCATCTGCCTTCATGGATCGAAAGCGAGCCGGCTGCTGCGTGCCCTGGCTGCCGGCGCCGAAGCGTGCATCACGGTCACGCTGCTGGACAAACTGGTGCTGGCGCGGTCGGCCTTCCACCATTCGATGAACTATCGCGCCGCCGTCGTATTCGGGACGGGGGCAGCTGTCGAGGATCCTGCCGAGAAGTCGGAAGTGCTGCGGGCGCTTTCGGAGCACCTGGTGCCGGGGCGCTGGCAGGAGATTCGAGCGCCGAGCGAACTGGAATTGATGCAGACTCTCGTCGTCGCCATCGCGATCCGTGAGGCTTCCGCCAAGATACGCACGGGCCCTCCCAAGGATGAGGAGGAGGATTACAGTCTTCCAATTTGGGCGGGGGTGCTGCCTCTGCTCCTGACGACGACAGCTCCGGTTCCCGATCCGCGCCTTCAACCGGGCATCGCTCTCCCGCAGCATCTCACACGCTGACATGTGCAGGCACCCCAGCGCGCACAGAGTCTGATCACCAGGGAATACACGAGCGGTCTGAACTTTAGTCAAAAGCATGAGAATGCCGGAAGGAGATTATCCAGGTCCGACGCGCATCGTGCAACAGGCGCGACCCGGCCGCGTCTCCATTCGCTCCGCTCTGGGAATGCACCGCCGGCCTCACGGCTTTCTAACAAAGCGTAAAGCACCACATGCGAGGCGATCTCGGCGCCCCGGGCGCGGAAGTTTCCGTCCCACGGCCCGCAAAGGAGTCAGGATGGCTGGCGGGCGCTTCAGCATTTTCATTTGTAGCGACGAACAAATGGGAGTAATCAGAGGGGGCTTGCAAAAGAGGAATTTTCAAAGGAGAATGAGGTGTAAAATAAAAACAGGTGCGCGGTGGCACCAAGCAATCCGACACGACTAGCAAGAGAGGGCGTTCAGCGAAAGCGCCCGGCCGAAGGCGCGGTCGATGCGGATCGTTCTCTTTTCGCGGATTCTGACGGAGGCAAGGAACATGAGGAACTCAATTAGTAGGGCAAAGTATTGTTTGGAATTGGAGCAGCTGGAGGACCGTCTGGTTCTTAGTAGTCCCAGCAGCTTCGTGACCTCGCTCTACGTCAATCTGTTGGGTCGGCAGCCCGGGGCAACTGAATTGCCGGGCTGGGTCAACATGATCAGCAGCGGCGTCACCTATCAACAGATCGCCACGGACATCTGGGATTCCGTGGAACACCGCACCGACCAAGTGGATGCGTACTACGTCAACTATTTGCACCGTGCCCCTGACCCCGCTGGCGAATCGGGCTGGATCCTAGCGCTCGAGACGGGCTATCTGAACGAACAGGGGGTTAAGACCGGCTTCCTGACCTCGAACGAGTACCTGAACGATTATCCGACCCCGCAGGCTTACGTCAATGCGCTGTATCTGAACATCCTCGGACGTAATCCGCAGCCCGCCGAAGAACTCCAGTGGGTGAGCATCTTGCAGCAGACCAGCAATACGTACGTCGTCGCAGCGCTCCTGACGTCGACGGAGTCGTATACGCGCATCGTGACCGCCTATTATCAGAGCTGGCTATTTCGGGCTCCCGACGCAGCGGGCTTGCAAGGCTGGCTGAATTCGCTCCAGTCGGGGTTCTCCACCCTTGAGTCTGTCGCGGAGAGCATCCTGGGCTCGACCGAATACGCGAACAAGCATTAAGGGCCTGGGCACAAATAACTTCGTGTACCAGGGGCTTAGCGTCACACACACTGCGCTTGCATCACCGAAGCTGTCCGCTCGGCAGATACAGTTCGTTCACCTTGTTCGCTGCGATCTCCGGTGGGGCCTCTGCGCTCCAAGCGGGAATGCCTTTTTTTTCGGGCGGGTAGAGCGATTCCATCGGCTGCCAGACCGCGTCGACGCGCTCCGTAAACAGGTCGCCAATCAAGAGGTCCGTCACGAGACCTTTCAGGTGCGGGAAGGTCTTGACGAAAGTGCCGAAGCTGAAGCCGTCGTAATATTCGCATACCAGGCGGCGCATACGGTCGACACCGCGGTTGAACTTGTCTCCCCAGCGGCCTAGCTGAGCGGCGGAGACGTCGCCATTGGCAAGTCCAGCCACGATGGCATCCGCGGCCAATTCGCCGGACTTCAAAGCGAGGAGCACTCCAGAGGAATAAAGAGGATCGAGGAAGCCGAAGGCATCGCCGACCAGAACCCAGCCGTCGCCTGCTACGGCCTTGGAACGGTAGGAGTAATCCTTGGTGGCAAAGTAACCGGTCGCGCGCCGGCCGATCGACACGCGTTCCTTGATCGCGGGGCAGGCCTCGACTTCTTCGTCATACGTCTGCTCGTGGCTGCCACGGCCCTTGAACAGATAATCGAACGGCGCGACGACGCCGACGCTGATCGTGTCGTCGTGCTGCGGGATGTACCAGAACCAGCCTTTCTTGTTCGTGGTCTGCACGACGAGCGTGGCGCCGCCATCCTGGCCCGGTGCTCGGTAGGCTCCCTGCCAGTAGGTCCAGATGGCTCCCTTGTTGAGCACCGGGTCCCACAGGCGCAGCTTGAAGCGGTTTTGCAGCATGGTGCTCTGGCCGCTGGCGTCGACCACGACCTTGGCACGCACCTCCTCCTTTGAGCCGTCCTCCTTCTGGATGCGCACACCGACCGCCTGGTTGTCCTCAAAGAGCACGTCCAGTACACGGGTGGCCTGGTGGACCTCCGCGCCCTGCTCCTGGGCGTTTTGCAGCATCAGGAGATCGAATTCGCTGCGGATCACTTGCCAGGTCTGTGAGCATTCGTGTGGCTTGTTGTCCCAGAAATAAAAGGGTGCCGACAGCTTGCCGCTGGCATTGATGAACTGCACGCTGTACTTCTTGACGAACGCGCTCGCCTTCATTTTGTCGATCATCTTGAGCCGTTCGAGTACCCAATACGTTTCCGGGATGAGCGATTCGCCAATATGGAAGCGTGGGAAACGCTCGCGCTCGTAGAGTTTGACGCGGTAACCATGTTGAGCAATCAAGGTCGACACCGTGCTGCCGGCCGGTCCGCCGCCCACGACAATGACATCCGCGGATTTCGTAACATTATTCGAATGCATGCCGTTCTCCCTTTACTAATTACCTTAATGATTTTCACAATGGTGGAAAGGACACGACGCGCAGCCACGCTCGATGCACAGAGTTGAGCTATGCTGGAATACGCAGGTGTGCGTGCTGCATGCCTCGATCAGGGGCATTTGCCAGTTCTCAAGTGTACGGAAGAAGCTGTGGTTGAAGCTGAACTTTCAGGCCCGGTCAAGAATCCAAAAGAAATCCCCGGCCACGACCTGCTGGAGAAGATCGGCGAAGGGGGCACTGGAGAGGTGTACCGCGCCGTGCAGGTGAGCCTCCGGCGGACGGTGGCAATAAAGTTACTAAAATCTTTCGACGTCAACGCGCGCGCATCCGCTGCCCTGCACCAGGAATCGCGTCTCCTGGCGACCCTGTCGCACCCGCATGTTGTCACCATCTACGACTGTGGGCAAGTGAACGGGCGCGACTACCTGGTCATGGAATACCTTGCCGGACCGACGTTGCGCACGCAGATGCAACCGGGCCAGGCATGGTCTCCCGAGCGGGCGGCCCCGGTGCTGGATGCCATCGCGCGTGCGGTCTCCTACATCCACCAACAAGGCGTCTTGCATCTCGATCTTAAGCCGGAAAACATCTTGTGCACCGAACGCGGCGTCATCAAGATCACCGACTTCGGCCTGGCGGTCCACCACCTCGACGCGAAGAGCATGTCCGAACTTGGTTTGGTCCAGGGTACGGTGGATTATTGCGCCCCCGAGCAATATTTCGGCCTGGCGCTGGATCAACGCAGCGACGTGTTTTCGCTGGCAACCCTGGCGTATGAGCTGCTCACGGGCAAATTACCAGGCCGCGTCTATTTCTCTGCGCGAAAATATCAGCCGCATTTGCCGGCGGCGCTGGACCAAGTGCTTGCACGCGGCTTGTCGCGCGACCCGCACGATCGTTATGGCTCGGTGGAAGAATTTCGGCAGCAGCTTTGCCGGGCGCTCGGCTGGCCCAAGCGGCGCTCGCTTCTCTTACCTATCCTGGTGGCCAGCCTAGTGAGCATGCTTTTGGCCTGGGTGATACTTTTGCCCTGGCGGTTCGATCGAGGCAGTACCAGCGGAGAGACGAACCTCACAGTCCTGCCGCCTATCGCAACGCCGGCGCCCTTTGCCGGGGAAGACTCCTTGCTCTATCCGCACGTGGTGGGCGACAGCAGCAACCTCGTCATGCTGCGCCCGACAGGCGCGGCTCCGGACCCCTTGACCCTGGGCAAGAACCGGGACTCCTATCCAGCCTTCTCTCCAGACGGCCGGCGCATCGCGTTTAGTTCCAATCGCAACGGCAATATCGACATCTACGTCATGGACGCGGACGGCAGCAATGTTCAGCAATTAACCACCGACCAGGGTGTTAACAGGGCGCCGGCCTGGTCGCCTGACGGAAAGCACATCGCCTTTACCACGGACCGTGACGACAACAGTGAAATCTACTTGATGGACCCGGACGGTTCTCATCAGGTAAACCTGACCAAGAGTCCTGGTTTTGAGGGAGACCCCGCCTGGTCTCCCGACGGCAAGACGATCGCCTTTGCTAGCTTGGGCAGCGATCAGCAAGGCTTTCATCTGTGTGTGATGGACGCCGACGGCAAAAACGTCCGCACGCTGTTCAAAGACAACAACTCGTATGGTTTCGTCTACCCTTGCTGGTCGCCCGGTGGAACGCAAATCGCTTTCTCCGGCATCGATAGCGGCGCCATCGAGATCTTCATCTGTCAGCCGGACGGATCCGAGCGGAAGCGGTTGACCAAGCTGGGCGGCTTTAACTCCCACGCCGCCTGGTCTCCGGATGGCAAGCGGATTGCCTTCCAGCACATCCGGTCGCAGGACTCGACGGCGTCGCTCTACATCGTCGACGCCGACGGCGGCAATCTGACCCAGATTCTTGAGAAGGCCGGCCCCAGCGAAGGCGGCCGGCCGGCGTGGAAACCCAGATAAGACGGTCGGATCTTGCAGCCCGCATGCAGGCCTCAGATCTCCCACCTCCATGAGAAAAATGCACACCAAGGCCAGTCTGCACAGGCGCACAGTAAAAGAAGGATTCTTCCCAGGGACCCTGAAATTGGGAAGGCGACGAACTTGAAACGAGCCAGCCCAATCCGCGCTCTTTACCCCTTGCGAACCGGCATGCCGCATCGCTTCCACCTTCCATGCGCATCCCAAACATTCCGCAAGTCCCATCTTTCCGAATCCGATATTGGAACCGGGTAACGGTTCGAAGGGACCGAGCAACGGATTTGTCAGGCTCCTAGCGGCCGTCTCGCCCTTGTCGATTGCGAGCAAAGGATTGCTCGTCACCTACTCTCTGGCGTTAGCCGCTTTCCTTGAAAGTGAGGACATTATGACAAGGATCATGCTGCGCGCAGGACTTGGACTCGCCACGCTGAATGCCGTTGTCCTGACGGGATGCAGCCAGGTCCCGCACCAGTGCTCTTGCTGTTCTCGGACACCAACCATCGTCTCCGCGTCGGCGCTTCCCCCTGTTAAGCAAACTGACGTCGCCAGCCTTCCGTCTGTTAAGCAGACTGCCGTCACCAGCCTTCCGCTGCCGCAAATTGAGGTCCCCAAGCGGCCCACCGGAACAGTGTTCGTGCCGGTCGTTTCCTGCCCAGCCGACGGCAAGGGCGGCTGTGTGACTGGGACCCTGGAACTGACTCTGGCCCAGGCCGACGCTCTGGGAATCCGGCCAGGTTCCACGCCGGGCGCGTTGTTCCGGCCTGGTCCTTCGACCGTGCTCACGCAGTTGCCCACGAAATCGACGGACGTGGAAATCAAGCAAGTCTCCTCGGTGGAGGCATTGCCCGAAGAGTAGGTGAGCCCCGCTCACGACATGTTTCCCTGTGCCTATTGCCAGGGCATCACAGACAAGGGCGGTACCGGCCCCAACCCGGAAATCGGTGGCGATGGCACCGGTCCCGACGACCGGGGGGTGTGCTTCTATTTCGACTGGGTCTTGAAGATCATTGGGGCCATACAGCAATCCTAAACACGCCAGGGGCCGGGGATAGGCGGCGACGGGCGAATGAGGGCAGGGGGGGGCCCTCAATAGCTGCCCTCATCGATGACCTCGCCACCAGCCCGTGTGCCGAGAGCCCGCCAAACGTCCAGTGCGATACTGTTGTTGATGCCGCGCGCCGAGCCGTCGAGCATTAGGACCTGCACGATTCCCGGGTGATAGCTGCGCGCTGTCACGGCCGCGTAGGTGGGGAATCTGGCCGACTTGCCCTCCCGCTGCGAGGTGAAGTCCATGTCGTATGTCATCCCGTCGCTGACATAGGGCACGACCGTATTGGGCGTAAATACCGTGGTGAAACCGGTATGGTTGGTCCGGCTGTCAACCCACTCGACGTGGCCGCCGTTGGGCTTGAAGGCCCCGCCGTAGGAGAGCGCCGCAGCCGGGGAGTTAGGGGGCAGAACACCCAGCGTGGCCGGGACATCGGCATCCCGGAAGTAGGAGGTGAACGCCTTGACTTCGGCCATGCCCAGCGTGTTGCTCAAACCATCGAGCACGTCCGTCGGCCGGATAGCACCTACCGCTGAGTATGGACTCGGAGGAAACGCCCCGTCGCCTCCCCGCCCGCTGGCCGGGTCGAGTATAAACCAGGTGCCACCACAAACCGCGTAGTTGAGCGGCCAATGCGTCCCGGCGGAATCGAGATGGTCGTTCAGCTCGCTTGGGCAAAGGAACAGCGGAACCCGGATGCTTGTGACATCGACCGGGGCTGAATCGGAGGAGGTCGAGAAGTTGATCAGGTTTTGCAGATTGGCCTGCTCCAGATAAGGCAATAAACGGGCTAGCGCCGACCACGGATCTTCAGTTTGGCCGGGCGGGTAGTAACCGGCAGGGGGGAATACGGAGTGGGCGTCGACGTGCACGTACAGTCCGAGGCCAAGCTGCTTGAGATTGTTAAGGCATTTGACCCGATTGGCGGCTTCCCGGACCTTTTGGACGGCGGGAAGCAGCAGGCCGATCAGTACCGCGATGATCGCAATCACCACCAGCAGCTCGATCAGCGTGAAGGCGCACCGACGCATCGCTCGTTGCATGAAACCTCTCCACAGAAGGCAGTCCAGGAAGAACGATCGGCTACATGAGAGCCGTGACGTCTCGCTGGTTAGTTCCAAAACTTCAATAGCATACCGGACAAAGTGGTAAGGCAAAAACAAGACTTTCGCATCTTCACCACAAGTTCATATAGGGAATTAGTGCGCGCGTGGTCGCAATTGTCCGCCGGCTACCGCCAAAGCTGGATCCGCACAGTTTCACGTTTAGGCCATGGTGGTCAGGCCTCAGGAGGTGCGGGCCGTGGCGTGAAATCCGAAAGGAATCATACTGCCGTGTGTACAATCAGCTGCAACCTGGCTATTGAATGAGCAAGGCTCTCGACACATCTATGCCGAGAGCCTTGTCAGGCCGGATGAGGCTTGCAGAGCCCCGTCGCTACGCAAGCGCCGGAATGATCACTCGATCTTCAAACTCCAGGGGCCGCTGGCGTAAACAGCTACTGCGTACAGTCCTTCCTTGCCGAGCGAGATCGCTTTGGACCCTTCATACGCGCCTAACTGGGCGAAGATGTGCTCGACGAGTTTACCGTTACGGTCGTAGAGCTTGACCCGGAAGATGCCTTCTCCGCTGTAGTTCGCGCGGAAGACATTCAGGCCGTCGGGAAGGGTCACGAATCCAGCGAGGTCGGATCCTTTTCCCTGCTTTGCGAAGGGCTTGGACGCGCCACTTTCAGGCCGTGGTTCACGAATCGTGATCGCCCACTTGCCGTCCGCTCGGACGTTCAACAGATACTCACCCGGTTTCGCGATACCGACGAGGAGCGTGCCTTTCCACGCACCAATTTCGTTCAGAGGCATGGAGACTTCGTGGCCCTCTTGATTCAAGAGAGAGACCTGGAAGTTGTGGCGCCCGTCGTGTTCGATTTGCCATGTTGAAAGTCCTGCCTGGAGGGAAAACTTCTGCGATGCCTGATCGCCCTTGCCCGAGACCTCGAAGGAAGGCGCGCTAGACTTTCCCTGGTCGCGCTCGGCAGCGGGCTTTTCGCTAGCCGTGGGAACAGCTTTGTCCACAGATTGAACTGGGACCGCGGGGCTCGCAACGGCGGGCGGAGCATTCTTCTGGGCGACTGCCGGGCGCGGCGTTACCGGAGTCTTTGCATCGACAGCGTCCTGGACCTGATCGCAGCCGGTCAGCCCGACTGCTCCCATTACGACAAGGGACGAAAACACTCGTCGAAACATGAAATCTCCTCGATGAAGGAAAAACTTGGGGACCGCTGAATTGGGCCGTCCCCCATCCGCCCGAAGGTGCCGGCGAAACGCGGGCGCGGCAACTTGGCTCGGAAAGATTAGCTTAGAAAACAAGTAGGGACAAACACCGAGGGCTGAAGGAGGAAAGCGGGCCAACTAATGCGACATGGATGACGCGGCTGTGCCTTTCTACCCACTCATGTAGGCCTGCATACCTCATGGTCACTCAGAATCCCATTACCAGGCAAAGAAGCCATTCGAAGAGCCGCTGCGGCAGGAACCTCTTCAAGGGGACAACAATGCGCTGCGACAACAGGCCGCTCGGGTAACGCAGACGCGGTCTTTTGCTACGCAAAATTCGTTCGACGAGGAAACCGATCGATTCCGGCGTCGGGGCATTCCTCTCGTCCTTTTCCTGGGCTATTCGCGTCCGCTCGAGAGCTTCGTAGTACGCACTGCTCTTTGTCGAGGCTTTGGTAAGACGGCGCCTGGCGGGGAAATTCGTGCAAAAATCTCCGGGCTCGACAAGAACAACTCGAATGCCAAAGCGGCGCGTCTCTAGCCTTAGACTCTCGGTCAGGCCTTCGAGGGCAAACTTGCTGGCGCTGTACATGCTGCTGAACGGCAATCCAATGATGCCGGCCAGAGAGCTGACATTGATGATGGTGCCGGCTCTCTCCCGTCGCATGATGGGCAACACCGCCCGGCAGACGCGCAGCACGCCGAAGAAGTTCGTCTCCATCTGGGCCTTGGATTCTTCTACCGAAGTATCTTCCACTGCCCCCATCAATCCCCAACCGGCATTGTTGATCACGGCATCAATGCGCCCGGCACGCAGAATGACCGTCTCTACTCCCTTGGCGACAGAGTTGTCGTCATCGACGTCCATCGAAAGTATCTCGACGGCGTTGGGGTCGGCCTGGGCGGACTCAGGAGGGCGGCGTTGCGTGCCGAATACGCGGTAGCCCCTCTTCAGGAGATGCTCTGCGCAAACCTTGCCAATTCCTGAGGAAGCCCCCGTGATCAGAACGACCTTCCGCGCAGCCTGATTCATTGCCGACTCCGAAGCAGACAGGGCGAGCCTCATGCAAAAGGGAATCCCGCCTGGCGTTGCCCAGACACCAGGCGGGATGTTCGATGTCTCACATGGATAATGGCCTCAATCTCGCCCAGTCATCAAAGCCTCCGCGTGAGACAGCGCTGAGTGTAACCAGCTGAACGAGCAAGGCAAGGAAAATGTTCGCTCTTCGGACGAACGCGCGTTCTCTCAGGCGATCACATCAGGGAGGATAGCTGCCGCGCGATTTCCATCCTACAATGAGCAACGGATTTGACTCGGACATACCCGACCACGAGACCGCGGAAAGGAACGCCGATGCGACGAACTCCACTTGTTTATGCCGGACTCTTCCTGTTGGTTCCTCTCTTCGTCCCCGCCCTTCATGCTGAAGGCAAACATGCGTTGACGGTGGAGGACCTGTTCCGCTTCAAACGCGTCGCCGATCCACAAATCAGCCCCGACGGCAAGGCTGTGTCGTACACGCTCACGATGGTTGACCTCCCCGGGAATCGCACGACCACGAACATCTGGCTGGCATCGACGGAAATCGGCGATCCTCGGCCGCTGACCAACGGCACCAAGCATGACCGTCATCCGCGCTGGAGCCCGGACGGGGCACAGATCCTCTTCGAATCCGATCGCTCCGGCGAAAATCAACTCTGGGTCATCGACGTCCATGGCGGCGAGGCCCGGCAATTGACCACGATTGCGTCCGAGGCCGGCAATGGTATCTGGTCGCCGGACGGCAAAGCGATCGCCTTCGTCTCCGCCGTCTATCCGGAATACTCCGACAAGCCCTTCAAGGAAAGCAACGCCCTCAACAAGCAGCGCAAAGAGGACGCCGCCAAGAATCCGGTCAAGGCCCGCGTCTTTACCAAGCTCTTCTATCGTCACTGGGACGACTGGGTCGAAGATAAACGCCAGCACCTTTTTGTCATACCCGCCGCGGGCGGTGAACCGCGAGACGTTACCCCCGGCGACCGCGACGCCAACCCGACTTCGGATACCTTCTCGGCCGGTGACGACTTCACCTTCAGCCCCGACGGTCAGTATCTCGTCTACACGGCGACGCCCGAGCGCAACGAAGCTTGGAGCACCAATTACGACATCTGCCGGTCACCGGTAGCCGGCGGCAAAGCCGAGTGTCTGACCACAGAGAACAAGGCGGCGGACGGCGCGCCTGCGTTTTCCCCTGACGGCCGGTTCCTGGCCTACCGAGCCCAGCGCCGGCCCGGGTTCGAATCTGACCGGTGGGAGATCATGGTCACCGACGCGCAGGCCAGGGGCAAGCCGCGCAGCATTACCACGGACTTTGACAGCTCGCCGGCAATGTTCATCTGGGGACCGGATAGCAAGACGATCTATTTCGTCGCCGAGGAGAAAGCGGCCTCACCCATCTACGCCGTATCGATTGAAACAGGCAAGCCAGAGAAAATCCTGGAGGGGAGTACAAACTCATCCCTCTCCATAAGCAAGGACGGGAAAACCCTGGCTTTCGCGCGCGTTGCCCTGAATCATCCTGCAGAAGCTTTCGTGGCGACCGGGTTCAGTCCTTCCGCGCAAGAGACAAAGCTAGCTGCGCAGAACAAGAGCCGGGCGAACGCCGATCTGCTGAATCGACTCGATATGCCTCGTCCCGAGAGTGTCACTGTCGCAGGCGCCGGCGGCACGCCCATGCAAATGTGGATCCTCAAACCTCCCGGCTTCGACGCCAGCAAGAAATGGCCCCTGGCCTTCCTGGTACATGGCGGCCCTCAGGGGGCGTGGGAGGACGGCTGGAGCTTCCGGTGGAACGCCGAGGCCTGGGCAGCTCAGGGGTACGTTGTCGCCTTGCCGAACCCGCGCGGCAGCACGGGTTTTGGTCAGAAGTATGTCGATGAGATCAGCGGCGACTGGGGCGGCAAATGTTTCGAAGACCTGATGGCCGGGCTCGCCTTTCTCGAGAAGCAGCCTTACATCGACCCCGAACGCATGGGGGCCGCGGGCGCATCCTTCGGCGGCTATATGATGAACTGGTTCCAGGGACACACGACCAAGTTCAAGACGCTTATCACCCACTGCGGCGTCTACAACTTCGACAGCATGTATGCGACCACCGACGAGATTTGGTTCGACGAGTGGGAGCACGGCGGTCCCCCCTGGGGAAGCCAGCGCGAGTCGTATGAAAAGTTTTCTCCGCACCGGTATGCCAAGGAGTTCAAGACGCCCATGCTCATCATCCACAACGATCGCGACTTCCGCGTACCCCTGAGCGAAGGGTTTCAGTTATTCTCGACCCTGCAGCGCCAGGGCATCCCGTCCAAGATGATCAACTTCCCGGACGAGAGCCATTGGGTGCTGAAACCGGCAAACAGCGCGTACTGGCACAAGGAGGTGTTCGCCTGGCTGAAAAAGTACGTGCCGCCTGGTGGGCGCTGAGGAGTGAACTAGCGCTCTGCGAATACTTAACTGACGGGTTGACGAGCGACAAACGCCTGAGAGAAAGAACGAAGATGAGGAGTACGATTAGGAAGAGGATTAAGAGCAGGAGAACGAGAAAGAGCAGGACTTACGAGGCAATGAGGACATGATATCCTTCTCTTAATCTGAATCGTGCTCTTCATCCTCTTCTTAATCGTAATCTTCCTCTTAGCTCTTACTCTTCCTTCAAGGTTTGTCCCGTCAGTCGAAGATTAACCGATCCTAGTTCGCTTCGCGATACCAGCGCAGCGTGCGCTCCAGGCCGACGTCGAAAGAAACGTTCGGCTCATAGCCCAGCTCGCGGCGCGCTCGGCTGATATCGGCTCTCGAATAACGCACGTCGCCGGCGCGCGTCGGTGCGTGCTGCGGTACTAATTTGCTTTCAAGCAGATGATTGAGGGCTGCCACGAGGTCGAGAATGGTGATGCTGGAGCCGGTGCCGATGTTATACACATTGCCCGACACGCCCGGCGCCGAAGCCGCCTTCTGCAATGCCTGGACGGCGTTGTCGACATAGGTGAAATCGCGCGACTGCAATCCGTCGCCATGTACGATCGGCGTTCGCCCCGCTGCCATCACCGCAATGAAAATGGCAATGACGCCGGAATAAGGACTATCAGAGCGCTGCCTGGGACCGAAAATATTGAAGAAGCGGACGCGAACCGTTTCCAATCCATAGGTAGCGGTAAACGCCTCCGCATAGAGTTCTCCCGTCAGCTTGGCCGCGGCGTATGGCGAGAGCGGCCGGAGCGGGGCGTCTTCTGTTTGGCCTTCCGCACTGGATAGGCCACCGTATGCGCTACTGCTGGCGGCGTAAACGACGCGGCGCACGCCGCTGCGCCGGGCTGCGTCGAGCACATTCAGCGTCCCTGTCGCGCAGACGCGGTGCGTGTCGACTGGGTTCTCGACACTGCGTTGTACCGATGCCAGCGCGCCCAGGTGATAGACCACATTCACGCCAGCCGTGGCCCGGTTCACGGTGTCTGCGTCGCCAAGATCGCCCTCCACGATTTCCGGCGCGGGATGAACCGTTTGGAGGTTCGAGCGCAGTCCTGTACTGAAATTGTCCAGCACGCGCACGCGCTGGCCCTGGCTTGTGAGTGCGTGCACTAAGTGGGAGCCAATAAATCCGCCGCCGCCCGTTACCAAGCAAAGCTGACTCATAGTCCAAGCACCACCCGGGATAGGTTGAATCGATTCGGAGGACAAAGAAAGGATATGATACTAGCCAACGCGTGGCTGGCACGTCTCGAACAGGTTGATCCTTCTTATTGTGCGGGCTATGCAGAGCCTGCTGAAAAAGGGGTCTGACCCCCTACGAAGCTTCACTGATTTCCCGCTTTCTTGGGGATCTATCACCCTTCGTGGAAGGGGTCAGACCCCTTTTTCAGCGGGCTATGCGGTGGCGCACATTTAATCGACAAAGAGCGCCTCCACGTAGGCGTCTGGATCGAACGGCTCTAGATCATCAAGTTTTTCGCCGACACCAATAAACTTCACGGGCAAGCCCAATTTCTGTTTGATGGCAAAGATGGCGCCGCCCTTGGCAGTACCGTCGAGCTTGGCAAGAATTATCCCGGTGCAGTGTATGAGCTTCTTGAACATCTCCGCCTGGACGATGGCATTTTGGCCGGTGGTCGCGTCCAGCACCAGAAGCACTTCATGTGGGGCGCCTTCGATCTGCTTAGTCAAGACACGGTGAATCTTTTCGAGCTCGCGCATCAAGTGAGTCTGAGTGTGCAGGCGGCCGGCGGTGTCGACGATCAACACATCGAAGTTGCGCGCCTTCGCCTTTTCGCAAGCATCGTGGGCGACGCTGGCGGGGTCGCTGCCTTGCTGGTTCTTCACGATCTCGCAGCCGATTCGCTCGCTCCAGATGCTCAATTGTTCGACCGCGGCAGCACGAAATGTATCGCAGGCTGCAACCATGACGCGTTTGCCATCCTCTTGATACCGGCGCGCCAGTTTGGCGATTGAGGTCGTTTTGCCGGAGCCATTGACGCCCGCAATCATCACGACTGTGGGCCCGGTCAGGTTGGAACGCATCCCCGTCTCGCCGGCGCGGAGTATTTCCTTGAGCTGCTCCTTGACGAAGGCCTCGACGTCGCCGGTGATTTCCTTATCAAGATAAGCCTGGCGCACGCGATTGATGATCTCGGCCGTGGTGGCCGTGCCCACGTCGGCTAGGGAGAGAAGTCTCTCTAGTTCACTGAGGAAGTCCCGGTCGACGCGGCCTTTCAATCGGAAAAGCTGGGCAATGCCGGTGAAGGCGTCGCGCGTCCTGGCCAATCCTTGCTTGATCTTGCTAAAAAGGGCGCGAAAGACCATCGGTAACCTCAACCTGCTGCTTTCTGACGAAGGAGCTCCAATTCCGCACGCGATACGCTGCGGGCACCGAGGGCCCGGCGAGCCGGTTCGGGGCCGTGGCAGTCGCTGCCGCCCGTGACTGAGAGACCCAGGCCGGCCACGATGGAACGCAGTTGGCGTTCTCGGCCGGGACGCCTGCCAGGATGGGAAACTTCGACAGCCTCCATCCCTAAATCCCGCAGCGTCGCTAGATTCTCTTCAGTGCAATCATAGGAAGGGTGCGCCCAGCTCGCAACGCCACCGGCGCCGCGGACCAGCCTGATTGCCTCCGCCACGGGCAAGCGCACCTTGGGAACGACCACGCGCCCGTCATCCGATAAGTAGCGGTCGAACGCTTCGCGCACGGAACCGGCACACCCGCTCTTGACGAGGACATCCGCCAGGTGACGCCGTCCCAAGACCTCCACGCCTCGGTGCTCACGCAGCTCATCTTCATCAATCGCTATCCCGGAGCTGCGCAGCCGCTCGACCATGTCCCAGAATCGGCCGGTCCGTTCCTCGCAAAGGCGCTTGAGGCCGGCCAGGAGCTGCGCGTCGTCCATGCGAATGAAGTAACCCAGAAGGTGGAACTCCCGTCCCAGAAACTCGGCACTGATTTCCACCGCGGGAACAATTTCCAGGCTGCTCCCCGCGACGAGACGGGCGGGTGCGATTCCGCTAACCGTGTCGTGATCCGTGATGGCGAGCGCGATCAGCCCGGAGAGCCGGGACAATTCGATAACCTGGGCCGGCGAGTAGGTCCCATCACTGTGCGTTGTGTGCACGTGCAAGTCTGCTCGACCGCAAGCTGAACTCGACGCAGCGGCACGGCACAGAGCTGTGAAAGGCTGTCGTGAAGGCATGAATCACGCTGGTGCGGCGGGTGCCGTCGAGGCTTGGTGCAGCTTGTCGAGAATGCCGTTGACAAAGGCCGAGGAATCCGCCGAGCCGTAGCGGCGTGCCAGCTCGATGGCCTCGTCGAGGGTCACGCGGGCGGGAGTGTCCGGCGTGTACGCCAGCTCGAAGGCGCCTAGACGCAGGACATTGCGATCCACGGTGGCCATGCGCGGCAAGCGCCAGTTCTCGGCAGCTTCCGCCAAGCGGGCGTCGATCTCAGCAACATGGCTCACAACCCCATCGTAAAGTCCCAGGCAAAACGACTGGAGTTCTCCGCCGCGCAACCGATCATGCGCGAACCGCTCGATGACAGTTCGCTCGACCGTCGGATTATGGTCCCGCTGAAAAAGGAGTTGGAGGGCCACTTCGCGGGCCCGCGAGCGTCGGGTCATACGATCCTTCCAGCAAGCCAATCTGAATGTCTGCGCGCAAATCGGCTGATACTAGCCCGAAGCGTAAGCGAGGTCCTCGCTAACGCTTCGGGCTAGTATCAGCGGAATCGTGCACGATGATGTAGATAGTCTCGTTGCACCGAGCCTTGCATGGGACTGTGACCCTTACGCATTGGGCAATTGCCGAAGTAGATTGACCATTTCGATCGCAGCGAGTGCGGCTTCGAATCCCTTGTTACCTGCCTTGGCGCCTGCGCGATTGATCGCCTGCTCCAGCGTGTCACACGTCAGGATGCCGAAGATGATCGGCACTCCGGTTGTCAGAGATCCCTGAGCTACCCCCTTGGCCGCCGCGCCGGCAACGTGATCATAATGGTCCGTGTCGCCGCGGATAATTGCCCCGAGGCAGATCACAGCAGCATACTTGCCGCTCGACGCCAGACGTTGGGCCGTAACTGGGATCTCGAAGGAGCCGGGCACGCGCACCAGGTCGATTGCGTCATCCGCAACACCGTGACGACCAAGACCGTCGAGCGCGCCGCCGACGAGGTGCTCGACCACGAATTGGTTGAAACGCGCAGCGACCAGAGCGAATCTTCCTGGCGGCGGGGCGAAATTACCTTCGTACACTGTCGGCATGGTGCGACTCAACGTCTTCGAGTGTGTCCGATAAGCTCTCCCCTCTCCCCCGAGTACGGGGGCGAGGGGCTATTCGGACTGACTATTAGGTTAGTTTGGATGCGCTAGCTGACTTAAAACCGGCATCAAGAAAGATTCATGCTCATCAAGAATTCCGCGTTGCTCTTCGTCCGTGCCATACGGTTCACCAACAAATCCATGGCTTCGACCGGATTCATGTCGCTGAGCACTTTGCGCAGGATATAGATGCGCCGCAGCTCTTCCGGATTGAGCAGCAGTTCTTCCTTGCGGGTGCCAGAGCGATTCACGTCGATCGCGGGCCAGACGCGCTTATCGACCAGGCGGCGATCGAGGTGGAGTTCCATGTTGCCGGTGCCCTTGAACTCTTCGAAAATCACTTCGTCCATGCGGCTGCCGGTGTCGATCAACGCCGTCGCCAGAATGGTGAGCGAGCCGCCTTCTTCAATATTCCGGGCTGCCCCGAAGAAGCGCTTCGGCTTGTGCAGCGCGTTAGCGTCCACACCGCCGGAGAGAATCTTGCCGGAGTGCGGAATCTCCGTGTTATAAGCCCGGGCCAAACGAGTGATGGAATCAAGGAGGATCGCCACGTCGGTGCCAAATTCCACGAGCCGCTTGGCTTTTTCGATCACCATTTCGCTGACCTGGACGTGCCGGCTCGCGGGCTCGTCGAACGTCGAGCTGATCACCTCGGCCCGCGGGCCCTTGACGGTGCGCTCCATCTCGGTCACTTCTTCGGGCCGCTCGTCGATGAGCAGGACGATAACGTAGCATTCCGGATGGTTGCGCAAGATGCTGTTGGCGATCTTCTGCAGGAGGATTGTCTTGCCGGTACGAGGCGGAGCGACGATGAGGCCACGCTGCCCTTTGCCGATCGGCGTCACCAGGTCCATGACCCGCATGTTGATCTCGGCCGGCTCGGTCTCGAGAATGAGCCTCTGGTCGGGATGGAGGGGCGTCAGGTCGTCGAAAACGACCTTCTGGGTGAGTAGATCGGGGTCGTTGTAGTTGATGGCCTCGACGCGCAACAGTGCGAAATAGCGTTCGTTTTCCTTAGGCGGTCGAATCTGGCCGGCGACCACAGCGCCGGTTCTCAATCCAAAGCGGCGGATCTGGCTAGGAGAGATATAAATGTCGTCCGGGCAAGGGAGATAGTTGTAATCGGGGCTTCGCAGGAAGCCGAAGCCGTCGGGCAGAACCTCGAGCGTGCCCTCGCCGAACATCAACCCGTTTTGTTTGACGCGTTCCTTGAGGATCTTGAAGATCAAATCTTGCTTCTTGAGTCCCGTATAATCGGCCAGGCCCTCGTCCTTGGCGATTTTGAGGAGCTGAGGCATGGTCATCTGCTGCAGCTCGCTGATATGCGTGCTGCCGCGTTTGATCTCCTCATAGCGGTTGTTGATCTCGTCGTCGAAGGCGCCGAACTCCTCTTCGCGACGCGGGGCCTCAGTCCCTTGTGCCGCGCCGTTTTCTTGAGGGGGATCCCGTTCGGCACTGCGGGCCTCTTCCTCGCCGTTGTGCGAACCGAACTCAGGTTTCGGCCGGGGCCTTGGCCGTGGATTACTCGTTTCTCGGCGACCTCTCGCTTCAGCCATGTTCAGAATTCTCCTTGGTCAAGCTGGCGCATGAATCAGAGCGAAAGTCAGATGACGAGAGCCAGGAACGATTCCCTTGCACCTCGTCCTTCGCCCTGGCCGTGCTGGGGACACCGAAATGTCACCCGAAGGGTGCTCCGCACAGCAAGCACCAGCGGCAGGCAAAACAGGAATGACGGAACCAACTCCCATGTGTATCGATGCAACCCGGAAGCGGGAGCTTCCCGCGTTTACTGCTCTTCTTTGACAATCCCCCAGCGCTTGAGCAGATCTGCTATCTGCCTGTTCAACTGCTCGGGGGAACCGCCGTTATCCACCACGTAGTCAGCGCGCTTCTTCTTATCTGTCAGCAGCAACTGAGCATTCTCGCGCGCCTCCACGTCCTTGACGCTCCAGCCGCGCTGTTTAGTCAGGCGCTGCAGGCGAACCTCACGTGGCGTGTCTACATAAACAAGCCGATCACAATCCTTGCTCCAACCTGCTTCCAGCATGATGGCCGCGTCCAGCACGATCAGCGGCACCTGCTGGTCTGCCTGGCCGGAAGCAATCTCCTCCCGCAGCCTGCACTGGATCCAGGGAAACACCATTGATTCCAGGATCCTACGCTCCGCGGGCTCGGAGAAGACGATCTTCGCCAAACGGTGCCGGTCGATTGCACCCTGGGCATCGAGCGTCCCGCTCCCCCATCGGTCGATCACACGTTCCCGGATCTCCGGTTGCCGCAGTGCTTCGTGTCCCAACTGGTCTCCGGAAATCACCTTGGCCCCGTATCTCGCCAAGGCAGCTGCCACAAGACTCTTGCCGCTGCCCATGCCGCCGATGAGGCCGACGACTGGTTTTGTCATTCGTCGCCAGTCCGTTATCCGTGCTCCTGGAGCCTGGGTTTCAACCCCGTCTATATGTGCCGTTTCCCAGGATCTCCGCGGGCGCGAAACGCAAGCAATGCAATTAGGAACTAAGCACCAGGGACTTTTCTTCTACATCCAGCCAATTTGGCCCAACGGCAAGGTCCACCTTCAGCGGCACTTCCAGCCTGAGGGCCTCTTCCAGCGGCCTGGTCATCTCCTCGCTCACCAGCTGGACCGCCGTGTCTAACTCCTCCGGAGAAACCTCGAAGACCAATTCGTCGTGAATCTGGAGCAGCATGCGCGTTTGGCGCTTTTCGCGGCACAGCCGGCGGTGAATGTTCAGCATGGCCATCTTGATCAGGTCGGCCGCCGAGCCCTGAATTTCCATGTTGATGGCTTCACGTTCGGGCTGATTGCGCTGCTGGTATGTCGAATTGGGACGAATTCCCGTGAGTTCCCGGCGGCGGCCGAGGATCGTACGCACGTACCCCGTGCTGCGACAATCTTCCAGAAGCTCGCTCTGGTAATTCAACACCCTAGGATAACGAGCAAAATAGGAGTCGATGAATCGAGCCGCCTCGTCGCGCGGCATGCCCAAGCGCTCCGCCAACCCATGCGCACTCATGCCGTAGAGCACGCCGAAGTTCACGGTCTTGGCCATGCGCCGCATTTCCGAACTTACCTCCGGCTCGGAAACACCGAAGATCTGGGCCGCCACCGAGGTATGGATGTCGCGGTCTTCGGCAAAAGCGCGGCGCATCCCTTCGTCGCCGCAGAAATCGGCCAGCAGGCGGAGTTCTATCTGCGAATAGTCGGCCGTCAGCAATAGCCAGCCGGGCTCCGGCACGAAAGCCTGGCGAATCTGCCGGCCTTGGTCGCTGCGAACCGGAATATTCTGCAGATTTGGATCGCTCGACGACAGCCTGCCTGTGGCGGCAACTGTCTGGTTGAACGACGCATGGATGCGGCCCGTCGCCGGATTGATCAGATCGGGCAAAGCATCGACATACGTACCTTTCAGCTTGGCGATCTGTCGATGCTCGATGATTTTTTTCGGTAGTGGGTGGCCCAGCGCTGCCAGGCGTTCCAGCGTCGCCTGATCGGTGCTGGCGACCCCCTGGATGCCGGTCTTGCGCCCCGCCGGCAGCTTCATTTCTTGAAAGAGAACTTCGCGAAGCTGCTTGGGCGAAGCGATGTTGAAAGGCCTCCCGGCCAGGTCGTAGATATCTTGTTCGATGCCGGCCAGCTGGCCTGCCATCTCCTTGCCGAGGCGGCGCAGCAGGGGGACATCCACGCGGATGCCGTTGAATTCCAACTCGGCCAGCACCTCGATGAGCGGCACTTCCAGTTCTTCGTAGAGCTTGCTCAGCCCTTGCTCGGCGAGGCGTGGGGTGCGGAGAGTGGCACGGCGGGTGCCTGATGCGGCGCCCTCGGGGCTGGTGGGGGCATCGCGAAGCATCGGCTCCAGCAGCTCGCACAATCTCCAGGCCAGGTCCGCGTCTTCGCCAGAGTATTCCGCGACGCGCGCCGCCGTAACCTGGTCCAGGCGGAGTTGCTTCTTCCCTTTGCCGATCAAGTCGGTGATGGGGATCACCTGGTGATTCAAATAGCGATTCGCCAGGTCCGCAATGCCGTGGCTGCGCTCGCCGGCGTGCAGGAGGTAGTCGGCCAGCATGGAGTCGCCGGCAATTCCGGCCAGGCGTACGCCGTTACCGCGCAGCGCCAACAGATCGTATTTGATGTTTTGGTTGACCTTGGCGACATTCGAATCCTCGAGGACCTGCCGAAGTCTCGGCAAGGTTGTCTTCATGTCGAGCGCAGCCTCACCCTCGGGGACTCGGAGCGGAAGATACCAAGCTTCGCCTGCGCACCAGGAAAAGGCGAAACCGACAATTTCAGAGCAAACAGGATTGAGACTCGTGGTCTCGAGATCTACCGCGAAGCGCTTCTGTTTGCGGAGCTCCGCATAAAAGTCGTCGAATTTGGCCGGCGTATCGACCAGACGATAACGGGCATCCCCGAGCACCTGCACATCCGACCTGCGTGTTTCGGCTTCCGTGTTGGCCCCGGAGGGGAACAGTTCACGCTGCTGTGCCGGTTCGGCCGCCGGTTGTCCGTCACGTTCGATCTGAGCCTCTTGGCTGCGGCCCGCGAGCGATTGACTGCGGACTTGATCGGCGAAACCGCGGAAGCCCCACTCCTTGAATAGGGATAGCAAGCGCGGCACATCCCACTCCTGCACGCGCCACCCTTCCCAGTCGAACTCCATGGGGACGTCGGTTGCCAGGCGGACGAGCTTGCGGCTCAGCTCAATCTTGTCTTTGCAGGCCCGCAAGTTCTCCTGTTTTTTGGCGCCCGCAACGCGGTCGATGTTAGCCAGCAGATTGTCCAGCGTGCCGAATTCCTGGAGGAGCTTGGCCGCTGTCTTCAGTCCGATGCCAGGCACACCCGGAACATTGTCCACGGAGTCGCCGACGAGGGCTTGCAGATCGATCACCTGCTCCGGGGCAATCCCCCAGTCTTCCAGTAAGGCTTCCCCGTCAAGGATGGCCCGTTTGCGGAGGTTATAGAGCCGCACACGATCATTGATAAGCTGCCGGCAATCCTTATCGTTGGTGCACACGAGGACGTCCAGGCCGCGCTGCCCCGCCGCAGATGCCAGGGTCGCAATCAAGTCGTCCGCCTCGAATCCTTCTTTTCCCAGCACCGGGATGCGCATCCCTTCCAGCATCTGACAGATCATGGGAATCTGGGTTTGCAGGTCGTCAGGCATTGGCGCGCGGTGCGCCTTGTACTCAGCATAAAGGGCGTCCCGGAACGTGGCCCCAGGACGATCGAAGATGGCCAGGAGATAATCTGGGTTCTTCTCTGTGCGCAAGAAGAGCATGTCCCGTGTGAAGCCGAACAGCGCATTCGTCGGCAAGCCGGACGGGCTGCTCATTTCCGGGATTGCGTGAAAGACCTGAAAAATGAGTGAGTGCGCATCAACCAGAATCATGCATCCGTTCGCAGTGCCCGCAGGCATGACCCAACCTACTGCTTAATCCAAGGAATCTTTTGTCAAGTAGTATGGGGAAGGGCAGTGTTACGCAATGGTAACGGCGGGAACCTGATCCCGCGCTGGACTTCTGCTCATCAGTCGTTGATGTAGCCGCAGACAATCCAGGTGAATAAGACTGGCCGGTCGCCCCCACGACCTGGTCAGGGATATCAGGCAGGCCGGCGGTGTACCGGGTAACCCTGCCGGAAAAGCGACAAGGTGGCCAAGGTCGCCTGGTGCCAAGATTTTCAATATCTGGGTAACGTTCGTGCTGCTTGCCCTCTGCCCGAGATGGTTCAGCGGGAGAGGATCGGTCTACGCTCACTGCAAGTCAACGAATAGGATCGCGACGTTTCGCGGGTGTCATGGTTGGTCTCGGAAAGCCGTTGGATCACAACCCTTTTGCAAGAGTCTGCTGGACTGTTTCCTCTGAACCGGGACAGAAGAGTACGTGAAAACCCTTGAGGCAACAGGAGGTGATCGCTCGCAACGGCAGGGCGTTAGCACGATTACTAACTGGAATCTTAGGGGCGCTGATCTGCGCTGTCAAGTCCACTTGCCCAGCTTGGCAGCCAAATCACGGAGGGGCGAGGGGGAAGGGGCGCGGGACGAGTAGAGTCGCCCCTGCAATCGATTCATCCGTCAAGCGCTGCCGGGGCTGTTCAGCCTGTGAATCCACGCTTCGGCTGAGCGACACGCCTGGTCGGCAAACGTGGCACGTATTGCCCCGCAAAGCGGCCTCGGCGCATAGGTAATGTAATTGACAACCCTTCCATATCCTTTACACTTTATTGTTACACCTGCAAAGGCGGTAGGTTGGCAATGTCGGAGGGTTTGTGCCGGATTTGCCGTCCCCACCGCGCAGCCTTTCACCGGACCAGTTCTTCGATTCGCGAGGTTTATCCATGGCAGCCAATAAAGGCGGAGATTCCAAACAAGGGCTGATCATTGCCCTCGTTTGCTTCGTGTTGTTGTCCATTACCCTGGGCGTATTCACCTACTATGGTTACGCCGACCAGGCGAACCTCCAGGCCAGCGAGAAGAAAGCCAAGGAGGAAAAGACGACCATCGAGAAAGACCGGGACTGGTACAAGTACCAAGCCCTGCAGTTGAAGGCCTATACCGGAACCCTGCCCAAGGACGAACAGGGCGATCTCCCTGTCCTTCGCGATAAAAACACGAGCGGCCCGGGGAAGGACGCATTTGCTGAGTCCGTAAAGTCCCTCGACGCCGAGATGGGTTGGGACCAAAAGCTCGGCAAGCCCGCAACTACTTACAAAGAGACCGTCGAGAAGCTGCGCGCCGACCTCGCGAACGCACAAAGCACCCTGCAGAAGTCTGAAGACCAGAATAAGAAGATCAAAGAGACCTTCGATAACATGGTGGCCACCAGTCGCGCCGAGGTGGACGAGCTGAAGAAAAAACTGGAACTCGCCCAGAAAGATAACCTTGACAACCAGCAGAAAATGGCCAAGGACATGGAGGAGAAGCTCGCCATTTTCGATGAACTGAGCAAGAAGAACGCAGAGTTGAACAAGAATAACCAGACGGACGTCGATACCCGCGACAAAGCAATCAAGGGGCTCAAGAATCAAATCAAGAGCCTGGAAAAGCGCCAGGAGAAAATGGCGCAGCAGATGACGCCGCCCGACTTGCTCAAGTATGACACACCCAAGGGAAAGATCGTTCGCGTCGATTCCAAGGGCGAGCTTGCCTGGGTCAATATCGGCTCGGCCGACAACGTCAAACCCCACCAGAATCTGACATTCAGCATCTTCGGCAGCGGCTCGGACAGTCGCGAGCGCAGGGAACGCAAGGGCGCGCTGGAGATCGTGGATGTCCTCAGCGCGCATCTATCGACCGCGAAGATCACCGAAGTGGCCGACCCCAATTCCAGTCCGCTGCTTCCTGGTGACCTGTTGATCAATCCGGCATGGAGCCCGTCGAATCGCATCCATGTGGCCATTGCTGGGCTAATCGACCTCACCGGTGAAGGGCGCGACAACATCGAAGAATTCATGCGCAATTTGAAGAGGGAAGGAATCGTCGTCGATGCCTACTTTGACTGGAAGGACATGTCGATCAAGGGCGAGGGCATGACTCACCAGACCGACTATTTGATCCGAGGGGAAGGACCGAAGCTCGAGTACGGCAGTACTATTCGAGAAGGCGACACTCGCATGTCGCGCAAGACGGAAATCGGGCAAAAAATAGCCGAAATGGAAACGCAGGCTAACCAACTAGGGGCCACGGTAGTGCCTCTGCGCCGTTTCGTGGCGCTGACCGGTTACAAGCTTCCCAAGGGCGCCGGCGTCCTGGGCGGATCTGGCTATGAATTCATCCGCCCCCAGGAGATCGCGCCCGTCGAGCCGAAGGAAAAGCCGGAAAAGAAAGAGCCGGATGGTAAGGATGACAAAGAAAAGAAGGACGACACCGACAAGTAGCTCGGCATCCTGATCTTTGTCAGGTACCCTCCGAAATAGATTTCGAACCGCGTCCGCGTGCAGGCAGACACCTCTACTCATCTTGCACGCGGGCGTGGCTCGATTGCATGATCGCCCATGACAGTGCACCAGAGACAACCCTGTGCCTCGTCTCTTCGATCGTTTTTCTACCGGTTTCAAGGCCGCACGAGATTGTTGGCAGGTACTGCGGGAAGACAAGAGTCTGGGCCTTGTGAGTTCGGCGCTGGAGACGATCCTCCTGCCCGCCCTCTATTTGTGCGTAACACAGGAAGAAGTCCCCAACTCCATGGACAAAAAGGTGCTGCGGCAGGCATTTGTAGCAACTTCGTGATTCGTCCTCCGCAAGTCATATCTCGTTAGCTAGTCGGTTTTTACAACGTTGTTGCGTCCTTCAACATAGACGAGAGTGCACGATGCGCTTGTTGACATGCCATGTCGCCTGGCCTAGATTTCACTACTCGCGCAGGCGAAGCGGCCCCTCCGGATTGACTTGCCTGCTGCTCAGCGGATCGACCCGTCACGTCGCGCCGTCATCGATAGGGCGCTAGCAGCGCTTCAGACGCGACCCCCTCCGTGCGAAATGTGATTAGCAAGAAATTGGCCCTTGCCGATTATGGCGAGGCTGGCTGGACGCGCTTTATTGCCGCGTCATCTATTTGAGGAGCACGGCACGGCAATTGCCTGGATCGCCGCGCAAGGGCTGGAGGTGTGGAAATGAGGGTACGCTTGTTGAGTCCTGCCGTACTGGCGTTGTTGTGCGGAAACGTTGTCTGGGCAGCCGACCCGGTGCAGCCCAAGGCAATGCATAAGGCGACGGTGACGAGCTCTGGTCTGCAATACCTGGGCGCCATCAAAGTGCCACTCCAGGTCGACGATAATGCCTATGGGGCACTAGCGCTCCGCACTTATCCCAACGGGATCAAGACCTTTTTTATCGTTGGCAAGACGACTGCGGGAACGCACGCATTCGAGTTCACCAATCCTGCTCCAGGCCGGAACCTTTCTGTCGCCCCGCGAGCGACCCTGGTCAGGGCATGGGGGGACATCTATCAAGGGCACCGCACCTGGCCGACCTTCAGTTCCGGACAGCTGGAGACGGAAGGGCTCTTCTGGCTTGGCGGCGACACCTTGCTTTGGGTTTACGGTCATAACTACGACGTGACTCCCGGCTCGAAGCCTGTGGTCGGCATCACGAAATTCAACCCGAATGGGAGCATTTCGGCTTACGGGCCTTGGAAGGCCGACATCGACGCGCATCACCTCAGGAACTATGGCGTCGCAGTGCCGAGTTGGTTCGCGAAATCTTACACCGGTGGCCGGGGATTGGCACTGGGCGCCGGGATCGAATCGGGGGCAAGCAAGGCTTCCTTCGGGCCGGGACTTTTTGCGGTGGATACCCCGAATGAAGCTTTTCCCACTTCTCACCTGTTGACAACACGGGCGCTCACTTTCTACCCCGAAGAACCTCACCAGCAGAGGCTCCACCGCGACGCGCAATATCGCGTTCTCAATCAAAACGGCGTCATGCTCAGCCAGGCGACCGATCAGTTCGCGCCGCCGCGTGGTGGGGTCGGTTTCTGGGGCTCAGCGGATTATATCCGCGCGAGCACATGGATCGATTTGCCGGATGTACAGGGGGTCCTGTTCCTCGGCCGCCTGGGCTACGACAACATGTGGTATGGCAATACTCCCCTGCCGACCGGCATCCAGGATCCCTGCCATTGCACCAAGGGCCAGCATGCTTCCCGCTATGCCGCGCGCTGGTTTATCTACGCACCAGCCGACCTCGCCAAGGTCGCAAGCGGGCAGGCTGCGTCCTGGCAAATTAGTCCCACGGAAGTCTTCGATCCGACCCTGCTTTTCAACGTGCAGTTGAATTGCGATAAATTGGTCACCGGTGCGGCGTTCGATCCGGAGACACGGACCGTTTATATTTGTGCTCCCGCGGTGGACAATGCCAGGACCGGCAGGCTGCCCGTGATCCACGCGTTTGCGGTCAAGTAAGGATCGCTGGATTCTTACTCCTGGATTTCCCGGATGACTCGGTCGTTTCGGCATGGCGTTTGCGCCTTTTCCCTGGAAAGCCCAGCGTTTCCAGCGATTTCCTGCCGAAAAGACCGAGGAACCCAATGGGTGACAGCCAAAACGACACCGCGCGCGTCGATGTCGACCGCCAAATCAAGCTGGAGTTCCACGGCTCGACCGTCACCAGTGACGCTGGACTCCTCGCCTAACGCGAACTCGATGATGCCCTCCGATTGACCAACACAGCGGCGAGTGGCCTGCACGACACTCGCACCGGACAGAACACGCAGCACCGCTTGCTCGCTCTCCTCTGCCAGTCGATCTACAGCCGGCTGACCGCCCCGACCAACGGGTCCGCAAGCCGTCACCAGGCGTCCGTGGTGCGCCGTGCAGGCCGATTTCGGGCGCTGAGCAAAGGAGATGCATCGGGTGCGCTGGGTTCAGGCCGCGACGGAGGCGTACTAGCGGCGCTTTTTCGGGGAACTCGTTGCAACCGTTCCTGCAGGTCGGTATCATCACCCTCTGGAGTCGCCGTCGAGGCCCCAGGGAGCGTCTATCCGGGAAAGATCGGATTAGGCATGCAGCAGGGCTGAAGAGCTTGCTGCCGCTGCGAGCATGATGACGGCGCCTGCTATTATTCCCGGCCCTCCGACGCCTACCAAGCCACTGCGGACGCCACAGCACGCTTCGCACCGCGCCACCCCTAAACCAGCGCCGCTACAAAGGACACGTACGGCCGGATGGACCCGGTTCTAAGCAACAACTTGGCTGGTCGCTGACGGAGGGATGACACCAGGTGAGGAGCCACATGGAAAGCCCAGTCATCAACCTTGGGGATAGCCTGGATCACCAAGCACGGTCGATGCTCGAATGGCCAGACGAATTCATCGCGATGCTGAAGCCGCGACTTCTGGCGCTGCACTCTGGCGCCGCGCTCGCGCCGGCCGATCTAGCAGAACTCAATGAGTACGGCATACTGCAAGCTCAAACCGGCAAGATCACCGTGTTCGGTACGTACCTCCTGGGAGTCGTGGTACAAGAGGGGTGGGAGGAGGCCGACGACGAATTCATGTCTCTACTCAAAGGGTTGAAGGGAAAGGCGATCTTGGACGTGGGGGGCAACACGGGCTGGTCATTGAGACACATGCCTGCATCACCGGATGAAGCGATCATCATCGACGTTGATGCACGAAGCCTAGTGCTGGGTTACCGCTGGGCCCGACAGGAGCAGCGTCGCATCCAGTTTGAATTAGGTTGCGCGGAGAAGCTGCCGTTTGCCGATAGCCGGTTTGATTGCGTCATCTGCCGCAATGCGATTACTTATATGCATCAGCGCACGGCCATCCGGGAGATGTGCCGTGTCCTCAAGCCCCAGGGAACCATCTACCTTCGCTTTGAGCGCATATGGTTTGACATTCGGAAGCTGCTGCATGCAACCTCTCTCAGGTCTTTCTGTGGACATTTACGTGACCTGTTTTGGGGATTGTGTCAGGCCGTTACCGGCTGGCAAATGGTTCCAGATAACGCGATTCAGGACCGAAACCGCGGCGGAGTTCCAAATACCTTTTTCTACCGTTGCGGACGGACTTTTGGGACACTGCCTCAGTACAAAGTCTTATTGAAAAGGGGAGGCTGCAGCGCCGTGGAGGTACTTGTCCCACGCAAGGTCGCCCGCTGCCTGGGGATTCCTACGCAACATTGCTTGATCGCCCGAAAAGTGGATCGTGCCGATTCTTGAATTATGGCGGCCCTTTGGCAGGCGTGACATTCCCGATCAAATGGCTTGCCGGGGGATTGAGTGACAAAAGTTGGCTATAGAAAGCAGCGGGGGATGCCTCAAAATAGCGGTGTGGAAGGCAGGCGAAGTCCAGCCCGGCCGTGGGCAGGGAGGCGAGGAAAGCCCGCCAAGCCTTTTGCCAAGCTTGCAAGGGACGGTCGGACATGGTAATCGTCTGCCTAGGTAGACTCCTTGAAAAAAGGGGTTTCAGGGCCGGGATGTTGCGAGCATCCCGGCCCTACTCGTTTCCGGGTTAGAAGCTGTTGGGGTTGACGGCGGGCGCTGGACTCAGCACGGTCCGGGGCAACATGCCCGCGGCCGCCAGTGTCCGGATATGCTTGCAGGGCTTTCCGGCCTTGTGGTACGTGTGACAAATGGCACGTAGATCTCGAAAAAATCGTTCAAAAGGTTTCAAAAGGCGTCTCACCGTTGCAACCGGCCGGCGAGAGAAAAAGTTTGCTCAAATGGGAATTAGTGTCTTTCCGCTGAAGTTCTATGCCACTTGCGGAGAACTTTCTTGTTCATAGAATGAACTTCTACAAATGCCGCACTGGCGATTATTTCCCGGTTTTTCCGGGAAAACCTCACTCTATCAAGCGGGCCAGCAGGCA
>DATGZX010000337.1:0-3291 GCA_035296965.1 Gemmataceae bacterium
GTCGACATAAACCTGTGTCGCCGCCTCAAACTGCGGCTCGTCTTTCTTGGGGTGGATGCAGTCGGTCGGGCAGACGTCCACGCAAAGCTCGTCCTTGATGCAAGTGTCGGTGATTACATAGGCCATGAGTGCTTCTCCTGAGATATTTTCTGGAACAGCCCTTATCTTTAGCCAGTATGTCCGCCTTGGCAGTGACCTACATCACATCCTGGTGTGTCCCAATCACGCAGAATGGTGATCGCCGTCACAGGCAGGATAGGGCCTTATGCGGTAAAAGATGTACATCTGCAATTAAGAGGAAGCACAGAATTGCCCGGCCTCACCCCACGACCCCACACAGCCGCCACCCAAGCGGCGGGCCGGGCATTCTCACCAAGCAAATTCGCACCGATATAAAATTCCCATCGCAACTCAATTTTTTGAAGCCTTCCCTGCCGCATCATACGAGCGCGCCAGGCAATCGAGAGCGTCGTGCAGATCGCCGTCGGTGGCGAGTTCAAAAGTGAACCAGCGCGCCTTCTGCATCTCTGTCGATCCAATCCGAAGATCTCGCCGCATCCGCGCCAGGAGTCGTGGCGCTGGCGATTGTAATTTGAAGGCGAGAGAGTTTGGCGTTTCCATCCCACGGGTTTGCGGGAGCAGGGCGAAGATTCTGTCCCGCCGGTAGAGGGCGGTGAAACCGAAAAACGACCGCACCTTGACGCCGGGCCAGTCGCCAATCTCTGCTTTCAGCGCAGCCGACCATGCCTTCATCGCTTCGGAGATTGCGGGTAGCTTGGGGCGTTTGGTGTTCACGTGATTCTAGGCCTGCGGACTGTTCCGGCTAGTCTAGTACGCCGCCTGTCCTGGAAGTGCGGTCGGGCGGTCCTGCTCTAACGGTTGGTTCTTGAACAGCGCTGCGGTTACTTCCGTTTCCTAGATTGGTTAATCTTCAAGACTTTTATTTTTATTCCGATGAGCATGTAAGGGTCTGAGTGCGCGACCCGCTTTCCCTATGAAGATGCTCATGGTGCTTATGATGCTGGCGCTGATGACCGGCACACTGCGCGCCCAAGAGGCGCATTACGCTTTTGCGGCGCATCCATACGTAACGCGTGGAGATCTGGCTGCTTCACGCTTCTGGACGCGGGGCACAATAGCGCTGGTCGCACTTGACGGAGCCGCAAAAGCTACCGATAGCTATATAACGCGCCGGAACATAGACGGTGGCGGCGAAGAATACAATCCAATGGCACGTCCGTTTGTGCGTACGACTCCGGTTCAGGTTGCCACTACAGCGGCGTTGTTCGGCGCTGAAATCGCCACCGCTTACATGTTGCACCGGAGACATCATGACAACGTGGGGCGTGCCGCCCTGGTTGGGGGCGCGTTGATGAATGGGCTTGGAGCAGCCTCCAGCTATAAGCATCGTGTGGCGGATTGGTAGCGCCGGTCTGCTTGCGACGCTGGCGATCTCGTCGTCGTCAGCCTGCAAAATCATACAGCTCCGCGGGATTGGTTGTGAGAATGCGCTGCCGTGTCCGCGATTCTGGAACCCAGCTCGCCAGCAAATCGAGGAGCGTGGCATCGACCGGCATCGCGCCTTGGAACGAGGGATGGGGCCAGTCGCTTCCCCATACCATGCGCTCTGGGGCAGCTTCGACCAGAGCCTTTGCAATCGGCGCGACGTCCTCATACGGGTACGGCTGGGCGGAGATACGATATGCGCCAGAGAGTTTTACCCAGCAGTTGCCTTCCCGGGCAAGCGCGAAGAGGGCCGCAAATCCCGGATGCGCCAGCCCCAGTTTCGCGGGCATGTGTCCCATGTGATCAATGACGAAGTGGACGGGCAGAAGTCGAAGTCGCGGTGCCATTTCTGGCAGGTCGCGGCCATCGATGAGCAACTGCAAGTGCCAGCCGAGCGGCGCAATCAGGCCGGCGACCTGCTCCAGAATCTCCATCGCCAGGCCTCCTTTGAACAGGAGATTGATTCGCACGCCGCGAAATCCCTCGTCGTGCAACCGATGCAGCGCGTGCATATTCGTGCTGGGGCCCACTACCGCAATGCCGCGCCACCTGCCGCCAGAGGCGGCCACTGCGTCGTAGGTGCAGCGGTTGTCTGTGCCATAAACGCTCGGCTGGACGATTACGGCTCGATCCAGTCCGAGGGCGCTCAACATTCGCTGGTAGGCTTGAATGCTGGCTGGTGGCGGGGTGTAGGTGCGTCCAGGAATAAGCGGGTACTGCTCCACCGGACCGAAGATGTGGGCGTGGCAATCGCATGCGTTGGGCGGAACGGCAACCTTCGGGCTGCCGGGGTCGGGGTTCGGAGCCGCGCAAACCGGGATTGCCGCCTCGCCTTCGGTGCTAGTCATTGTTAGTCGTTGTTAGTCGTGGCTCGTCATTGTTATTCATAGACTCGCAGTTCTTTGCCCTTGGTTTCGGGGAGCAGCAGTACTGCCAGGATCATGACGACATAAGCGGACACCGCAAAGATGGCAATCGCTTTGCCCAGCGAGAGTCGTGCGCTAAGAAAGCCGACCAGCGTCGGGAACAGGGCGCCAATCCCACGGCCCAGATTATAAGAGAAACCCTGCCCCGAGCCACGCAGGCGGCTGGGAAACAGCTCGGTGAAGAATGCGCCGACCGGGCTGAAGGAGCCGGAGGTGAAGAACCCGAGAGGAAAGCCGAGCAGCAGCATCACGATTCCGTTGCTGATTGGCAAATAGGTATAGGCCGTGACCGCCAGGGCACAGCAGGCGGCGAAAAGAATCAGGGCCTTCTTGCGTCCGATGCCGTCGGCCAGATACGCCCCAGTCAGGTAGCCGCAGAAGGATCCGGCAATAATGACGATCATATACGTGCCCGTATTCAGGACCGAAAGGTGCCGCACGGTCTTCAAATACGTTGGCAGCCAGGTTGTGATCGCGTAGTAGCCGCCCTGGACGCCCACCCCCAGTAGCGATGTCAACAGGGTGATCTTCAAAATCGTCGGAGAAAAGATCTCGAGGAAATGAGGCTTGTCGCCTCCCGCGGCGAGCTTTTGGCGCGTCCGGGTGTAAACCTGGGGCTCGGGAACGTGGCGCCGAATGTAGAAGACCAAGAACGCGGGCAGAATGCCAATCCAGAACATGGCCCGCCAGGCGATGCCGGCGGGAAGCCATGAGAACAACGCAACCGAGCATATCGCGGCAATTCCCCAGCCGATGGCCCAGCCGCCCTGCACGGTACCCACGGCTTTGCCCCGGTGCTCGGCGCGAATCGTCTCGCCCATCAGCACCGAGCCGACGGCCCACTCCCCGCCGAAGCCCA
>DATGZX010000338.1:0-10181 GCA_035296965.1 Gemmataceae bacterium
TGGGCAGCTGCGCGAGCTGTTGGCTGCGGTTGCAGTGTACGCGACCGGCGGCCGCAAGGCGCTGCAAGACTACGGCACGGCGACGAAAAGCGGCGTCGTGGTGCGCCTTCTTGAACAACTCAGCTGACGATCTTCCGATGCCAGTCTTCGTTGCCTTTGCAGCCTTCCTGCTCCTCGTCTTTGGCCACCGCCTCGGTCTACCCATCGCACCGTGGGTTGGGACGATAGGACCATTTGGAAGTACGCGAAAGTCCCCTGGACAGAAGTCCGGCGTACGCACGCAAGCCCTCGAAATGGTGCTCGACCATGACAGCGGCGGCATCGACGGTCGGTGTCTCAAGGGTCGTTTTGCAGGGAGAGCCTTGTCCTCGTTGAGCCATCACCAGCTGCTACAGCTGCTCGAGGAGCTCCGCGCCACGGACTCCCAAGGCTCGCTTTTGATGGAGGCCTATCTCGATCGGCGCTCGCAAGGTTGGCGCGACCAGCATTCAGGCGATGGCGCGAGAGATGAGCCGAGGCAGCCTCGCGGCCCACGCGGCGGCATGAGTATTAACGAGGCCTATGATGTGCTCGGGCTCAAGGCAGGCGCGAAAAAAGACGAGATTCGTGCTGCGCATCGGAAACTGATGATGAAGTTTCATCCCGATCAGGGCGGAACGACTTATTTCGCGGCCCGCATCAACGAAGCAAAAGAAGTTCTTTTGGCGCGCAAATGAACGCCGACCGCGCGTACGCAAGGTTGCCGCTCACGTTGGGGAGTTTCGCTTGCGACGCTTCGGCTTGCACTGGCGCTCGCGCGATCGCGATTTAGGCGACGGCTGCAAACACTCCTAGAAGGAGAGTTCGGAGAAGTCTTGTCTTGCCGACGCAGGGAACAGCCTCAGTAGCCCCGCGCTGCCATCCCGCTAGGACAAAGGTGGGCGTGGAGTTCGATCAAGGTTGAGCACATTCGTGGATCAGGTCGAACGTCCGCTGATGGCGTGGTAAGCCCAGAGCACGACGACCGCACCCACAATAGCGACGAACATGCTGTAGAGATTGAAGCCCGTGATGCCCGTTGCACCTAGAGCGGTAAATAGGAAGCCACCGAGGACCGCACCGACGATGCCGAGCACGATGTCGAGCAGAAAGCCCTGACCCGAACGATTGACGATCTTGCTGCCGATGAAGCCAGCGATCAGCCCAAGAGAACCCAACCCAGCACCGACATTTCGTGACTCCTCCCGATTTGATGCGGTCAAACCTAATCTGCAGCCGTCGCTTCTGCCTCAGCCAATCAGCCGCGCCAGCTCCTGTTGCGACGGCAGCCGCCCACCGCTCCAAAACCCACGAGGCTTGCGACGCTGAATGCGGGCAGGACAGAGGCATGCCGACGTGACCTTTGTCTTATCCAATGGTGGGCACAATGCCGGGATCGTCAACCCACCGGGTCGTCCAAACCGGAAGCACCAGATCGCCACGCATGTCCAGAGCGAGAACTATATCGACTCCGACACCTGGCAGCAGAGCGCCATCCATCACGAAGGCTCCTGGTGGCCCTGCTGGCAGGACTGGCTGGTGAGGCACTCTTCCGCCGATCGTGTACCGGCGCCAGCTCTGGGCGTGCCGTCAAAGGGATACGCGCCGCTATGCGATGCGCCCGGCACATATGTACTGGGCTCCTGAGCGGCGCAGCAACTTGAGGTGGCGGCTACGTCTCGGCTCAGGCCGACGTATCGCGACCGTGGACCTCGGCCGGTGCCGCAGTCGCCTCTACAGCTGTGAAGGGCTCGATAAGCGTGTACTGGTGCAGCGCACCCGCCGGCACCAACCATGAGTCCCCGGCTTTTAGATTCAGGGTCTGTCCTTCTAGATCGAGTCGTTCGCTGCCTGAGATGACATAGCCAACGGTTTCGTACTCCCTCGTTGTGGGAGCTTTGAGCTTACCCCCTGGTTCCTGCACCCAGAGTCGCATCGAGACGCGCTTGCCGGCAACGAGATATTGCTGGCCCATTTCTCCCCTGGGGAGGAACCGGCCTCGATCTTCCGTACGGTTTAAACCCAAGCAAGCTCTAGTCGATGCCGCCCGCAGACCAACCAAACTCATCCGCTGCATTCCAATGAGGCTGAGCCGACAATTGCCGGCGCGATTGCAATTTAGCTGACGCGATAAGGCCAGTCGGATTTTATCGCAAAACCTAGCCCGCTGTGTCCGACGGCTGCACGTGGGCTGCAGTCTCCTGCTTCACCTGCAGTTCACGGGATTCTGTCGGAGTACACGCCAGTCCAACCTCGTGTAATTTTCTCTGTCGTAGCAAGTCATGGATTATCGCGCACTGGAGTGGATTCCGGAGCAATGGCGCGTACACTTGAGACGCGGCGATCTGTGCATTCAAGCGGGGGCAAGGACAAGCTCAGCAGCATCAGCAAGCAAGGCGATCGCTGTCTGCAGCCTGTTCACCGCCGGCGCTGCACCGATGGACGGCGCCCAGGCCGCGATGGTCAGTTTTGTGCCACAACCGGACATCCAGTCAGCTTGTTTGAACAAACCGCCAAGCTGCAACGCCGTGGTCCACGCCTTCGCGCTCGCGTTCCCACAAGCGCTTCTTTCGCTTCGGGTTGTTGCAATGAGGGTACCGTAGCGGAGGCTATTGCCGAAACGGTCGACATAATTCGGTTATTGTGCAACGCACAAAAATAAATTGGCGCCATTTTCATATATAACCGTTCGCATAATATGCAGTATTTACCCCACGGCGGGCCTTGCCCCAGTCGTAGCTACGATTGAGCTTGGCGAACTGCATGAGCGAGTGAGCCCATAGTAGTTGTTCTGTCTCATCGCTTTGCGCGAGGGGGTAATGCTGACAACAGGCTCGCAGCTTAAGGCAGCACGTGCCCTGGCTGGCATGACGCAGACTGAACTGGCCAACCTCGCCAGGCTAAATGTTAGCACCATTGCCGAAATGGAGGCGCGTGCGGGCGAGACGTTGCGCTCATCGCTCGAAACGGTGCGCGCCGTGCAAAAGGTGCTTGAGGCCGCCGGCGTGGAGTTTCTCAACGGGGAATCGCCGGGGGTTCGGCTGAGAACAAAGGGATGAGCCTAGATTCAGATTTCCACGTCGAGGTGGTGGACGATGGAATCGTCGTAAGCTTGCCCCGGTCGAGCTATTCAGTGACCTATTACAAGCCGGAAAAATCTCCGCGGCTACTCGCAAAGGGTATTACTTACAAATACGATCCGCACGTCGCCATGACGATGTCTGAGTTCCTTGTAGCAGCTTGGCGAGCTGGCAACGAAAAGGCGCGCGAGCTTGGGTGAATCGTGTAGCGACGCCGCATGACCGATGTCGCCCGTCTGAGCCACTGCCGTCGGCGA
The DNA here is from genome assembly GCA_035296965.1 of Gemmataceae bacterium. GTDB lineage: Bacteria > Planctomycetota > Planctomycetia > Gemmatales > Gemmataceae > DATGZX01. Next base: position 3,356 of record DATGZX010000338.1, read on the forward strand.
TAATGAGCTGGGTCAGATACAATTTGCATGGCCTAGAAACGGCCGGGAACTCAATGCATATTGCGATCATGCCAGAGAAGCAGCCAAAGCGTCCGAATAATTATGCCAAAGCACTCGAAAGCTGGGAAAGCGAAGGCGGCGCTCCTGCGTCACACGATTACTCAACAAAGAGGAAACGTCCCCGCGAGCTGAACCAGATCACAAAGGCCCAGCCACCCACGGATCACAAGCAAAAACCGAGGAGGGCCTAGGACCAATGTCGCGCGGGAGGGGTTATGCGCGTCAATGTAGAGATCAAGTGTCCTGAGTGTGGAAGCGAGCACGTCCGCCCGTGCACTCGCCTAGATGAATATAGCCAGGAATGGATTGACACCTCTTGCGAAACCTGCGGACACAAACTCAGCTTTGACGAGATAGGCCGCCAGGTTGTCAATCAAATGCGCGCGCTTCTGGCCTTTGGGCCTTTAGGCATTCTCGCCGCCCCATTTTCGAACAGCTCTCGATAATTCGCTGCAGCTCTGCTTGAAACAGTGATAGCCGACCCGCCGGGCGACCTTCGAGATGGTGGGAGAAGGAAAATCGTCTCGCACAGGCTAGTCCGATGTCCCGCTCACGCGGCGCTGCGGTGCTGCTTTTTTTGGAGCGCCGCTCTCCGCCAGTTAAGGTGCGCCTGGCATCGAGCATCCCGACTTTCCAAGCCTACACTTGCTCCAGAAGGCCGACTTTTTCAACGACGATCCATGTCCTAGTGTGGCACAAGCTTCCGTCGTCGGCATAGACCCACAAAAAATCATGCCCATTCGTCAGACATTTTTGTTGGTCCGATGTCACCTCGGTCATTGCTCGTAGACGCCGAATCTCTCAAGGCGACCATCCGAGAGGTCGCTGAAGCGCACCTTCTCCCTGCCTAAGTTGGCACGGCCTCAATTACGCAGATCGGGTTTTGGGTCGGGACGATGCGTCCGAGGCGTAACCCTGCCGACGCAAACAAGTCTCGGAATTCCTCTACCGTCCGCTCCTTGCCTCCCGGAGTCATTACCAGCATCTCGATATCTAGCATCTTGGCTGGCGTTGGGGCTGGATCATCGGAAACCACTTTGTCGCAGACAAGCACCCGCCCATGGGCCGGAAGCTGATCCCGCATCAACCTCAGAACCTTCCGACAATGATCGTCGCTCCAATCGTGGATGATGTGTTTCATAATATACGCGTCACACCCTTCGGGCACGCGCTCGAAAAAGCTGCCTGACTCGATGCGAATTCGGCCCTCACAGCCCGCAAATTGGGTCGCTGGAACTGAGGTAAGGACTTCTGGGAGGTCGTACAGCACACCCTGCATCTGCGGGTATTGTCTCAAAATGGCGGCGAGCAACATGCCGTGGCCGCCGCCGACATCCGCCAATCTGCCGATTCCACTGAAATCGTAGGCCTCCAGGAGCGCCTGAGCCGCAATGGCGGAGGAGTTGGTCATTGCTTGATGGAACGTCTCTGCTTGATCGGGACGCTCGGCCAACAGTTCGAACGCGTGTTTGCCATACGCCTTGGTCACCCCGTCAGCGCCGGTACGGACGCACTCGGCGAAATGTTCATAAGCCCTTGTGGTCCACTCGTCGCCGAACAGCATTGCCATGTATCGCAGCGATTTGGCCTGATCGGTCTTCAAGAGTTCGCCAACTGGGGTCAGAGCGAATTGCCGTCCTGGCGTTTCCCTAAATACGCCGACACTCGCGAGCATCCGCATCACTCGATAAAGCGATGGGGCATGAGCGCCCACCTTCCCCGCCAACACATCAACAGAAATCGGCGTTGCACCCATCTGGTCCGCTACGCCGAGCCGGGCCATCGCAGCCAGCGAATAAGTGATTTGCTTGCCGAACAGAAGTTGCATCATCACGGCATCAGGAGACAGCGGGGCTGTTAGAGGGGTGTCGACCATTGGTGTCATCTCTCTCGGATCGCTCCTCGGCCAGCGGAGCCACATGGGTTTGCCGCAGAGTTCTTGAATTTGCTTCAGCATTGTTGTGGGCAACGATGGCGACATTTGCCCAAGGTGCGGTCGACCGACCGAAATCCGTCAGCATGCCGCCATCACTGAGAAGCTGTTGCGGCAACCGTCCTACTATTCACGTTGGTTCTACTGCATCAATCCGAGCGGATCCTGCCGCCGCCCTCAGGCGGAAAATCCAAAGACGTTTCCTCGACGTTGGAATAGGCGTCGGTGAGGCTCTTGCCGTTTTGCTAGCCCTCACAGGACTCGGGACCTAGGCCTCTGACTTCTGCACGCCTTTCCAACCGGGTTAAGGCAGCGGCTCTACGATAGCGGGTAAATCCAGCATTCCACTCTACCTGCCGCGCAACCCATCACTGGACCCAGTGTGACGTGCCGTTCCCAAGGCCCTTGAAAAGCGCCTTGCGATAGCCAGGATCCCTTCACCTCGGAAGAGTAAAAAGATCGAAAACAAGTGCGCGCAAAATGAGTCGGCTCAATGGCATCTTGGCTGCTCTGCTACGGTCGTTCTGCTGAGCGTTTTAGCATGAGCAAAGTTTTCGGTTCTGATTTGGTAGAGAATGACAGGCGGAATGACCTGGCAATTGTCGGCGCTGATGCTGCGCGGCTGATCTGGCGCGACGAACCAGAAGCGCGAAATATAGTCACCCGGTCATCACTACCCATGCAGGGTCGTAGCTCGACTGCTGGCACAAGGAAAAAACCGTGGTCATCACGGCGACGTGGTCGCTACAAACACATTGGCGCTGGCTTCGCTGGCCATGACATCATGCGCCACAGCAAGGGCCAATGGTCCGCCTCATGCACGAACACGATTCAAGGCTATTCTCGATCTTCAAGCACGGGATGAAGGGCATCTACAAAGCATTGCAGCGAGCGCTATTGCTGCGAAGTCCAAGAACGCAGATCGGCAGCTCGGCTGCGATGACGAGGCTGCTTATTCTCAGGCTCGCAAAGACTACTCCGAATTTGAGGCTGATGAAGCCGATGTTCTCGCCAGTTTATGATTTTGCCGAAGCCGGGGTGAGTGGCATGAGCGGAAGCTCTAGGAGCGCGAGCTCGAGGCTTTTGACGAGCTGAGCCATGAACGTGAAATCAAGAGTATCGATCGTGTCGCTGGGAAGGTGGTAGTTCGGATTCCGGAAGAAGGCCGTGTCCGTTGCCATGAGCGCCGGCAATCCCGCATCCCAGAACGACGCGTGATCACTCAAGCGGGTTTCGGGCAAGATCCGGCCATCGAACGGCAGAAAAAGCGATTCGACTGGCAGATCTCTGTTCTTGCGGAAGCCCCTCAGAACCGCACGTCCCAAGCGTCGCGAATGCCAGTTTCCGATTATGCCAATGAAGTTCCCTTGGGCCGGATAACCAGGCCAACGGGGCACGAATGGATAACTCTGGCGGGGCGCCGTATAGCCAACCATCTCTAATATGATCGCTCCGAGCACGCAGTCGCCGTTGCTCTGGCAGCTACGAACGAAGATCCGGCTGCCTTGATGACCTGTCAAATAGGCTGGCGGTTCCTCAAGCGTGAAGGCCGCGAATAGAACAGGCACTTTTAGTTTGGCTTGCTGCAGGCGTCCGGCCAGTTCCAGCATCACCGCCACGGCGCTCGCATTGTCGTCTGCACCCGGGGTGCTTGGGACGGTATCGTAATGAGCGCCGACGACGTAGTAGGAAGAGGCCTCAGCGGTCGCCGGAGACATCGCAAGCACGTTCGTCACGCGCTGGTCATAATATTGGTAGTCCTGCTCCCTTACAGAGAGACCCACGTCCTCGAAGACTGAATGGATGTAATTAGCAGCGCGCACCAAACTGTCAGGAATTGAGGGCGTGCGAGGACCGATGTCGACGGCGAGAGCATTGACATGTTCGCGCAAGGCGTCCCCAAGGATCTCTAGTTCACGATCCGCCAATCAGAGCCCCCTTTGATGCTAACGGCTGGCCTTTGTCTCTCGCCCAGAACCTCAACTGGAAGGGGCGGCATTCATAATCTAATTCTTTGCCAATGTGCGGCCGTGTGATCCAGAGCGCCGGACCTCTTCGCCTCGCCATCGTCGACGGCCTTGAGGTCAGCGATAGGCGCATGGGCAACCTCCGCCCACGCTACAACGCGGCACCAGGCCAAGAACTTCTCGTCATTCGGCAGAACCACAAAACAGGCGAGCGCTCGCTCGACCTGATCAAATGGGGTCTGATCCCACATTGGTGCCAAGACCCGAAAGGTGGTCGCAGGCCGATCAACGCCAAGGGGTCAGAGCAAGCAAGATGATGGACGCCAAACTCCAAAGCCAGATCCAGGCCTTTGTTGGTGACCCCGGCATACCGAACACGCTTCCAATATGAGCGAAAAGCCCGAGAATAGGTCCAAATCCTGGGCCCGAAGCCACCTATACCGAACACGCTTCCGGTATGAGCGAAAAGCCCGAGAATAGGTCCAAATCCTGGGCCCGCAACCATCTTGATTTGCAGCTTCGACTTTTGACGACTGTTGCCCTGCCCTCAGATTCCTAATCTGAGGGTCAGCGGTTCGAATCCGCTCGGGGTCGCCAGAATTTTCAAACACTTAGTTGATTGACGCGAGCGAGAGAGGACCAACGGGCTAACCGTCAGCTAACGCCAGGAGGGCGAGGGATGATCGCTGAGCGCTGGAAAGTGTGAGGGGGCTGGCGCGGCGGCCCAGCGGGGCATGAGAAGCGCCCCCAGCGAGGCGCCTAAGGGTCAGCGCGACCCGACCCTCGCGGCCTGCGATCAAGTCGAGGTCGACGAGGTCGAGAAGGCTCATCATCAGGGACGGGCAAGCGCTCAGGCAAAGGGGGTTGATCTTCAACCGTCTCGCTCGGATTCTGGTTGAACTTCTGTACCCTCTTATCCTCCTCCGGTGACGCGCGGAGGGGCACCCCCCAGCGGTCGATGGTCTCCACCGATGCACAATAATGGTGGAACGGACCTTTACGATGGTCGAACGCGGTCGTGTAAATGTGGGGCAGACCGCTGTACTCGTCCCCCTTCTCGTCGATGTCGAGGATGTTTTCGTACGGCAGGACGGCCAACACCTCGAACCAGGCTCGATTCCGCTCGGGCAGCACCTCCCACTCCGCCATCGCGGCGGCACGAGCTTCGTGGTCGTCCTCTTCCTCTTTCCGCCACGGGTTTTCGTGGCGGTGGACCGGGCCGTCATTCATACGCTCAGCGTAGTCCCATTCCTGCTCGTCGTCGCCGACGTAGGCGAAGTGGCGATCCACAAGGAAGTGCAAGCCATCGGAGAAGCAGCCCTTGAAGGTCAGGACGGTCCAGCGTCCGCGATCGATCCGAGACCTGGCCTCCTCCGGGTCCAGGTGAGGATATCTGTCGTCCGTGGCGTCGCGGATGAGGACAGCATTGCACTGTTCGAGAAGCCGCTGCGCCTTACGCTTGGTCGCCAGCCGCGCACGCACCTCGGTCTTGAGGGACCGCTGGCGCGTCTTTAGCGAGAAGCCAAAGTAGGCGAACAGGAGGTGGTCGTTCTTGGGCTGGAAGAGCATGTCCTCGATCTCTCCCTTGCCCCACACGTAGGCCTCCATGAACCCCCGTTCGCGAGCTTTCAGTAGGAAGGCGTCACGCGCGGTCTTCGAGAAGTTGCATGCCGCCGCAAAGATGATGCCGTACAGCCCGTCGCTATCCGCTTCAGGCAGCGCCTCGAGATATCCTGTGAGCTTCTTCGCCGCGATGGCCTTCTCCCGCTTGCATTGGATCAGCCAGACGCGGGTGCCGTTCGGCGGGGTAGGTGCCTCCTCCTCATCCTCGTGCTCGTCGGCGTTAGCCTCGCCGGGGATGATCTCGGTGCCCCGCGCGTCGAACCCGTCGTCCGAGCCCGCGCGGCCTGTCGCTTCCAGCGAGCGCCAGCTGCGGAAGTCATAGATTAGCTGGCGAACCAGATCCTCGAACCTGTGGGGTTCGAGATCCTCTAGATGCAGCGGTCCTATCCTTCGCGTAGTGGCCACACGAAGCTCCCTGAACAAGCTGCGCATTTCGATTATGCCGACCGCGCCAAGCCGAGTCTAACAAATCGCGGGGCGCGCTTGGCTCTACGTGACTCAGGGCGCTCGCTGACGGCCGGAAGGGGGCTGATGAATGACTCGGGGACAGTGCGCGGCCGGCCGAAACAGGCTAAGTCGGTATGATGGAGTCTGGAGAGAAAGCGCCCACCTGTGCCTTCCGAAAACCTCATCCGCTGGATTCGCAGGAGAAAAGAGAATCGGATCATGATCGAAACTGATGGCGACCTTCTTCAGACTTCTGCTCGGATATATGTGGGACTGCTTTCGTTCGCATGAAAGATTGAAAGCCGAAATCCTCATCCTTCGCCATCAGCTGAACATTCTACACCGAAAGGCTCCGAAAAGATTGCGGCTTTCAGGCGGTGATCGGGCGTTGTTCGTCTGGTTGTATCGGCGTTTCCCCGATATCGGCAACGCCGCAGCGATCGTGCGTCCCGAGACAATCATTCGCTGGCACCGGATGGGTTTTCGCGCCTGGTGGCGCTGTAAATCTCACAATCCAGGTGGCCGGCCCGGAATTGATCAAGAACCCCGAGATCTCGTGCGCCGTATGTGCGAGGAAAATCCGCTTTGGGGCGCCCCGCGGATTCATGGCGAGCTGCTCAAGCTCGGCTTTGATGTCGCACAATCGACGGTTTCGAAATACATGTTGAGACGGCGAGGTCCGCCGTCTCAAGGGTGGAAGACTTTTCTCCGCAACCACGCCGACGGGATTGCATCCGTGGATTTCCTCATCGTTCCGACGCTGGCATTCGAACGACTGTTCGTGTTTGTCATCTTG
>DATGZX010000339.1:0-75462 GCA_035296965.1 Gemmataceae bacterium
CAGCCGCGGAAGGTCGAAGATGCTGAAGGGGACCGTACTGGCTCCTCCAGCGTGACGATCAACCGGTATTGCCGGCTGCGTTGACCAACGTCAAGCAAACCCTGTCAGGACGCGCGGGTTGTCGGTGGGTGAAGGATGCCCCTCAAGAATTCAAGAGGTTTTTGGGCGTTCCCGAAGAAGGTGTCTTGACTTCTTACTTCTTATAGGTGCTTTCGTGGCCCCGGCAGACAAGTGCAGATGGGTTCGGTCCTGGCTTGGGCCACGAAAGCATGGCCCAAATTCAATCTCCTGCTGCTAATTCACGCACACTGATTTAGTCACGGAGTGGTTTGGGTTTTCCGGAACTCAGATACCAACATCGCCACTGCGTCGAGTGGCGATGTTGGTTTTGCGATGATGGACCCAGCCCTTACTTCTTGGCCGTATAATCGACCTTCGAAGGAGTGATCCATTTCTTGCCGTTCTTTTCGGTGACTGTGCCGATCACCGTGCCTTCCTTGGTACCTCCCCCGCACACCGATTCATGGTACTCTTCCTTGGACCCCTTATCCTTGAAGTAATAGGTCACGTCCTTGCCGTCTTCCTTGACGCGAATGACGGTGGCGCACTTGGAGCCTTCCTTCAGCTCGCATTTGGCGCACATGATTTGACCCTTGAGGGTGACTTCCTTGGCCGCTGCATGTGCGTTGAGCGCAAACACGCAGCAAACCGCCAGCGCCAGCACCATCGAGCATGCTGCCTTCATCACACTAACCTCCCTTTACAGGAACTTGAGATGGCACGACTGATCCCACTATCAGCAGCCAGTCTCCTTGGTGAACTTCGCTTACCTTATGGATAGCCGGCATGCTGTGGGCAACATGCCAGCCCTGTCGCTAAGTTACAGCAGTCAACTCTGGCCGGACCTGCGCGGATATCTCTACCTTCTCCCGGGTAGTAGCGTCTGGGTGGAGCTTGAGCCATCGGGAGCGCCGAATCCAATAAAAACGCACAGGCAGAAATAGATCGACAACCTCGTCGGATATCAACAGGCCGCCGAGCACCGGCACTGCCATGGGCGCGATGACCTCGGCGCCCACGCCCGTCGCCCAGAGCATGGGCGCGAGGGCAATGATCGCCACGCCCTCCGTTAATAACTTCGGCCGGAGCCGGTGCACCGCTCCCTCAATGACGGCTTCCCGTAACGCTTCAAGAGATTGAATCTTTCCCAGCCCGCCGCGTTTCTCGATCGCCTCACGCAAATACACCAGCATGATGATGCTGGTCTCCGTTGCCATGCCGAGGCACGCGATGTAGCCGACCTGCACGGCCACGGTGAAATCCAAGGGCGGTGCATCCCAGCCGTGCATGATTTTCGGGAACAGGAACTGGAAGAAAGCGCCACCGGCAAGCGCTTCGGGAACGGCCAGCATCATCAACCCGGCATCTGCCAAATCGTTGTACGTGAGGTAGAGGATCAAAAAGATCAAAATGACGACCGCAGGCAGGACGAACCTCAACGTTCTGGCAGCACGGATTTGGTGCTCGAATTCCCCGCTCCAGGCGATGGTAACTCCTTCCGGCAGAGGCACCTTCTCCGACACGATCCGCCGGGCCTCCTCGACGAAGCCGACGATATCGCGTCCGCGCACCATCAGGGTAACATAGTTCACCAGCCGGCCGTTCTCGCTCTTGATCATGGCCGGCCCTTCGGTGATCCGCACGTCGGCCACGGCGCCCAAGGGTACTTGCATGGGCAGTCGGCCGCCAGCGCCGTGCTCGGGAGCCGCTTGATGAGAGGACGAGGCGCTTAGGAGCGTTGTAGACACGGCAGCCCCAGCCGGCGTCGGCATGGCATTCGCAAGATTTCCCATCAGCGGTCTCTCCGAGCGAGCCCCGCCGCTTACTAGTAGACGCCGGACCGCCTCTTCGTCTTCACGCTCCGCGCGCGCATAGCGAATGCGGACGGGAAAGCGCTCTCGGCCCTCGACGGTCTGCGTGGCCAGCCGGCCACCCAGCGCAACCTCGATGGTGTCTTGAATGTCGGCAACGCTTATTCCATAGCGGGCCGCTTTCTCGCGATCGATATTGATTTCCAGATATCCCTTGCCCATCACAGGCGCAGCCAGGACGTCGCGCGCTCCATTCACAGGCTTGAGAGCTGCCTCGATGTCTTTGCAAATCCGATCGATCGTCGTCAGATCCGGCCCGAAGACCTTGACGCCAATGTCGGTACGCACGCCGGTCGACAGCATCTCGATGCGATTCACGATTGGCTGCGTAAAGATGTTGCTCCAACCCGGCACCTGCAGAACCCGGTGCATTTCGTCATCGACGAGGTCTCCCTTGGGACCCGATTGTCGCGGCCAGAAGAGTACGCGCTTCGCAAACGGTGCTTCCAGGGCTGGTCGCAACTGTGCAAACGGCTCGAATGCGCTCTCATCTGGTTCTCGGCCGACCTGCGCTCGGGCCGCCTCTTCGGCAAAGCGAGCCAACTCCTTGCTTCGCGGAGCGCCGTTCAAGAGACCGTTCGCGTGCGCGCTCTTGGCCAGCTCCTCCATGGCCAACCAGGTGAAAGCCTGTACGCCGCGATCGAAGAGTTCCCAGTTGATCTTCTGGACCTCCGCCCGCCAAAGCCGCCGCCGCTCACTTCTTACCGAGCGCAGCACCTCGTCGGCAAACGTTTCACGTTCAATCCCTACGAACTCCTTGACCGCATCGACCGTGCGGGGTAGCAAGTTCTTCTTGACAGCCATGGCTTCGGCGGGGTCCGTCAGCGCCTGCCATTCCGTCAGCCGCCGTGCCACCTCTCGGCTCAGGCGGGTCGTGTCTTCCAGGGCAGGAATCTTGGCGAGCCAACGACCGTACTCCGGGATCAGTTGGTCTACGAGTTGATCTACTTGCTTCGTGGCGTCGGTTTCCTCTGGCCAGTGGAGGCTTCCTGCATGGCGAAATCGATCGATCACGTCCTCCACAGCGAAGCGTGTCAACCGCGGCCCCAGGGCGCCTTCGACTTCCTCATAACGGCGAAGGGCCAGCGCGCGCATGGTCTCGTCAAACCGTTCCAGGGCCTTCTGTGTAACATCGTTGATGATCTCGTCGCGGGCATCGACGCGCGGGCCGGCTTTCAGGTAGCCACGATCTTCCAGGGCGCACAGCACGGCCCGCGTCTGCCAAACGGCGTCGCCAAAGACAAGAACGCGTCTTGGCCAAAGATCCTTCGAGCGGAAATTCACAAATGTTTCTACCATGTCGAGCGGGGCCGGGTCGGTGGCCGTGTCCGCTCGGCCCGCCTTGCCGATGACCGACTCCACTTCTGGAAAAGATCGCAAGAGAGCGTCGCGCGCCTTCAGATCGTCCGCTGCCTGGGTGAGGCTGACGCGCGGCACCGTCACAGGCATGTCCAGGATGCTTCCTTCGTCCAGCGGCGGCATGAACGCCACACCGATTTTCGGAAAATGGTAAGCCCATAAGCCCAGCATGACGAGACTGGCAAATGCCAGAGCCTGCCAGTGCAAGCCGCGAATGAGAAAAACCGTCAAGAACGTCACGACTGCAAAGATAAAGAGAAAAAGGTGTTGCCAACTCGTTTGCGATGCACCCTGTCCCAGAAGGGCCTGAAACGGGAAAATGCCCGCCGCCAGTATCAGCAGCGCTGCGAAGAACCACATCACCAGATTGCGCCGTGGCAGCGCCCATGTGAGCACAGGCTTGTAGATCCGGATGAAGCTGCGCACGATCCAGTTCTCCTCCTCGCTGCGCAGGCGGCCCTTGATAAACGTCGGGATCATGGCGGGCACGACCGTCACCGACAGGAGAGCAACTCCGATCAGGGCAAAACTCTTGGTAAAGGCGAGCGGATGGAACAGCTTGCCCTCCCGGCCGCTGAGTGCAAATACAGGAATAAACGAAATGAGCATGATCATGACGGAAAAGAAAATCGGCCGGCCAACCGTACGGCAAGCCGGGATGACCAGCTCGCGAATGTCGCCGGTAACTTTGCGATCCTTGAAATGCTCTTTGAGGTGATGCGTGGCATTTTCGGTCATCACGATGGCCTGGTCCACGAGGATGCCGATCGAGATCGTGATCCCCGCCAGGGACATGATGTTGGCCTGAATGTCGACGACACCGAGGCGGCGCAGCAGCCACATGAGCAAAAAGGAGAAGAGCACGGCCAGGGGCAATGTCACGCAGATGACGAAGGCGCTGCGCACATGCCAAAGAATGAGGAAGACGGCGACCGCGGCGATGATCATTTCCTCGAGCATGGCCCGGCGCAGAGTATTGATCGCTCCTGATACGAGGCGGGTGCGGTCGTAGGCCGGGAGGATGCGCACGCCCGCGGGCAGCCCGGGTTGTAGCTCTTGGATCTTCTCGCGGACACGCCGGGTGACTTCGAGCGGGTTACCGCCATAGCGCATCATGACCACGCCGCCGGCGACCTCGTTGCCGTCCTTCTCGAAAACGCTCCGGCGGAATTGGGTGCCAAGCTGCACGACCGCCAAGTTCTTCACATAGACAGGCGTTCCTTCATTCGCGCGGATGACGGTGTTCTCGATGTCGGTCTTGTCTTTAATCCAGCCGACCCCGCGCACCAGGTACTCGGCGTTGTTCTTTTGGATGACCCGGCCGCCGACCGCCAGGTTGCTTCTGGCCACGGCCTCGTAGAACTCGCCCAAAGTCAATCCGTAGGCACGCAAGGCCTCGGGTCGGACATCGACTTGATATTCCAGTGGGGCGCCGCCGACTGTGGCGACCTCGGCCACGCCGGCGGCCGAGTTGAGTTGCGGAGCGATGTAGTACTTGTTGAGCGCCCACAGTCGGGCTGAATCCAACCCTCCGCCCTCCACGGTGTACCAGAAGATCTGGCCCAGCGCGGTAGCGTCAGGCGCAAGATAGGGCGTCACCCCGGAAGGCAAGAAAGTCATCGCTAGCGTGAGCTTCTCGAGAACGCGCTGCCGGGCAAAATAGAAATCGACGTCATCTTCGAAGATGATCGTGATCATCGAGAAGTTGAATTCCGAGGACGAACGGACCGTCTTGACGCCGGCCAACCCCTGAAGTTTCAGGGAGAGGGGATAGGTAATCTGGTCCTCGATCTCGCGCGGACTCCGGCCCATCCAATCGGTGAAGACGATGACTTGATTCTCGCTGAGGTCGGGAATGGCGTCGACCGGAGTGCGCAGGACGGCATAGATGCCCCAGGCCGTCAGCCCCGCGGCCACGGCCAGCACCAAGAACCGATTGCGGATGGAGTATTCGATCACCCGTTCGATCATCGCTTCTTCTTGCTCGTTTCTGCCTTCAGCGCGTCCACACGGGCCAGTGTTTCGCGCGGATTCGCCTGGGCCTCTTTTGTGCAACCTTTGCAGCACAAGAACACCGGTCGATCCTGAATCATCACCTTGAACGGTGCTCCCATGGCGCCGAGCCGATTGTCGGATTGCACGGGACAATACCTCTGCGCCTGGGCGAGGCGTTGATCATCTGGAGCCAGCTTGCTCAGGGCGGCCTCGATCTCGGCGTCCTCGTCTACGGGCGTGGAAGGCCTGATGATCCTGCTTGCGTTCACGGCATCCTTGGCGCTGCTGCCTCCGAGATAAATGGACCCGGCAGCCGGGTTGAGCCGAGTCTCGGCGTCAATAAGGAACGAGCCTGCCGTGACCACCCGGTCGCCACTCTGCAGCCCTTGGATCACCGGGTAAAACGTCACGCCCGCGGAATCGATCATGCGCGGGCCCAGGACCACTTCAACGCCCTCGAAGACACCCAGTTCTGCCTGGCGGTAAACGATTTTTCGTGTGCCGGTGTCAATCACGGAACTTTCCGGTACCGCAAGCACCCGATCTTCTTGCAATGCTTGCTGCTGCTTTTCCGTTGCACCCGATGCGAGGAGATCCAGTTGACGGGCGGGCACCTTGAGCTTGACGGAGGCGACCATGCCCGGCCGCAGCTCATGGTTGGGATTCTCGACGTTGAGCCGAACGGTCAGCGTTCGCGTGTTCTGGTCCAGATGGGGGTGAATGAAGGCGACCTTTCCTCCGAATTCACGATTGGGGAAGGCCAGGGTTGTAGCACCTACAAACATTCCTTCCCTGAGAAGGGCCAGGTCTTCTTCATAAACCTGCGCCTCGATCCAGACCGTGGAGAGGTCTGCGACGTCATAGAGCCGGGCACCTTCTTCCACGTATTCTCCCTCGACTTGATATTTGCGAATGACGTGGCCCGTGATGGGCGAACGAATGGTCAGGTGCGTGATCGCTTTGCCGCTCTTGAGGATGGCGCCGATCTGATCCTGGTCAATGCCCCAGAGCAGCAGCCGGTCGCTGGCGATGCGCTCCAGCTCGGCGTTGCCGCCGCGCCGGGCGTCGAGCAGGTTTTGAACCGTGACAACCAGGTCGGGGCTGTAGAGGAGGGCCAGTTTGTCCCCCTTGCCTACCGTTTGGCCGGTGACATTGACGTAAAGCTTGTCGATTCGGCTGCGCCCCGAGAGGCGTGCGGATATGCGCGCGAGCTTGCGTTCGTCAAATTCGACGAAGCCAACGGTGCGAATTTCCTTGTTCAGGGACCGATAAGCCACCTCGGTGGTCTGCGTACCGGCAAGAGCCACGCGATAGGGGGAGAGCTGGACCCGGCTAACGGTTCCCGCAGGCAATGGCAGTGGTTCGTCTCCCTTCTTGCGTCTCGACAGCGGCATGAAGCAAATAGGGCACTTATCGGGGTGGTCTCGAATGACCAGGGGATGCATCGGGCAGAAGTATTCGATTTCCGGGCTGGCGGCAACCTCTTCCACGCTCAGGCGCGTCCACTTGTCGTAATAGGCCTTGAAAGTGTCCCAGTAGGCAATCACCCCGCCGATCGCGATCAAAATGACAACGAACCGCAATCGTGCTTGCAGCGTCTTCAACACAAACCAGCAGTTCCGCATCAAGCGGCTCATGATTCCTCCCGGTTGGAGAGAAGGGCAACAAGGCAGTGGGTGATGGCTGAATTGCGACCACGCTCAGGGCGCGGCGCAATTTGACGCGCGCGTACCAGCGCGAACGGGAAGACGGAAGCGGACTCTGGCCTAGATGAGAAGTTGCTGAAGCGTCGTGATGAGATCGGCTGGCGGAGAACACCAATGCAGCTGCCAAAAGGCCTTGGCCGGCATGGCCGACATTGGATTTGCTGAACCAGCGAGCAGGGGAGCGGATAGCCCGCCCAACGAGATCACAGGAGCTGCAGATCGCGTCGATAGAGAAGCAACAACCTGCGTCGGAACCAACGCACGGGCGCAACCGGTCCCTTCAATGCGCGGTATTCCCCGCTCGGATCGAACAGATTGCGTATTCCGGTGTTGGCAGCACGCAGCGTTGGAACGATGTTCGGCCTGGCAACAGGCGTTGCCGCAGCAGCAACTTTCGGTGGGTGAATGGTGGGGGCGAAGCGGCTTTTGACTCGTGGCGGTACAAACGCACGTGAAATGCGGCACGCCGGCAATCACCGACATGGCTGCGGTGAGCCAGACAAGACAAGTCACGAATGTGCGTCGCAATAAATCCATAAGCAATTAGTTGTATAAACCATTATCCGGCCTACGTCAAGCGCGCCTACTGGCAAATCGTTCAGCTACCAAGGACGATTCAAGCCGCGCATGTACAGGAGCGGCCAGAAATCAAGCAGATTCGAACGAGCCAGAAAGTACAAAAGCCGCGGATGAACACGGATTCAGGGACATGCGCAGATTTAATCAGCGCTCATCCGCCAAATCGGTGTTTACCCGCGGCCCATCTCAGCCCGTTGGCTGCACGTGCCTCGCGTTGTGATTCCGCTCAAGGCAGGCGTGCTTTGCGGCTCTTGTTTTCAGGAATTTCATCAGGCTGCCCTCCCCAGTATGCACCCAAGAGGACAGCGGACCCTAGCAGCGTGGCGGCCGAATCAAAGCCAGCCCCGACATCGCCCGCCAGACCAGGCACGTCGTCAAGGGACTGGCCCGCGACGGCGCCGTCTGCGAACCAGGCTGTGGAAGCATCGCGCCATTCCATAGTACTGGTAGCCGTTTCGGGCTCATCATCGCTCCGGGTTGCGGGCACTGGCGACGTCCTGTCGGACCCTGGAGCCAGAAGTAACTCGGCAGGCTGCAAGCCCCCCTGCGTCGTCGCCGCCTGGCCTCCGCCACTCTCGATGCGACCAGTCCCTATAGTCGACGGCAATAACGGAGTCGATGCGGTGCCGGAGTTCGCGGTGAGGTCAGCAAATGGTCCCGCCTGGCCGGCCGAGTTCTGCGCGGTCGCTTGAAGCAGGATGGTGTTCTGAGTCGAGGCGGAGTTGAGCATGCGCACGACGCCGCCAGCAGCAACCACTTGCGAAATCCCATTCACATGGTTCGGATCGAACGGGATTGAAAAATTGACATTGGCAGTGGTTGGTTCGATAAGCTGCGGAGAGCCGCCACCGGCATGCAGCGGACTGCCGTTAGGGGTCTCCGTGTCTGGCAGCGGAACCACGGGCGACGAGCCGGAGCCGAAGTTAAAAGTGACCGCGTAGGCTCCCGTGCTGAAGGCTGAAGTGTCTGCACCGGTCACTTTCACGTAGAAGAGCTGCGAAGGCGAAACGCCAGTGGTCGTGACAGAAAGAGTCGTCCCATACTGACCGGCACCCGAAGCGTTGCCAATCTGAACATCATTGGCGTTGTACAGAGTTACCGTGGGGGCCAACAAGCTGAGGCCGGCGCTTTGCACGTTTACGGTGAGGGTACCGTTCGTGCTCGCGGGAGCGACTACGGAGAAGTATTCTGCCTGCCCTGCCGTAGCAAGGTTGAGATTGTCGACTTGCCCCGTTGTTCCCCCAAGGGCAACGGGCGTGGCGGTCAGAAAGCTGTTATTTAGCCCCGAGTAAGCATCCGTCGATCGGGGAAGGCCGGCACTGTAAATTGCGCGAGCGCCGGCGATATCGTCAGTCCCCAATCCCGTGCGTATGTGGTAGGCAGCGTTCATCACAGAGCCGTAAACGTTGCTCTCTTCCAATCCCACGGCGTGGCCGAATTCGTGCATGGCCACGGAGAAAAGGTCGTAGGTCGTGCCAATGTTAAAGGAGATAGCTGTGTTGAAATCCATGTCACCAGCGATGGAGAAATTGTTGACCTGAGGTGGATAGGCGGTACCTGCCAAATCCATGGTGCCAAAGTTGTAGCCCCCGATCCGGATGTCCCCCATGCCGGGGTCGCCCTGCTCGTAGAGACCGCCGCCGGAGATCACCCCATCGTCGGGGACCAATTGGAAATTAATGTTCGTGGCGGCGGCCCATTGCTGCGCCGCCTTGAGGATTACATTCTCCCACGTTTGCGTAGACCATCTGGCGTTGAACGTGGCAAACAGATTGCTGCTCAAACCACCGATATCCGTGCCATCGGGCACAAAGCTGATGGTAATGAGCTGGGGATGCGGCCAAGCCCCACCAGATAGGGCATAGGGCACGACCCGCGATTCCAAAACTTCCACCCTGAGACAAGCTCGGGCTCTAAAAGGAGCGTGGGGCGTATGACGTACCCATTTCTTGAAGAGATTCATTTGCTGCATCCTCCCCCAAAGCCACAAAGAATGTCCGCGCTGGCGCGCGCAAAGCTGCGAAACCATCCCGGCCCGTGATAGCCGCCCACTATTCGGGCTACCGCGTTCCCTTCACACAGTTCCACCGTAAGCTGAACTTTACGCAGATAGAGTGATAATTGGCAGATTGAGAACAATCGTCAAGACATGAATTAGCTAAAATCCGAAAGAAAGTGCGCACGCTGTGTTAATCTATGCCGGCGATGACGTTGCGTTGGCGCTCGCACGTGAATTTTCCTGCCGCAATCTTAATACAGCAGCGGGGCTTGCACCGGTTGTCAGTCTTGCTTTTTAGCCGCGCGCAGCTGTACTGCCGCACGCAAGATCATTCTCAAGGTCCGCGCCAGCTGAGGTTGGGATTGCACCCTCTAGGGACCTCGTGCAGATGGCGGCCAGTAGGCGGCGATTTCGGTCCACATGCTCAGAATTCCTTCCGGAAAGAGGGTTGCGTAGTTGCGCGCATGCTGTTTGTTCAAATCGCTCCGAGAAAGCAAGCGCTACTCTGGGTAAAATGCGAAAACTAAGCTACATTTCTCCTGAAAGCTACGCGAGGGTCGGTTTAAATAGGCCCTGAAGTTCCGGAGCGTCCCCTCCGAGGCTGCTATCCCCCGGATTCGCGAGAAAAGGACCGACGCCCTTTGGGACCCGGAGGTCCTTCCTCCCCTCAGTCGCCTGCAGTATGGCTACCTTGGAGGATCGATAACGTGCTCGCATGTCAGCCGAGCCCTTGGCGAAGGCGCCGTGATCGCTCTGCCGTTTATCAGCGTCTTTACGTCGAGGTTCTCGAGTCGCGCACTTTGCCTTCCGCGAACACGTGGCCCGGGTTGACCAACCCCGTCACCCACACCGGAGCCAATGCTACCCTGGACCAGGCAATCAATTTGGGTGATCTGACCACCCTGGGAAGCGGCGCGGCCATCGGCACAATTACCAACCCCGCCACCGGTGGCGGTGACATTCAGTGGTACAGCTTCACCCTCGACAGTCCAGCCAGCGTCCGGATCGAGACCCTCGACCAGGGCCATACTACGTTCGTCAGCCTGTTGAGTCTCTACAATTCCGATCCCGGAGACTCGGCCGATTTCTATGATCCAACCGGACATCGCCTATTGGCCCAAAATGACGGCGCCAGCAACGGAGGGGATGCACAAATCGGCACTCTCCTGGTGGCCGGCACTTACTACGTTGGGGTCAGCGGATCGGGAAATCGCTATTTCAGTCCCGTCATCGCGGACAGCGGCTATTCTGCCAGCGCGGGCCAGTACGGGCTGCTCCTCACCGCGACCAGCTTAAGATTGGCCCCAAACGCGGGGCCGTTTGTCCTGGCCGCCAATCCTGCCTCGGGCTCCGCTCAGCCAATATCGCCATTTGTGCTTCGGGTCGATTTCAGCTCGGCGCTAGCTCCTTCCAGCATACAGCCGGGACAGGACGTTCAGCTCATCTGGAATGCGAATGGAACCTTTGGCGACGGCTCGGACCGAACTGTCCCGCTCGCCGGATCGAACTTCAGTGCGGCGCTAGACGAACTCCAATTGACGCCTGCCGCACCGCTCGCTCCGGGTTACTATCGCCTGATCCTGAACGGGAACGAGAGCGCCGGCGTGCCGGTTTTGACAGATACAGCCGGCCGGTTTCTCGGTCAAAGCACGCTCAGTCCGCAGGGCCAGAATTACACGATCGCCTTCCACATTACGGGCTCGGAGGGCATTGCCGGGAGTGTTGCCAGCGCGGACGATACCGCCCCGACCGCTTACCAACTCGGCAACATCACTGGTGCGGGGCTGGTCCAGTTGGCAGGAGCAATCGGCGTCGACCCCACGGACCCCATTCCGTTCGACCCGTCCTCGGTAAACCTCTATCACTTCCAAATTTCTGGTTCAGGTAACTATTCGTTCCAGAGCGAAGTATTCGCCGGGCGCATCGGGTCTCCACTCCTTACTGCCCTCAGCCTCTTCCGCTACGACCCTGTCAGTCAGCAGCTCCTGCTCGTGGATGCGGACGACGGTAGCGAGAATGATACGCAGGTCAGCTTTAACAACAGCTTCCCGTTGGAAACCGACTCGGTGCTCGATGGTGGACTGACAGCGGGGGATTATTACATCGCCGTCTCGAGCGACGGCAACGTGCCCGTGCCCGAGCAAGGCGCCCTGCCGGGGATGGACGGCATCTTTGATCCCAACATTTCGCATAGTGGGCAGGGCGGCGATTCTACCGGAAACTATGTCCTCAATCTCATGGTGCGATCGGATAATGTCGCCCCCAAGATCACCTCGATAACGCTGACGGACGGCACCGCGCTTAAGGCCGGAACGACCCTGAATGGTCCACTCACGGGCTTCACCGTTCAGTTCAGCGAGCCGATGGACATTCCGCAGCTCGCCTTGGATTCTTTTATCGAGACCAGTGAGAATGCGCTGGGACAGGTTTTTATCGTAGGCCCATCAGGCATTACTTATCCACATTTCAAAGGCTACGACATCCAAGGGAACTTCGAAAGCTACAACAGCCAAGGGAACTCCGTCACCTTTGTCATGTACGACGCCCTGCCCAACGGTTCGTACGAACTTCATTTCTCCGCGCAGGCCGACCTTCCCGATGTCCTGGGTAATCCCTCGACTATCGTCGGCCTCACTGATTTGGCCGGCAACGCCCTGCCTGCCAACGACCCGAGCGGCGATTATGTGATTCCCTTCACCGTTACAGGCCCGGCGCGCGGCACCGGGGGAAACCCTCAAGCCTGGACCGCTCAGGAACCTAACGGCGGCCCGACAAATCCCCAGGTGATTGGGCCTCTGTTCCCTGACGAGCTTGGATCGCAGGCGCAGGTGACGGTGACGCGTGCGCCGACCACTACGCCGAACCAAAATGCCGACTATTACCAAATTCAGCTTTTGGAGACGAAAGATTATTACTTCATTGTAACCGGTGCAAACCTCCCCGCCGGACTTCAAATTAGTGTGCAGGGACCGACCGATTTATCCACGACTGGAAGCCAACTTCAAGCTGTCCTTGCCTCCGGAACTTATACCGTGGTAGTGAGCTGGGCGTCAGGTGCCTCGAACGTGGGATATCAGCTAGCCATCTCGCTCATCACGGCTCCAGAGCCGCCCCCGCCTTTGACGCTCGGCCCGGGACCGGGGATTCGCTTCCAGTTCGTCGCCAACGTGTTACCGCCCGTCGGAAATCCCGGCGGCGGGTCGCCAGCCAATCCACCGCCGCCGAGTTCACCACCTCCAGGCGGAAACGCCGGCGGATCAAGCGGCTCGGGTTCGACCGGCAGTCCTCCCGGATTGGAGACGACCGGTTATCCCATTGTCTCGACCATAATCGTCAGCACGGTGGGCTCGCGCACCGGTTCCAACTTGCCGGCTCTTGGCGGCGCCGGCAGCTCGAGCAGCAGCTCGCAGGAATTCGTGCCTTTCAGCGTGCTCCTCGCCCTGGGCAGCGGCCCACTTAGCGGGATCTCAACGTCTCCTGTGTCCGATGCAACCGTGGCAAGCGACGTCTATGACCGTGTCTTGGCCCAGGGCCCTGGATTATCCTTCACGGCAATCGCTACGCGCTTATCGGTTCTCACGCAGCTTCCCGAATCGGGATCCAGTCAAGGCAGCGGAGTGCCGAGCGAATTCGCAGCACTGATTGAATCGATGATGCGGGCGCTCAGCAACGTCTCCTGGCGAGGGGCTGTGGAGTTCTTGCATCGCGAGCTTGAGCCGGATGATGGCGCGCGCGCCCCGGAAATCGACGATCGCAGCGATCCGGAGCCCGATTCCTCGCAAGAGCAGGTCGATGTCGAACTCTCAGCCTGCCTGCAAGATCAACCAAACGACTCCTGGTTTGATGAATCGCTGGGAACGCGCGCGCTTGCGGTTGCTGCTGCCTTTGCACTGGTCACGCCAAGAATAGACCCGAAAGAGCGCCGCGCTGTCGCCCGTCGGATCAACGCGCAAAAGTTGAGGGACGCCTGAACTAAGAGCGGCCATTCCATGACCCGACGGCCCGACGACTCCGAACCCGTGCCGGACCTTGCCGCTGCTGGCGCCGAGGCTCCGCCATCGGTCGATTTCGCCCTGGCCCGAAGCGTCAAGCGCGAGCTTCTTGCAGAGCTGCAGGCCGGCTGGGAAGAGGGTCAACCCGTCCGGCCTGAAGACCTGTTAATCCGCTGGCCCGCAAATCCCCAGACTGATCCGGATGTGGCCAGTCTGCTCTTCGAGGACTATTGCCAGCGCCACGAACGCGGTCAACAACCCAGTCAGCAAGAATACGGCGAACGATTCCCGAGCCAGCAGAGGAACCTGGCTGACGTTTCGCGCCAGCAGGATTTCTTGCGTTCCCTCGGGGGGCCAAAATCCGGAAGCACTCTCACGCTCGCACTCCCTGCAGTCGGTGACGAAGTCTTCGGCTTCCGTCTCCGCAGGGAGCTAGGTCGTGGCTCGTTCGCGCGCGTCTTCCTTGCCGAGCAAACGGGTCTCGCCGGGCGGCCCGTCGTCGTCAAGATTTCGGCGATCGACGGTGACGAGCCACAGATGCTGGCGCAAATGCAGCACACGAACATCGTGCCCATCTACTCGGTCCACGAGGATGAAGCGGCCGGATTGCGGGTCGTATGCATGCCTTACTTTGGTGGGGCCAGCCTCTCCCGCGTCTTGCAATTCCTCTGGGCCGACGACGAGCCGACGAGTGGCGAGCAACTGGTCCAGTCTTTGGCACTCGTCTCTGCTTCCGAGTCTGAGAATCCCGAAGATTCGGCCCGCCTTGCCAACGGTTCGTCAGAGACCGGAAGCCGCGAGAAGGACGATCGCAAAAACAGTCCCTTGGCGATTCTGTCCGGCCTGTCGCTGGTTCGAGCCTGTGCATGGGTCACGGCCCGACTCGCGGAGGCGTTGCAGCATGCGCATCAGCGTGGCGTACTCCATCGCGACATCAAGCCGTCCAACATCCTCTTGAGCGCGGACGGTGAACCCATGCTCCTGGATTTCAACCTGGCTCAGAACGTCCAGGGAGCACGGGCCCAGGCACTGGCTACTTTGGGCGGCACGGTCGCGTACATGGCGCCCGAACACCTGCGCGCCCTCGCGGTGCGCGATCCGGCGCTGGTACGTCAAGTCGATCACCGCGCCGACATTTACGGCCTGGGGATGGTCCTCTATGAGATGCTGACCGGACGCAGGCCGTTCGATCAGAGCGGCAGCTATTCACCGATCCCGGCACTCATCGAAGCCATGGCCGTGGAACGGGGTCGCAATGTTCCCTCGCTGCGCGAGCGCCGGTCGGATGTGCCCTGGAGTCTGGAAAGCATCGCCCGCAAGTGCCTCGCCCCCGACCCAGCGAACCGCTACCAGCATGTCGAACAGCTGGCAGAAGACCTGCGGCGTTTCCTTGAAGATCGGCCGCTGAAGTATGCACCGGAGCTAAGTTGGCGAGAACGAGCCGCCAAGTGGACGCGCAGGCATCCGCGCTTAACGCCCGTTGCGGGTATCACCACAGTCGCTGCGCTGCTGCTCGCCGTCGTGGGGACGATCGTCTTTATCAAGAGTGAGCAGCTTAAATCGGCGCGACAGCGGATCTACGAAGCAGGGGGAGCCGAAGCCCGCGAAAAGCTGCGCGACTTCCAGACCAGCGCGGAGCGGGCGCGCTGTCTGATCGATACGAAAACAGACCTGAGGGAGAACTTGCCTGAAGGTATGGCGGCTTGCGAGAAGGCCCTGGGCTATTACGATGTCCTTGGCAGCGATGACTGGCAACAGCAGGCGGGCTGGCAGCGACTGGAAACGGAGGAACGCGATCAGCTTGCCAATGATGTGCGCGAGATGTTGCTCCTGCTCGCGCAAGCGCGCGTAAAATCGGCTGCCGTTGAGGCGCGGCCGGAATTTTCCGGTGCTGCAGCGCGCGTGGTGATGCCTGCGGTAGCCGGGTTGCAGCCGCTGAATGTTCTGTCCTGGCTTGCAGCCATGGGCCAGGATGCGCCCTCCGGTTCAGCGAAGTCCGAGCGACTCCGCTGCGCCGCCCTGGCGCAGGCCGTCGCCATGCTGGACCGAGCACAAGCGATTCCTGGCCTCGAGCCTTCGGCCGCTTTGTTCGAAGAACGCGCTTCTTACCTCGATGAACTCGGTGATCGGGATGGAGCGGATGCCGCGCGTACCAGGGCCCGGAAGATTCCTCCGCGTAGTGCCCGCGACCACTATTTGCTTGCCATCTCTTGCATCCGTAAGGGCCAATTCGCCGACGCAGTTCCGGAATTCAAACAAGCTGTCGCAATCAATCCCAAGCACTATTGGTCGCGATTACTGCTAGGAACATGCTACGACGAGCTTCACCAGTATGATCTGGCACTCTGCGAGTTCTCCGCGTGCGTCGCCTTGTGGCCGGAGTATGCGTGGGGGCATTTCAACCGAGGTCGGGCATTCGAGCACCTGAGGTGGAACGCCGCGGCTCTCGAAGACTACAACGCTGCCCTGCGCCGCGATCCCAACTTCGCGGAAGCCTTCATCAACCGCGGCGCTCTCTACCTGGAACAAGGGACGCTCGATCCGTCGAAAGCCCTGGCCGATTTCGATGCAGCGACCGCTCTCCTGGGACGCACTCCGGTCAAAGTGGCGGCTGGCCGAGGGATTGCCCTCGAAAGATTGGGCCGTTTTATGGAGGCAGATGAAGTTTTTGGCCAGGCCGGAATAGACTCCTCCGACGACCTGAATATGCTTTTGGGCTACGCTTTCGCCGTCTGCAATCGTCTTCCCAAAGAGTCCCGAAAGGCATTTATCAAGGTCCTCGATAAAGACTCGCACAACCCGATGGCCCTGTACGGATATGCTATGCTTTTAGCGCGGCAATCGCGGCAGTCAGAAGAAGCCCTGACGTTGTTTTCGTTGGCTTTGCAGGTAGATCCTTCCTTCATCAGCGCACGGGAGGGACGAGCCAATGTTCTTGCGCATCGGGGCGACTGGATAGGGGCTTCGCAGGATATCGATCTCTGCGTGAAGCTCCAGCCCACGGGTCCGACACTCTATCAGGCCGCCTGCGTGTATGCGCTGATGGCCGGCAAAGCTCCAGAAAAGATAAGAGTCCCCTTGGCTAACCGGGCTCTCGATCTTCTCCGGGAAGCGTTCGACCGCGGCTATGGGCAAGCGATTGCGGCCGACGATCCCGACCTGGCAAGCCTTCGCAAGGACGAGCGCTTTCGCCAGCTCTTGAACCAGGCGTCCAAGCCCAAGGACCAGGCTTGAGACCCAATTGAAGAAGCGACTCGAACCCCTGTTTTCTCCATCGGTAGGAGCCACAGGAATGGGCGAAGCTTCTAAATCCCCCCACGGGGTGGGACTCCGATTTAAGACGCTTTAAGGAGAAAGAACGTGCCTCAAGAGCTTACCGAGAAAGCCGACGGACGCCAATCATGCCTCGTAGAACATGCGAAGGCTCTTGCCGTAGTTCTCTTCGAGGAATTTGGCGTTCCGTTCGCCTTCTACAATGCAGCGACCGGGGAGGCGGTGCGCCAGCACGAAAACGCGTTGGAACCGCCGGCGCAGCCGCGCACCTACCTGGAAGCCGAGGCGGTGCGCGCGCTCGCGAAGGACGGACGGGCGCGGGCGGCTGTGCGGGCCGATGATCGCATCCAGCTTAGTCTGCTTCTCTATACAGCGCGACAGCCCGCGTTGGTCGCCGTGGGAGAAATCGAGTCTCTTACAAACGCCGAGCCGGGTTCGAGCGCCCGGGCGCGCGAACAAGCGCGTTTGCAACATTGGGCGCAGGCAGTCAGTGACCGATTGCGCCTCGGCGATCAACTCGTCAGCCGCCGTCATGCGGAAGAAACCCAGCAAGCCCAGGTCGCAAGCGCCTGGGAAGCCTTGCTCGCGCTCGATCAAGTCACCCGCCGCTTGCGCGTGCATCGAGACGGAGTGCGAAACCAGCAGCGCATCCTCGAAACAGCCGCGGCCTCTCTGCCGGTCCGGTCGTTGGCCTGGGTGCCCATGGAGTCCGATCAACCGGTGCTGCTCCAGGGCGAGCCCTGTCTCTCGCAGGATGAAGGCCGGCAACTGGTTGCAGCTCTAGCGCAGTGCCCCGAGTATAGACCGCCCGCGCCAGTGGTGTGCAACCAAGTGCAGACCACTTTCTGGGGTCCACGCTTCCCAGCGGTCGACAGCCTCATGGCCTTCCAGCTCACCGACCAGGGGCAGGTCGGCTGGTTAATCGCCATCAACAAGAAGGGAAGCACGACGTTCCGGCGCAGCGACGCCGCTCTGCTTTTGCCTTTCGCGGCCTTGCTGGAGTTGCACATTCGCTGGTCGCACCGCTACCAAGATCTCAAGGATCTACTGGTCGGCCTGACGCGCTCGCTGACCACGGCGCTCGATGCCAAGGATACTTACACCTACGGCCACAGCGAGCGCGTGGCGCGCATCGCCGTTGAGCTGGGCCGCGAGTTGGGTCTGGAAGGAGACGAACTCGGTGACCTCTACCTGGCGGGATTGCTTCACGACGTGGGAAAGATCGGCATCAAGGATACGGTATTACACAAACCAGGCCCCCTGACGCCGGAAGAACAGGAACATATCCAGCAACACGTTACCATCGGTTACTGGATTTTGGCCGAGTTGAAGCAGATCCGCAACCTTCTACCAGGCGTGCTCTACCACCACGAACGTTACGACGGTACGGGCTATCCGGATGGACTGGTAGGCGAAAACATCCCCAGATTGGCGCGCATCCTGGCGGTTGCGGACGCCTACGACGCCATGAGCCACCAGCGGCCGTACCGCGACTCCATGCCCTACAAACGCGTCGAGGAAATCCTGGTGAAAGGGGCAGGCACGCAATGGGACAAACAGGTCGTCGATGCATTTTTGCGCTGCCGGCAACGGATCCACATCATCCGCCAGCGTGGAGTAGGCGATTCGCTTCGCCAAGCTATTGACGGCGCTTTACGCAGCGAATGTGGTTCTTTGCGCGCCAGTGCAAATCGGCCGCCGTTGGCGAGCCTCGTGGTGACGGAATGCCAAGGGGCGAAACCTGAGAGAGTAATTGACCCTGTGGGATCAGAGGACGCAGTTTCACCAAACTGAAGGTGGGAATGGTTTCTGCACCCTGCTCGTTCTCGCCTGATCCGCACGATCTTTAGTGCTTCGTTTTTTCGGTAGTCGAGGAGGCACTGTGCCCGGTCCGCAGGAAACTATCGCCGAGTGCCCGCCAGCGCCGCACGAGGAAATTGCGCAGGAGCCTATCACCGGCCCCACGGTTGAAGCGAAGCTTTTCCATCAGAAATCCACGCTGAGCCGGCCCAAGCACTTGCTCGAGCTGGCTTGCAAGGTGGTCGGAGCCAGCCAGGGCGGCATCGGCCTTCTATCGGGCGATGGCGAGCTGGTCGAGCATATCACCTACGGATTGCTCGACAGCGTTGCGGCCCAGCTCTGGCAGTCGCCCTGGAGCGAAGAGTTGACCCGCTTCGTTCTGCAACAACCTGGGCCTGCAAATATCGAAGACCTCGGGCGCGCGTATCCACATCTGGGAATGGCACCCGGGCTGCCCTTGATCGGGCCATTCCTGGGAATCCCACTGACTTGCCACGGCCGCAATCGGGGCGCATTGT
Source organism: Gemmataceae bacterium (assembly GCA_035296965.1). Taxonomy (GTDB): domain Bacteria; phylum Planctomycetota; class Planctomycetia; order Gemmatales; family Gemmataceae; genus DATGZX01. Next base: position 19,153 of record DATGZX010000339.1, read on the forward strand.
ACCTGGCCCGGCCACAGGGCGCACCGCCATTCAATTGCCAAGATGAAGAAACGGTATTGCCAATCCACGCCTGGTTGGAGCAGGGGAGCCTCTTTGAGGAAGCTCGCCTGCTCGCTCAGCTACGCATGCTCACGCAAGTCGCGCAAGCGGCAGCCGGCAGCCTTGACTTGGCGCCGATTCTTGCAGTGGCGATGCGTGAACTGGATAAGCATCTGCCGTTTCACGTCTCGGCCGTTTGGCTCCTGGAACAACCACCGTCCACGCACAAGGGCCCAAGAAGGAGCCGGGGAATGCCGGCCTCTCGTGCCGACAACAGCAAAAACTCGAACACACCTCCTTGTCTGAAAATTGCGGACATTCGCACGGTTTACGATGACAAGGCCGAACAACTCGGCCTGAAACCCGGCCTGCGAATGGAAATGGACAAAACACCATTCGAAGTCTGCCTGCGGAATGGCCAGGCGCTCTACCTCGACCTCAGTCGTCCCGAGGAACGAATCAGTGTTCTGGCAAATGAATTGGCGAACCGCGGCGCAAACTCCACGTGTGCCGTGCCGTTGCATTCCGGCGAACGCACTGTCGGGATTTTGCAGAGCGTCTGCCTGCGACCGAATGGTTTCACCAACGAGCAGGTGCAGCTCCTCTACCTGATCGCCGACCTGCTCGGCCCGGCAATTTCGAACTGCCAACTTTTCGGCCGGTTGCGGGGCGCTTACGAAGAGCTACGTCTCACGCAGGATCAACTCATCCAGGCCGAGAAGATGCGCGCTCTCGGCGAGCTGGCCGGCGGCATGGCTCATGATTTCAATAATTCCCTGTGCGGCGTGCTTGGCTTCCTCGAGCTAGCTTTGGCCGATAAGGATCTTGGTCCCGCGGGCCGAGGCTACCTGGAATCGGCCCGCACCTGCACGCTGGACGCCGCACAGACGGTCCGCCGCGTGCAAAGCTTTGCGCGCTGGGAGCGCAACGAACTTTCCGTCCAGCTCTTGGACCTCAACGAGTTGGTCCGGCAGACGATTGAATTGACTCGGCCCAAGTGGGAAAGCCTTACCCAGGCCCGCGGCGCTCCTATCTCCGTTGAAGTGCTGACGGAATCCACTGCCTGGATATCTGCCAGTGCAGCGGAGCTGCGCGAGGTTCTTACGAACCTGGTGTTCAATGCGGTCGACGCCATGCCCAACGGGGGAAAGCTCACCGTACGCACCTGGAGCACCGAGCGCGACGTCTTCCTTGCCGTCCAGGACACCGGGATCGGCATGAGCGAGGCCGTGCGCCAGCGTTTGTTCGAGCCGTTTTTCACTACCAAGGGCGAACGGGGCAACGGCCTGGGCTTGAGCGTCACCTTTGGCATCATTCAGCGCTACCAGGGCGAGATCGCCGTCGACTCTCGGGTTGGCAAAGGCTCAACATTCACAGTACGTCTTCCGTTGCTCTCCGCGCATGAGCCCGTGTCAGTTGCCAAGACCTCCAAAGGAGCGATCGCGAGACCGGATCCGCGCGCCGCTCCCGTGAAGCCTCAACCATCGGTTCCGGCGCCGAAGGCAGTGCCCAGTGCCTCCAGGAGCCTGAGGATCTTGGTGGTGGAAGACGAAGAGCCCATTCGCCGCTTCCTCGCCACGAGCTTGACCCATCTTGGGCATCGTCCCCGTTTGACTGCCGACGCCAACGAAGGCATCCAGGCCCTGGCCGAGGAAAGTTTCGACGTGGTCCTCACCGATCTTGGTCTTCCCGGCCTTAACGGCGAAGAAGTGGCGCGGACGGTGGCTCGCCAATCGCCGCAGACCCCGGTCATCCTGCTGACAGGCTGGTCGAACCAGTTGAAGGAGGAAGCTCTGCCGCTGGAGGGGGTGACGTGCGTGATAGGCAAACCGGTCACGCTCAGCACGCTGGCCAAAACTCTGAATTCCGTATGCCCAGCTTGAGGGAGCGTGCTGAAAAAGGGGTCTGACCCCTTCCACGAATGGCGACAGATTCCCAAGAAAGCGGGAAATTAGTGAAGCTTCGTAGGGGGTCAGACCCCTTTTTCAGCACGCTCTGAGGTCCGGGCCAATCAGCGCCCACCCTTGCTCTTTCACCAAGAAGCATTTCCCCTTGCAATCCTTGAATCGGGTGCCTTAACTAACCTACGTGGCATGAGAGATCCCATTCGGATCGCATCGTTCCTTGTACTTCTCCGCGAAGAGGAGTCGGCTATGAGAACTACTCTGTCTTTTCTGTTCATCGGCCTATGTGCGCTGCTCGCGCTGACGAGGCTTGGCCTGGCCGAGACGAACCCGTCAAATCGACAAGAAGACCGCAAAGGAAAGGCCGTCTCCCTGGGCGGCCTGGAGTCACGGGTGCCGGCGGATTGGGTGGAAGAGGACGTGACCAAGCAGTTTCGCCTTAAGCAATACCGGCTCGAGCCGATCAATGACGACAAGGAAAATGCCGAACTCATCATTTTCCATTTTGGCGCCGGAGTCGGCGGCTCTGCTGAGGACAACATCAAACGTTGGAAACGCATGTTTGTGCCTCCTCAGGGCAAGACAATCGATGAAGTGACCAAGGTTGAAAAGATGAAAGTCAGCGGCGTGAACGCTACCTATGTGGATTTGCAGGGAAACTTTCTCTACAAGCCCAGCCCGGCAGCTCCGGATTCCGAAACGGCTCGGCGACCGGATTATCGCATGCTATCCGTAATGTTCGAAGCCAAGAACGGCCCATACTTCATCCGTCTCGTCGGCCCTGCCCACATTGTCGAACATTACAAGAAGGGCTTCGATGGGTGGATCAAAGGTTTCAAATCATGACACTGCGGCAGCGAGCACCCGTTGCCTCGCGGACTAGCGAGGTCCGGTAGCCAGGATGCAGAGCGATCGATTCGATTATGAGTTGCCTTCCAAGCTCATCGCCCAGGAGCCCTGCGCCCAGCGCGACCAGTGCAGGCTTCTGGTCGTGAGGCGATCCGAAGCAACTAGCGCTCATCATGTTTTTCAAGAACTACCCAGACTACTTGCTCCGGGCGACTTGCTGGTCCTCAATGATACTCGCGTTCTACAAGCACGGCTCGTGGGCTGCCGGGCACGAACCGGCGGCAAGTGGGAAGGCCTATTCCTCCGTGAGACTGCCGACGGACTCTGGGAACTTTTGTCGCAGACCCGCGGCCGACTGATCGTGGGCGAAACCATTGTTGTGCAGCCGGGACCGCTAAGCCTCAGGCTTGTGAGCAAGACGACCGAGGGGCATTGGTTGGTCCAGCCGAGTGCGACCGGCTCGCCTCTCGAGCTGCTGGCAGTCCACGGCCAGATGCCGCTGCCACCCTACATCCGCAAAGGGCGTTCGCTCGCGGCCGACCGGGATAACTATCAGACGGTCTACGCGCAGCGAGCGGGTGCGGTGGCGGCACCGACGGCGGGCCTGCATTTCACCCCGGAACTCCTGGTCCGGTTAGAGCAGCACGGCATCGGCCATACCTTTGTCACCCTGCACGTAGGACTCGGCACGTTTCAGCCGATTCACGTGGAGGATGTCAGGGAACATACGATGCACCAGGAGTGGGGCGAAATCTCGTCCACGGCAGCCGCGGACATCGCAAACTGCCGTCGACGGGGCGGTCGAGTGGTCGCCGTCGGAACAACCACCGTCCGTCTGCTGGAAACGGTCGCCGCATCAGGACCCATTCGGCCCTGGTCCGGCGAGACAGACCTGTACATCTATCCGCCCTATCAGTTTCGCGTCGTTGATGCGCTGATTACGAACTTTCATTTGCCGCGGACCAGTTTGCTCGTGCTGGTCAGCGCATTCGCAGGAATTGATTTGACCCGTCAAGCCTATAAGACAGCGCTTGAGTGCTCTTATCGCTTCTATAGTTACGGAGATGCGATGCTGATCGTGTAAGCACATGACTAACCGAATTCGCGGAATCCAAAATTACGTTGCCAGACTGACTCCCATGGAAGCGGAGATCAGGGTGCTCGTGTATCCCGAACAACTTACTGCAGACACGGAGGTACGCGGCAAACTGGTGGGGCCGCGCTGTCGCTATGCCTCCACGGTAGAGGTCGCCTACCCGATGCGCGATGGCGGTCCAAGGAATGAAGAGCAGAGGGACTTCCTTACGCTACATGCAATCATTCCAGAGCCCAGTTTTTGGGATGCCGAAAGCCCACATCTCTATCAAGGGCGAGTCGAGCTGTGGCAAGGAAAGGAACTCTGTGACGAGGCGTCGTTCAGCAAAGGCTTGTGCACCTTTGAACTCGGTAATCAGGGACTGCGGTGGAATGGCCGGCCCGTGATGCTGCGTGGTGTCGTTCGCGACCGTTGTACCGAAGAAGAAGCGCTACGGTTGCATCAAGCCGGGTGCAACACCTTATTGGCTTCTGTCGACCCGGACAGCTCCGCTCTTTGGGACTTTGCCGACCGGTTGGGCTTCCTGATGCTTGGTCGTGTGGATTCCATGGCGCAAGCGGCGCATGCAAGAATTCTTTCCAGCCATCCTTCTTCTTTGGGCTGGATATGCAGCGCCCCTCCACTTCAGGATCTCAACGCAGGTACGGTCAACAGCATGCTCAGGACACATAATTTCAACAGCATGCCCAGGGTTGAAGAACGATACCTTATCGGAGTGGAGATCACTAGCCAACAATCTGAACCTCAGGTTCCGGTATACCCTCTGGAATTCGATCTGGAGTTGCGCCATGAACAAACACTCCCCAACCCTGCGGAGATCGCCCTCCCCGTACTGGTCATGAGGGAAAAAGAATTCATGAGCCTGACGAGAGAGGAGATGGAATCCGAGTCGGTGGGCACGCTGGGTTCGATCTATTTGTAGCTGCCGAGCGCGGTATACGCGACATCCCCGGCATGGATCATGCAGCAATTTCAGCCAATGCCCGAGCCAGATGGTCGATGTCATCTTCCGTGCTGAAGGGTCCCGGGCTGACGCGTACCGTCCCTTCTGGAAATGTACCGAGTGAACGATGGATGTAAGGGGCACAATGCAAGCCTGGTCGAATCGCGATGTCAAAGGCTTGGTCCAGGATGCCGCCAATCTCTGTGGCTGGGATAGCTTCACTAGTCAGGCTGATGGTGCCGACCCGTCTCTCGAGGTCGCGGTGGCCGAATAATTCATAACCGCCGAGGTCTTCCAGACGCTGCCAGAGACGTTCCGTGAGCGCCACCTCGTGCTTTCGGATGCGATCGATGCCTTGTTCCTGGATATATTTCAAGCCGCTCGCAAGACCAGCCACTCCAAGAACGTTCGGGGTGCCGCCTTCCAGAAAGTAAGGAAATTCGCGGGGCTGCACTTCATTCGATGAATCTCCACCCGTGCCTCCTTCGCGCCAGGCGCGCAGTTTAGCCCGCGGTCCCACGTAAAGAGCACCTGTTCCGGTCGGTCCCAAGAGCGACTTGTGCCCGGGAAAAGCCAACAGATCGATCTGCAGTGACTGCACGTCGATGGGGACGACCCCAGCCGTTTGGGCGGCGTCCACCAAGAAAAGCAGCTCCCGCTCGCGAACGATCTGACTCACCGCGCGAATCGGCTGAACTGTGCCCAGGACGTTGCTTGCATGGGTCATGGCGACCAGGCGCGTCCGCGGGATGATCGCTTTGCGAATGTCGTCCGGGTCAATGGTCCCGCCCGAATCCGCGTGGACGCGAGTTATGGCGATCTTGCCTGCCAATTCCATCGCGCGTAGCGGCCGGCTCACGCTGTTGTGTTCCAGGTCCGTAGTGACGACGTGATCGCCTTCCACTAACACGCCCTTGAACGCCATGTTCAGCGCATCGGTTCCATTGAGTGTGAAAATGAACCGTTCGGGTCCCTGACCGTGAAAAAACTGATTGAGGAGGTGCCGCGCATCATCCAGCGCCCGTTCGGCGGCCAAGGCCATCTTGTGACCAGCACGTCCGGGGTTGGCGAGGTCCTGACGCGCGAAGCGGTCCATTGTTTGATAGACGGTTTCGGGCTTGGGAAAACTGGTGGCCGCGTTATCGAGGTAGATCATGGTTGTCAGTCGGTTGCTAGGCCGTTCCCCTCTTCATCCGATTTCGGCGGCGGAATATTTATCCGCACGGATGCCACTTCGACTACGCGATCTGGTTCACTGACCGAGAACAGCACGTGTAGAGGAGGGACGCAGAGACTACGCAATCCTTCTGATAGAGCTGTTCCCTTGTTGGCAGGATCCTTCGCAAGCTCTCGATCGATCGAATCGGCCGCACTGGCAACTTCCCTACGCACCTGCGCATCCATCCAGATTTGCGCCAGGGAGTTTTGAGCCCCCTCGAGCCACGTCACGGTGTATCGAATCATTTCCGATCCAGCGAGCTTAAGTACTCGAGAACCTGTGCCGTGGTGTATCGAGGCTCGTCCGAGTTAATGCGGCGCTTTGCTTCTGCAATATCGTTCTCCGTCCAAATTGGCGAAATCACGCCCAGGACGTTCCCTCGACTGTCGCGTACCTGCAGGGGACGAAGAGTGCTCACGACTAGATTTGTCTGTTCGTCGTTCAATACCAGATCGGCCATTTAGTGCCCCTCCTTTAACTCCATCCTACCACGATGGCAAGACCGTTCCTACGAGGCTGGGCAGGGATCAAGGTTATCGGTTAGTGCCCAATGTACTTGGCGTACAACGTCCGCGCCTTATCCACGTCGCTCGTCCCCTTGATGATCGCCCGGCCGTCGGGAAAGACGGTGAACTGATAGCCTTCCGCGTCGAACTTGAGCAGGAAGCGGTTGTAGCTAACCTCGCCCAGGATTTCGAGGTGATGAGCCAATTCCTCGAAATTCAATCGGCTGGCAGTGCGCTGGGCCACCTGCACGGCATTGCGGCCGCACAGGCTGGTCGTGTGCGAGCCTTGTTCGCCTTCCAACCATTCGAAACGGCGGTGCTGACAGCAAGGACAATCGACTTTGCCAAGCAGCGGGGCAATCTTGATGCGCCGTTGAATGTTCTCCCAGACGTCGATGTAAATAAGCTCTCGATTAATCAATTGCCGATGGCCGGTGAGGACTTTGAACGCCTCCGCGACCTGGAAGCTGGCCACGATGTTGACGATCGGCGCGAGGACGCCCGCTGTCTCGCACGTGCCGGCTTCACCGGGTGCAGGCGCCGCTTCGAAGACGCAGCGCAGGCAGGGAGTTTCGCCGGGCAGGATGGTCATCGTTTGCCCGTGGCTGCCGATACAGCCGCCATAGACCCAGGGCTTGCCCAGTTTCACTGCGATGTCGTTGATCAGATAGCGGATCTCGAAGTTATCCGTGCCGTCGAGGATCAAGTCGGCGTCCCGCACCAGGTCGAGGATGTTGGTGCGGTCGATGTCGGTGACCACGGGTTCGACGTATACCGAGGAGTTAATCGCGCCTAGTTTCCGAGCGGCTGCTTCGGCCTTGGGCAGATTCTCGGCCACGTCATGTTCATCGAAGAGGACTTGCCTTTGCAAGTTGTTGGTCTCGATGAAATCGCGGTCGACCAAACGCAGATGGCCCACGCCGCCGCGCACCAATGAGTTGGCCAGGACCGTGCCCAGCGCGCCGCAGCCGCACAGGGTCACATGGCTCTCCAGCAGCCGGCGCTGCCCCTGCTCGCCGACGCCGGGGAAGCGCATCTGCCTGCTGTATCTGTCCAGAGATTCATCCATTTGCTAGGAGTCGCCTTCTTCTCCGATGCCGTAGTCTTCAAGGAAAGTCTGCAAGGACCGAATGACCTGTTTGGGCCACTTCTCGTGCCGGGCGTACCCGATCAGGCAAGTCATGTCCTCGCGCACCTGTTCGAGAGGCTGCCCTTTCAGTCTGCCCAGGTAGGCAGCCATGTATTCCACCACTTCATCGGCCGCCTGCGGATGAACGATGGACGAATCGGAGCCCGTCAAGAAAACGGTGGCGTGGATCACGGCCAACAGGATGGGATTCACTCCGAGCTCCGGCGGAATCTGCGGAAAGACGGCCGCGCCTTCGGGTATTTCGCGCTCGGGCTCGCCGTCCATTTCATCCTCCGGCTACAGCCGGGATGATGCTCAACTCGTCGCCGTCCTTGACTGCCGTGGCCAGGTTCTCCAGGTAACGAATATCCTCGTCGTTGAGGTAAACATTGACGAAGCGGCGCACTTGCCCGTTCTCGAAGATCCGTTGCGTGACGGCAGGAAACTTCCGGCCCAGGTCTTCGAGCGCGCCCTGCACCGTCGTGCCGCCCACGTCAACCACCGCCTGGTTCTCCGTGTGTTGCCGCATTGGTGTGGGAATATGAATACGGATGGCCATGAACACTCCTCGCAGTCTGTACTATTCCGTTGGCGATTGTCTTCTTCAGCGTGTGCTTTCAGGCAAAGGCCGTTTCGCGTGCTTCTTCGACCAGAATCTCGAACTCCTCGAGCGAGGGCTTGATCAGAGCAGGCCGCTCGACGCAATCCGCCACCGCTTCCTGCGTCTTCAAGCCATTTCCTGTAATGCATAGTACCACTTCTTCGTTGGCTGGAATCCTGCCTTGTTGAATGAGCTTGCGAGCCACGGCAACTGTTACGCCGCCCGCGGTCTCGGCAAAGATGCCCTCCGTCCGAGCCAGCAGCAGCATCCCCTCGGCGACCTCGGCATCGCTGACATCTTCCGCCCAGCCGCCTGATCCACGGATGACTTTGATCGCGAAGTAGCCGTCGGCCGGATCGCCGATGGCCAGCGATTTTGCAATCGTGTTGGGCTTGCGCACGGGCCGGTGCGTCTCCGCGCCGCTTTTGACTGCACTGGTAATCGGACTGCAGCCCGTTGCCTGGGCACCGTGGATCTTGCAAGCAGGATCATCAATGAGGCCCACAGTAGCCAATTCCTGAAACGCTTTCTGGATTTTCCCGATCAAGCTACCGCCCGCCATGGGTACAACCACGTGTTGCGGCGTCCGCCAACCCAGCTGCTCCGCAATTTCGTAGCCGAGTGTCTTGGAACCCTCGGCATAAAAAGGCCGCAGGTTGATATTCACAAACCCCCAGCCATACTTGAACGCCACCTGCGTACACAGCCTGTTGACTTCGTCGTACGTTCCCGCGACGCCGATCACGTGGGCGCCGTACACGCTGGTGCCCAGGATTTTGGACCGCTCCAGGTCCGAAGGCACGAAGATGTAGCTTTCCAGGCCCGCGGCAGCCGCGTTGGCCGCGACACTGTTGGCGAGGTTACCTGTTGAAGCGCAGCCGACCGTTCGAAATCCGAACTCGCGCGCCTTGCTCAGAGCGACCGAGACCACGCGATCCTTGAACGACAAGGTCGGAAAGTTCACTGCATCGTTCTTGATCCAGAGCTGTTCGACGCCAAGAGCCACTGCCAGCCGGTCGGCGCGAACCAGAGGTGTACCGCCGACCTGGGAGCCCACGGTCGCTTCGCCGTCTAGAGGAAGGAGTTCCCGGAAGCGCCACATGTTGTTGGGCCGCAGCTCGATCTTGGTTCGATTCAGCGCCTCCTTGATGGCGGCGTAATCGTAGTCCACCTCCAGAGGACCGAAATCCTCCGTGCAGAAATTGAGGGCTTCCTTCCCGTAGTGCTTGCCACACAAGCGACATTTCAGACCGCGGACCAAATCGATAGACACGAGCACACTCCTCCTTACGCGATCCATCATCCCCTGGCTGTCGGTAAGCCGAACGCCAGCGAGGATGGCACTAACTTGTTCGAAACCAAGCCAAGTGGGTATCGTCGAGAAGGGAGCCGGAAGGAGGCCAATAAAAAAGCCTCTTCCGGAAGCAGAGAAGAAGAGGCGTGCAGAGCACGATCTTATCTCTCCCGGCCGCACCGGGGGGACTTAGCACCAGCATCTCCCTTGCAGGAGACCGGTTGCTGTGGCTTCAACGGGCCCTTTCCCTCAGCCACTCTCGATAAGATACTCACCAAGTTGTCAGTCTAAGATTGTAGAAACCGGACCGATGCAGAGCAATGCTTTTTGCGAAGAATTGCTTTCGGAAAAGCGAAAGCAGCGCGAATTGGGGTAATCTCGGGGATCCTTACGGCTTGGCTGAGAATCGAGGTTACCGGCCGAAGAAGTAGAAAAGCAGATTGATCATTCCCAGGGCCACGAACAGCACCGCCAGCAGCCCGACAAGAGCCAGGCGAGGTGTCCAAAATACCTTGGGTTGCAGCGGCGACTTGACTCGTTTCGCCAACACAATGGAAGATCTTCCGGAGCCTGGCTTCGAAGGCACCGGGATGCCGACGGGAATGACCTCGGCGATGAATTCGGGAGCAGCCTCCTCCGTCTCGAGCGCGGCCACGGCTTCCTGGTATTCCTTGTCTCCCTGTCTGTCCAGGGGCAAGGCATTGCTGTCAGAAGCCCACGCCCGCAGGGCCTCCTGGACCTCCTCCGCGCTGCGGAAGCGTTGCTCCGGGTTCTTGGCCATCATCTTGCGCAGCAGGCCGATGAATCCCGGCGGCACTGATGGGTTCAGTTGTGGGATGGGCGTCGGCTCTCCCGAGCGGTGCCGCTGGATCTTCTCGATGGCGGTGCCGCCTGGGAAAGGGGGTTGGCCGCTCAGGGCGAAGTACATTGCGCAGCCCATCGAGTAAATATCGGTGCGCGGATCCACCTTGGCCGCGTTTTCCGCTTGCTCCGGGGCCAGATAATCCATTGTGCCGACCACGTAGCCCCGGCCGCCGATCACTTCGCGCTCTTCCTGCGTCTCGCCCTGAACGAGCGCCAACCCCAGGTCAAGGACCTTGGCATGATCGTGCGGCGTGATCATGATGTTGGACGGTTTCAGGTCGCGGTGAATCAGCCCCTGGTTGTGCGCATGGTCCAGCGCTGAAGCAACTTCCATGAACAGTCGCGCCGCCCGCGGCACGGCCAGCGGACCCTGTTCACTGACCAGGCGGTACAGGCTTAGCCCGGGAATGTACTCGAGCGCAATGTAATAGACACCCTGGCAGACACCCACATCGTAGGTCCAGGCAAGATGCGGATGCGCGACCCGCTGGCACATCTCCATCTCCCGGCGGAAACGGGTCAGCAAACGTTCTTCCTCGCGAGCACGCTTGGGAGGCAGCACCTTCAGGGCGACGAGCGTTTGACTGCGGCTGTCCTTGGCCAGGTAGACCGTTCCCATGCCCCCTCTGCCGATCGGGGCGAGGACATGGAAAGGACCAAGGACGAGACCGAGCGCCGTTCCCTTGAGCAGTTTGCGCGATTGAAAGCGCGAAAGCTTGCCGGATTTGACGAGGTAGTCGGCAACTTCCTCCGGATCGCCGCGCCGCTCGGGCGGGACCCCCTGGATCGCGTCTCGGAGCTGCTCGCGATCTAGCACGCCGCTACGGAGAACGGTCCGGAGGAACGTATCAACCGACGGCTGCGCAATATCCTGGGTCGTCCGTGGGTTTTGCATTCGATCATGTCTGTATGGCTTCCCCGTGGCAGCCCCCGTTCCGGCGGCGGAGCTGTAACAGATGACGGAAAAGGGCCATTGAAGGATTTCCCCTCGACCCCTGCGTCTGGAAAGCCAGAAAAGAAACACCTTACCCGCCTCATTCTCGCTGCTGGCGGCCCCGGTTACAAGAGGCAGTTCGATCCTTCTGCTTTCGTCTAGCTATGCGGACCCGGTAAATTGCGCTGAGGACACCGAAGCTTTCCGTAGGAGTACTTGTGCTTGCCGCAGCCAACAATCACGTACGACAGATGCCCATCAGCCTCTGCAGGACATTCGAGCTTGGCAAGAGGTCGAAGTAATCAGAAAGGGATCTCGGGGCCCAGTTCGGGTGGTGACGGCGCTAACGATTCTGAGCGATCGGGGGATTCATCCGCGGTCGGCTGATTTTTGCTCAGCGGTTCCACAGCGTTTCCTTGGGAAGCAGGCTCCGGAGAGGCACCTTGTCCAGTTCTGCGCTTGCCCGAGGAGCGGCGCCGGCGCGACTTTTTCTTCACCGGCGGCGGGACGTCCAAATTTGATTCGGAACCGAAGCGCGTCACCACGTACGTCCGGCTCCGCTTGTCGGTGTCCAATTCCAGGAGGCCTTCCTTCTGAGCATCTTCCAGCAGTTCGCTGAAGGTTCGATAACCGTGATATGCCTCATTGAAGGATGGCTTCTTCCGTTTCATGGTGTCCTTGATCATCGAAGACCAAAGCACCTCCTTGTTCTCGCGGCGCAGGGCGAGGAGAGATTCCATGAGCAGAGCGAAGGCCTTGCGTTTGGTTTCAGGCAGGTGGGGATCGATATTGGGCGCGAGGGCCTGGCCTTGCCCCAGATCCTCGTAATAGATGAACTCGTCGCAGTTGTCGCGCAGCAGTTCCGAGGTCGATTCCTGCATGCCCAGGCCGATGACGTGCTTGCCCAATTCTTTGAGCTTGGAGACCAGGGGTGAGAAATCACTGTCGCCCGAGACAATGGCGAACGTATTGATGTGCTCTTTCGAATAAGCAAGATCCATTGCATCCACGCACAGGTGGATGTCCGCGGAGTTCTTGCCAGTCTGCGTGCGCCGCGGGATTTCGATCAGTTCAATGGCGGCCTCGTGGAGCAGAGCCGTGTAGTTCGCGAACCTGCTCCAGTCCGCATACGCCTTCTTGGCGACGATCTTTCCTTTTTCCACCAAGCGTGCCAGCACGCGGGTGATATCAAAGCGATCACGTCGTCCTTGAAAGCCAAGTGCCAGATTCTCGAAATCAATAAAGATTGCCAACGAACGATCGCCGTCGTTCACGCGCTCTCCTGTCGTTTATTTATTGATGTTGTCGAGCAACGTTTTCGCTTCTGCAGCCGCCTTGGTGCTTGGGTAGTCCACGATGATCTTCTCATACCGGTCCTTGGCTTTCTCTAGCTTACCTGCGTCGGCCAAAGTCTTCGCAAGTTTCAACTTTGTTGATGCGGTCAGCTCGAGTTTTTCTACGTCTGTCGCCGGTTGATCCGCGGACTTTTCCGCGACGACCGAAGACGCCCCGGCAGACGATGCCCTGGGCAGTTTTGCCAGCATGTTGTTGCTTTTCAAAAAACTGCGGACTTCGCTGACGTCGATGAACAAACTCAGCAGCTGGGCGTCAGTGGCGTAACCCTGCGTGACGGCTACCAATTCACCTCGATCGTTGACGAGCGGTCCGCCGCTATCGCCCTGATTCGTGGGAGACTGTGTTTCGACGACATGCGCATCGAAGCTCAGGATCTTGTTCCCATCCTTGACGCGCCATTGCTTGTGGTAAGGAGGCGTGCGCACCGTGCCCGCAGTGTACACCCACAAGGCTCCGCTCCGCCCTGGGTTGCCTATCGAATGCACGCGCTGCCCGGGGCTAACCCCATCCTTCGCGAGATAGAGGACGCGTGCCCCCTTCGGAACGGATTCCAGCTTGATCAATGCGAGATCGTGCTTTTGATCCCTGGCAATGACTTCGCCGTTGATCCCACGGCCGCTCTGAATCTTCTGCCTGTAGACGTCCGACTCAACCACCAGCTTGCCATTCTCGAAAGTGGGGAACAGCACTGCGACGCGGCTGTTCTCGCCGACCACGTGGTAATTCGTGATGACCAGACGGTGCGTCTGGTCAAGGAGAGAGCCAGTGCCGGAGGCAAACATCCGTGTGCCCTGGGGAGTCGACTCGCCGCGCTGCGCGAGGATCCACACGGTGCCCCGCAACGTGTTTTGATAAACCTTCTCGCCGCCCTCACTCTGTGCCTGAACCGTAGGCGCACCCACATTGGCACTTACCGCCAATGCCAGCACCCAGCAAAAGGCCTGAATGCGGAAGCGCTGCGCCATGTGCGATCTCCTCTGTTCGTCGAAGTGATTCTCTCGAGGCGATGAAGCTGCCAAGCACGCCACACCTGCCGATCTCCTATCCATCGTAACTCTATCCGGATAGCGGTCAAGCATTGTCGCGGCATGCGCGGCGAACTACTTCTTGTCCGGCTCGGCTGGTGGCTTTTTCTCTCCTTCCGATTTGCGAATAAGGGGCTCTTCGATTTTTACCTCGAAAGGCTCTCCCGCCAATTCCTTCCAAATTTTTCTCTGCTCCGGCGTGAGAACGGCGAGTCCTTTCTCTAGAGATTCCCGGCGCAAGACAGCAACCCGCTTGAGGGCGGCAGGGAAGCTCGATTGCGAGCCCTTCTTGAATGCGTCGTTGGCGTTCTTCGCGAGCTCCTCTGCGACGCTCCGAATGCTCTCTTTTTGCCGATCGGTGAGCTTTAGGGACTTGATTACGTCCGGGTCTGAAAATGCCGCCAGGCTTTCTTGCTGCAATTTGATCTGCTTGAGCCGCCTCATCTGCTCGGGTTTGAGCACGTCGCTGACGCCGCGCAGCGTGTCCTCGGAGGCCTGTTTCATCAGCTCCATAACCTTGTCACGCACTTCTTCGAGGCTTGGCTCCTTGGCAGAACCTTTATGTTCGCGGAGCTTGGCGAGTTCTCCCTGTTCCTTCTGCCGGACTTCGCGAGCCACTTCCTTGATTCGCTGGATCTGCTCTTCGCTGAGGTGCAGCTCCTTCTGCACGCTGGCATTTTGCAGGAGCCGGTCGATGCCATCAAAACCCCCGCCCGGCCGAAGCAAGGCGTGCTGACCGTCGGCAGAGGCCGCCAGGAAAGCAGCGTTGCCTATCCAAAAGACGGCCAAACTCACCCAGCGCATGAACCTCTCTCCAACAAGCGACCCCTCGCGGCGATCTTACCCTGCGCTCCTGCGCCCCCGGATGTTTCCTGCCGTTCTAGTTCTCGGCTTTTCAGCAGCATACTCGCTGGAATAGACCTCGCTCAAGTGTAAACCATGAAAGACCCCGAATGTATCGGCTGATCATCGGTTCTACTCTAAATAACAAAAGCCGGGGCACGGCGACCGTACCCCGGCTCTGATTCTTGAGAAAGGCTGACCTCATGGCTGCTTGGGACGATAGAGCCGCGGTTCGACATTGCCGTTCCCCGGGTTCGCCGCCCCGTCTGCATTGAGAGGCACCCGAACGTATTTCCATCCGGGCGGTAAGGTTGGTGAGGTAAATTCGTTGCGATTGAGCCTGGCGTTGATGTCGATGCTGGGGATGTCCCAATTCACGCGATTGCCGTTGGGCTCCATGAATATCAGGAGCCGCGGCAGCATGGTGCTGCGCGTGAAGGCAAGCTGTGCCTTTTGGAAATCAGCCTTGTCCGCGGGAGTGCGCGGTAGCACTTCCAGGTAGATGTAGAAATTATCGTCTTTCACCACTTTCAAGTCGTACCGACTCTTGGCTTCTTCGGCCTTCATCCCAAAGAGAAAGGAGAGGAAATTGTCGTCGGCAATCTGACCCGGCTTGGGCGGCGGCAACTCGTGCACGCGCACTTGCTTGTTGGACTGAGAGAACTCATAGAGGAATGTGCCGGTACAGATATACTTCTCGATGACTGCAGGCCTGTCTCTTCGGTGCAGGTCGAGAAGCGCCAGGCCGGGCTTTTTGAATTTGGCCCGGCCCTCAAAAATCTCGCGTGTGCCGTATACCTTATCTTCTTTGATCCGGACAATTTCCGCGGAGAGGTCCGTGATCGACGTCATTTTCTGTTCCCACTGCACCAGCAAGGCGTCGAGCGGGTTTCTCGCGGGATCGAGGGTTACGGCCGGAGCTGGTGAAGCCTGCTGGGCTTGCAGGGTGCTGGTGGCCAACAGCACGCCGCTCAAAGCCAACCATACATAACGCATGAACCGTCTCCCAAAATATCTGATCCACGGGGGTACAGGCTGATCTGCCTGTATGGGTCGCCTTCCTTCCCTGGTTATAACACGCTGGCCAAAACCGGTGAAGACCGCTTGGGGCAGCACAATCCTCTCATTCTTCATTATCCCACGCTGTATGCCGCATTTTCCCTATCTCTTCCCACTTTTGCGAAGCGCGAGGTGCGTGTTCCTTGCTCCGGCCAGCTCATCTGACAGACCTGAGTTGCTGAGTTCCCCCTCGTTCCCAAAGTCCCAAGATTGTTTGCTCGTTACGTAAGTTGTTATTGCCCAATCAGATACGTGTAAACAATCGCTTGCAGAACCTGAGTTTGGGGTGCTGAAATGCCTTCTTTTGCAGTTCTCCTTTACGCGACAAGCACTTATGTCATCCTTGAATCGTGTCGAGCATCAGGAAAGGGAGGAAATTCCTGCAAATATGCTCCCGCGGGCCAACCTTGAGTTTCTTCCAGCGCATGAAAAGTAGGTTTTAGCGCATTGGACAATTGCCCTGTTGCGAACTAACCTTACGCGGAGATTCGGTGCAGATGATAGTGCTTTTTGGACCGGGCTCTTGATTGAAGCTCGAACGGTTCCTTCCACCTCTTCCTTTTGAACGTCAACGAGCGGAAATCAAAGACCGGCCAGTTTCCTGGTCTCGGCAGGCGTCTTGGGCGGGCGAGCCAGAGACAGAGTTATCCCATGAGTTTCGTGCGGGAGCCGAATGCGGAGCCACTTCCCGGCTACCGCCTGATCGAGCCCTTGGGCAGTGGCGGCTTTGGCGAAGTTTGGAAATGCGAAGCCCCGGGTGGACTGTTCAAGGCCATCAAATTCGTCTACGGAAATCTCAATTCGTTAGATGTGGAGGGGGCCCGCGCCGAACAGGAGCTGCAGGCCCTGCAACGCGTCAAGGAAGTCCGCCATCCCTTCGTGCTGTCCCTTGATCGCATCGAGGTGGCCGAGGGTGAACTCGCCATCGTCATGGAACTGGCGGATCAGAGCCTCCACGATGCGTTCGTGGAATGCCAGTCCGCCGGTCTGGTCGGCATCCCCCGCGAAGCGCTCCTGCGCTACATCCGGGACGCTGCCGAAGCCCTGGACCACATGAACGAAAAGCACAACCTGCAGCACCTCGACATCAAACCCAGAAACCTGTTTCTCATTGGCGGGCGAGTGAAGGTGGCCGACTTCGGCCTGGTCAAACACCTCGAACGGTCAGGCAGCATTGGCCTCTTGGGCGGGGTCACCCCCCTGTACGCGCCGCCGGAGACGTTTGGCGGCAAGATCAGCCAACGCAGCGACCAGTACAGCCTGGCGATCGTCTACCAGGAACTGCTCACGGGGCAGCGACCCTTCACTGGCAAAAACCCCCGACAGCTCGCCCAACAGCATTTGCAGGAAGATCCTGAGCTGCGTCCTCTTCCGGAAAGCGAACGTCCGGTCGTAGGGCGGGCGCTGGCCAAAGATCCCTCGGGACGTTTCCCCAGTTGCCTGGCCTTCGTGCGGGCTCTGTTTAATGCACACGGGCATGCGCGGTCGAGCCCGGGCGCGGTTGAGGCCGCGGCGCCCGCCGAGAACCGCTCCAAAATCGTCGGCGAGACCCTGGAGGACATCCAGCTTGAGATGGACATGGAAGAGCTCAGGGACGACTCTGCCAACCCACCCGACCAACCCGAAGACGGCGCTCAGGTGGGGATTACCATGGCGCAGCCGCAATCGGGCGCGCTGCGGCCGACGCTCATCATCGGTGTCGGGACCCTCGGCCGGCGCGCCCTGATCGAACTGCGCAGCCGCTTCCTCGACCGGCTCGGCGACTTGAACAAGATCCCCTTGCTGCGCTTCGTCTATCTGGAAACCGACCCTGACGCGGCGCGTGGGGCGCTCCGCGGGACACCGGAGGTCGCGCTCTCGCGGAGCGAGGTTTACCACCTCCCCTTGCAGCCCGTCGGGCATTACCGCCGCCGCATGCTCGATTACCTGAGCGAGTGGCTGCCCCGCGAGAAGCTTTACTCGATCTCGCGCGCCTTGCAAACCCAAGGCTGCCGGGCACTTGGCCGGTTGGCATTTGTCGACAACCACCTCCGCTTGCTGGCCCGGCTGCGCCGCGAAGTTCAGCAGGCCGTGCACCCCAACACGATTTACCAATCGGTCACCGAGACGGGTTTGGCTCTACGCGACAGTGTGCCGCGTGTCTACGTGATCGCCGCCGCGGGGGGAGGCAGCAGCGGCTTCCTGGTGGACCTGGGCTATGCCTTGCGCCGGCTCTTGCAGCAGCTTCACTACCAAGATGCCGAAGCTTCGCTGTTCTTGTTCTGCGGGGCTCCGCTGGACCCGGCTTCGCCGCCGGCCGAGCTTGCCAACGTCTACGCCACTCTGACCGAACTGAACCACTTCGCCGAGCCGACGGTCCCCTTTGCCGCCCAGTATGGTGCGGACGGACCGCGCACCGTGGACCAGGGCCAGGCGTTTACTTCGACGTATCTATTTCAGCTGGCGCACCGTAGTCCGACAGCGCTCCGCGACGCCCTCGCTCACCTGGGCAGTTACCTGTTCCACGAATTGACGACCCCGCTGGGCCTGCACCTCGATCGCGATCGTCACCTCCCGCTGCCGGTGGGAGGCTTGAGCTTCCGCAGCTTCGGCACGTACGCGGTGTGGTTTCCGCGCGGTCTGCTGTTACGGCTGGCAGCCCGGCAGAGTTGCCAGCAACTCATCGAGGAATGGCAGGCCACCGGCGAACCGACGGCGCTGGCGGAGGTTGAGGCAGCATGCGCGCGCGCATTGGCGGACTCGGAATTGCGCCCGGAAGTTCTCGGTGCGCGTATGGAGGAAGAGGCGCGCGCGCAGTTAGGCGGCCCACCGGCCGAAGCGCTCACCCACCTGCTGGCTGTTCTCGAAGAGCAATCGCAACAACCTGTGGCCCAGGAAGACCTGGGAAACTGGTCGCGGCAGGCCCTGGGCCGTGTTCTTGAGTGGGGCGCGACAGCCCCCGCCGACGATTTCAGCAGCCAACCGTTGTCCGCCGTAGGGTCGGAGTGGCGCAAGAGCCGATTGAGCAGGGCCCTCACCGCAGCCGCGGAAGCCCTCGCCCAGAAATGGGATGCGCACCTCGCCAAAGCAGCGTTCGGCCTGATGGAGCACCAGGGCCGGCGCGTGGCGGCAGCGGAGGCGGCCCTTTTCCGCCTTGGGCGCTTTTGTGAAGAATCGGTGGCCGCACAGCGTGTGCGCGCCCAGCAACAGGCCCTGCGCACACTTAAGGCCTGGCAGAATGTCGAGGCCGCCCTGGAGGGTTGCCTGGCCGAGTCCCACAGCGGCGCCCGGTCGTTGCCCGCGTTCCTCCTCTTCGGCAATCGCGCACGCCGTTTGCTCCGCGTCTTCATGGATCACCTGTCCGCGTTCGCGCGCCAGTGTCTCGCTGAGGAGATCATCAATTCCGGCCAATTGTTCTTTTCAATCTTGCACGGACGGATCAATGACCGTCTTCGCGAGGTCACCTTCTGCCGGCAGCGGCTCAAGCACTTGCAGGAAAACCTGGAAGGCGTGCTCAGGGAGGATGAGGACCCGGCTCTCAGGCACCCGCGGATGGAGCTGACGCCTTCGCATTCGCCGCTGCCGTCGCCCGAGACTTTTTGGGAGTCGATCCGACAGTCGGCGACGAATCGGGTGGTGCTGCCTGAGGGAGAAACCGACCTGGAGCAGGCGGCTCTTCGCTTCGCCGGCACACTGGGCCCGATGCAGAAGGCACAACTCGATCAAGTGCTGCAAGACCGCGTCCTGGCGCCGCGCGGCGGGCTGCACGCTGCCTGCGCCAGTGGCACCGACCTGGTGCGCTCGCTCGCGCTGCCTCTCCTCGACGAGGCAGCCAGCTTCCTCAGCGAGCTGCTGCCGATCACCGACGTGGCCCAGGTGGAATTGATGGAAGCGGAAGGCCGAAAGGAGGATCTTGCCGTGCAAATCCACGAATCATTTGCCCGGGCCACGCCGCTCATTTCCGGGAAGACCGACAGCGGCAACACTGCCTATCTGCTGGTTCCCGCGAGCGATGCGGGCAAGACGTTCGGCGAGCTAGCCCGACAGGCCAAGCCCGAACTGCAGCTCGTGCGCGTCCCTGGCCAGGCTCACCTGATGTTTTGCCGCGAGCAAGGCTATCTGACGAGCGAAGACTTGCAGCCGTTGCTCAAGCCCTGCCTGGCCGCCTACGAGGAGACAGCCCGCGTGCCGCTCTCGTCGCCGCACGCGCGTTTCGATATTCTGGATTGGATGCCTCTGGACCCTTGAATAATGTTGGGGAATTTCGGAACGCGCGACCGATCGAACGCGCGCGAGAATTATCAGAAGCCGCGGCGAGCCAGGTCTTCGAGCATGCGGAAATAGAAGCCGAGAACATCGAAGTCTTCGTTTGGATGAACGAAGACCATGTCGGGCGTCTGAGCAAAATGGTCGGCATGGATGGTGCCGAGGTATTCTCCCCAGCGGGCAGATTTTTCCGACACCATGCCGTCATTGGGTCCTTCCACGGCATTCAGCAGGTTCCAGGCCCGGCGTAGGAGCGGCGTGACGCGCGCTGCCGACACGGCCCCGCCGTAGGAGAAATAGCTCACTTCCGGCCGATCGGGTGTATTCGCATTGAACTCCCGGCAGACCTCTGGTTGACAATCCCGGAAGCCGTCGACGTTTACTCCCATGGCCTCCATGGCCAGGAGAAGGGGGACCCGTTGCCGGAAGTTCTCGATGAACCACTGCACGAGGTACGTCCCCCGGTGGGGCGTGGCGATAGTCGTCAAGCTGCGTACGCGATTTTCCATGCCAAGGTGCGTGATCATGTACCGGACATCGAGCCCTCCCATACTGTGGGCTATGACGTTGACCGGTTGATCTGTCCAGCCGCAGATCTGGTCGCGTAATTGCTTGGCGCGGTCTACGACGCCGCCGGTGGGTATTACTAAGGGATACAAGGCGCGGAAGCCGCGCTCGCGTAGGAACTGCCGCAATGGACTGAAGCAATTGGGGTCTTTCGGCAGCTGCAGGCTCAGCGTACCGAACGCCAGCATGCCGTGGCAAAAGACGACCGGGTAGCGCGGCACGAGGCCGGCCCGCGTTGGCCGCAAGGATTCGTTTTGCTTTACGATCGCATCCGGCTGGACATCGACAATTTTGGCGGGGTTCTCGTCCGGATTGAGCAGTTCGCGGACGACTGCCCGGTCTTCCTGAGGTTGGAGCAGAGCGGGTAGTGCAGCAGCGAGAGACGGTTCGAGATTCAGGACGAGCATATCCAGGCTGCCGGCGAACAACCAGCGGAGACGATCGAGCCCGGCGGCGATCGCTTTATCGAAAGCGCCGCTTTCCGATGGAAGCAGCAAAAAGGTTCCACTTGGCCAGCCAAGGGCCGTGGTCGCCAGGGCCAGCTCGGCCTGACGAGTCTTTTTGCTTGCCGGTACTGCGGCGAGATAATACAGGGCGTAGGCGCTGCCTGAGGTTTCCTGGAGCCGGCGCAACACGGGCGTAAGCCGGGCCGCCGCTTCCGAATCGGCCAAGAGCTGCGGTCCTGCCGACGATGACGTGCACGCCTCGGGCAGCAGGACGACAACGACGCCGCGGGCATTGGCCGGCGGCATGAGCACGACGCCGCATTTTTCGACGACACGATGTTCTTGCGTGACGATCGTGCGCGCAAGGCGCCAGCCGCGCCGGACAGCGGGCAGTTCGGCGCTGAAGGTCGCCTCGAAACGACCATCTGCTTGAAGAGGAACATCTGCCGAGAAGACCTGGCCACTGATTCGGGTCTCGAAATGCGCGCTGGCCGGAGCCGACGGCTCGCTCTTGCGCCGCCACGATTGCCACCAATGCTGGTCGGCATCATTCGTGGAAGCGGCCTGGGGCTCCATAAGTCGGCCCCGCACCCAGATGCGGCGGGCGGAGGCCAAGGTGTCGCCGACCTCCAGTTGTAACTGGCCGGCGGCTGGCGTTGGCACCGGAGTCGGCACCCCGGATTCTACGAATCCGAGTGGAGTCATCGTTGACCTCTTTTCTCTCGTTCCCCGTCACTATTATAGGCTCCGCTTTGCCACTCTGTTCATCGGCAAGAGAGCGGCGCGGAAACCACACCAAGCGCAAGTGCAACTGGCGCGCCAAGGTGGGAGCCGTCGCCTTCCATTGTTGGCGGACGCACGAAACTTATGCCGTAGTTATGACTTCGGACTGGTCGGGCGCCGGAGCTTTCCCCGGAGCCTCCTGGCGCAGGGCTGCAATAAAGGCAGGGACTGTATCGAAAAGATCACCGATAACCGGATAAACGCGCGGTTTTGGCTGGCGTTGGTTGAGGGTCATGAGGGGGGCATCAGGGTCCCGATTGAAGGCGAGGATTCTCGCCCGGGAGCCTATGTAATTCAGGTGCTGAGGAGCGCCGCTGACGCCGATAGCCAGCAAGAGCTGCGGGTTGACGCTCACGCCGGACTGCCCGATCTGCCGGTCTGCAGGCAGCAAGTGCAGCTCCTCGGTCACTTTGCGAGAGCCGCCCACGACCAGGCCGCGGACTCCTAGCTGGCGTAGCGCTTGCTCCAGGGGCTCGATGACTGCTTCATGGCCGTCGCGATTGCCGACCCCAAAACCGACATCAATGATAAAGTCGGCATCGGTCAGGCTTACCAGTCCCGTATCAAGCTTGAGTTCGTCGAGAAGGCGCTGGATATCGCCCCGGGCGTAAAAGCGTTCCAGACGTGGCGTCCAGCGCTCGACCCGTGGCGCGGCAGTAGTGACTGGAACGCGCTCGCCAGGGACTTCCGCGGTGCTGGTCAGGGAGATGTACCAGGTCCCATCCGATGCCCAGGAGAGGGCTTCGCGTGCGCGCAGTCTGCCGCCGGCCTGTGCGGATTCAATAAGGACCTGGTCCTTCTCCATAAAGACCCGGCGGATGCGCAGGGCGGCGCGGCTGGCCTCGCCTTCCTGGACATGGAGAACTGCAAAGGCTTCCTCTGTCCAGGGTTCGCCTATTACTGCACGCGGTTGAGCCTCGAGGATCGGCCAACATTCTTTAAGCAGCCGGCTGTTCACCTCGGCCGCTGACTCTCCATTCTCGGCCGGAAGCAGCACTACATTGGGACATTCCAGCGCCAGGATTTGCCCCACTGCGCGCCGCTGGCTTTCCTCGGCGCGGGGTACAATCAATAGCGCTGTCAGCTCGGCTCTTTCTACGCCGGCGATCAGGCCCGCTGCCCTCAAGGTGTTGGCGGCGGCCGGCTGGAGTCGGCCCTCCTGGTCCGCGGCCAGCACGGCAACGACGCGCTTATCAAGCAAACTGGGATGAGCAACCTGCTCGATGTCGCCAGAAAAATCTTCGGCAGTTGCCGACAGAGTCCCTGCCAAGCCAATCCGGCCCAGGGCAAATTGAGCTGCTCCTTGCGGCGATAGGGGGTGCGGCTGCTCCTCCGCTGGGCCAGTGCGATCTGCCTGGGAGGCATTCTGGAAGAAGACGATTTGGGGAGAAACTCTCCTCGGCCAACGCTCCATTTCCACAGCCCCGGCCAGTCCAGACAGGTAACCGTCAATCGTGAAGGGTCGCAGCGGCAGGCCCGCCTCGATCGCGACCGCCAGAGGCAACGCGCGAACCTTTTGCCTGCGGCCGGAAACATCGACCAGATAGGCGTCTTGCTCTGTCTTGGTCTTTCTTACGGTAACGTGCTCGGCTCTGCCGGCGTAGGAAGTGCCCAGCGCGGCCGCGGTGAGCTGGACCAACAGTCCCTCCTCGCCGTCGGCGCTGCCGATGCCGCCCAGGATCACGTCAAACGAGTTTGCCGCGTCCTGCACCGCCGCCAAGGCCGCGGCAGCGCTGTCCGGCGTCAAGCCCTCGCCATCGGAGACCACCAGACGAACGCGGTCCGCGCCAAGGCTCAGTGCTTCGCGGAGCACTTGGGCATGGCCTCTTGGGCCGACAGCCATGACTTGCATCGTCACCGGAGCCGCGGCTTGGTCGCGTAAACGCAGCGCAGTCTCTAGCGCGGAGCGATCTGCATCGCTAAGTGTCCAGTGTGATTCGAGAAGCCTGCCGCCCACCACTTGCGGATGCGGGGCGGTAATCGTCGGTTCCACCACCACGAGGATCGAGAGCGGCAGCTCAATGTGGCTCGATACCCGAGGGGCCCGTAAGGCTGTCTCGCGGCGGTCGAACAGAAGAGATGCGGCACGCACTTCCGGCGCGTAATAACCGCGGCGCAGGTGAGCCAGCTCTTCGTCAAATCGGTGCAGCCGATGCCGAACCTCGTTGTTGCAGCGTGCCAGCGCCCGCGAGGCAAGATCCAATTTCGGCGACGGCTCGGCGCTTTCGTCCGCCTGAGCCTGGCGTTCCAGCCAGGCGAGTCGGCCCAGTGTGCTGTCTGCCGCCTTGAGCCAGGCGGCCGATTCCGCCAGGAGGAAGCAATTCGCTTGCAGGTTTGGGTTCTGCCAAAGCTCCTGACCGAATGTCTCCAGCGCCGCACTGATGCGTTGCCGTACGTCGCCCTTGAGGGCTTCCATCTCCAGGGCCTCGCGGCCCAGGAAATCCGGCAAACACGCGACGCTCTTTCGCGACCAGCGCGGTGCGACTTCCGATGCGAGGTCCTTCAGGATGAAGAATCGTTGAATCTCGTTCGTGCCTTCGTAGATGTTGAGGATGCGGGCGTCGCGCTTGCGTTTTTCCACCAAATGCAGCTGCGTCTGCCCCGCGATGCCGTGAATGTCCTCGGCGAATTCAATGACTCGATGCAGCAGCTCGCTGGCCAGCATCTTGGAAATGGCCGACTCCATGCGCACCGACTTGGTCTGGGGATGCTCGAAGCGGCCGATGACCTCGTGGGCTAGCGCCTCGGCGCTGAACTGATCTTCTTCCATCCTCTGCAGCCGCCAGGCAGCCCAGTGAGGGATCTCGCCGTAGACTGCCTGAGCGAAGGCCCGGCTCCGCTCGATCAGCCCTGCCATCTGCGCCACCGCCGTCATGGCCAGCCCGGCCCGGCCGACATTCAGTGTTTCCAGCGCATTGACCTGGCCGCGCCCCTCGAGTCCCAGGACATTTTCGCGCGGGACACGCACTGCCTGGAGTGCCAACTCATTCGTCGGCGAGCCAAGTTGGCCGAGTTTGGCCTCGTCTTTGCCGACCAGGAATCCTTCCGCATGTCGGTCTACCATGAACCCGGTGACGCCTTCCTCCGTTTTGGCGTACAGGCTCATCACTCCGGCCATCCTGCCATTGGTGATCCACATCTTGGCGCCGTTCATCTCCCAGTAGTCGTACGAGAGCTTCCCTTCGCGCTCGCGGAGCTGGGCGATATCGGTGAAATGAACGCGGCGTTTGCCGTGCTCGTAAGAGCGGGTGCGGCTGGGGTCGTCGGTTTCGTAGTCGTACTCGTCAAAGTGAATGGGCGCAGCGTCCGCGGACTCCGACCAGCGGTAAAAGACACCGGCCGGCCGAAATTCCAGCCGGCGAGCATCGATCAGATAACGAGGTTGGTCGCTCCCGGCCGGCACGAAGCGCAGGACGCCGTCGGATTCTTTCTCAACGGCTACCGAGCAAAGGCGTGCGCGGGTAGCCACGCGGGCAGTGTCCGACCCAGCCGACGGCTCCGTCAGCGCGAATGCGGAAATCTGGCCGCTGGCAATCCAGCGCAGGTACACGTCACACGCTTCACGCCGCCTGCCCAGTTCTGCGTGCATTTCCTCCGCACGGGCGCAAGCCTCTGTCCAATGCGTGAGCGCTTCTCGCAGATGGGTGCCCATACCCGCCGGATCAAACTGCCGCCGGGCGCGTCCCGCCTGCTGCCAGGAAAGCACGAACCTGTGGAACAAAGTGCGCAGGACGGTTTGCGCTAGCACGCTCTGTTCCAACCGCTTGTTTAGCTCCTTGTAGGCCGGCTCTGCGCGCTTGGGGCTGGCGGGGAGCATCTCCACAAGCTTCTCCAGGCGCTTGCGGACATCGCGCTGAAGGCTTGGATCCCCGAGGAAGGGAGCGAGGTCCTTTTGGGCCTTGGGCAAGTCTTTGTCGCGGGCCAGCAAGATCGGCGTCGTTCCAATACTCGTGCTCGCCTGGATTGTGAGGGAAACGCCGACATCGACCAACCGCTGTGCGTTTGTGATCAAGAGATAGTAATCGATCTTGCGTTCGCCCTCACCGCCCAGCTCCTTGGGAATGGGCATGCGGAAGAAACCGTGCTTGCGGCAAAAGTCCAGGTCTTCCGCGTCCGGACGGTGCTGCCGTTCGATATGGCGCTCGTAGAGCAGCCCGTCCCCCCGAGGTTTGCCGAAGTGGCCCGTGAGCAGCTCGCGGATCTTCTGGTCGCGTGCCGCCAGCTCAGGGTCGGCCTCAATCATTTCCGGTACGAAGCGCGGTTGCGCGAGGTCGGTCGGCACGCCCAGGAAGTCTCCCGAATCATACGGACACGGGGCCGCAAGGTAGTCGTCGTACTTCGTGATGGCAGGACCGGCACTGGGATTGACGAGAGGCTGGCCGCTGCGCCCCACGAAGGGGATCAGGCGCTGGCGCACCATGCTCTCGAAATCCTCGAGAGCCACCGCGGCCTCTTCCAGCCACACGCGGACCAGGGCCATTTCCGTTTCGGCATCGAGGCTATGCTCCAACCGCGCATGCGTGCGCAGGATCAACGCCTTCGCTGCCAGCAGGTGCGCGTTCTGCCGCGCCACGTGCTCGGTGATCTCGGCCAGGCCGACCGGGCCAAGAGAGGCGCCGTCGTCGTTGCCGAAAGGGCTTGTGGTTCGTTCTTTCCGGGCGTTCTGCCAATCATTCACCAAACTTCGCAGCCGCGAGCGCAGTACCCGCACCTCATCCAGTTCTGCTTGCAGCGCTTTCCGCTGTGCTAGTTGGTCGAAGAGCTGCGCCTCGTGATTGAAGCTGGCCAGGCGCCGGCCGTCCGGATGCCAGCTGCGTACCAGTTGCTCGCCATGCTGGCAGTAGGCATCGACATTGGTGGGCCCGAGAAAACGCCAGGCAGCGGCGTCACGGTAGAACTTTGCGAGGATGTCGTCTTCGGAATAGCCTGTGCCGCCGAATACTTGCCCTGCGTTGTAAGACAGGCTGCCAGGAGCTGAGCCCAATGCCTCGGCTGCCACAGCCTTCACCAGGCCGGCGCGCTCAACCGAGGACGACGAGAAATCGGTGGGCGACAAGGCATGATCGAGCGTTTCAATAAGGTAGCGGCGGGCGGACATCTGGGCAACCATCTTCTTGACGGCGCCGAACTTGCCGATGGGGTCGCGAGACTCTTCATCATGGAAGAGACCGGGGAATTGTACCCGGCCTGTGGCATGAGCAATGGCCCGCTGGCAAAGCTGATCGGCCATCCCAAAGGCGATGGAAGTCAGGTCCGCGGCGCTCAGGACCTTCCACACGCGCCCGACGCGATCGTAATCGGCCCCTGCTTTCGTCTCAGGCAGGACCATGTTGTCCAGGTAGACGCGCTCGAGCCCTGCCCCGCGGAGACCGAGGCTTGGCAACGCTTCCAGCCGCAGCCCCCGAGTGCCGGATGGGACGATGACAAGCTGGTTGCCCACAAGCAAGAGAAGCGCTTTTACATTGCCAGCAGGCACAAATAAGGCTTCGCCCTTCCATCCGGCCCCCTGCATCTGCGCTGCCTCGATGGCGGCAAAACAGGTCCACTCGGCTCCCCGCGTCCACCGGTCGGCCGCTTCCACGAAGGACGGGGCAGTCGTGTGCAAGCGCGCCAGGTCGCGGGCCCATAGGTGGGACGCAACCCGAAACGCCAGCGACGGATCACGCCGGCCCAGTTCCGCCAAGAGGGCCTTCCGCAGCGGCGGGTGCATCGTACGCGTGAGCTCGCCGGCATCCACCACCGGCACCTGGCTGATCAGGTCGCGCAATGCCGCGTCCTGCGCAGTCGTGAGAGGCACCTGGCGGTCGATGTCGCGCCAAGCGCCTGGCGGAAACACTGCATCGAGTCGGGCTAGCCACTCGCCCATCTTGCCGGCAAGGCCGGCTGCATCGTCCTCGGCCTGGAGCCAGAAACGGGATCGGTCAGGCTCCAGAGGTGCGACAGGCACGAATTGTGTCAGCAAATGTAGAAGCCGGCGCAATCCCGTCAGGTGATATTGCCGCAACTGCCGCCCGTCGGCTGCGGCCCAGGCGAAGCGTTGGTCCCACGTCCGACGGGCGCGCTCCTCGGCCTTGGCGACCAGCGCTCCGGCGAGTTCCGAGATCAGCCGATAAACCGTTGCGAAACCGGCTTCCGGGCGATCACCCAGCGTGCTGCCGCGCACGACTTCGAGAATGCGCAGCGCCACCTGCTGGGCGTAACGGGCCAACATCTCCAGATATTCGGCACGAGCGCGATCGACCGTGCGCGGCTCGCGGGCCAGCGCCGCGTCGAACTCCGCCAGCTTGCCGTCCAGTTTCTCCAAAAGTGCGGTCAGCTCGCCGATTTCGGCTGTGTCCTGGCCGTTCAAAGGAATCGGCTTGGCCGACTGCCAGTGTTCGCCCAATTCGCGCGTGATTGATTCCCAACGATCGAGAATCCGCGGCATGACCGGGCGCACGGAACCGGAGGCATTGACGGCGTTCAGCAAGCGCGTCACGACGGGGGTGCCGACGGGGTATATGAAGCGGTGCAGCCCGTCGCGGCCCCAGTCCACGAGGTCGCTCGTCCGCCAGCACGTTTCACACTTGATGCAGTTCTCGAAATTCACGACGACCTGAAGCTGGCCCTGGGGGCTGACCCGTGCTTCGTAAACGCGTGCCGGACAGACGTGCCAGAGCCCCTTTTGCGCGACAGAGTTCTTGTTGGCGAGGGACTTGGGCCAGAGCACGTGGATATGGGATGCCTTCACGCTCTGGTACGCAAGTTGAGCCAGGCGTGCTTCCCAATGCTGCTGAGCCGGTGCCAGCAGCTTGGTCAGATCCCCGGCCTGGCCGGCGGCGAAGGCGTAACGGGGGTAAAGGCCCCGGGGACCGGAGCGCCGACCTCGAAATAGCCCAAGAAAGCGGTCCAACCCAGCAGAAACCGTGCCGCTGATTGCTGCGGCAAGCAGGAACGCGCCGGCCGCCAGCACATCGAGCATGTTGATTTGCCGCAGCAGGAGCTGGCTGGTTTCGGGAAGCTTCGTGGATAGGGGCGTATCGTCGTTGGTGTACACTTTGCGCGCGGCCGACGCCAGCACGGGAGAAAGACGCGTGAACCAGCGCCGCCAGGTGGGTGGCACTCCCGCAGGCCCGCTGTCCCCATCGACCATGTAATGCAGGCTGATCTTTCCCGCGGGCGGCAGGTTCGCGCGTGGACTGCGCGCCAGGTCCCGCATGGCATTGATCGTGCCATCCAGGAGCAGCCGGCCGAGCGCCGGCCGGCTCACGACTTCGCGCAACCGCAGCGCGCGCACAAGATGGCGCAGGTCCGTGCGCATGGCCCGCCACTCGGCTGGCCCCGCAACATCGCGCACCAGGCGCAGCCAGTTGAACCACTTGGTCAGGAACCAGGGTCGCGGCCGGGTCCAAACATAGGCGGTGCCCAAGGCCAGGTCGAGGTTTCGTCCGAAGAAGACCTGGGTCTTCTTCACATAGGCCGGCCAACTGCGGAGCAGATCGACGTCTTGCCAGTAGTGTGTGCGCTGCAGCGGCTCCAGATAATGACGGCGCAGATTCTCGCGCGAGAATTGGCCACCTTCCGCGCGAATGCGGCGGGCCGCCTGGGTCACCAGTAGACCCATCGCGGTGGCGGGGCCAGTGAAATTGGGATAGGGGAAATCGATGCCAACGGCGCTTGCCGCTCCGCCGATCGCCAGGCCCTCATCGATCAGATTCGGGATATCCCGGGCCCCGCCCCCACGAATGATCTTGGCACCGAACGCGCCGCGTTTGCCCTCGCGAAACCAGGGCCGCAAAGCCGGCAGGTTTTCGAACCACTCCATGAGCAGGTTCGGATCGCCTTCGAAGTGCTCGCGCAGATTGTCCGCCGGCAGCACCAGCCCCACGGAGAGGCTTTGCCGGTTCGTGTAAACGAAGCCGCCCATGTTCAGATGGACCGCCTGGCCGCGCAAGGTACCGTTGCGCAGCAGCATCTCGTATGCGACGCCATCCTTCGAGCCGACGTCGAACAGGTCTTCGATCGCACCGGGGGGCAGCTCGATGATCTGCTTGATTCCCTGGAGAAACTTGGGCGATTCGCGTTGGTCGGTAAAGCGTTCGTAGCCCTCGCGGGTAACCAGGTGAGAGGCGTCGCCTTCGGCCAGGAATACAAGGTCGCCGTAGAGCGCGCCGCGATTCGTGCAGACGCCGATGACCTGTCCCCTGTCGCGGATCAGGCTTTCCACGGTGGTGTTGGCCAGCAGCGCCACGCCTAGTTTCAAGGCTACCTGGGCCAGGTGATGGTCGAAGATCGGCCTGAGCACGGTGTAGCAATTGCGAAAGGCACTGGAGTCGCGGTACTTCATGCCCAGCAGACTGTGGCCATCGCAGGCGAAGAACCCGCGCTCAACCAGGCGCCGCTCCCAGGCCAGCGCCTCGACTCCCTCGGCTCCGAGAATGTCGGGGTGGGCCAGGTTCTCGCAGAAATACACACAGCCGGACCAGTTCTCGGCTCCGGGGTAAGCAGCCGCTTCGATGGCAGCCACTGCGAACCCGGCCCGAGCCAGGCCAATGGCGGCAGTCAGCCCGGCCGCCCCGGCACCCACGACGACAACATCATAATTACTGGCACTCATCGACGGCCCTCTTTGGCTGCGCGACCACTCCCTTACGGATCAATTCTCCGCGCGCAGACTACCGTTGCGGCACGACAGTTTCCTTCCCTGCCAGATCTTTGAGCGCAGCGCAAGGTTCGAAGCGCGGCCCAAGGCGCCGCGCCAGCTCCGACAGTTTATGCACCACCTCGGGGAATCCACGGTCCGCCCCGTAGGTCAGAGGCCCACCTCGGTGGGGCGCCCAGCCGGTGCCCATGATCATGGCCAGGTCGATCGCGTCGGCGTCCGCGGCCAGGCCCTCTCCCAAGCAGGCAGCGGCCTCGTTGACCATGAGCAGGACCATTCGCTCGCGTGCTTGCTGCATCTGCACCGCCGGCGGCAGACCGGCCAACAATTGGCGCTCGCTCGATGCCGAATCCTTTGGCAATAACGCCCCGACTCCACGATTGATCTTCTTTTTCTTGCCGCGATGCAGGTAGAAACCCTGACCAGACTTTTGCCCCAGCCAGCCCTTCGCCTGCATTTGCACGAAGAGCTGCCTCATCCCCTCGAAACCCATGGATGCACTCAGGCGGTCGGCAAACACCGGCTGCACGGCCTGGCCAACGTGGGCGGCCACGTCGAGTCCCACCTGGTCGAGCATTTCAAAAGGACCCATGGGCATACCAAATCGGCGCATCGCCTTGTCCATTCTCTCGATGGGCACGCCCTCCGCCGCCAGAACCACCGCCTCGAACAGGTAGGGCATCAGGATGCGGTTGACGACGAACCCAGGGCTATCTTGCACGACAACGGGCATTTTGCCCAGGGCCGTGGACCACTGCACCAGGGTGGCAACCGCCTGATCGCTAGTCGCCGGGGCCCGAACCACCTCAACGAGCGGCATCTTGTGCACTGGGTTGAAAAAATGGAGGCCGGCCACGCGTTCGGGATGCTGGAGCCCTTGCTGAATTTGAGTAACGGACAGCGAGGAGGTGTTCGTCGCCAGAATGGCGGATGGACGAGCACGCTGCTCGAGTTCGCGGAAGACGGAGCGTTTCAGCTCCATGTCTTCGAGTACTGCCTCAACAACCAAGTCGACTTCGCCCAGCCCCTCCCATTTGGTCGTGCCGTGCACGGCAGCGAGCTGTTTGCGGGCAGCATCCTCCGTCATCACTCGACTCGCGACCGCCTTGTCAAACAGGGCCTTGATTTTCTGCATCCCGGCCGCGAGCGCAGCGTCGTTAACTTCTTGAACGACGACGTCGCAACCGCGAACGGCCGCCAATTGCGCAATGCCCGCGCCCATGGAGCCGGCGCCAATCAAGGCAACGCGCCGGATCGACTCCGAGGAGCCGGTTGCTGATTTCTCAGGCGACTTGGAGGGTTTTTCGCTTAGCAAAAAGAGCTTCACCAGGTTTCGGCAGGCAGGAGTGATTGCCAGACGCGCGATGGCCTCTCGTTCGGCCTTCAGCCCGGCCGCTAAACCTTCGCTCAAGCCGGTGCGGACCGCGCGCAACGCTTCCGCGGGAGCCGGCATGTCCTCGGGCACCCGTTTCTGCATTACTCTCTCGGCGACACGATACACCAGCCAGCGCCCCGCAGGAGTCGATTCCAGGAAGCGCTGCCGCCAGGTGCGGAGCGGCAATCTCATGAGCGGCCTTTTGCCATGCTCAATAGCACGGTCGATCAGGACATTCAGCTTGGCAGCCAGCTCCGCTTCCGACTTTGCCAACTCATCCGCCAATCCCCAGCGGAGCGCTTGCTGCGCGGTCAACCTGCGCATCTGCAAAATCACCTGCAGTGCCCGTTCCAGGCCTACGGCCCGCGGCAAACGTTGTGTTCCTCCCCAGCCCGGCAAAAGCCCCAGCCCGATCTCCGGCAAGCCGAGCTGTGTCTTGGGATGGTCGAGCGCCAGCCGATAATCGCACGCCAGGGCAAACTCGAGACCACCACCCAGGCACGGGCCGTGGACGAGCGCGATCGTGGGTACGCGCAGAGCGGCGAACTTGTTGAATGCTTCTTGCCCGCGCGCGGAGATTTCCAGGGCATCTTCGGAGCCACGCAACGCAGTGAATGCTTTGATGTCTGCCCCTGCCATGAAACCGGTGCTTTTGTCGCTCCGCACTGCGAGGACCTGGATCTTCTTCTCCTCCTCGACGTAGCTAAGAGCGTCCTCGAGGTCCGCAAACACCTGGCTCGTGAACACGTTCATGGTCCGATCGGGAACGTCGATGCGGAGCGATGCAATGCCGTCTGGGCGCTCTTCGATGCGAAGAGTGGTACGTTGGAAACCCGCCATGATCATGAACTCCTTGGAATGAGGCGGGCTAGGTCGTCTCCAGCAATAGGGCAGCTCCCTGTCCCCCGCCGACACAGAGCGTCGCCAATCCACGCCGCATCCCGCGGCGGCGCAGCTCCTTCAGCAGCGTGATCACCAACCGCGTCCCCGTGGCGCCGACGGGGTGGCCCAGGGCAATGGCGCCGCCATTGACATTAAGACGCTCCCGATCGAGCGTGCCCAGCGCCTCGCTGCGCCCGAGCTGCTCCTGCGCGAAGGAGCGGGATGCGAATGCTCTTTCGTTCGCGATCATCTGCGCCGCGAATGCCTCGTTCATCTCGATGAGATCGATGTCCTTCAGGCTTAGCTCCACGCCCTGCAACAGCTTGCTGGTCGCAAACACGGGCCCAAGCCCCATCCTTCTCGGATCACACCCAGCATAACGATATGCGCGGAGATAGCCGAGCGGCTTTCGGCCCTCCGCTCGCGCTTTTTCGCCGGGCATCAGCAACACGGCCGCCGCGCCGTCGGTGATCGAGCACGAATTGCCGACCGTGACGGTGCCGTCTTTCTTGAAATAAGGCTTCAGTTTGGCCAACGCTTCGAGGCTCTGCTCTGCGCGCGGACCGACATCTTGTTTCACCTCTTCTTCCGCAAGGTCGGTCCCGATGGGGCAAATTTCTTCGCTCAGGACGCAACGATTCTGGGCCGCGACAGTCCGACGATGGCTATCCAGGGCGAATTCGTCCTGTTCACGGCGCGTGATCCCAAAATCCTCGGCCAGCACCTCCGCCGTTTCTCCCATGATCAATCCGGAAAAGGGGTCGGTCAGGCCCAACTTCACCCCGGGAACCGGCCTGAAGTGCCGTGGCCGAAACCGCAGCATCGTTCCCAGGCGCCGCCACCAGGTCCTGGACCGAGCAAGGCGCAAGAACAGGTCCATCGCCTCGGAGCTGTAAAGCAACGGGATCTGGCTCATCGATTCGGTGCCGCCCGCCAGCACGGTCGATGCTTCCCCAAGCTGAATCAACTGTGCGCCCGTGGTGATTGCTTCCATGCCGGAGGCACAATTGCGCTGGACGGTGTGCGCAGTGCGGTCCTGAGGGATGCCGGCGAATAAGGCGATCACGCGCGCGATGTTGGCCGCATCGGGAGGGATGGCAACATTGCCGAAAACAACTTGATCGATCTGCTCGGGAGCAACGGCCGCCCGCTCCAGAACTCCTCGGGTGACGGCTACGCCAAGTTGATAGGCCGGGACGGCGGCCAGCGGACCAAATGCTTTGGCGAACGGAGTGCGAATGCCGTCGACAATCGCGATGTCAAGCATGGAACACCCTTGGGAAAGGCTCAAGGAGCGGTATCGCCGAATGGAAATCCCCGGTTCCTTGAGTGGTTGGAGCGTGCTCGCCCAAGACTATGATAGTAGGCACTAACAAGGGCGGCAGCGTGGTGCCGCCTTCTTCCCCTTCGATTTGGGATGAAAAGGGCTTTGTACTGCCGCTATGGACCGGTCGCCGGGCTGCTGCCGCCGTTTTCCCGGAGCCGGCGGCGCTGCACTTTGCCAAGAAAGTTCTTGGGAAGTTCCCGGACAATTTCGATTTGCCGCGGACGCTTTTGTTTACCTAGATGCTGCTGGCAGTGACGTTCCAAAGCTGCGAGGTCGAGCCCCTTCTCCTCGCGCGGCACGACCAAGGCCTTGATGATCTCGCCCCGTTCCGGGTCTGGAACGCCGATCACCGCGGCCTCGGCCACGGCAGGAAAGGCGCGCAGCACCTCCTCAACCTCGGCCGGGTACACCAGGAAGCCGGACGTCTTGATGATGTCCTTCTTGCGATCCACGATCGTGAAATAGCCATCGCGGTCGCGGCGGGCCAGGTCACCGGTATAAAGCCAGCCGCCCCGCAGCGCTCGAGCCGTTTCTTCAGGGTTGTTGAAGTATCCCTTCATCACCTGCGGGCCGCGCACCACCAGCTCGCCGACGGCGCCGATGGGCAGCTCTTCCAGCCCCGCGGCCTGGTCCATGATACGCGCCTCGGTGTCCGGCAAAGGTAGACCGACCGTGCCGGAGCGGTTGCGCTCGTCCAGCGGATTGACGTGAGTGACCGGGCTCGCTTCCGACAAGCCGTAGCCTTCAACCACGCTATGGGCGCCGTAGCTCTCGAACTTCTGGCGGAGCGACTGGTCGAGAGCCGAGGCGCCCGACATGACCGCTCGGACGAAGGACAGGTCCCGCGGCCGCTCTTGCAGTTCCCGAATAAACGCCGTCAGCATGGCAGGGACTGCGGGAATCAGGCTGATGCGCTGCTCTTCGATCAGATCGAGGACCGCCTTGGTTTCGAAGCGCGGATAGAGATGAATTGTCGCACCCGAGACCAAGCTGGCGGTGACGCACACGGACAGTCCATAGGCATGGAAGAAGGGCAGCACGCCGAGCACATTTTCCGTACCGTCCTCACCCCTGCTCCACGCGCGCAGCTGAACGGCATTGGCAACCAGGTTGCGATGGGTCAGCATGACCGCCTTGGGTGAAGCCGTGGTTCCCCCGGTGGGAGCAAACAGGGCGACATCTTCCTCCGGAACGATTTGCGGAGCCAGGTTTCGAGGAGCGGTGCGTACCAGGTGATCGAAGCGGTGGACGTTGGCATCGTTGCGCAGTCGCAAGGGACCATTCCGGCGCAGTCTCTCGACGCGGTACAACCAGCCTCGCCAAGGCGCCATCCGCTCCGCCAGCGACGTCACCACAAGGTGTTCCAGCGGCCCGTGCTCGAGCGCGCCCATAAGCGCCGGGGCAAGCAGGTCGAGAGTGACCACGATGTGGCAGCCGGTCCGCTCCAGCCATTTGCTCAACTCTTCCGCCACCATCAACGGGCTGAGCTGCAAGACGGTCGCGCCGGTGAGCCAGGTGGCCTGCAGGGCGGCCAGATACTCCGGGATGTTCGGCAAGAGCATGCCGACGCGCCGGCCCGGCTTGGCGCCCAGGTTTGCCAGCGCGGTAGCGAGCCGGCGCGCCTGGTCCGTGAGCTGGGCGTACGTGGTCGCCTTGCCATAGAGCGTGCACGCGGCCCGGGTGGGGAAACGCTGCGCGGCCAGATCCATCAAGCCGCTCACGGAAATGTTCGGGTAGGGAAGCGATGACGGGACGTCACACGGATAGGCGTCAAGCCAGACGCGTTGCCAAAGCGGCTCTGCCGGTGTACGGGGCCCCGGTGCGAAGCCGGGATGTTCCATGGCCCTCTTCCTCCCTCCGGATCGAGCAACCGTTGTCGTAAGGCACCGGTCCAGCTTGCCAGGCTAGGCCTACGAATCTTATCGACATACCCCAAGGGCCACATGCGGTGAGCAGGGAAAGAACCGCCGGGCGTATCATCACCTCATGAACTCGCACATGCAGGTTGGGCACGAATAGTACTTGAGTGAGTTCCGGGCCGAGAATCAATTTATCAAAAACTGCGGGACACCTGCCGAACTGGATGGCCGACTGAGAAATCTGTTCCGCTCTCACGCGGCATGCGCGCGCCCTTTTCTCTTCGTTTATTCTAGGATACGCACCCTTATCGGACAACATGCGGAGATTGCTTGGATCCGTCATTTCATCCGGAATTCATCAGCCGTAGGGCTTGGGTCAGATGCCCAAGATTACGCGGGCAGCGCTTCTTGCTTGGAGTTTCCCGGCAGCAGGCTTGTGATGCTTGCAAGGTTTGCGCCCGATTGTCCGTTGGGTCCGTTTCTCATTAGAATACCAACGTCGCATGCGAAGGATAAGCAACTCAAAAAAGGACAATGCATGACTGCGCTCCCCCTGCTCCAGAGCCAGGTTCCTGGTTATCCATGCCGCCGCGGCAAGGTTCGCGACGTTTACGATCTCAGCGACTGTCTTGTCATCGTCGCCACCGACAGGATTAGCGCTTTCGACTGGGTCTTGCCGACAGGCATCCCGGACAAGGGGAGGATTTTGACCGGGCTGACATTGTTCTGGCTCAAGCAACTCAACGTTGCCAACCACCTCCTTACGACCGATTTGCAGCAGATGCCGGCGCCGTTCGCCGCTCAGGCGGATGTGCTGGAAGGCCGGACGATGCTCGTGCGTAAGGCCCGAGTTGTTCCGATCGAGTGCGTGGTGCGTGGTTGCCTGGCCGGTTCGGGCTGGAAGGAATACCGCCAGAGCAGCAAGGTGTGCGGCATTCCCTTGCCGGCCGGC
Source organism: Gemmataceae bacterium (assembly GCA_035296965.1). Taxonomy (GTDB): domain Bacteria; phylum Planctomycetota; class Planctomycetia; order Gemmatales; family Gemmataceae; genus DATGZX01. The sequence continues at coordinate 55,891 of DATGZX010000339.1, forward strand.
TTGCATGAGAGTCAACAGCTGCCGGAGCCGATTTTCACGCCATCCACCAAGGAAGAGACCGGTCACGATCAGAACATCACCTGGCAACAGATGGTGCAGGTTACCGGCCCCGCTGTGGGCGAGGAGCTGCGCCGGCGCAGCATCGACATTTACCGCCGGGCGGCGGATTACGCGCGAATCAAGGGCATCGTCATCGCGGACACCAAGTTCGAGTGGGGCAAGCTGCCCAACGGCGAGCTGATTTTGATCGACGAGGTGCTGACGCCCGATAGTTCACGCTTCTGGCCACTGGATCAGGTGCAACCAGGCAAGAGCCCGCCGTCCTTCGACAAGCAATTCGTGCGCGATTGGCTCGAAACAACCGGCTGGGACAAGAACAGCCCGCCGCCGGAACTGCCCGCCGACGTCGTGGCCCGCACGCGCGCCAAATACCTGGAAGCCTACGAAAAGCTGACAGGGAGGGAATTAAAGGCAAAGTAAGAAGCCAAAAGGAAAACAGAGAAAGGACTGGGTGCATTGCCGCTTTTGTCGGTAAGTTTTTCGTTTAACCGCGAGCCAGCGGCGAGCGCGTGAACACAAGGCGACTGGATTCTGTCTGTTCACGCGCTCGCCGCTGGCTCGCGGTTAAACGATTTTTCGGGCGCTGCAGTAACGGGAATGCACCCGAAAGCACTCGCTATTGCGCGACAACTTCTAGGATGTTGGAGATCGCACCCATGGGCCCGTTTTTCTTGCTCTTCACTTTTTCCCTGGTCCCGCCGTGACTGAAATCGCCTTCACTGATCCCTGTATAATCTTCGCTCTGCGGCGCGAGTGCCAGCCGTTTTTGCGCGAATTTCGGCCCAACCAACGCTTTCCGGGCGCGCCTTGCCGGGCCCGGTTTTGCGGGCCGGCCTGGTTGACCGTTCTCCTGTTGGAGACGGGCGTGGGCCAGGGCCGCGCGGGGCCAGCGCTTGATTGGCTGCTTGACGGGCCGAGCATGGGGAATGTCCCCTATCGACCAAGAGTCGTGATCTCGGCCGGCTTCTCCGGGGCGCTCGACAAGGAGCGCAAGGTTGGAGACGTGATCCTGGCCACGGAGGTGGCAGACGTAAGTGGCAACCGTTGGCCGGCAACCTGGCCGGCTGAGCTGCCGGCAGGCGAGTGGCGGCCGCCGTTGCACCGAGGGCGCATTGTCACAGCTCCCGGCCTCGCTTCACCTCGGGAGAAGGAATCGCTCGGCAAGCAGCACGAGGCGCTCGCCGTGGACATGGAGTCGGCCGCCATCGCACGTGCCTGCACGAAACGCGGTGTCCCGTTCGGCTGCGTGCGCGTCATTTCCGATGAGTTATCGACTCCTCTTTCCCCGTTGCTGCTCAGCCTTCTCTCGGCCGGACGAGTTTCCATCCCCCGGCTCGTGCTCGCGCTCGTGCGCTCACCGGGTCTGACCGGTCAGCTCTGGCGGCTTTCCCAGCAGACTCGATACGCCGCGGATCAATTGAGCAAAGCGCTCGGGGAACTGCTTACCCTGACGCTGGACTGGGGGAAAGATCTCTAACGTTTACGATTCGGGGCCACCGACACGTCTCTATCGGCGCGCCCGCGCCGGCTCCGCCTCAAAAAACCAATCCCACGGCGGAGTTTGCCCCTTGAAGTCATCTCCGCAGGCAAACTGCTCCCAGTCCAGGTACACGCGCGCAAGTCGAACGCGTCGAAACCCCGCGCGTCTTAGCCGATAGCGTACTTCAAACGGCTGCCAGAAATGTTGTTCGATGCCCTCGTATCGAAACTGCCCGAATGCAAAGTCGTAGAGCGCGTGCTCGTTGAAATGGGCAGCGTTCTTGAGTGCCGCATCCAGCGGTTTGCCGGCCGCAAGTGCCCGGTCAACGAGCAGCATCGTGTAATAATGCACGGCATCCATTGCCGGCATGATGCCGAGGAACCTGCCGCCCGAGCGCAGCGTCGCGTGAATTTGTCTCAAGCTCGCCTCCTGCTCGACAACCGTCGGCATGACCAGGCTGTTTACCGCGATAGCAACATCAACCCGGCCAATCAATGGGCTCAAGTCCGTCATCGGTCTCTGAAGGAACTCGACGTTGCCGAGTCCGTGGGCGCGCTCGCGGGCGCGCTCCAACATCCCCTGGGCGAAATCAACTGCAAGGACATGCTGGAAGTGCTTGGCAAGAAAAGGCAGGAGTGGACCAATGCCACAGCCCAGATCGGCGGCAACTTTGTGTTGCGCGTCGGACACGTTCCGCAATGATTGAAGGAGCGGGCTGCGCACACTCGGGCGATAGGGATCGACAAAGTCCTGTTCATAAGACTTTGCGGCTTTGCTCCAGGCCTGCGCTTGATCCGTCGTCTGAGACATGATTCGTAGGAGTCAGAGAAGGAAGTCGGGGCAAGCCCGTTGTTTGTCAATCACACTGGCCATGGAGCTATCGTCGCCCGGCGTTTTGGCACAAGCTGTCAGCTTGTGCTATAGCCTCACCGAACGCCCTCAGCCAATCACAATGTTCACCAGCTTCTTGCCGGCAATGATGATCTTCTTCACTTGCTTCCCTTCGAGGAGACCGCGAATCCGTTCATCCGCCAGGGCGGTATTGCGCAGGGTCTCCTCGTCCGCGTCCGCGGGAACTGTAACCTTGCTGCGCAGCTTGCCGTTGATCTGCACCGGCACCTCGATCATCGCCTCACGAATCAAGCTTTCGTCGAAGGCCGGCCAGGATTCGTAGGCGAGTGTACCTGTATGGCCCAGAACCGACCACAGCTCTTCCGCCAGGTGCGGCGCGAACGGGCTCAGCAGCAGCACGAACGGCTCCAGGACCGAACGTGGTCGGGCGTCTAAGGGTGTTAGATGATTGGCGAACTCCATCATCGCAGAGATGGCTGTGTTGAAGCGCATGCCGTCGAGGTCTTCGGTAACCTTCTTGATAGTCTGATGCAGTTTGCGCAGCGTCTCAGCACCCGCCTGCGTGTCGCGCACGGCATCGGCTAATTTCAATGTTTCGTCTCGATCATTGACGATCAGCCGCCAGACCCGGCCCAAAAAGCGGTAGACCCCTTCCACACCGCGCATGCTCCACGGCTTGGTCGCTTCCAGCGGACCCATGAACATTTCGTAAAGTCGCATGCTGTCTGCCCCGTACTGGTCGACCACCTCGTCGGGGTTGATGACGTTGCCGCGGCTTTTGGACATCTTGAAGGCGCGGGCATCCACACGGATCTTGGGATCCTCCTTCAGCACGAATGCATCGCCCTGCTTTTCGACAGCATCCTCGCCGAGCTTGACGCGCGTGTAGACCGCAGCCGTTTTCTTGTCCTTGGCATCATTGGGATCGACCTGGCTTGCGGACACCCACCGGCCGGCGTCCTTGAAGCCGGTGAACTCCATCTCTCCCAGGATCATGCCCTGGTTGATCAGCTTCTTGAACGGTTCCGGCGTATGCACGTGCCCGCGGTCGAAAAGGACCTTGTGCCAAAAACGCGAGTACAGCAGATGCAACACTGCGTGTTCCGCACCGCCCACGTACAGGTCCACCGGCATGAACACGCGCTCCTTCGCCGGAGCACAGAATACCTGCTGATTGGCGGGATCGAGGTAGCGCAGATAGTACCAGCACGACCCGGCCCACTGCGGCATCGTGTTCGTCTCGCGTTTGTAGCGTTTGCCGGCGCGCGTGACCCAGACCCAATCCGCCGCCTTCCCCAGCGGCGGCTCTGGCTTGCCCGACGGCTTGTAGTCCGCCAGCTCGGGCAGCTTGAGCGGCAGTTCGTCCAGCGACAGCGGCCGCACCAGGCCCGTGGGCTGCCCGGCGTCATCTACCTCGTGCAGAATGGGAAAAGGTTCGCCCCAGTAACGCTGCCGGCTGAACAGCCAGTCGCGCAGCTTGTAATTGATCTTCTTCTCACCCAGGCCGCGTTCTTGCAGCCAGGCCGCGATTTTTTGCTTGAACTCCGGCGTTTTCAGGCCGTCGAAGTCGCCGGAGTTGACAGCCATGCCGTCGCCCGTAAAGACTTCCGCAAACCGATCGATGTGGTTCAAGTAGAGGCGCTCAATTGCTTGGTCGCCGCCCTGCTCATTTTGCAGAGCCTGGTAGACGCTCGTCGCGCGTAGCCAATCGGCAGGCGGCCGGAGCACCGGACGAATCGGCAGCCCAAACTGCTTGGCAAACTCGAAGTCGCGTTCGTCGTGCGCCGGGACGGCCATGATCGCGCCGGTCCCGTAGCTGATCAGCACGTAATCGGCGATCCAGACCGGAATAGCTTCCTTGTTCACCGGGTTGACGGCAAATGCACCCGTGAAGACGCCGGTCTTCTTCTTCGCCAGCTCGGTCCGCTCCATGTCGCTCTTGCGCGCTGCCTGGGCCTGGTAGGCGGCAACAGCAGCTTGTTGCGCCGGTGTCGTAATCCTGGCGACGAGCGGATGCTCGGGAGCGAGCACCATGTAAGTCGCACCGAACAACGTGTCCGGCCGAGTAGTGAATATGCGGATCTTCTCGCCCTTTTGCTCCGCCACCGCGAAGTCGACCTCGGCTCCTTCGCTACGGCCGATCCAATCGCGCTGCATTTTCTTGATCGACTCGGGCCAATCGACGTGCTCGATGTCTTCCAGCAGACGCTCGGCGTAGGCGGTGATGCGCAGCAACCATTGCCGGAGCGGCATGCGCACAACGGGATGATTGCCCCGCTCCGACCTGCCATCCACGACCTCTTCGTTCGCGAGCACAGTGCCCAGGGCAGAGCACCAGTTGACCGGTACCTCCGCCTGGTAGGCCAGCCTTTTGCTGTCCTGGAAGAGACGCACGGCATCATCACCTTGCGCGCGCACATTGGCCGGAATGGGTAAATCGGCAATCGGCCGGCCGCGGCGCTGTTCGGAGTCGTACCAGGTGTCGAACAACTGCAGAAAGATCCACTGGGTCCACTTGAAGTAGTTGGGATCGGTGGTGTCGACTTCCCGGTCCCAGTCGTAACTGAACCCGAGCATCTTAATCTGACGGCGAAACGTGGCGATGTTCCGCTGGGTGGTCTCACGCGGATGCGTGCCGGTCTCAATGGCGTATTGCTCGGCAGGCAGGCCAAAGGCGTCCCAGCCCATGGGGTGCAGGACGTTGCAGCCGCGCATGCGGCGATAGCGGGCGAGGATATCGGTGGCCGTGTATCCTTCCGGGTGGCCGACGTGCAGACCGGCGCCGCTTGGGTAGGGGAACATGTCGAGGATGTAGTACTTCGGCTTGTCCGACTGGTCGGGGGTACGGAAAGTCTTGTCTTCTTCCCAGAAGCGCTGCCATTTGGGCTCGATCACCTTGGGATTGTAACTGGGCATGAGGGCCAACTCCTTCGCTACACCGACGACGTTGCACGTGCAGCCAACAAAAAAGCCCTGGGCCGGCGGCCAGGGCTCGTCTTCCACTTACAAGAGACAAACGCACCAAAGCCTGGCCGCCTTCAAGGCCTGAGAAGCAATCCCAGAAGCAGCAGGCTACGGCGCGACATCGAAACCTCCCAGGTCAAGGATCGTGATTAGCTTATCTTTTGCGTGAAATACCGTCAACGCCGGGGGATCGTCCTCATGCCAAACGGCTGCGCCCGTATCCCGTATAATTGAACAGTCGCGAACGCGGATTGCCGGGCCAAACGGCTATCGACAGAGCGTTCCCGGTCCATTTAATAGACAGCTAGTGGTTCGTAATGTTCGCAAAGGCGAACGGCCAACTGCACGAGAGGACTCCCACGTGCCCCAGGATGTTTTGCAGCATACCCTTGCCAACGGGATGATCCTCCTGGCCGAGCGGATGGAGGATGTACGTTCGGCAGCCCTAAACTTTCTCGTGCCAGCCGGTTGCGCGTATGATCCAGTGGAACATCCGGGAATGGCGTCGGTCCTTTCGGCCCTGATCACGCGCGGCGCGGGCGCGCGCGATAGCCGGGCCCTGACGCTCGCCCTCGATAACCTGGGGGTTGACCGCGATGAGAGCGTGGGCAGCATGCATACCCGTTTTTGGGGGGCGACGCTCGCTCGCAATCTGCCCGCTACCCTGGAAATCTATGCCGACATTCTCCTGAGGCCGCACCTTCCGCAAGAAGAGATCGAGGCGGTCAAAGCCCTCGCTTACCAGGACCTGCAAGGATTGGAAGACGAGCCACGCCAGAAGGTGCTCGTGGAGCTGCGCCGCCATCATTACCCGCCTCCGCTTGGGCAGGACCGCCGCGGCACCATCCAGGGCATCGAAAGCCTTACCGCGGAGGACACGCGCACGCATTACCGCCGGCTCTTCCAACCCCGAGGGACAATCCTTTCCGTCGCCGGCAATATCGAGTGGGAATCGCTGCGCGATCAGGTGGAGCGTCTGTTCGGCGCCTGGGAAGGGGGCCCGGAACCGGACCTGCGCCTTGGCGCCCAGCCCAGCAAGCGCGCCCACATTGCCAAGGACACGACCCAGACCCAAATCGCGCTGGCCTACCCCAGCGTGCCCATCGGCGATCACGAATACTACGCCGCCCTGGGAGCGGTCAACGTACTGAGCGGCGGCATGAGCGCGCGCCTGTTCACGGAAGTGCGTGAGAAACGTGGGCTCTGCTATGCCGTCTGGGCCAGTTATCAAACCTTCAAGGACCGCGCCAGCATTCTTTGCTATGCGGGCACCACCAACGAGCGCGCCCAGGAAACGCTCGATGTGACCGTCGGCGAATTGAAGCGGCTCCAGGAAGGCGTGGAGCCGGAGGAGGTCGAGCGCGTGCAGGCCGGGCTGAAGTCTTCACTCATCATGCAGCAGGAATCGACCTCGGCGCGGGCCGGCTCCCTGTCCTCCGATTGGTACTATCTGGGGCGCGTGCGCACTTTCGACGAGATTCAGACGGCGGTCAACGAGTTGACCCCGACGAGCATCGTCGAGTACCTGCACCATTACCCCGTCGGCAATTTTACGGTTGTTACTCTTGGACCAAAGGAGCTGGAATTCAAGGAGTAACGCGCTGACTGAACGAAGGAGAGCAGCTTGCCTTTCCATAGCCATACGTTGAAGAACGGCCTGCAAATCATCGGCGAAACCAACGCCGCGGCCCGATCGGCCGCGCTGGGCTTCTTCGTCCGCACAGGCGCCCGCGATGAAACCCCCGACGTTTCCGGAGTAACCCACTTCCTGGAGCACATGGTTTTCAAGGGGACGCCGCGGCGCTCGGCACTCGACGTCAATCGGGACTTCGACCGGATCGGCGCCCACTACAACGCCTTCACCAGCGAAGAAAACACCGTTTTTTACGCCGCCATCTTGCCGGAGTACATGTCCCAGGCGGTCGACATCCTTGCCGACATCCTCCGTCCCAGCCTTCGGGTCGAGGACTTCGACATGGAGAAGAACGTCATCATCGAAGAAATCGGCATGTATGAAGACCAGCCGATGTGGTCGGCGTACGATCATGCCAAGCGCGCCTACTTCTCGGACCACCCTCTGGGGAACAGCATCCTGGGTACGCCCGACAGCATTCGGGCACTGGCCCGCGACCAGATGTATAGCTACTTCGATCGCCGCTACGTCGCCCCCAACATCATCGCGGTGGCGGCCGGCAACGTGGATTGGCCCAAGTTCGTGGACTTGATCGAGTCCCGCTGCAGCGCTTGGCAACAAGGCCCTGTGGGCCGGCAGGGCGTCCGCGAAACACCCGGTTCCGGCGCCTTCCAGGTGCTCACCAAGGGGAAAGTCACGCAGGAGCACGTTTTCCTGATCTCGCCCGGGCCGCCCGCGGAGTCGCCGTTGCGCTACGCCGCGGACACCCTCGCGCTCGCCATTGGCGACGATTCCGGCAGCCGGTTGTACTGGGCGCTGGTCGATCCCGGCCTGGCGGATTCGGCCGATTGCAGCTTTCACGATTACGAAGGAGCCGGCTCTTTTTACACTTCCTTCAGCTGCGAGCCTGGACAAACGCAAGAGAACCTTGCGATCATTCACAAGCTGCTTCGGGAGGTGCAACGCAAGGGGATCACCGAAGAGGAATTGCAGCAAGCAAAAAGTAAGATCGGCTCGCGCGTGGTCCGCGGCAGCGAACGGCCCATGGGGCGCATGCAGGCAATTGGCATGTCCTGGATTTACCTGCATCAATACCGCACGGTGGACGACGAGCTCAATGCCTTCGACGCGGTCACTTTGAAGTCGATCCGGGAAGTGCTAGATCGCTATTCGCTAGAGCAGGTCACGACGCTGGCACTCGGACCGCTGGAGACGCTGTCTCAGAAGGGATTCAATGGGAGCAGGTAAGACGGAATTCTCTCCCCTGGGGACCTTGCGAGGCCTATCGGGATCGGCTTGCACGAAGCAGGCCATGCTCTTCCAAAATGCTCCAGAGCTGGTCCCAGATTTCTTCAGGTTTGGGGGCGGCGGCATCACCGTGGGCCCACGCGGAGGCCACGGCGCGTAGGCAGATCAGCGCTTCTTCGCGAGCCCGGTCCGGCGACGATGACTCGGTCGTTGTCTTGCGCGGCTTCGGCGAGCTCCGGACGACTCCGGACGAACTATTCTGGCCGTCCAAAACCTCGTTACAAAGTTCATCGGCCCGGGAATTGGCTTCGCGCCGAACGTGATGAATCGACACCTTGGCGAAGCGGCCACGGAGTTCGCTTGCTTGAAAGTGCAGCTCCTGAAGCTGCGGATTCTTGACCCGGTAGATGCCGTTCATCTGCTTGACAAGCAATTCGCTGTCGCTGCGGATCAACAGGTTTTCAGCATGAAGATTCGCAGCCCGCTCGAGCGCCTTCACCAGGGCCGTGTACTCGGCAACATTGTTGGTGGTGTGGCCCAGGTATCCCGCCTCCTCGATCGGCGGCAAGCCAGCGCGGGCGATGACGTAGCCATACGCCGCCGGCCCCGGATTTCCGCGTGCAGCCCCGTCGATGTTGATGGTGAGGTCGGCCGATGTGCTCATCCGTCATTGCTCCCGCTAGAGATGACCGCAGCTGCCTCGTGATCGTCACGCCATTGTAGACCGCTGCCCAGGACGGTCAATCGCGGCCGGCCCGCTCTGTGTTTCCAGGTAAATTGGCTATGATGAGGCAATCAAATTCGCACTCCTGAGTGTCCATGGAACCACGCTTGCTGATTCTGGAGACGTCCGGCAGGGTTGGGCAGGTGGCCGTTGCCCAGGGAGAGGTCATTCTCCACACCCGTTCCCTGGACGAGGCGCGTCGGCATGCCCGCGATCTCGCCCCTACGGTTGCCGACCTGCTGGCAGGCGCCGGTTGGCAAGCTCGGCAGCTGGACGGGGTCATCGTCAGCCGGGGTCCCGGCAGTTATACGGGGCTGCGTGTCGGCACCATGTCGGCGAAGACGCTCGCCTACGCCACGGGATGCGCGTTGCTGGGCATCGAGACGTTCGTCGCGATCGCCGCACAGATGCCGTTGGATGCCCGCGCCGTGGATGTGATCGCTGACGCACAGCAAGATAAGGTCTACGTGCAGAGCTTTGTCTCGGCGGGGCCCGGACATGCCTGGAAGGCAGAAACACCCTTGACGATCAAGACGTTAAGCGACTGGCTGGGGGAGAAGCAACGAGACACCTGGGTCACGGGTCCGGGCGTGCATGTCTATGGCAGCCGGCTCCCGCAACATGGCAATGTGTCGAGGCCTGAGGATTGGGACCCTCGAGCCGAAAGTCTGTTGCGTTTGGGCCTGGCTCGTTATCAAGCCAATGAACGCGACGATCTCTGGACCTTCGAACCACTCTATCTGCGCCCAAGCTCGGCCGAGGAGAAGTGGCTCACCCGGCCGGGGCCCTGAAGAGCCGCCTCAAGGCGCGCAAGAACCCGGCATCGTAGATCACATCCACCGATCCGTCGGGGAGGAACCGTGCTTCCACGGTGTAAGTCCCATAGCTGTAGACAACGCGATCGCGCAGGTTTGCGACCCGCGGCGTACCCACGGGAAAAGCGATCGGTACGGAAATCGTGCGTGCCGAGTACGGTTGCCGGAAGGTGACCATGTGCGTGGGCCGAGGCTGGTTGGCGTATGGTTCGCGGACAATCCCGAACCAGCGTACGCGCTCGCCGACCCCGGCTGCAGGGCCAGAAGGCTGCAGCGTGCTGTTGCCGCAAGCATCGACCGGCACGTAATGGAACCGCACCTGCGCGGCGGCAGCCCATCCTCCCATCGACCAGAGGAGGATGCCGACCGCGACGGTGCCGAGCCATCTGCACCCGTACATACCAGTCATCCTCCCTCGCTCAGCGGCCAATTCCGATATTCGCGGGCGGCGGAGGCGCGTAGGGTGCAACCGAGCCAGGCGGCGGCACTTGAAGATCCGGGCAAGCGGGGGCAGTGGGCACGCTGCACACCGGCGATGAGCTGACGACCGCCGGGGGTGGCGTCCGTTGGCACAACGGATGAGAAGTGCAGCCAACGACCAGCAATACGCCGGCCGATACCGCGCCTGCAAATAAATGGCGAGCTGTCATGAGGCAATTCCTCCCTAACGAAGAGGCGCGCAGCAAATACACCTTCTGGCGCCGAACCAAAAAAGACCCACCGCGAATCGAGGCCGAGCCAGTTGGCACTGGCATCGCGCGCAAGGTCAACGTTGAAGGGATCGGTGCTGGCTCCAGAGAAGAACGGCGGTCAGCCTTCTTCACAGGAGAATACAGCGCGCTGGACCACGACCCCATTTCACGGTATGGCGTGCGATCTTCGCAAGCAACGGGATGTGCAGGAAAAATCGGCGAATTCCATCACATCGGCGGCAGGATCTACCGCGTACGCCGGATGCAGCGCAGGCGACGATGGCAGCGGTCCGGAAGCGCAGAGAAGGACGCTATAAGCAACCAGGAAAACAGGAACATTGTGCGCGAACCTTCCTCCTTTCCCTGTTCCGCCCCCTGAAGGGTTTTGACTGGCAGGACCCACGCGGCGGACCTCGCCTGACCTCCCCGATTGTCTCTATTCTCCATCTATCCCTTACCGACCGCATCTCCAGCAATTCTATTACGGCCCCGATTCTCGGTAGTTCCCGATCAAGGTCCCAATCTGCGTGAACCGATGAAAGTGACAAGCCCTGTGCAGCTTTCCGCCCAATCCCTCGGGGAGGACCGGACATGGACCCAATTGGCTTTCCTTCTTTGCCCCGGCTTCGCAAAGCGCGAAGATTCGCTCCTCTCGCGTGCGGGATAGCCACTGCCCTTGCCTCCGCTGGCCTGTCGGTCTCTGTGACGGGGTGCGCACATTGGGGATCTGAGGGAGTGACGCAGCCGGCAGCCATTGCGCGCGCCTCGGGAGACGACGAGGTTCCTCAACTACCGTCGCCCAGACCCGTAACCCAGCCAGCCGTCCCGGGCATATCCGCTGAGGCGACTGGTTCGCCGCCCATGCCCAGAGAAGTGCCCGCCAAGACGCTGCCTATCAATCTTGATACCGTACTGCGTCTTGCCGAGGGACAGAGCAGTCAAATCGCCCTGGCTCGATCGCGCGTCGAGGAAGCCTTCGCCGCCAAGGACGTGGCCGACAAGGCCTGGTTGCCGAGCTTCAACATCGGCCCTTCTTACACCCGGCATGAAGGCGGCATCACTAATCCGGATGGAACATTGACGCGCTCCAGCTTCAGCACGCTGTTCGGCGGGCTCGACATCTACAGCAGGCTCGACCTCCGCGACGCCGTCTTTCAAAAGATCAATGCTGAGCGGCAGGTCCTCCAGCAGAAGGGAGAGTTGCGGCGCGTGACGAGCGAGACATTGCTCGAGGCCGCGAGCACCTATGTCGACTTGCTCGCCGCCCGTTCCGGCGAGGCGATTGCCTTGTCCTTGCAGAAGGATCTGCAGGGACTTCTCGAGCGGGCCCGGGTGAGAGCCGAGGGAGAGCGGGGTGCACGCGTCGAAGTGGCCGGCGTTCAGGCCCAGCTCTTCGCTCGGGAACAGACGGTCCTGGAGCTGCGCAGTAACCAGGCCCAGGCATCGGCCAAGCTAGCGTATTTGCTTGGTCTCGATCCCAGCTCGGTCCTCGTGCCCGTCGATGATCAGCTCGTGGCTCTGGACCTGGTCGATGCCTCGCAGCCGGCCAGCGACCTCGTGGCCCAGGCCGTGGCGAACGGCCCTGGCATTCGCGAGATGGAGAGCCTTCTCGCTCTGATCCATCAAGGTATCGAACGCGCCAAAGGGCCCACGAAGTATCTGCCGATCTTCGAAATGCGCATGCTCGAAGGAGGTTATGGCAGCGGACCGGGCGACAGCCAGGTTTGGGATAACCGCTGGGACTTTGGCATCCAGGCGCGCTGGAACCTGACCGAATGGCTTACTGCGCGCGAACGGGAACGTGGCATCCAGGCCAAGACCAACCAGGCTCATCTGGCCTACCAGGACCTCCGCAACAAGCTGGCGCTCGGCGTGCAGGAATCGCGCGAAACTATTCTCAGCAGCCGCGAGCAAATCCGGCTCGCGCAGCTTGCCATTGCCGAGGCGCGCCACGCCCAGAGACTGTCCGACGAGCGCTTCAAAAACCATGTGGAGGGCAGCTCGTTGGGAGAAGTGCTCCTGAGCTTCCAGGCCGTGGCCGCGGCGCAGGTCAACTATCTCAGTACACTGCGCAGCTATGACAAAGCCCAGCTCCAGCTCATGGTCGTGCTCGGTCAGGCCGGCAACTCTGCTCCCGCGGATGGCAATTGTCCTAACGGCGGCAGCAAGGCACAATGACACCAGGTCCGGAACTTGATCCTGCGTCTTTAGTCCGTAACTAAGCACCAGGACCAAAATGGAAAGCCTGTTGCTGCCACTTGCATGCGCACACAGATTCGCATCGTGTCCGGCTCACTTCGCGGCCGGAAACTGACTTGCACGGTTGAGCCGAACCTGCGGCCGACCCCGGACATGGTCCGCGAGGCCCTGTTCAGCATTCTTGGCAACGCCGTACCCGATCGTCCATTCCTCGATCTCTTCGCCGGCACGGGGATCATCGGGCTCGAGGCCATTAGCCGGGGTGCCAGCTTTGTCGAGTTCGTCGAGCGCGATATCCGCGTGGCCGGGGAAATCATTCGCTATTTGCAAGCGTTTGGGGTCGCCGATCGGGCAAGAGTGCTTCGGGCGGACGTTTACCGCTGGGTCGAGCGCTGGAAGGCGCCGCCGGAACCTGTGACCGTGTTCATGGGTCCTCCCTTTCCAGACCTGTCGCAGCGCACCAGCGATCTTGTGCAGATGCTGGGCGATTTACAGCTGAAATCAGCCCCCGGCTCGGTTTTGGTGCTGCAAAGCGAGAAGTCGTTGGCGCCTGACAAATTGCCGGACAGCGAACATTGGGAGAATCGACAATACGGCCGCAACCGCTTGTCGATCTGGGTCAAGGAAACCGCGAATAGTTAAGCCGCGCTTTTGCGTGACGCATGCAGGAATCTGGTACTCCGGACGAAGAAGAAGATGACCGAGCGCGAATTCGCCATTGACGTCGTCCGCCGCTTGCGCGAGGCCGGCTATCAGGCTCTGTGGGCCGGTGGTTGCGTGCGCGATGAGTTCCTCGGTCTCACTCCCAAAGATTACGACGTGGCCACCGACGCCCGGCCGGAGGAGGTGCAGCGCCACTTCCGACACACGGTTGCCGTGGGCATGGCCTTTGGCGTGATCAATGTGCTCGGGCCTCGTTCGGGAGAGAAAGCACCGGAAGTCGAGGTGGCTACCTTCCGCTCCGACGTCTTCGATAGCGATGGCAGGAGCGATGGCAGGCATCCTGACTCGGTCGTGTTTTCCTCGGCCCAGGAGGACGCCCTGCGCCGCGATTTCACCATCAACGGCATGTTCTTCGATCCCCTGGAGAACAAGTTGATCGACTACGTCGGCGGCCGGGAGGACTTGCAGGCTCGGCTGCTGCGGGCCATCGGCAATCCCGCCGCCCGCTTCGCGGAAGACAAGCTACGCATGCTTCGAGCCGTTCGGATCGCGACCGGTTTCGATCTGGCCATCGAAGGCGCGACGGCAGAGGCGATCCAGGATATGGCGGGCGAGATCACGGTCGTCAGTGCCGAGCGCATCGCCGAGGAGCTGCGCCGCCTGCTCGTCTACCCCCGCCGGGCGCGAGGCATGGATCTGCTCTATGACCTGGGCCTGGTGGCAGTGCTGCTGCCCGATGTGTTGCCGATGAAGGGCCTCCCGCAAGGGCTGCCGAGCGCTCCTTGTGGCGATTTGTGGGACCATGTGATGCGCGTGCTCGACCTGCTCGGCCCGGAGACGTCCTTCCCGCTGGCACTCGCGGCGCTGCTGCACGATGTCGGCAAGCCGCGCGTCCAGGTTCGCACGCCCGATCGTTATACGTTTCACATGCACGAGCACGTCGGCCGGCGCGTGGCGGAGGACATCTGTCTGCGCTGGAAGCTCTCGAACGTGGAGCGGGAGCGCGTGCTTTGGCTGGTGGAAAAGCACCAGTTCCTCTCCGATGTCCGCCAGATGCGCACCAGCAAGTTAAAGGTCACGCTGGCGCATCCCGGTATCCGCGAGCTGCTGGCCTTGCACCGAGCCGATGCGCTGGCGAGCGGGCGCACCACTGACCACGTGGAATACTGCGAGCAACTCCTGCGCGAGTGGACCGAGACCGACCTGAATCCACCCCCGCTCATCACCGGCCACGACCTGGCGCGGCTGAGGTTGCAGCCAGGACCACTTTTCAAAGAGCTTTTAGATGCGGTGCGCGAGGCCCAGCTGGAAGGAACGATTACAACGTCCAAGCAAGCGCTCGATCTGGTCCAACAGCGCCTGGAGGCAAGCGCCGACCGCGGCTGATCTGTAGCACAAGCTGACAGCTTGTGCCACTGCCGAACATCGACCACTCTATTGCTTGTTCAAGGCTAACTTTCGGGGCCCGAGCACGAGGCCAAAGAGAACCTCAAAGCAAATCGCAGAAACGAAGAATGTCATGTTATGTCATGTAAAACGGGGGGTAGGCAGACGACTTGTCTGACAAAAACAGGATTCTGCAAGTGACTATTCCACAAAGGATTACATCGCAGCCAGGATCTTGGATCCACGGCAGTTCGACATGACAAATGTCATGTGTACAAATATACATCATCCGAGGATTCTGAATCCATGCCCTTTCGACGAGGTAGCAAAAACCAAAGCGGCGGAAAAGCGCCGCAGTCCAAAACCAGATCTGTAGCACAAGCTGTCAGCTTGTGCCGAAACTCCCACCGCTTCATTAAACCCGCATCACTGGCACAAGCTAAAGCTTGTGCTACAAAAACGGGGCGAATCCCGTGGAGGAATCCGCCCCTGTGGTTGCACTTAGCGAATGGCGTAACGCCGGTTCTTAATACATGTCCTCGTATCCGCCGCCGCCGCCTCCGGATTTCTTTTCATCCTTGGGCAGCTCGGCAACGAGTGCATCGCTGGTGAGCAGCAGGGTCGCGACGCTCGAGGCATTCTGCAAGGCGCTACGGACTACCTTGGTCGGATCGATGATCCCTTCCTTGACCATGTCGCAGTAACGGTCGAGCCGGGCGTCGTAGCCAAAGTTCTGCGAGCTATTCTCCAGAACCTTGGAAGCAACGATCGCGCCGTCCACGCCCGCGTTTTCCGAGATCTGTGTGATCGGCGACTTGCAGGCGCGCACGACAATGTTGTAACCGGTCTCTTCGTCGTGTGCCAACCCCTTGGGCTTGAGGCCTTCGGAGGCTCGCAGCAAGGCCACGCCGCCGCCCGGGAGAATGCCCTCCTGGTTGGCCGCCCGAGTCGCGTGCATCGCATCTTCAACGCGTGCCTTCCGCTCCTTCATCTCGCTCTCGGTAGCTGCGCCTACGTTGATCTTGGCGACGCCGCCGGATAGCTTGGCGATCCGTTCGCTCAGCTTTTCCTTGTCGTAATCGCTGGTGGACTTGTCCAGCTCGCGCTGGATCATCTGGACGCGGCCCTGGATGTCGGCTTTCTTGCCGGCGCCTTCGATGATCGTCGTGTTGTCCTTGTCGATCTTGACCTTCTTGGCCCTGCCCAGGTCCTTGAGCTGGACGTTTTCGAGTTGAATGCCCAGGTCCTCGAAGATCGCCTTGCCGCCTGTAAGGATCGCAATGTCTTCCAGCATCGCCTTGCGGCGATCGCCGTATCCCGGAGCCTTGACAGCCGCGGCCCGGAAGGTACCGCGTAGCTTGTTGATGACCAGCGTGGCCAGGGCCTCGCCCTCCACTTCCTCAGCGAGGATGAGGATCGGCTTGCCGGTGTTCAGCACCCGTTCGAGGACGGGAACCAGATCCTTGTTGCTGGAAATCTTCTTCTCGTGGATGAGGATGTAGGGGTCTTCGAGCTCGACCTCCATTTTCTGGGGGTCGGTGACGAAGTAGGGCGACAGGTAGCCACGATCGAACTGCATCCCTTCGACGAACTCGTGCGTCGTCTCAAGCGCTTTGCCTTCTTCGACGGTGATGACGCCGTCCTTGCCGACGCGATCCATGGCTTCGGCGATAATGCGGCCGATTTCGGTGTCGTTATTGGAGGCCACCGAGGCGACAGCCTCCATGTCCTTCTTCGACTTGACGGGGATGCTCATCTTCTTGAGCTTCTCGACCACGTCTTCCACGGCTTTCTCGATGCCGCGCTTCATGAGCATCGGGTTGATGCCGGACACGACCGCGCGCAGGCCTTCATTGAAGATGGCCTCGGCGAGAACGGTTGCCGTGGTGGTGCCGTCGCCCGCGACATCGCTGGTCTTGGACGCCACTTCGCGCACCATGCGGGCGCCCATGTTCTCGTACCTGTCTTCCAGCTCGATTTCCTTGGCAACGGTCACGCCGTCCTTGGTGACGGTGGGAGAGCCAAAGCTCTTCTGGAGGATCACGTTGCGGCCCTTGGGTCCAAGGGTCACCTTGACGGCCCGGGCCAATTTCGCAATGCCGCGCCGCATGGCGTCGCGTGCCTCCTGATCAAAAGCGATTTGCTTCGCTGCCATTCTTCCTCCCATCATTCTTTTAGAAAAGATTCGATACCTGTTGCATTCCCAAATATGCACCGCTGAAAAAGGGGTCTGACCCCTTGAACTTTGCCTGGCCTGGCGCCTCAGTAATGGGCGGATTACCTCGATTCTCCAGGGGGTCTGACCCCTTTTTCGGCTACCCTTCAATCACGGCCAGAACGTCTTCTTCGTGCATGAGCAAGATCACATCACTCTTGCGATCCTTGAATTCATCGCCGGCCCAGGTCGTGAAGATGATCGAGTCCCCTTCCTTCACTTGCAGAGGTCGGCGCGACCCATCTTTCAACATTTTCCCCGGCCCTACCGCCAGGACTTTACCACGCTGGGGTTTATCCTTCGCACTATCGGGCAGAAAGATGCCGCCCATCGTTTTGCCTTGTGATTCCTGCCGCTGAACGACGATGCGGTCTCCCAATGGCTTTATCTTCATGTTCATCCTCCGGAGGCGGTCCTGTGAAAGATTGGCTTCGTCCCAAGGAGGCATCCGCCTCCGCTCATCATGCAATGCGAGCCTCAAGCAACAAACTCCCAGCGGGTGGTCAGCAAGTTCCGTGCCCGCGATAGTCGTTGTTCGCAAGTCGTTGTAGCAAAGAAGATTGCAAAAAAGACCCGCGCAGAAGATGGCGCTCGCCCTGCCAAGTTTGCGCTTGTGCGCAGACGGGCGACTGTCGGATTGGCAGGTGGATGGTGCGGGTAGTGGGTGCACTCGGTGTTGTTTTACGGAAGGGTATGCGCGCAGCTGAGTTAGCTAGTCTTAAGAAATCAGGCGAAAAGGCGCTGCAGAGCCGACAAACTATCTACTCGGTTGCTAGCCCAGAAGGCGTTGTTTGGTCCTGGAATTGGCTTGGATTAGGCGAAGGTATGCCCCTTACCTCCTCAACGAGCAATTGAGCAATTGGCATTCCAGGCTTCAGTAGAATGCGAGCTGGTCCCAAGTTGATCATTTCTAGTGTCAAATGGCCTTTAAACCCAGGGTGGACCGTCGGGGCTGTGAAGTGGATGAGCAAGCCGACTCGCGCCCTACTGCTTTTGCCTTCGATTCGTGCAGCTAAACACTTCCTTTTGTTTTTCGCGTGATTAATAGGCAGCCAGATTTTTTCGCGAGTTTGGCCCAGGATGAACTGCTGTCTCTCCAAAACGAAGTGCGAATGCTCATCTAGGCGGTATTTCCTTGAATTCTTTTCGATGAACACGGCCAGCGATGTTTGCTGCAATAAGTCGTACGCATAGACGCCTGGCTCCGGGACAATGATCTCTGAGCCAAGAGTTAAATCGACTGCGTGAGTGTCGTAGGGACAGTATTCGTCTGGGTCCGCAATATTTCTCTCCCGAGGAGTTGGCTCGGGAGTGATTACCAGCCGTTTCGAGTCTAAGGCTGCGTGCAATTCGAGATTCGACAGGATCATGTAGCGCTCTGGGCTGCGGTCGCGACGGGAATCCTTTCGATCTGGTTTTCAGCGACAGTTAGATATTGACCATTTTCAATGGTACATTGGGGCAAATACACCAGCAGAAGGTTTCCCTGCCGTTTTACAAGCTGGACCTTAACCAAGCCGTCAACAGGACAGTTGTTTGTTGGTGGCTCGTCGTATTCAAGATCTTCTTTCGATGCAAACAAGGAGAACACTTGGCCCTTATATGATTTTACTACCACAGCAAGTTCCGACCCGAATTGACCTGGATAAAGCGTGCATCGCAGCCATGCTTTCATTACTGTGCCCTTCAAGGCTAAAGGTTTTACTGGGCATGCTTCGCCCACCCCAGGCGCTTCATGCTACCCAGAAAATCTCTTCGGCTCTTCCGGGCCTCTTCATTGAGACTGTTCGGATTAACACCACCTATACGAGCAAACGATAGGCCAAGCAAGCTCAAGCAGAGCATTTTCTGAGCTGTAATGCGCGCAGCTGTCAATAAATTCTACAAAATCGGCGGGTTGCGCGTAAGACGAGTCTTACGATGACCGCAAAGAGCAGTTAACATACTGTAAATGGCTTGGAAAGTAGATTGTAAAGATTCGGAAGCGCGCTTCTTGCCAGTCTATTCGCAGATTCTTTCCACCAATTCCTTGACGCTCCAAGCGTGATCCGTCAACCCAGCCGCTTTCGCTGGCGTGGTCTTCAGCGTCATGTGGACGCGGCAGAAGTTGTAGTAGGCCACGAACAGAGCGATCATCGCTTCGTGATTGTCCCAGAGCTTGCTGAAACCGTGGGTCAACCGGGTGAAGCGCCGGATGCCCATGCGAACCGTCAGATTCGACCACTCGATATGCTGTCAGGGGGCGCCCAAAACCAGCCACTGAGGGGCGCCTGAAAACCAGCCATTTTGAGAGGATCGAGATCCGCCATTTAGGCTTGCCTACAGCTCCAGCGCTGTGGGAGGCACGAGATGGCGAATCAGCTCAAAATGGCGTTCATCGACACACTTCTGCGCTTACACGCTCAAGGTTGGTCCCAGCGGCGCATTGCCCGTGAGTTAGGGATCGATCGTTCTGCGGTAGCCCGGCACCTTCGGCGAGCCGAAGCCGCGACCGAGTCGTCCGACGACAGCAACCTTATCCAAACAATTCCTGCGGAGTCAAAACCAGCCAGCGCGCCCACCGGCTCGGTCGAGATTCGCGCCGAGTCAAAACCAGCCAGCGCGCCCCCCGGCTTGAGCCAGAACCCCGAGGGACCGGCGG
>DATGZX010000340.1:0-2091 GCA_035296965.1 Gemmataceae bacterium
TCCGCCGTGCGTTCCCGCCCTCGTCTTTCTGCCGCCAGGATCGTGTGATAGCGCGTCTGGAGGAACGTCCGGCCCAGGGTCGCCAGCAGGTAGGCATACACTTCCAGGGTGGCCCGCTTGACAGGATGTTCCAGGCGCGCCACCTGCCAGACCGGTGCCGGTGAGAGACCGAGCTGCTTGGCCACTTGCTCCAGCGGCAGTTGTTCGGGGTACTGGTCAAACACCTGGCCCGCGACCAGTGCCCCCAATGGATGTCCGCCCAGCACCAGCGGCACGGCGAAATGCACCAGCCCCGTTCGGTCGCGCGCCACGACCAAGCCGCCTCTGGCCAAGGCGTCGGCAACGCAGTTACAAGGCTTGAGCGGCGCCAGCGAGAAGGGACACTCCAGCCAACCTGTCCCCTCGTTCCCAAACTGGAGTTTGGGAACCAGGGGCCGAGGGGTCTTGGCGTGCAAGAGACTCCACGTCGGTCGGGGGTTGATGGTCGACCCGATCGGGCGACCGGCCGCATCGGCGAGGGCCACCGCGAGGTTCGTGGCGCGGGCGTACTTTTCCAGCCCGTCTTGCCAGAGCGCCGGGTCCAAGAGGTCGGCACGGATGGCCGGTTGCAGTTCGACGGCGATCAGCTGCGCAAAGGGATCGCTATTGTCTTGGTTGCGGTTGTGCTTCAGCACATGATGCTCCGGGAGGGGCATGGCTTCCTTTCCGCGTTGCAGGCCAAGAACAGTAGCGTTACGTTGCTTCGCTGACGGCGTTGCCCTCAGCGCTTCGCTTCAAATCGGGGCTGTGCCGCGTCGGCGCGCGGCTCAGGAGGCCATAATAACTCTGGAACGGCAGCAAGGGCAGGCCTTGGCCATCTTCCATCGGCAATAGGCTGATGCCGCCTTTCCCAATCGTGAACTCGCGAGTGACAAACTGATGTTCGCTGCCCCGCGCCTTGGCCACGGTGATAGCGCGGCGCAGTGAGGTGCCCAGCTCCACAAAGTTCAACAGGATGAGGTTATCCACGATGGAGCTAATGGCATAATCCGGCATGTAGTGCGTCACGCCGAATAGCTCGGGATTTTCATAGTTGAAGAAGGTCGTCATGAGATGGTGTTTACTATAGGCCACCAAGGAGTGGATGAAATCGCGGTACAGCCCCTGATCCCCGAGGGCGTTGCTATAACTCGTCATGCCGTCAATGAGTAGCCGCTCCATCTTGAACTCCTCAATAGTCCGGATGATGAGATCAAAGTGCGCATCAATCTCCAACTCTTGAGGAGAATCGTAGAGAACCCGGATCATCCCGGCGTCGACCTGCTCTTTCAGATTTAAGTCGAGGGTTGCGGCATTGCGCAGGATTTGTGCCGGGTGCTCATCCAGGGAGACCAACAGACCGCGCTTACCCTGTTTCAATGCTCCCTCCAGCAGCAACTGCACGCCGAGCACGGTCTTGCCGGCGCCCGAGATGCCCACGACCATGGTGGTGGATCCGTCGAAGATACCGCCGCCGATCAGGGCATCGAGTGGCTCGCAACCGATGAGCGAGCGTTTCGTGACGGAGGTAGGCTGTGCTTGGACGCCACGCGCCCGGATCTGCACGCGGCGGAACACCTCCAACCCCTTGCCGGCGGTGATACGCAATGTGTGCTTGCCGGCCTCGTAGTCCTGCCCCCGGCTTTTCATGATTTCCAGACTGCGGTGGATACTCCGGTGGCGATGTTCGCGATTCAGGATGATCACGGTGTCCGCGAGGAATTCCGCTACCTCCAATGCGGAGGACTGCTCCGGGTGAGAGAGGGCCTCGTGGGAGAGCATTGCGGTCAGGTTCTCGCGTTGCAGCCCTTCGATGAACTGCTGTAATAGCTCGCGGTAGGAGGCGGCTCCGTTGCCGCTGGCGCCGTTGCCAGTCGCGACCGTGCGTAACAGCGAAATGCCGTCAACGAAGATGCGCTGCGCGCCGATCTCGGCCGCGGTTTCCAGGAGCAGGCTGCCCGGCGAACGCAGCTCCTGGTCGAGCACCTGCGGACTCGTGAAGATGATTTTCAGCTTGTTCCGCTGCTGGAGTTCGTCCAGATCCCAGCCGAAGCCCGCGGCATCTCGAATGAG
>DATGZX010000341.1:0-4968 GCA_035296965.1 Gemmataceae bacterium
CTCATTCGAGATGCCGCGGGCTTCGGCTGGGATCTGGACGAACTCCAGCAGCGGAACAAGCTGAAAATCATCTTCACGAGTCCGCAGGTGCTCGACCAGGAGCTGCGTTCGCCGGGCAGCCTGCTCCTGGAAACCGCGGCCACGATCGGCGCGCACTGAGAGATGCAGAACAAGGCGAGCATGGCACGCGAATCGGTGTCCCCGAGAAAACTCACCACGACGGCATTGCCGATGACGGTCACGGGAGCAAGAACGAGCGCATCGATGAGCCATGCGGCAAAGCGTAGGCCGCGCGATCCTGCGGTAAGCCGGGCCACCGAATAAATATCGCTACGGGCATCGATCGGTAGACCTCGTTTTCCTTCCTTCCTGACCGGCCTTGATTTGTCGCAAGTCCATGGCCCGGATGGTCCCTTGCCAAATAGGAATCTCGTACTTTTTTCCCGCACGGTTGTCGCTGATAGTCAAAGTCTCTGTGTTCATGGTTGAATTCCTCCCCCCGCGCCATCGGTCACCTCGCGCAAGAAGCCGGCGGCCTTTTCCGGTGGCACCGTGTTGATCGCCATGCCACTGCCCAGCGCCAGTCTTCCGCCTGGCCCACCAAGCCAGCCGCGGCGGTGCCATGTGGGTTGCGCATTTTTTCGCCCCTCACCCCGCCCCAGCTTAGGTGAGGGCAGTGCGCCGGCCGGCTGGTGAGTCAGTACGCGATCCGGCATCTGCGGCGTTGGTACCTCGACACCAGTTACATGGCTGTTACAGATCACGCAGGTCACCGTCGTAGGACGTTCAGGACCAAACGTCCCATCAAAGCGGAGTCTTGGGATCGTATATGTCCAACCCGCCAGTATACAGCCGGGCTGTATACTGGCGGGTTGGTCCCGCGGGCTACAGCGGCGGCGGTCTGGAGAACTACCGCGGCACAACAACCCTGGCCAACTGCACCGTCAGCGGAAACTCCGCCTCCGGGAACGGCGGTGGCCTGTCCAGCAGGGCCGGCACGACCACACTGACCGACTGCAGCGTTAGCGGTAACTCCGCACATCTCGCCGGCGGCGGCCTGTACTCCATGTTCGGCGGCACGACCACGCTGACCAACTGCACCGTCAGCCGAAACTCTGCCACCGCCAGCAGCAGCGGCGGCGGCGGCCTGTGCGCCTCCTTTGGCACGACCACGCTGACCAACTGCACTGTCAGCGGCAACTCCTCATTTTTCGGCGACGGCGGGGGCATATCGGTTCTCGGGGGCACGACCACGCTGACCAACTGCACCGTCAGCGGCAACTCCGCCAGCAGCAACTCCGCCTACTTCGGCGGGGGCGGCGGGGGCATATCGGTTCTCGGGGGCACGACCACGTTGACCAACTGCACCATCAGCGGCAACACCGCCAACGTCGGCGGTGGCATTTCCAACCAGGGCACACTGAACGTCACCTCCTCCAATATCGCCAATAACCGAGCCTCGTCCATGGGTGGTGGCATCAGCACGACCTCTGGCAGCGTAACGATCACCGATTCCGTCATCAGCGGGAACCAGGCCAATTCATCTGCTACCGCCCTGGGTGGCGGGATCTACAGTGAAAACAGCCTTCTGTCGCTGACCAACTCCACGGTCAACGCCAACCAGGCGAGCGGCGCGACTGCCCTCGGTGGTGGGATCTATGCCCTTAATAGCGCGGTGAACGTGCAGTACTGCACGGTGAGCGGCAACAGGGCGAATGGCTCCGTGCTCGGCGAGGGCGGCGGGATCTATAGCTATGACAGCCTCTTGACTCTCCTGGCCAGTAACGTGAATGGCAATAAAGCCACGACCGCTTTTGACAATATCTTCAACGGCACGTGAGTTTTCCACAGGCTGACTAATGCATCTTTAGCGGTAACTCCGCCAGCCCAGGGCGGCGGCCGTGGCAAGTATCACAGGCGCGCTTATCAACGCCTGAAGGTTACTTTGCAACTGAGTGTTTCTGGTTCCGATTCCCTACTGTTTAGAGGAGACAACAATGTATCGACGCAACCGCTGGACTGCCATGGTAATTGGAGCGGTAGCCGCTCTCGCCTTGGCGGGCAACTTGGCAGTAGCGCAGACCAAACCCTTCCAGATTTCTGGAGGGGGCGTTGCACCGGACGGCTTTCCGGGGCCTGGCTCTTCCGCACCTCATTGGTCCGTTGGCGAGGGCTCCTTCCTCGGTTTCTACGAGGGCGAGGGGGGAGTCTACAACAACTCCCTCAGCGGTCCAGACGAGGATGGGGATTTCACCGGTACGTTCTGTAGCGATGGGCCCTACGTGTTTACTGGTGACGATGGGGACAAATTAGCTGTGTATTACGGCACACCTGATGAGGGCACGATGGTGACGGGGACGTATGATCTGGTCCATGTAAGCGGCAAAGTAGGCCCCGGCGGCACGTATCAGGCGTTTTTCCTGGCTGAGTTTGTACCGTATGATAAGGGATGTACCGGGAAATTCAAGGGTGTCACCGGCGGCTGGACCATGTACTGCACCACCGAGCCCTTTGTGTTGGGATCCACCGACCCGCTCGGCTACGAGTGGTCGGGACGCGGCTCTCTAACTTTTGCAAAACGGTAGACCATAAACAGATCAGACCCGTGAGCTAGCCTGTGCGCGCAGAATTCAGACATGTCTGGATTCGGCGCGCACAGCAGCCAGAACCCCTGCAAGACAGCACTACTTCATGTTCGTCTGCGTGCGCCGCAATAAGGGGCACACTTCGGTGTAAGTGCGTCTATTCCGCGGGCCCATAGCCAGGGGGAGCTTGCGCCAGTTATGCTGAACAAAATAGATCAAGTGAGCCATCTCCTGGCCTCTTGCGCAAGAACGGCCGCAGTTTCTCGTTGGCTTGTGTTGCCGTCTAAGTTGCCGGCGATCAGTTGTAGGCCGTCGTAGGTAGGTTGTCGCAGGCAAGAGGGAAGGTGGCTGTGTAGGCCTCTTAGCTTCTTTTTTCGTTGCAATCACGGTGCATACGTGTACCATCCGAGCTTGGTGCCGGTGCTTCAACAGCACAGCACCGACTGCTGGACCAATCCGCCCTCGGCCTAGTCCAGTGACTCGCCAACCCATCCGTGATCCGCCGGTGCCAGAAGATCGTCGAAAAAGCGTCACATCACATATGCCCACGGGAGGCGTGTCATGCCCGATCCGTCAGCTTCGCAATCGCTGCTCGACCAGAGTTTGAACGCGTCTGTCTCTACCCTGGAGAATGAGCAGCAGCAAGGCCTCAGGAGTCGCATGGGGGAGAACAATTGCTGCCGTTGCCTAGCCAACCGTCACAGCATTTTGCGGCAGCGCTTGTTCTCCCCTCGCCCCGGTACTTCGGAGAGACGGGTCGAAGGTGAGGCGAGATTATTACCCGTCCCTCGCCTAGCAATGCGTAAGAAGTGCACATCTGCCTCTGCATCCTTGCAACTCTCGTCGAGTTGCGTTTTCCCTGGAAGAAGCCATCGCACGATCGGGCTATTCGCAGGCGGAGTGGGCCCGAGCGGGCGGCAGTCATTCTTCCTTCTTCCTGCGTGCGGCTCTTACCGGAGTCACGCGCGTGAATCGCCGCATCGCTTACTATCTCACGAAGGCGGCGATCCGTCTCAACGCCTCGCTGCCGCCCAAGGGGTATATCGAACCGCTACGACGAACTCCCCGGCCTTTCCCCTACGAAAGCCGAGCTCACTCCGTGGTCCTGCATAAAAAGGGCAACCAGAAGCACGCCGCTTGCCATGGGCGAATTGTTCAACAACCCCAACGAGTGGCTGCCGCTTGTGAGCGGGCGACTGATCGACTTTATCCGCATTCACCTGTCGCAGGTCGGCGGCCTGACGCCGGCGAAAAAGATCGCCGGCCTGTGTGAGTTCTATGGCGTGCGAACCGCCTGGCATGTTCATCCAGTTGCCGCCAAAGCCGTCATTTCACAGCGAAAACGACTATTACCACACTGCCCACCATGAATTGGTCCAGCTCCACGGGACCTCCGCACAATGGACAGAGGATCGGGTCCGCGTTGGCGAGGGATGAGGGCCTTCTTTACGACGTGTTCCGGACAATCCGGCCACTGCCTTTAGAAACTGCTAAAATTGTTCAAGAAGGTTGGGCCACTAGTATCGTGACCGTCCTGGGAGACAGCCAGAGCGGGGGCTTCAGCAAGATAATGCGGGGCAGCCTCCGCACAATGAAGCGGAAGGTAACCTCGATTTTGTTTTTTAATTGAATGGCCTGTGCAGGCTGGGCAATGGCCTTTCGTTTACTGCCGCCGGCTCGAGTCCTTATGGTCAATTGCGATGGCTGAGGACAACCAGCTACATCTTCAGGTCAATGGTTGGCTCAAGACTTTGGGCATTGAATCGCTATGCCAGTGGGATGTGCTCGTCTTCCTGTACCGCCATCAGTCCAGCCTGGTCAGCGCCGAGAGCATCGCGCGCTTTCTGGGTTATGCGCCCGCCGAGGTCGTCGCCGTGGTGGATAACATGGAATCCTCAGGGCCCGTGCAGCGTTCGCGGGTTTCCCAAGGCGTGTGCTTGTACCAATTGATCGCGCCGACAGACCCTACGCGTCGCGACGCCTGGGAGCGGCTCATGGCTCTCGCTGACAGCCACACTGTGCGTCTGCTCCTCGCCCGGAAGCTGCAGGGCAGCAGCTGACCTGACCAGAACAAAAGCCGGTTCGGTTTGTGTAGGGTGAAAGGTAATGCAACATGACTGAGATCGATCAAATCCAGACGGGCATTTACGGCCTGGACGAAATCTTCTTGGGCGGGATTCTCAAGGGCAATCTGATCCTGGTCGAAGGCGCGGTCGGCACGGGCAAGACCCTGCTGGGCGTGGAGTTCATCTACCGGGGCATTACCGAGCAGGACGAGCCCGGCATCATCGTGGTCTTTGAGACGTCCCCAAAGAAGCTCATTCGAGATGCCGCGGGCTTCGGCTGGGATCTGGACGAACTCCAGCAGCGGAACAAGCTGAAA
>DATGZX010000342.1:0-4267 GCA_035296965.1 Gemmataceae bacterium
CCGGCTCCGGCTGATGCTGTTTCTATCGCTCTCGTGAAACTGCTACGCGGAATAATCTCACGATCGTCGCACGTCGCAACCGGCTCGGTGGCTCAATCCTGCGCGCCAAATTGGCTCAATTCCTGGCCGCGATCAACAAATTAGGGCAAGCCCAGATGGTACGCGTAGAATACTGTCAGATGTGCCGCTTAAGACAGGCGGTGCTGACCGGTCGT
This sequence comes from Gemmataceae bacterium, assembly GCA_035296965.1. Taxonomy (GTDB): domain Bacteria; phylum Planctomycetota; class Planctomycetia; order Gemmatales; family Gemmataceae; genus DATGZX01. The sequence continues at coordinate 216 of DATGZX010000342.1, forward strand.
GAGGGCCATCATTCTTGGCTTGGCTGCCAAGGATAGGGACTTTTTTGTTTCCCTCTTCTCTCCCGCACAGGATCTGTTGATCATGCCAGCTACAAGAGTCAGGGTCTTTGCAAACGCGGCGTGGCAGGACACAGGGATTAGCGTTCCTGCGAGCCATGTCGTCAAGATCAAGCAAGTGGACATGAAGGAACACTGGTGCACAAATCCGGACAAGGGGCCAACAGACGCCAATGGTTTCGCGCCTGATGGGATCGCACAAGAGGGTTCGTTGGTTGTAGGTGTACCTTTTGGTGGGTTAGTAGCAACAATTTTTCCCACTAATTCGACGGCTTGGGTGGGAGCGGATGGTTCAATTGCAGCACCAGCTGCCGGGAAACTGAAACTGGGGGCCAATGACGACGACCACCATGACAACCATGGATCTATCGATTTTGATGTCACGGTCCTGTGACTGAGCAGGCCCCGCCGGATCCGCGACCGCAACTGTGGCTCGGATAGGTAGCTGAGCAGAAACTCCGTCTTGAAGACCCGCCCCAGGTCACGGTTGGCCCGGTAGAAGCGGTTCTTGGCGTTGGTTATTTTCGACCATCCCTGTGGGGTCAGATCGTGTAGTTCCACTTCGGTGGGGTGTATGGAACTTCGTAGCTCGGTCCATCGACGCCGTGCCAGGGCGCCTCACTGCCGGTGAAGAATTGTGGAATTGGTGTCAGCTCTTTTTTCCCGTAAATAGTGGAACGAAAGGGGGATTGGCGTCATGCCAAGCAGCGTGATCTATCAGATCGAAGTACCCAACCCGGACGGACCGTCCAAGCTCCTGGAGCACCCCGCACCGCGAACTCTTGCGAATCTGCGATGGACTCAGTGTCCTTCGGGCCCGAACGAACCGTATACGGGGTACTTGCCAGAAGTGGTTCAAGCAGAATCCGGCAAGTTGCTCATGGGATTCCAGTGGCGTAACCCGAGCACGGCGCCCGACACCAACGAGTACGGCTACGCGTACTCCCTCAGCGACGAATCTGGCATGGTTTGGGAACCCCCACGATGGGCCTCCGATGACTCTTTTTTCACCGACAAACCGGTCGTGACAGGGTCCCTTGGGTTGGCAGCGATCCGTCCAGGATTACTCACACTCAATGCCATGGCGGGACATCCACGATGGTTCGCTACCAATGCTGGCCGACATTGGTATCCTGGCCAAAACGTAGTCCTTCCGCAGGACTTGCTCCCCGGTTTCGACAGCAATCCGAGCCGATGGGAGATGTGGCACCCGATTCTCATTGATCGCGACGCTGGGAACGTGACAAGGCTGACCGAGACAAGGTGGTATCGCTTCAACGATCCAAGTGCGGGCCGTGTACACTGTCGCGCGGTGCTGTGGCACAGCTACCCCGACCAGAATGGAGAGATCGGACAAAAGTGGGAGCCGAGCAGTCTTGTCCTCCCGAAGGAATGGATTGGAGTGAGCGAAGTTTGCCTCGTCCGCGCAAAGAACAATGATCTCGTGGCCGCCGTCCGTACAGAGCCCACGATAGACCCACCGCAACCTGGCGACCCAACCACGGACGGCAGTTTTGATGAATACTCAGGTCTTGGGTTCTCCAGGTCCGCTGACAACGGCGCTACTTGGTCTCCGGTCCGGCTCGCCTACCCGTATGGCCGTTACCATTCGAGTCTCGTTGTTCTCGATGACGGCACCATCGTTTGCTGCCATGTGAACAATCACACCTACATCAGATCGCCGGACGGGCTGCCTCGCTTCGGTGTAGAGGCACTGGTCAGCAAGGATCACGGCTATTCGTGGGACTTTGATCATCGGTATATCTTGTGGGCTTGGAAGGGACTGATCCAAGGCAATCCGCTGCAAACCTTTTATTCGGGTGCCTGGGGCACCTCTTCGATTGTCCTTGGTAGTGGTGAAATCTTGACGGTCTTCGGCACGGGATACAGGAATACCGGCCCAAATATCAACAATCGTGTTACACATAACGATTTCTATGTCGTTAGATGGAAAGTGGATCCCACACTCACGTACGATCCGAACGGGATCTTCAATAAAGCAGATGTTTACAGCTATCAGCGAAATAACCTGGATCCGACTCCCATCTGCTAAACGGGCGGCTGGCCTGGGCAAGTCTTCGTGGCCCGGTCTTCCTTCGGGCGACCGACGCCTAATATGGCCCAGACCCAACATTCGTGACACCAGGGGCAAAGTGATGGGCCAACATTTCGCGGAATGGGCAGAAGGCGAAGAAAAAATGGGCTTGGGTGGTCAGACTTGGTTTTGGGCTTGGGTGGTCAGACTTGGTTTTTGGTTACCGGCTCGATCCGTGCCATGATCAGCTGGAGTTCATCGGCCAGTCGGAGACGGGCTCGCACTGGCCATCGCGTGATCGATGGCGCCCTCAAATTGGATGCGAAGTCGTCGGGACATTTCCCCGGTAGAGCTCATTCAAGCGAGGGACACAACATAAACTCAAGTCTGACACGCTCCCTCATGTTGTTATCTGAGTGGGAAGGGGTTGGGGAGAGCGGGGAATAGGTGGTTCGGTCTGTGGTCAAACGCTCTTGAGCACAACCAAGATGATCCGCAGGGTCTCGTCTCTGAAGTCCCTCAGATCAGCTCCGTTCCCTTTCCTGCCTTGCGACCATCGGGCGATCATAGTGAATGCCTCGGTCACCCGCTGCTTCTCCCAGTCGACTCCGAATGGTGACGGGGTGGGGGAGGCCCTCTCACGCAGGCACTCCATGTACCGGTCCTTTGCCTTGCGGATGTTCTCGGAGTGCATCTCTTCTTCGTTCATCAGTTCATCGAGGTCAATGATCATGGAGTTCCCCTTCATGAAGTCAGGATCATGCTCTGGATCAACGCGTCCGCGACATCGGGCGAATGGCCCAGGATGGTCGCCCACTCGTCCTTCGGCATGAGCTTGCACTTCCTGCCGACCAGGCCGTAGGTCAAGGGCCTCAGCTCATCGACCAGCCGGACATAGTACTCGCCAGAGCAAAAGAAGAAAGGCCGCTGTGGCATCGGTCGGGGCGGCAAGCCTGGCGGGCCCCCAGCAGGGGCGGGCGGCGCATAGACCGGGTGGGTCGTATCCAGCCGATTGCGCAGCTTCCAGCCGGCCTCGGTGCGCAGGTTGACGTATGAGCTTGGGTCTTGCGGCCTGCCCTCCCCGGCGTAGGGGATCGCCGTCGTGATTCCATATCGCGCCAGATGGTTCGGGAAGTTGCGGCCGATCCCCAGCTTGTCGAAAGTGATCTTGTCGTGCGGTACGTTCCACCTGGTTACCAGCCGGTGGATCGTCGCGGCGGCTTCCGGCAGGCCCGCGTCGTTGCTCAGCACGACCTCGAGCAAGCCCCAGTCGTCCAGGACCATGACGCAGGTACTGTCGCGGCCCACTCCCTCGGCCAGGTCGCAGGAGATCCGCCTGGTGCCGTTGACGGGATGAGTCGGCGGGACTGGGGGCCGTTGCTGCGCGCTGTGGTGGTGCAGCCACTTGGGATCGATCAGTTGTTCGGCGGCCACATCGGGGATGCGGGCGTCGATATGCGAGCGCACCCAGAGCGAGCCCTTGCCGTACTTGCGGTACATGCTCTCCAGCCAGGTTCGATCGGCCAGCCCGAATTCGCTCTTCTCCTGGTGCGCGTGCGGTGATTCCGTGCTCGGAATCCGGATGGCGTTGACGGCCAGGCGAGGGGGTTCATTGTCCGCCCGGTCGCGGTCGGCCTGGCGGATCAGGTCCACGAACTTGCCTTCCGCCCGGATCGGATTGCCGATGCACACCAAGCGCTCGTAGCCCAGCGAGTCGATCGCGTCGAAGACGTAATCCTCGACTCCCGAGGCTTCCTCGACCACGGCCAGGAGATGCCCGGCATGCTGCCCCGACGATCGCTCCACGCTCGTGGTACTAAACCCCAGGGCTTGCCAGCCGGGCGCGATCTCGATCACCGCCGGGCTGGCCTTCAGGCCGCTGGAAAGCTTGCCCCCGAAGGGAAGCAAAGCGCCATCAAGGCAGCGTCTGATCTCCTTGAAGGTCACGCTGCCAAGCACC
>DATGZX010000343.1:0-39386 GCA_035296965.1 Gemmataceae bacterium
CCAACCTCGATCGCATCCAGATCATCAAGGGCTGGGCCAAGCACGGCCAGAGCTTTGAAAAGATCTACAACGTGGCCTGGTCGGGCGGGCGTTTGCCGGATTTCAAGACCGGCCGGCTGCCGCCGGTCGGCAACACCGTCAACGTCGCCGAGGCCACCTACTCCAACACCATCGGCACCGACAAACTGTCGGCCGTGTGGCGGGACCCGGAGTTCGACCCAACGCTGCGGGCCTTCTACTACGTGCGCGTCCTGGAGATCCCCACGCCGCGCTGGAGCGCCTTCGACGCCAAGAAACTGGGGATCACCGCGCCCGACCCGTCCACGGTCCAGGAGCGGGCCTGGACATCGCCGATCTGGTACACACCGACGGATGGCGATCTCGCCAAGGGCCGTGACAAGGCGCTCACGGTTACCGGCCTGGAGAACGACAAGGCCAAGGCCCTCTCGACCGAGGAACTGAAGCAACTGCTCGTCGGCAAGACGGTCCGCATCAAGAGCCTGGTGACGGGTGCGGAGTACGACGCCGCCTATGGCGAGGACGGGATGCGAACTTTGTCCGAATTCGCGGCCTGGGGTGCCTCGCACGGGCAAGGGGCGGCGAAGAACCCGTATGTGATCAAGGACGGCAAACTCTCCAGCGGGTTGGAAGACGGGTCGCAGTTCTCCTCGCGCTTATACAAGCACCAAGGCCGCTACCTGGCGGCGAAGGACGACGAAGCCGGGTTTGTGAACTACGAGTTTTCCCCCCGTTGAGGTAAGCTCCTAGGCGAAGGTTTGCCTGGCCTACCTATAGCGCTGCACGCGACCGAGTTGCCGACTTGTGCTTCAGCGAGCTCGGGCGCCGCGTGCAGGAGAACGGCTCGCAAGGTACGGACCACGGTACCGCCGGGCCCGTGTTCGTAGCTGGCCCCGCCGTTCGGGCCGGGCTGGTCGGCCCCTCCCCCAAGCTCCTTGACCTCAAGGATGGCGATCTACGCTGGGGAATAGATTTCCGCCAAGTCTACGCCACCATCCTGGTCGACTGGCTGGGCTTGCCAGCCAAAACGTCCTTGGGCAGGGAGTTTGCCAGACTAGTGCGTCCTCAAGTCTTGATTTTGGGGTAAGGGCATGGATTCAGAATCCTTGGAAATGTGTACATCTGTACACATGACATACGGCAGGAGGCACTGCCATTGGTTCAGGGTCCGAGTTGCGATGTAATCCTTTGTAGGAAAGTCACTTGCAGATTTCTGTTTTTGTCAGACAAGTCGTCTGCCTACCCCCCCTTTTACATGACATAACATGACATTGCTCATTTTTAGGTTTGCCTTGCGTTTCTCTCTGGCCTCGTGCTCGGACCCCAAAACTTAGGCTTGAAGAAGCACTAGACCTTTTCCGATGCTGACCTCCGTTGGGTTTGCCGACGAGCGGAGTCGCGTATGCGACCTGGTCTGTATTGTTTACTCTTTCCTGGTGGTGCTATTTAAGCGCGCTACGTGATTCAGCAAGGCTGGCAGCGAGTTGCCCTACGACAAGCTCGAGATTGGCCAGTGCTTCCGCGGCCTCGTTCAAGTTGCCACTTTGGCCAAGGTTCTCCAAGTGCTCCGCTGCTTCGATGGCGGCCGCTGCCCCGAAATTGCTTACCACTCCCTTGAGCGTATGGGAAGCAAGTCGCAGGCCGCCTGCATCGCGCCGGCCGATCGCAGAGCTCACCGCCTTCAAGAGTCTTGGGTATTCCTCCAAGAACAGGTCCACGAGTTCGTTGAAAAGCTGTTCATCATTGCCGGCGCGGGCCAGGGCTTCTGTTCTATCGAAGACACTCGAAGGTTGGCGCTCTGCGAGGAGCGTTTGGCTTCCTGCCCTATCTGGACGCACTTGCACGTGCTCAACGCCTTGGCCTGGATTGGCTGAGACCTGAGGCACAGCCGCGCTGATCGCTGCCAGCAGCTCGTTGATCTGGATCGGTTTGGTCACATAGCCGTCCATGCCGGCTTCGAGGCAACGTTCGCGATCTCCCTTCATGGCATGAGCGGTGAGCGCCAGGATGGGCGTGTGCCGGCCAGATCCCTGCTCGCGGGCACGAATGAGGAAAGTGGCCTCGAAGCCGTCCATCACCGGCATCTGCACATCCAAGATCACCAAATCAAACACTTCGCGCTCGAGGGCGGCGACGGCTGCTTTACCGGTGTCCACGACCACGACCGTATGTTTCTGCTTTTCCAGGAGACGGACGGCCAGCCGTTGGTTGACGGCGTTATCCTCTGCCAAGAGGATGTGCAGGGAGCGCACGGGCTGGACGACCGCGGGCACAGGGGGTTCGCTGCCAATCTCATACCTCGCGCCGGCCACGCCCAGGGCATCGACAATCGCCTCGAACAGATCGGACTGCTTGACCGGCTTGATCAGGAGATGAGCGACGCCGAGTTCTCGGCAGCGGGCCGCGTCGCCGGGATGATCGGCTGACGAAAGCATCAGCAGGGGCGCTCCGGCCAGTTCCGACCGTGCGCGGATTTCCTGGGCCACGGCAAAGCCGTCCATTCCCGGCATCCGGCCGTCCAGCAGGACCAGGTCGAATGGCGCGCCCTGGTTGGCGGCAGTTTGCAACTTGGCCAGCGACTCCGCGCCGCTCTCCACTCCTGTGGGCCTCATTTCCCAGCCGCGCAGCATTTCCTCCAGAATGAGCCGATTGGTGGCGCTGTCGTCCACAACCAGGGCGCGTAGGCCGTGCAGGTCATGCCGCTTTAGCCGGCAGCGTTCCGGCCGAGCCGCGGTGTCTACTGCCAGTTGAGCGGTGAAACGGAAGGTACTGCCTCGGTCTACTTCGCTCTCGACGTCGATTCGGCCTTTCATCATTTCGACCAGCCGCCGAGAAATGGTGAGTCCTAGACCCGTGCCGCCGTAGCGCCGGGTAGTCGACCCGTCGGCTTGCAGGAACGGTTCGAAGATCAAATGGTGCTTTTCCGGCGGAATGCCGACGCCTGTATCGCGAACGACAAAGGTAACCTCGATGGCGGAAGCGTCCGGGTCGCGGCCCTTGGCGGCCACGCCGACCACAACCTCGCCCTGGTTGGTGAATTTGATCGCGTTGTTGACCAGGTTCAAAAGGACCTGGCGCAAGCGGCCCCAGTCTCCGACCAGCGGGTCCGGCACGGCAGGCTGAACGTGCAGGGCCAACTCCAGCCCCTTAACGTGGGCTCGGGGAGCCAGGGTGCGCAGGGCATCGGCCAGGCTATCGCGCAGGGCAAAGGGCACGGGGTCGAGATCGAGCTTGCCGGCCTCGATCTTGGAGAAATCCAGAATGTCGTTGAGGACGGTCAGCATGGCGTCGGCAGACGCTTTCACGATCTGCATGTACTCGCGTTGCTCCGCGGATAACGGCGTGTCGAGCACCAAATCCGCCATGCCCAGAACGCCGTTCATGGGGGTACGGATTTCGTGGCTCATGTTGGCGAGGAAAGTGCTCTTGGCGCGGTTGGCAGTCTCGGCGGCATCCTTCTGTTGCTGGATGATTTCATTGGCCAGGGCCAGGAGGTGGGCCTGTGCCAACAGCAGCACATGCGTGTCGAGCAGGCGCAAACCGCCGTTGGGAAAGTCGAGCACGAGGGGCTCATAGGCCAACGCCTGGGGTCGCTCTAGGGCCAGCCGTGCGGCTTCATGGATCCGGCAGCTGGAAGACACGCGCAGCGCCTCGGCATCGATAGCGTGAAAGAAAAGCTCGATGGGCCGTTTCAGATAGATTTCCCGGCTAAAGAGCCGGCTCATCTGTTGGAAGAACATTTGCCGGGAGATCATCCCGAGCATGGCCGAGCCCCGGCAAACGATAACGCCGGGCAAGTCGTTACGGCGCTCGAACTCGGCCGCCACCTCGTGCCCGATGACGCATGAACTGATCTGATAATCGTGCGAGGGCAGGTCCGCCAGGGTGGAATCGGGCGTCAGATGAGCCAGGCCTAAGTAAAGCACGTGCCTCGCCTCCAGGCATCGCCAAGGTGAGGATCAGCGTTACGCGCGGGCGCTGTTTATAGCATAGGCCCGCGAAGATTTGATGAAGGGAACGCATGGGTTTAGGCGTCCCTCGGCCGTCCGTTTCTTTGCAGCATTTCCCACATCCTGCGTTGCTTCCGCCAGTCATGGATCGCAGCCAACCCTGAGACACGTCCCGTTACTATTTTCTGGTCGGGTCGGGCGCTGGGACAGTTTGAGTAAGCGCCATGGTTGCCCAGCACGTCGCCGTAGCAGAGATAAACTGTGATCTACCATGGGGAAAGCCGCTACTCGAGAATTCCAACACGGGAAAACAGCGCGTTGGCACGAACCAGGTTCCATCGGCGCGTTGACTTCTCAGCAGGAATTCCACACCGCGCCGATAGGCAGGGGCATCGATCGGGACGCCGCCGGCTTCGTGCAGGGCACATAATACCTGTCCCGTAGCATAGGCGTCGCTGGGGAGCGTCGGCAACTGGGCCCAGCCGCCGTCTTGCAGTTGCTCGCGTAGCAAAACGCCGGCCGCTTTTTCGATGTCTCGGGCCGCCGCACCGGCCCAGCCTAGGCCAAGAACCTTAAAGACGCGATCCACCGTTTCGGCCGGCTCCGCGGCAAGAAGCCAACCACCAGCGCGAGCAATTCGGTCTGCAATCTCCTTCTTTCGTCCTGGGGGCGCGAAAGCTTGAAGACCGCGTACCGCCAAGGCCGTATAGAGGAAGGGACTGCCATCGTCCGGTGGGCGGTAAGCCTCGGGTTGCCAGTGGCCGTCTTGCTGCTGGTGGAGGACCAAATAGTGCACCAGCGCGTCTGTGAGCGGCCCTGGCTCCTGATCCTCGGCTGCCAAACCCACCAGGGTATAAGCAGCGAGCGTGGGATCAAGACCAGCCCCCAGGAGAAGCAAAGGAATCTTCTGGCCGAGTTTCGCCGCCACTTGGCCCCGTTCTTTAGCCGCGACTTCCTCGTCCACTGCGAATCCATGCTTGCGAGCTAGGCCGACCGTCATGGCCAACAGCGCGTGCTGGTGACAGGTGATACACCCTTTGGTCGCCGTGATCGTCTGTCCGCTTCGCTGCAAGGGGGGCAAACTGGCGGCCACGGCCGACCGGACTGCATTCGCATCGATCTTCTGGTGCATCCGGGGTTGCTCTCTCGGTTCTCCAACCGAGTGTTGCCGAACCCCAACCGGCAATCGCGCCGCGCCATCCGCCTGGCGAAGCAACTCGACGATGTTTGTGTCGCCGCGCCGCTGAGCCCATGCCAACGGAGTATCGCCCTTCCAATCTTGTGCCTGGCCGTTGGCGCCCTTGGCGAGCAGAAGTCGCACGGTCGCCTCGCTTCCCGTCGTGGCGGCACAAAGCAGGGGGGTGCGGAGGAATGGACCACCCTGGACATTGACGTCCGCTCCGCGATCCACGAGCAGCTTCAAGCACGCCACGTTGCCCTGCCAGGCGGCATTGAGCGCGGGAGTTTGGAAATCACCGATGGTATCAGGTTCCATGTAGCGAACATTGGGGTCTGCGCCGCGCTCCAGCAGCAGCTTGACAACCCCGGCGTTGCCTGAAACCGCCGCACCGTTCAAGGCTGTACATCCAGCCTCGGTGCGAGCATCCACGTTGGCACCATGCTCGACGAGCCAGGTCACGGCCTCGAGGTCGCCACTATAGGCGGCGGCCATCAACGGCGTGAACCCTCCGACCTCGACATTCACGTCGATGCCCCGAAGCGACAAAAGCTCGAGCGTCCTTCGGGAGCCCGGAACCATGGCGGCGATCACCAGGGTTCTATCTTCGACCTGGGCGCCATGTTTTAGCAATAATTCGACCTTGCTCGAATCATGGACCGCCCGAAGCAATGCGGGGGCGCCATAGACACTCCGCGCGTTCACGTCGGCGCCGCGTTGCAGCAGGAGCTGCATCATCTGCGTATCCGCATTGAGGGCGGCCTGCATCAGGGCCGTGTCTCCCACTTCGTTACGAGCATTGACATTTGCCGCCTGGTCCAGGAGGACCTGAACTTTTGCGTGGTCGGCAGCGCGGACCGCAGCCAGGAGGGACCTGTCCAGATCCTGATAGTTCGGCAGGGCTTCAGGAGGTGTTGCAGCGTGCCGGTATTTTGTCACGAGAAGCAGCACGATTGAAACAAGAAGGCCGCTAAGAAGAATGGCGGGGAGAACGATTCTCCGCCGAGCTGTGCGGGTTGAAGGAGCTGCGCTCTCTCTCGTCGCCATGGCTATGCTTCTTTGGATCGCGCCGCGGGCTGGATCGATTCTCGCAAAGGTGCCCCGAGCGGCTCGTCGCTTTTCTGCGCCGAATTAATTAATGGGAATCCTGAACCTCGATTCGGACTCCAAGGTTCTTACCTTTTGGCAAAATGTCTTTCGTCTCACCAGCCTTCACCACGATCCTTTGAACGGAATTGTCTGGAAAGGTGATTTCAAACGTTGCCTTGCCATACGCCGTCTTCCGGACGACCAATTGGAATTTACTCCCCTCGTGCACCACTTCCTGTCCGCCGTCCACTAGGGCGGACTCGACCTGTATGGCCGACTCCTCCTGCTGCATAATCTTCCCATCATTTCCTTTGACAATTGCGGAAGCAATGTACGTCACTCCTGGGGTTGCTCCTCCGTGACAGCCGGCGCTCAAAATAAAAAGAAAGGCGGCATTTCGAGCCGCGCGGACCAGGCGATTGGCACGCCCACCGCCCGGTACTCGTAACAGGTACGGACGCGACACAGCGGAGATACGCATCTCGGATCTACCCCAAATCCTGGAATCAGAAATTATCGCCGTTGATGGCCTCGCTGCCTGCGCGGGTGGCAAGGGCCATCCAGGTCGCAATGTCGATATTGTTGCTGATGAAGTGGACCGAACCGTCTCCAAAGAGGTATGGCACACCAACCATGTGCGGGCTCCAGGTGGAATCGGCATCGAACACGCCGGGCGAGTTGGGACCCGTCGGGCCGGCGTGGCACATCACAAGGGTAGTCTCGGCGCCATAGTTGCCCGGGGACATCAAGAAGGGGTTGGCCGCGCCCGTGGGACAGCCAACCCACGAGGAATAGGACAGGGAAGAGGGGCGGTCGCACACGAAAAACGTGTTGCTCAAGCCATCGACGATGTCTTTGGTGCGGAAACCCTGGATGGCGCGGAGAAAAGAGCCGGTGTGCGGCGGCGTGCAGAAGCAGTCGACGCCATCATTGCCGTTGCAGGCCACGTAGTTGCCGCTAGCCAGTACCCAGCTGCAGGGATTGGGCGGGGTCGTCACGTTGGTGGCGAGCGGATTGCTGCTAATGGTAAAGGTATTTTGCGGGTGAACGTCCGATGGGCAGGAAAATACCTTCAGAAAGGTGCTGCGGACGCTGGCCATGGAGGGGTCGCCAACATCCACGCTGAAATTGATCTGGTCGTAGAGAGGAGTCTGCTCGAGGTAGGGCAGCAGGAAGGCGCCCCAGCCCCAGCCGGGGCCGTGGTCCAATCCCTGTGGTGTTTGACCGTTAAGCGGCCAGGGCGTGGGATCGAAGTAACCTACCGGAAAGCTGCTCATGGCATCATGATAATTGTGCATCGCCAAGCCAATCTGCTTGAGATTGTTCTTGCAGCTAATCAAGTTGGCCGCCTCGCGCACCTTCTGCACGGCAGGCAACAATAGGCCGACCAGGACGCCGATGACGGCCATGACCACGAGTAATTCAATCAGTGTGAACGCTTTGCTCACTGTTCGGGTGGGACTCATGGGAGTTCTTCCGTTGAGTTGCCTTAAAACATTACGATTTCGTGATGCGACAAAAGTACCGAATTTAAATGTTGCTGTCAACCAGCTGGAGGTGTCCATCGCGGAGTCGTGGGATCGCATATATCCAACCCGGCAGCAGTCAGCCGGGCTGTACACTGTCGGCTTGGTTCGCGGTGGCAGAGGAGAGAGTGCCAGACCCATGAACAGGTCCATCCATGGCCCGGCACGGCCAAGACGGGTCCCCTCGGCCAGGGTTCCTGTGAACGAATGGCTTTCCCAGCCCAAGTCGGCGGCACAGAAGGCCGAGCTACACGGGGATGTCCTGCGGCGCGTTCAGGAGCATGATCAATCGTTGGCAACGATGCGGATTTGACCCGCCTCCTGGATTTCGATGCGGGGCACCTTATCCACGACCTTGACGACGCCCTTGGCGCGGATTTTCTTCTGGTTGAAATGCTCTGCCGGGCTGTTGATACCAGCCCGCTGAAGAGACGCGGCCCCGTCTTTGGTGATGACCACAGCGAAGTTTTTCTCGTCTCGGAAGTCGAGTTCGGCATCAAGATAGATTTCCCCCCGTTTGCTCAGCCGATCCTTCGCGGCCCGAACCGTCATTTCGACAGTGATCTTTTTGTCGACTTTCGTGCGAGCTTCGACAGGCGTCAACGGCTTTTCATCATCCGCGATGCCCAAAGAGACGAACGAAACGCAAGCAACAAGGGCGAGTACACGATGGATCACCATGAGAAAACTCCTGCTGGATGCCTGATTCACCGAAGATACGGCGACACGTTGTGCAGTTTGTCAATAATTTGCGCGCACACTTAACAGCTGGCAGCAGCCTGGCTCCTGGCTGCTCAAGCACTCGATGTTACCTCGAAAGATCGATTTCGATCTTTTGTGTCCCAACATGGATTTCCTCATGCAACGGCGTTTGGCGCAGGTCGCGAAACTTGGGCGAGAACCGAGCGGGAGGTCGCTTCAGCACAGTTCCATCCCGGGCACGCGGTGCCGAGTAAACCGCCATGTCCTCCACGATCACCGAATAGTGTCCCACGATCACGCCGGATTCATTGTCGTCGCTTTGCAGATCGAAGCGGCCCTGGTCATCGGTAGTTCCTTCAGCGCGCACGACCGAACGCCCCAGGTTCTCTGAGGGGACAAACGTGACCCGCACGTCGGCCAATGGCTGGCCGTTGCAGCGAACGACACCCTCCGCTTGCCCGCGCTGCACTGGTTTCCCGCAACCGGTAACAGCGACCAGCACCGCTCCCAAAAACGCATGCCTGACGGCACTCCTCGACGGCGCTGTCATCTTGGACCTCTCCGGAGGCGGATACACGATTAATACGAAGGCACAACCTGGCCATCATTCCGGACACAAAGCAGTTGCAGAACTGTTTGCGGCAACGTGTCCGTGATGAATTGCACGGAACCGTCCGCCAGCGCGAAATTGGCTCCGCCGGTGTGGCCGCTCCCAAAGGCGCAAATGCGTAGCTCGTAATACGGCAGATACGCGCTGTAAGTTGTGCCGAGCGCGGGGTAGGGCGCGGAAATCTTATAGTTGATGGGGGCGTAAGCGCTCTCGGTTACATCCCCGGCAGCTAGCCGGCCACCGGAATTGCCCCACCAACCGACGTCGCCCATGACGTCTATGAACTGGCCCGCGCCCGCGTTCGTCAACGGCGCACTATACGTGTCATTGTTGTTGTCCACATGACTCCGTTCACCAAAGAGGATGGTGTTGGTAAGGCCGTCCGTAACATCCGCAATGCGCACAGCCTTGCCGTTCGGCGCCGTCTGCGACCCGGGGCCGATCACGAAAAACATGCCGTCGTTCGTCGCGAATTGGGGATCATAGGACTGCGAGCCGCCGTTGCCGCCGTAGCTGGTAATCCCGTACCAGGTGGTGCCGCTGCTGTTAACGGGGTTTTGCGGAATCTGATCGGAAGGACAGACCAGGATCTTGAGAACATTCGCGGTAAGGGAGCTCTGTCCGCCGTTCGTGTTGTTGAGGGGATTGGTCTGATCCCATTGACTGTAAATATTGTTTTGTTCCAGGTAAGGGAGCAGGTAAACGAAGAGCGTTACCGGTTGATACTTCGGATGGCCGGTGGGAATAAGCAGCTGGTAAACGCCGGGCGGAAACGACTGGAACGCATCGTGGTAATTGTGGGCCGCCAGGGCAAGTTGCTTGAGATTGTTCGCGCACGAAATTCGACTCGCCGCTTCGCGCACCTTCTGGACGGCCGGCAAAAGGAGGCCGACGAGGACGGCGATGATGGCGATGACAACGAGAAGCTCGATGAGTGTGAAGGCAGCCCGGATACGCATGGGGAAACTCTCGGATGCGGGTAAAATGGATCGCAACCTAAGTGTTATATTCGCGCGGATATAGCGGTCAAGACCAGGCACCAAACCGGCTTGCCCGGGCCCGGCGGGTGGCGAAATCGACATACTGGCAATGAGGCAGAGAGGCGTAGGCTCCCTATGAACCCTGGGACAACAAAGGGGACGCGGACCGTTCTCGATTAGAACGGTCCGCGTCCCCTTGGTTCGTCACGTCATGGTCCCCAGTTTAAGGATCGTGTTCCAATTGCGGCCGGTGCCGCGCGTGCCGAGCTTTCGCTCGATTAAGGTGTTCGTCAGCTTGGAGTCGCCGATTCCAGCGGGATAGACGGCATAGAGATGGTTCCCGTCGGCGCGGACGACCTCTGGGCCATTGATTGCGGCCTGGAGGGCTTGCACGTCTTTTGCTGCCGGCGTTGCTTTCAAGAAGATGACAAGAAGATGGCTCGGGTCATGCTTGGCTGCGTCGGGAAACGGATTGCGGCTGACGACCGCCTCCCATTCAATCGCGCTGCGGACGAGAAAGTCGATCGACAGGTCAAAGCGCTTTTTGGTTTCAGCCTCGAGCAGTTGCTCGAGCTTCGCGCCTGTCCGTCGATCGCTTCGGAAAACGAGGTTGCCGCTTTGTAGCAACGATTTCGCGTCAGCGAACCCCAACGCCACGAGAAGATCGCGCAGATCGGCCATCGGGATCTTGTTTCGTCCACCGACGTTTATCCCGCGCAAAAGTGCGACATGAGTTGACATGATTGATTGCTATCAAGCCGGCGGGCGCGCGTCAAACATACCTTGCAACTGCTGCAGCTTCAAGTACAGCTGCGCCCGCAACGGCACCACGCGCGTGAGGACATACCTGGTGGCACCATCGGCATCTTTCGACATTCTGCATAGAATCTCCCCCTGGGAAAGGTCACAAGGGCCAGGGCGGCGTCGAAAAGGGGATCGCCATGTGTTTCTCAGCGGAAGCGAGTTTCAGCGCCAGTGCCGTGTTGCTGCCCGCCGGCGCCTACTGCGTCAGCCGGGCGGTCCGAGGAAATTGGCGCTTTCTTCCTCTGGGGATAATACCCATCGCCTTCAGCGTTCAGCAAGCCGCCGAGGGGTTCGTGTGGCTGGGCGTGACCCACGACCACCCCGCCATGGTCGCATCGTCGGCAGTGATTTTTCTGTTCTTCGCCCTGGCCTTCTGGCCGATCTGGATTCCCTTGAGCCTGTTGCTGCCGGAGAACCGCCGGCCTGCGAAACGGGTGCTCCTGGCGCTGGTGGTCCTGAGCCCTGTGTGGTTATGGTTGTATGCCCCCCTGGCCATCGATCCTGACCGTTGGTTGTCCACCACGGTCGTTCACCATTCCATTGCTTATGACATGAGCAACCTGCCGGCACTCCAGGTAGCCCCACGTGGGGTCTGGCGCGCCGGCTACCTGGTATTCATCTGCCTGCCGCTGCTCGTCGCCAGACCCGGCACCGGCGGCAACGCTGTGCGCCTCGGCGCGGGCCTGCTGGTCGCCGCGCTGTTCGCGGTTAGTTACCTTGTGTTCTGGTATGCGTTCACATCCGTCTGGTGTTTTTTCGCCGCCCTGGTGTCGCTCTTGCTCGCGCTGGCATTTTCCCGCTTACCCGGGCGCGAGGGCAATTATGCTGGCGGCAAGGCTGACAGCCGCTCGGTTGAGATCGAGCACTGGACCACGCCAACCGTTTCCTAGCAAACGCAAGAAGTACCTCGGCAAAAAGTACTATAAAAACACTCTATCGAAATCACCGTTGGAGCACGCCAAGCAATCACAAGGACAAGCACCCATGAAGGAATTGACGCACGCCGGCAACCCGGAGTTGGAAGTTGCCCTTTGGCGGTTGTACCGGGATTTTTTCGATATGGCCGAGAGGAAGCGGCGCTGGAACATCCGAGAGGATATCCCCTGGGGCCAGTGCAACCGCGGGCTCGACCCTGCCGTTGCCGACGTGGTGGAATCCTTCTGCGCCGTCGAGCTGTACTTGCCCGACTATGTCTCCCGGATCCTGCCAATGGTCCGCGCCAGCCGCGGGCGGACCTGGTTCTACGCCAACTGGGGCTACGAGGAGTCCAAGCACTCGCTGGCCCTGGGCGATTGGCTGCTAAAGTCAGGCCAGCGCAGCGATGAGCAGATGGCCGACCTGGAAGGCATGGTATATGAGCGGCAATGGAACCTGCCGCACGACAGCGCCCTGGGAATGCTGGTTTACGCCATGGTGCAGGAGCGGGCCACGGCACTGAACTACCGCAACCTGCGGCTGCAAATCCAGCAGCGCGGAGGTGACCCGGCACTGGAGCGGCTGTTGATGCTGGTGGCCGTGGACGAGCAGGCCCACTATGCCTTTTTCCAGGAGTGCGTTGGCCTGTTCTTCAAGCACGATCCGGAAGGGACGCTGGAGCAGCTGCGGCGGGTTATGAACAACTTTGCCATGCCCGCCATTAGCGATCTTGCCTGCGGCCGACAACGAGTCGCCCGGGTCAAGGAACTGGGGATTTTCGACGAGGACCAGTACTACCGTGACGTCTACCTGCCCATCCTGGAGGCCCTGGGGGTAGAGCGCCGCGAGATGCGCAACCGGCAACCAACCCGCAAAGCCGCACCGAGCCGACAGACGCCTTGAGTTCGATCCAGAGACGCCTGCCGAAGTACTTCTCAGCTTGAGCAAAGGGGACGCGGACCGTTTTCGACAAGAACGGTCCGCGTCCCCTTTGTGCGCCGTCCCGTCGACGGCGTTTATCCTGTCACCGGGTCGATTTTGGTGGGACAAATCTCGTTAAACGCGGTTCCTATCATGCCTAGCTGGATCTAGAATCGAGTTATCGGGATGGCGGGCGCCATGATCTGCCGCTCCTCTTGGTGATCCGCGGTTTCGGCCAGCCAACGGCGAAACCAAGCATGACTACCTGCGAGATTGCAGATCCAACCTCAGCTAGGCATTGGGGCGCGCTCCCTGCCTTCTCGCGCCAGTGTAATCCAGGGCAACTTGGTTGCGCGAACGCCATCGGCCCGTCCTGGGAGCAGCGAGAGCTATTGCAGCGTAGCACAAGCTGACAGCTTGTGCCCCAAACCCTGAGATCGGCCCGTCTTGTGTGCGGGGATATCTATTGCAACGTGAGCAATTCTGCTGCCAGAACGAGCGGGCTGAGAACGGTGCGTCGCTGAGCGATTCACGCTGATCGCGCACTGCCGCCAGAACGAAGTGAGGATTCGATGGCACAACCCTGGGATCGATTGCCGGGCGAATCCGCCAAGGCGTTCGCGGCCTTCTTTCAATACCGGAACCTGGGATCGCGACGAAGTCCCAACGGGCCATGGTCGGGCCTTGATGAAGTTGAAGCTTATGACATTGTGAGGATCAAGATAGTATTCGATGACCGAGTCGACAACACCCTGGTGGCAGTCGTGAGCGTGCGGATGCGTCCTATTTGCGTCCTATTTGCGTCCTATTCATGTCCTAATAGGTCGCCCGAGAAGCGGAGAGTAACTTGCTTAAGCGCAGCGCCTTGGTAGAGTGGTAATTTCCACATTGGCTCGATCCACCGACGCATGGCAGAGAATCGTAGGGGAGCCGTTCCATGGGCACATTCTCCTCCGCATTCGAGGACCCGCGGTTTGTAGCGCGCATTGGGCGGTTGAGTCTAGCCTCCGACCTTCTCTGGTACGCTGCCGTGGCGATCGGCGTCGGCGCCGCCGTGATCGCTGCCTTGCTTTACGGCCGCGAAGATCCGGCATCCGGCAAATTCTGGGCTTACGCTGGTCTCATGTTGCGGGTTGGGCTCTATGCTTGGGCTCGGGACGGATTGCGCGGTCGAGGCGGCGAAACATTGTGGCGGCTTCTGATCATGGGTCTCGTTGCCGGCACATTCGAACTACTTATCGATTGGGCGCTAATCCATTGGGTCCACAACGGCAAACTCGTTTACCTAACCGGCAACGATGTCGTCCTCCTGGGCTCGCCAATCTGGATGCCCGTCGCCTGGGCCTGTGTCATCACCGACATGGGCTACATGGCTTTGAGGTTGTATGGAATCCTCCAGCCCCGGCTTGGTATCACGGGCGCGGCCGGTCTCAGCTCACTTGTTGTTGGTATTTCCGGGGCCGTCATGGTTGGCTTCTACGAGGAGTTGGCATTCCGCGCTTATTGGTGGGAGTACCAAAAAGCCTGCGTCATGGTTACGCAGCACTGTGCCCTGTACGTTCCGCTGGGCGAAGCTTTGATGTTCGCCGCGATCTTGCCCATCGGCGTCCGGACACTCGAACTCGACGAAGACCAACCCCTAGCGGGAACTCTCCTCGGCGGTGCCTGCTTTGCCGTGGCTATCGCTGGGGGCTATGCGGTGAGTTATTTTCTGCTGGAATTCGGCAGGACCCCCTCATGACGGCCCCAGGCTCAGTGCCCGACAATCCAACTCCATGCGCCTTGATGGTGCGCGTCTCCTGTGTCCGGTAGGGAACGCCATGGGCTCTTTGTATGTCAAGTTATTGGGGGCGTGCCATCAGGCTTTGTGCGCGGTCTTTGCCGCCCTCGGCAGCGTTGGGCGCGGCCCCACGCGCGCCGGTACCGGCCAAAGAGACTCCTGGAAGGGCTGGGATGCCTTGGAACTCTCGGGTCGCTCGCCTGCCACAACGCGAGAGAGACTGCTGTTCCCGGAACACTCGGTGGATGTCGTGGGCGAGTATTCGGCAGCAGTGGTACCCTGGCCCATGAAAGCGGCAGCAGTGCAGGCCATGTTGCCCAGGGAGCTTGAGCTGGGCCCACAAAGTCTAACTCCCTCAGGTCAGCATCCAGTCCTCTGGGTCTTCGGCCGCCAGAGGTCCGTGCGTCCTAATTTCCTGAAAGTGCGCGGCATGCGCTACTCGGAATTCATCGTTGCCATCCCGTATGTGCAGTGGGTCTCGACAGTGAATGCTTACCGCGGGCCATTCACATTTCTGCCGCGGCTGTACCTCGACCATCCGTTCCCGGTAATACTTGGCATACTCTTCGGACTGGCGAAGCGCTGGTGCCGTTTTCGGCAGGATGATCATTCGGACGACTTGAGCAGCCTCTTCGGCATTTCGTCGATCGTGAGAGGCCGGTTCACGCCGCATGGGCCGGTGTTGACGCCAACACAATTTCCCCTATTTGCAGGAATGCGACCGGCCTTTGAACAACCTCTCATCGACAAACCCGTGTTGGGCCCGCTCCTGGGTGCTTATTTCGACTGGGAATTGGATCGGGCGTGGATGCAAGCTCTGGATGCGGAAGTGGAAATCCAACAGGCATTCCTTCCCGGCCTGGCAAAGGAGGGCTACGAGGTGAAGGGGATCGATCAAGTGCCGCTAGGCGCGTTCTGCTTTCTCGTTCCCTGGACCGTGACGTTGCCTTTCCTGCCTTCGGCCTTGAGGACACAAGTTGTCTGATTGGTCGATAACGCACTGCGGCTCTGATCACAGGTCCGATTCACCCACGATGTCCTTGGGATAGCCTGAGATCGCGCGTGCTGCCTGGAAGCCCGAGATGGTTGCAGCCTCGACGCAGCCGGCGTTGATCCCGTTATATGTCCAGTCCCCGGCAAGATAGACATTGGCGAAGCCAGACTTATCGGATCGGATGCGATATTGCGTGCTCCCCTTCACGGAAAGAACGTAGCGTTCTCCCGGGTCGATGTTCGCCCGGAAGTACTGTGCATCGGCCCGCGCCGCGCCTTTACCGCCGTTGAGGTCCACCAGCCATTCCCAGTCGAGCCCCTCCGGATTTTCCGGCGACGTGGCCAACGGCCAAAGCGGACGAACGTTCGTTTGCAAAAAGTCCAGCCCTTGCTTGTGCACGCGTTCCAGTTGGCTGGCAGGGAATTGCGGATCAGTGAAGGGAGGTGGGATCTTATCGGCATCCTCCAGCGGGCCACACAAGTAGGCGATGTTCGCGACGCTCACCGTCGTTGGCCAGTCCTCGCGTTCCAGGAGTTGGCTCATGTCGGCCCACGTGTCAAAGGGCTCGGCGTAACTGCTGACGAGCGCACGCTCCGGCGCAACCCATCCCAACTGCGCGGCATCCCGGCTGAACCAAAGCTGCATGGCGAGGGTTTGGACTGTCTTCACCTGCGCAACCATTTGCTGCCAGTCACTACGCGCCGCGATGAGTTCCTTGCAGATGAATGGCAGGGCCCCAAGCGGAACGCCCAGTATCACGTTGTCGAAATCGACGCCGCGCTTCAAAGAGAGCTTGGCCACGTCCGGCCAAGGCGTCCACGCAGACTCGAGGCAGATGTTCTGTTTCGCCAGGGCCGCACCCTCGACCAGTTGTTCGTAAAGAGGCTGGTCCGGCCAGCAAGGGAGATTTTTTACGTATCGAAACGGCTGATACTCCTGCTGTTCCAGCAGAATCTCAGGCTTGACGGTAGCTTGTACCCCGATCTGAATTGTGTCGACGCATTGCCCGTCTGCAGAAAGACCGAGGTTGTCCACGCGATGAAAAAAGCGAAACTGCACGCCACGTTTCTTGAGCACGAGATACATTGGCGTGAAGATGGTGTCCGCCATTCCCGATTGCATCTTCCAGAAAATCGCTCCCTTGTAGCCGAAGAACATGCGCAGAGCGCCACGGAGCCCTGCGCCCGCGGCCAGGTTGGGGTGGCTCGTGTTCCCGCCTTCATAAGCAAATACCAGTTCATAAATGCCCCGGACCACGGCGGACCACCAGACCTTGCGGTCCGTGATTCCATGGCCTTGCAGCCACTCCGTCAGATCGTACTGGTCGATCACGTCGAACCCGTGGAAGATCACGCCGTCCCGGATCATCCCGCTAATGATGGCCACGCCAAGTTGAAGCCAGATGCCCAGTCGGCGCAGATCATTGTTAGTAAACAGCTTGTCCCCAACGCGCGCGAGAAAGTCTCTGCGAAAGTCCTCCAGGAGAAGGAGTAGCAATTGATGATGCTCGGCCAGGTGTTCTCTTGGGTCTGGCGGCAGGGCCCGCGCCAGCATGTCAGCTTGGTGGAGTTTCGTTCGGGCGGCCAGGCCCATGACTTCATCGACGAGGTCATCGGCGGATCCGGCCAGATCGTCCAGCGCCCGCGTGCCCACGGTCAGGAGATCCTTCAAGACTCTGTCTACTCTTCTAAAGAGGCTGGATATGTCCGAGGCAATAGATTGTCCCGAGTCCGCTGCCGCAGCCGGGGAGTTGTCATGGGATTTGAGCAGAAACTGCAGCAACATCTTGACATAGTCCCAGGGCGAGAGCAAAACGCCGCCATCGCCAGGCACCAGGTCATTCGTTGGAAAATCAATTGGCCAACGAATCCACTCACTGTCGATCTCCTCCATGAGGGTAACGAGGCTTTGCTTCTTGAAAGCCTGCTGCCACGTTGCCATGGGCTGGTCCGCTGGCCAGCCCAGTTCTTCGTAGCACTTGCGGATTGCACGAAATGCGTTCTCGTAGAACCCAAGCCAGATGTGCAGCCCATGCTCCAGAATTCGCTCGCCGTGGTCCTGGTCGCGACCGCTGGCGCATTTACCACCCAGACGCCAACCCATCTGGTACACGGTGATCTCATATTTTTCCTGCCAACCGGGTTCGTCGGTCAGGGCGAAGGCAGCAGTGATACCGCCGATGCCTCCGCCCAAGATCGCAATCTTTTGCCTGGGGCTCATCGGGACTGTCCTTGTATAAACATTGAAGGGAATTTCTGTTCTCTTGGGTCATTTTCGCGATGCGAGAGAGCCCAATTGTTGATTGTCGCAACTTCCTCCGCAACAAGAATCTCTCAAGAAAGTTTGCCAGGCGCTCGCGAAGCTTCGAAGCCGGCTTCCCCAAGCTGCCGATTTCTCCAGAGAGGCGCGGAAGTCGTGTGGGTGCTGTCAGGGGAGCATGCTAGAATGCACGCTATCCCAAGCTTTCAGTACATCCGGCGGTGTTAGACAGGAGTCATGATGGCCGACGGCGACTCCGAAGTTAGCGATAAGCTCGACCCGGCTTCTCAGCCGCCCGATCCCCTTCCGGACACTTCGATAAGGGCCGGGGGGAATTCAGATACGGTGGATTTTCGCCCTGAGAGTGGCAGTGCAGCTGGCGGGACAGCACGACCACCTATGCCTCTCGCCTTTGGGCGCTACGTCGTGCGAGGCCTCCTAGGCGAGGGTGGCTTCGGAGCCGTCTACCTGGGCTACGATACGCAACTCGAGCGAACCGTCGCCATCAAGGTGCCCCACTTGCAACAGATCGAGTCCGCAAATGCCTGTCAATTATTTCTGAAGGAAGCCCGGCGTCTCGCTAGACTTCGGCATCCCGGCATTGTTACGGTCCATGACGTCGGCGTTCAAGACAACCAGGTCTACATCATTTCCGACTATGTGCAGGGCACCAATCTTGGCCACTGGCTTCGGGAACACCCACCGGGCTGGAAGGAATCGGTTCGCATCGTCGCCGCTGTTGCGGATGCCCTGGCGTCAGCACACAGCCAGCGCCTTATCCACCGCGATGTGAAACCGACCAATATCCTTTTAGGAGAAAAACTAAATCCTGTGCTCGTCGATTTTGGGCTCGCGCTGGGCGATGAGGAAGGTGGCGAGACCCCGCGACAATATGTCCTGGGTACGCCCGCGTACATGTCTCCCGAACAAGCGCGTGGCGAAGCACATCGGATCGACGGTCGCACCGACATTTACAGCCTTGGCGTAGTCCTCTACCGGATGCTGTGCGGCCGCGTGCCTTTTCAGTCCAAAGAAGTCATGGAAATGCTCCGCCAAGTACGCGAGGACGAGCCGCAGCCGCCCCGGCAGCTCGTAGGCTCCATCCCACGGGACATCGAACGCATCTGCCTCAAAGCGATGGCCAAACACATCCGCGACCGCTACACGACCGCGGCCGATTTTGCCGAGGAACTACGAGCGGCTCTCGCTACGGCGGCTGCAACGAACGAGGATAGTCCCCCGAGCCGGACTGTCGCCCAGGAAGATGCGCCAACGCGTGTTTTGGAGGGGACCGAAGGTCGCTTCGCCTGCAACCTTTGCGGGAGAGAAAACCTCAAAGATGTCAAGTTTTGCGGCGGCTGCGGCGCCGCCTTGACGCCAGCGCCGCAGCCCACGGCGCAGGAACCACTTAGCCAACAGGCCGCGAACCAGCATTCCAGTGGTTCTCAGCCAGGCTCCTCTTCGAGTATGCGCCGCGCCGCCGAAGCTGAACGGCGCCAACTTACCGTGTTGTGCTGTAGTGCAGACTCATCCACCTTCAGCGAGAACGTCGACCCGGAAGAGTGGAGCGAAATGTTAAATGAGTTCCAGGAAACCTCCTCGGAAGCGGTGGGCCGGTTAGGAGGTCATATTGCTCTAGCTACCGGGGATTCCTTGGTCGTCTATTTCGGTTATCCCCGAGCCTTCGAAGACTCGGCACGGCGCGCGGTGGAAGCCGGGCTCGATATTGTCGCAGCCGTTGCTCGCCTGGGCACTGCCGCCGGTGTCGCACGCAAGGGAAAGCTCACCGTACGTATCGGCATTCACACGGGCGTCGCCATAACCGGAGAAGCGCGCAAGGGCCCCACGCGCGACATGGCCTTGGTGAGTGAGCCACGCAACGTAGCGGCACGGCTGGAGAGCTTGGCTGACACTGATGCTGTCTGGATTAGCGCCGCCACGCACAAGCTTGTTCACGGCTTCTTCGATTGTCAGCCGCTCGGCGCGCGACCCGTCAAGGGCATCGCCCGACCGATGGAGCTTTTCCGGGTGCTTCACGAAACCAAGCTTCAACATCGCCTGGAGCTTGGCCAGGGGAGCGCGCTGACAGCGCTTGTCGGCCGAGATCGTGAGATCGAGCTTCTTCTCGATCGCTGGGAACAAGCCAAGGAAGGCTTGGGACAGGTGTGCTTCCTTGTCGGCGAGCCTGGCATCGGCAAGTCGCGATTGCTGCATGAGATCAGGGAACGCCTGCTCAAGGAGCATATACCCGGTGACGAGCCAACTATCCTTCATTGGCATTGCGCAGCCCATTGCGAAAACAGCAGCTTTCATCCCTTGATCGATTATTTGGAGCGGCGGCTGAAATTCCGTCGGTACCAACCTGCCTCGGAGAAACTGACCAGCCTGGAAGAGATGCTGGCCCAGATGAACTTGAATCTCAAGGAAGCGGTGCCGCTCTTTGCATGCCTGCTTGCCGTGCCATTGGACAGGCGCTACCAGCCGCTGCCGCTTTCCCCAGAGCGACAGAAGCAGAAAATGATGGCGACTCTAGTCGAGTGGCTGCGCAGACAGGCGGAACACCGGCCTACGCTCTTTTTTGTCGAGGATTTGCACTGGATTGACGCCTCGACCCTGGAATTCCTCAACTTGGTTGTGGAAGAGGTTTCGGGCGAGAGAGTCCTTTGTGTATTCACGGCACGCCCGGAATTCGCGGCGCCTTGGCCGCGACGCATTCACTTCACGCAAGTCGTACTGAATCGCCTGACACGACGTCAGGTCGCCGAGTTGGTGGCACACCAAGCCGGCCCCCAAGCTTTGTCCGCCGGGTTAGTCGACCAAATTCTTGCACGCACCGACGGCGTGCCTCTGTTTGTCGAGGAGCTAACCAAGGCCGTTCTTGAATCGGGAATTCTGCGCGACAATGAAAGCGATAGTGGGCTGATGAGTCTGCTGGCGGCGCGAGCCATCCCGGACACGCTGCACGATCTGCTCCTGGCGCGCCTTGACCGCTTGGGCAGCGCCAAGAATGTAGCTCAGATAGCGGCAGCACTCGGACGAGAGTTTTCGCACGACCTGCTGCAAGCGCTTTGGTCGTTCGAAGGCCCCAAGCTGGAGGTCGAGCTGGCCAAACTGGTGGAAGCAGACGTCCTGATAAAGAGAGGGCGCCCTCAACAAGTCTGTTACCACTTCAAGCATGCGCTCATCCAGGAGGCTGCTTACCAATCGCTGCTCAAGTGCACACGGCAGGATTGCCACCTCCATATTGCCCAAGTGTACGAGCAATCCTTCCCTGAGACGGTGTCGACGCGGCCGGAAGTTGTCGCGCATCACTACACCGAGGCAGGACGACTTCCGCAGGCAATCGCCTATTGGAAGCAGGCAGGCTCCAACGCCCAGGAACGCTCGGCCAATATCGAGGCAGTCGCCCATTTCTCGAGAGGGTTGGATCTCCTTGCCACCTTGGAGGACACCCCCGAACGCGCGCGGCATGAACTTGGCATGCAAATGCCGCTGGGCGTAGCGCTATTGGCAGTGAAGGGCTTTGCCGCTCCGGAGGTCGAAGCTACCTACCAAAAAGCGCGTGCACTTGGTTCGGGGATAGGAGAGGCTGCGCAGCGTTTTCCCGTTCTGTGGGGACTGAATGTCTTTCATCTCGTGCGCGGGGATCTTCAGACTTGTACGGAGCTTGGACATGAGATGCTTGCCCTGGCCACTGCAGAGAGGGATTCAGGGCTAGCCATGGAAGCCCATAATACTCTCGCCTGTTCCCTGTACTATCAGGGCGAGTTCGTTGCTTCTCGAGAGCATTGCGAACGAGGTCTCGCCTTGGAAGATGAGGAGCGCTGCCTGTTCTACGCGCGCCTGACCGGACAGAATTCGCGTGTGGCACTTCGATGCTATCTTGCCTTTAATCTGTGGCACCTGGGCTATCCGGACCAGGCCCTGGAGCTGGCGCGCAACGCGGTGAGCTTGGCCCGCGCCTTGGCGCATCCCTTCAGTTTGGCATACGCGCTGGACCATGCGGCTTGCCTTCACCAGCACTGCCGTTTGGGCATGGAAGTTCAGCGATTTGCCGATGAGGAGTTCGCGCTTGCTACCGAACAAGGATTCGCACTTTGGGCAGCGACCGCGGACATTTACCGCGGCGCAAGTTTGCTGTTGCAGGCTCCGCGGCAGGACGCCTTGCCGCGACTCAAGGCTGCGTTGACCGCCTATCGAGCAACGGGCGCAGGGCTGCCCCTGTCGTATTTCCTCAGTTTCCTGGCGGAAGCATACCATCAGTCTGGACAAACAGACGAGTCGATGCGCGTGCTCGCCGAAGCATTCGCCTCGGCACAGCGATGCGGCGAGGGCTTCTACGAACCGGAACTTCACCGCCTCAAGGGAGAATTCCTATTGCTCCGTTCGCCCGCGCAGATTGCCGATGCGGAGACATGTTTTGATCAGGCCATCCAAGCGGCGCGCCAGAATGGCTCGAAGGCCTGGGAACTTCGCGCGACCATGAGCCTTGCCCGGCTAAGGAAGAGCCAAGGCAAGGGTGCGGAACTCCAAAAGCAACTGTCCGAGATCTACGATCAGTTCACGGAAGGCTTCACTTTACCGGATCTGGCGGATGCCAAATTGCTCCTCTAAGGAATGGGAGACGAGCACCGGAAAGTTTCGAGCCGGATATCGTCATCATTCTCCATCTGGTTCGCGGTCCACCTTCACTTTCAGGTCGCCGAGATTGAGCAGCTCCGCGGGCTTGACTGTCACCAAGTTGTCCGACAAGGGTTTCGGCCGTCGGTTTGGGCCCATCCTGCCGGACTGCTTATACAGCTTCAGTCCTGCGCCGGGGATAAGGCCGCCGATCGCGAATGCGCCTTTTGCATCAGTGACGACCTGGGGCCGGGCGCTTGCGGCAAAGCGGTGCACTGCCTGTGCTGCGCTGTCCGCATAGTAGATGTCGATCACAATGCCGGCGAGAGGTTTGCCGTCCTCAGCGGTGCAACGGCCTTTCAATGCTCCGTGAGGCCCCAGTTTGGCGATGACCGGGCTGCTCTCGTCGCCTTTCAGTTTCAGCATGCCGACCAATTTCCTTGTAGGTTCGTAGAAAACTACGACGCGTGGCTTGCCTGGCATCACGTGATATACCGAGCACGAATCTCGCTCAATTTGCATCGGCTCGTACCAGTTCCAGGGTGCCATACCAGCCGCCCACGCCCCGGTTAGCGGTCGGCCCTCGGTGTCTTGTATCCTCACTGGCACCTCACTAGCGGGCTGCAGAATGATATCCTGCGTCACCAGTTGCGCATCGGGTTCGATCTCCAGCACCTTGCAGAAAATCCCTTGAATGATCGACAGGGAACCTCCCGTGCTGTAATAGACCGGGTCTCCCGGATTCGGGAAATACTGAGGATATCGGGCGTCGGAAAGCACCGGCTTGTACTTCATGCTCTCCAGCGTTCCCATCGGACCGCCCGTCAGCAAGACCGGTCCCGGGATGGTCACGATCCTGAAGGTGCCGTCGGCCGACGTGCTTATCACACGATTCTCCTGGGCGGAGTCGAACTCCGGGCGCCTTCTCACAAAAAGATTGTCCGAGAGGATACCAACATTTACTTTGCCAGGGACAGCTTTGCCGTTGGAGCCATCCAGCATGCGGCCAGTGACGACAACTCCCTTTGCTACGCGAATGTCGGCCGAGATCGGCTCGTATCCGCTCGTATCGGGCAGGTTCACCCGGCGGCCCAGGAACCCCGTTTCCGGATCGCTGTCTATCTGCAAGGTGTACGATTTCTGCTTGCGGCAGCCGTGGATTTCATAGCGGCCCTGCTCATCCGTCGTTGCACGCAGCACTTGGCTTAAAGTGTCCACGTTGGACCACAGTGTAACTTGCACTCCCACCCGCGGTTTATTGCTATCGGCGTCCTTGACCACTCCGTGGATGGTCTTCTCGGTCTCTGCAACAATCGAAATGTCAGGGCCGGAAAGAAGTTGTCTCATCATGCTCGCCGGCAGGCCTTGTGGAGTGTAATTGTGCAGGGCCTCGTTATAGGGCTTGGGGTCAAAGCGATCTCGATTGACTACCCAGACCTCACTTTGGGCGATGCCGGCCCTCTGCAACCGAAGAAAGCTCACTCGCTCAGCTCCAATGCCTGCGATGACGAAGCGCCCATCGGAGTCACTCCTGGCGTCGAGGAATGAAACTCTATGCATCAGGACCTTCGATTTCGCGCGCGACCCGGAATACGGGGGCATTCTCACCCACTCGGCCAGAAACGAAGCAACGGAGTTGTCGGCATAGACACAGATGAGGTCTACGGCCACTTGAACGCCCCTTACGGGCTTCCCCTCCGTGTCGATGATTCGGCCGCGGATCGCGTTATCCTTGACCATCCGGAGTTCAATATCCGTATTGGATTTGATCTGGCCACAATGCATAAAGTCGATTCCTGCACCTGCCGCACCGGCGACAAGAGAACAGCTCTTCTGCTGTTTCGTGATCAGGACCACGAAGCTCCCGTCGGCCGCCGAGGTACCGAGATCGACAGGGTCATCGCGGTCGCCCAGCAGCAGAAGCCTTGCCCCGGAGGCCGGCTTGCCTTGGCTATCGAGCACCCGTCCGCGGACGGTAAGTTGATCTGAGTTTTCCTTTCCACCGCTTGCGTTCCCCAGTTGTTGGTCTTTCGGGATCGGTTCTGCCGGTCGAGCCGGGACAGGTAGCGTAGGCGAACTGGCCGCCACATGACATATCAGAGCGCCTGTGCCAAAGCCGAGCAAGCCGAGGAGAAATACCATCGCGGTCGCACTCTTGAGTTTCATGGTCGCCATCGCTTGCAGTCCTCCTTCCAACAAAGTCGCAGCTCGAGCGGAGACGAGCGCCGTGGGGGCCATGCCCGCCGCATAGCCAAATGCCGCTCGCGCCGTTGCATGGAAGAGCAGAGCGGGCACCGCAGCCGATGCTTCGTTGGCCGCAAGCGCCGCAGCCAGCGCCGTTGCCGACAGACGCACGCCGCGCCGTTCCAGCAGCAGTTTCAAACGCGCGCGCCCGCGTGCCAGCCGGCTGCGGACGGTGCCGAGAGGACAGCCGAGTTGCCGGGCGGCCTCCTCCTGCGTCTTGCCTTCCAGGTAACAGAGCAGCAGCGGCGCCCGGTACGTCTGAGGCACTTGCCGCAGAGCATCGTCCAACGTCACCTGGAGTTCCTGCCACGCCATGTCGGATACGCTGGATGTTTTGCGCATATCTGCCGCCTGCTTCTCACGTGCTTGCCGACGGTTGTCCTGGCCCTTGGCCTCCAGGGCCAGCCGGTACGCCACGGCGTGCAGCCAGCTCGCCACCGATTCAACTTTGCGGATGGAGCGGGCCTTGCGGGCAAGGATCAGGAAGGTCGCCTGGAACGCATCCTCGGCATCGTGCTCGTTGCGGCCGATGCGCCGGCACACGCTATAGACCATCGGCCCATGCCGTATGAGGAGAGCGACGAACGCCGCTTCCTCCTGCCGGCCGACGAATCGCTCCAGGAGTTCGCCATCGCTGGCATTGTCAGTCGCCTTTGCATCCACCATGCCGCGAAGATGCCGCAAAACCGTGCCTAGCTGCGTGTTTGCCATTGGTCGCTCCGCTTCAGGTTCGCCACAAATATAGAGGGAACGGCGGCCCAAACCTATCCCGGATTTTATGGCGGGGGCATTTTTCGATGAGCCTGCGCTGGCGCCGGAGGTAGTGCTAACCACGATGGCTACTGCCGCAAGCCGGCGGCACAGTAATGCTCCCGGCCTTCCTGCCCGAACTCTCTGGCGGGCCCAGCGAATCTGGCACGACGGTACCGGCGAGAGCAGGCCTCGGTCGGAACCACCTAGTGCATGACATGGAGGAGGAGGTGCCGGACGGGGTTCGGGGGCTTTCACGGTGGCGGAAGCCAAGCGCTGCCTGTGTGCGTATTTCGGCAGGCTGGATGCAAGATGGCAATGATTGCGCCTGCGCAAGGAGAGAGTCATCACTCGATGCGCACATGGCCTCAACCCGAACGCAATACCTCCAACATCCCGCTATCCAGCTTGCGTCCGTGAAAATCGGCGTAGGCAACGTCGGACCGGCCGCTGTCGAGCAGGCCGAAATTGCCGCGCAGGTTCCATAGCGCCCAGCCCCAGCCCGCTTCCTTGAACAGTTCCATGCAATCGCGCATCCAGGCCAGGACCACCGCATGAGGCGTGTTCTGATGGGCGCCCCATTCGCCGACATGGATGCCGACCCGTTTGCGTTCCAGAGCCTGCCACGGATCGATGAGTTCTCTGCGCAGCCTTGCCTTGTCCCAAGCTGGCGCCTTGCCTTGTTGCAACGGCCAGGTCGGCTCCGGCCAGCGGTCCGAGCCCTTCACCCAATTCGCTTTGTAATGCGTCAGTTGGAACGGATCGTAGGAGTGCAGACTCTGGGCGATCTTCAGATCAACCAGACCATGCACAGGCTCGCGGCCATACCGGAGTCCGTCGGCGAGAATGAGACGGCCGGCATCTTCCGCACGGATCGCCTCAACCAAGTGCCGCGCGACACGGACATACGCCTCCTCGGAAACATTCGCGGGTTCATTGACAAGGTTAAAGCTGAGCTGACCGCTGGGGATGCCCTTGTAGCGCTTGGCAAAATGCGCCCAATGAAATCGGCAGGCTTCCAGGGCCTTTTCATCTTTCCAGAGATTGAAGGGTTCGGGAGGCGGGTTGACACAGTAGCCGGGAGCGCGATGGAAGCAGAGATTGACGTGAACGCCATAGCGCCGGCCCCACTCCACCGCCTGATCGATCTCCTTCAGCACCGGTTCCCGCATGGTCCGCCAATCGTCGGGGCTCGACCAGTGGTGGTAGGACAGCGGCAAGCGGACGAAGTTGAAGCCCCACGCGGCAATCCAGGCGAAATCCGTCTCCCGGAACGGCTGGCCGCGGCGGCCGTAGAATTTCTCCAGCAGATTGAAGCCGCGCCAGCGCGGAAGCTTGGCGGCAGTTGGCTCGACGTTTGCTCGTGCATTCGGGCCGGCGGCAAAAGAAGACGATGCAGCCGTGGCAGCTAGAGTCTGAAGAAACTGACGGCGATTCATGGATGGTCCCTCGTTGGCTGTCCGCAAGCCGAGCTAGGAATCTGTCCGGTTGCCAGGCCCTCCAAGAGTTTGGCGCACCAAATCATGGACCTGCCGCCATGATAGCCTTCTTGCCACGGGGAGGTACGCTGCTCGCCCCGTGGCGAGCCGTCCGGTTCCAGCGTCGCCCACCAGCTTCCCTGGCGCGCGACCTGGTGTTTGGCAACAAAATCGAGCGTTTGACTGAAAATCTCGTAGTACTCTTGCTTGCCAGTCAACCGGTACATGGTGAGCATCGACACGAGCGCTTCGGCTTGTACCCACCACTCCTTCCGAGTGTCCTCTGCGGGGCGTCCGAGAGGACCGGTGTAGAAGAAACCACCATGCTGCCGGTCGTAGCCGAATTTCAGGCTGTAGCTGCAGAGCGCCTCGGCCCAGCTGCGGAGCAACTGCGGCGACCGGCCCAGCGCGCAGCCCGCATCCAGCGTCAGCCACGCGCATTCCACGTCGTGACCATAGCTGGCGCGCAGATTGGCAGGGGTCTCGACGATGTGCCAGTCCGGTCGCCAGCCGTCGACATTGCAATGAGAATTCGGATGACCCACGGTGTGAGTGACGATGATCATTGTTTCGCCCAGCCGCTGCCGAACTAGCGGGTCGGGCCAAACGCGATAAAGCTCGGCGAGTGCCTCCAGCACGTGCAGATGGGTGTTGTACGTCTTGGTGTCTATCGCCCCGACATAAGCAGGCTCGTTCGGGTCGGTAATCGGGCGCCAGTCCTCGTAAAAGAACTCGGTATAACCCCCATGTTGCCGATCGTGCGCTTTCTCTTCCAGGACGCGAAACAACTCCTTGGCGGCGTCCAGAGCCTGGGAATTGCCGGTTGCGCGATGGTAGGCGACCAGGCCATACAGTGCAAAGACATTGAGGTAGACATGCTTGCGCCGGTCAATAGGTTGCCCGGCATCGTTGACTTTGGAGAAATAGCCGCCGTAGCGTCGGTCGCGCATGCGGCCTTCGAGAAAGTCGAACCCGGACCGAGCGGCCGCGAGTGCCGCATCTTTCTCGATCCCTTCCTGGGCGAGCGTGCTGAAAAACCAGAGTTGCCGTCCCTGCAGGGTTAGGAACTTCTCACCGGTCGGCGCGAACTTGCCGTCGCGCAACGACTCGAAGTAGCCGCCGTGGACCGTATCGACACACGCGGGCAAGTAGAAGCTCACCAGGCTGCTCTGCAGAATCTCCCGGCAGCGCCGCGCCTGTTGGCGGAACGCTTCGGGAGGGGGAGTTCGTTCAGCCTTGGGTATTGGGTCGGCAAGGAGTAGTGCCGGTAGCAGAAGCAAGCACGAGGGCGAAGCGGCCGAGATGAGCGACATTGAATTCAAGCTCCGAATTGGGGGAAAACAAACCGTCCCAGGTGCCAAAGGATATTCCTGAACCCCGCGCGTCAACCGCTGCCGCCACCCTTGAGGGAGTCTGGGCTCGATCCCAGCGGCACGGGTCAGGGAGAACGCCCGGCCAATCGGTCCAGCGCAGCCTTTGCCGCCCGCGCGCGCGCATCGGCCGGGGGTACCTTGGCCAAGCTCTCGAGCAGCGCGCGCGACTCCGGAGTGCCGATTTTCTCGAGCACGGAGACCGCACGCAATTCCCGAATTTGCTCGGGCGCTGGCGCTTCGTCCGCAACAGGTGCAATGCTCGGAAGTCGAGCGGGTCGCAGATGGTCGCGTAACCAGGGAAGCGATCGGGGCGGATCGGCGATGAGCGCCCAGGCCGCGCGATAAGCCTTGATCACATCCTTGTCTTTAAGCTCATCCCAGTTGGCTTCCAGTTCCTGTTGAGAAAGCCGCAGTGCTGCCGCTTCCGGGGCCAAGCGACGGATAGCACTTGCGGCGGCCTGGCGCACCGTCAAACGGTCGTCCTTAAGGGCATGCAGAAGACTGGGCAGGGCAGGCTTCGCCGCGGGACCTATTGCACTTAGCACCTTGATAGCGCTCACAGGTATGGCCACGGATAGAGGAATGTTCGGGGGGACGCCGGCAAATCCCGGTTTATCCATGAAGTACTCGGCACCGGCGAAAAAGAACGAATCCTGTTGCTCACGCGACGCAGAGCTGCCGTCGAAGTGACTCTGTGGCTCATCCAGCAGCATGCGCAATGCGGGAATCGCCTCTTCGGCAGCGGGGCCCATCTTCTCCAGTACCGTCAGGCTGACCATGCACTCATTCTGGTGCCGACTTTCCAAAAGCTTGGCCAGCTCACCTGTCGCCGCTCGCGCGGCAGGTCCATAGCCGCCCAGTTTTTCCGCCAGCAGAGTCCGGGCGACGCGCAGGGGATTGGGGGGTACGTACCTGCCTAGGGGGCCGATTGCTATGGGTGCCTGTCCGGCTCGATCGCGGTAGGGTGGCTCCTTGAGCCGGTCACGCAGTGCGCTAACCGCAATCTCCGCATCCGCGCCCACCTCGACCAGTGCGAGCGTTGCGGCATCGCGCAGCTGCGGGTCTTCGGACTGCGTCAACTCAACTAGTGCTGGAACAGCGCCTTTGGCGGCTGGGCCCATTTCTGACAGGATGGGAATGATACGCCGGGAAAGCCCAGGATTGTTTTCCCCCAACATCCCGATCAGGGTCGGCGCGAACGGCTTAAGCGCCGGGCCAATGCTCCTCATCCTCGAGGCAACATTCTCGACAGGCAGGAGGCCGGCGGGCGCTCGCGGATCCTCTCGGAGTGCCTGAAGGAGCACGTGAATAGCTGCTTCTGTATCAGACTGGACCTTACACAAAGCAAAGGCCGCCTCCACAGCAACCGTGCTCTCGCCATCGCGCAATGCTTGCTGCAAAGCAGGAATCGCTGCTTTGGCCGCCGGACCGAACTCCGCCAGCGTTTTGGCGGCGCCGGCGCGACGTTCCCCATTGGCCGCCGGCCCCAAGGCCTCAATGAGATAGGGTATCGTCTCGGGACCAATTTCGTGCAGAGCCGCCGACGCCGAAGGCCCGGCGCCGGGCAGAGTTCCATCCAGGTCCTGAATAAGATCGGGAATTGCCTGCCGCGCGTCCGGGCCCAAAAGCGCAATCGAGCGAACCGCATTATCGTGCTGTCCGCTGCGGGGTGATCTGAGAGGTGCTCGCAGGGCTTCGAGAAGCACAGGGAGCACCATTTCGGCTGGCCCAATCCGAGCAAGGGGCCCGACGGCTGGATTGCTGCGGCCCATCACTTTGGCTTTATCGTACATGGCCACGAGGTCGGGCACAGCTGCTCGGGCGGCCGGCCCGATTCTGCCGAGCAAGTACGCGGCGAATTCCGCCTCACGATCTTCGCGCACCATGCGGATCAACGTGGGGACTGCCGGCTCTGCGGCAGACCCCATCTCGTTCAGTACGATAAACACCGAGTAGCGGACAGAGCCTTCCGTATCCTCAAGCGCATCTGTCAATGCCAGCGCCACTCCACGATCCTTTGCGCGTACGCGCCCCAGCGCCAGTGCGGCTGCCTGGCGAACACGTGGATCGCGATCGTGCAGCATCTTGAGAAGAGTGGGAGTGGCGGCGGTTAGATCTTTGGACGTGGCGGTCGACGCCAGCGCCTGCCCCGCGACATCTCTCAATTCCTTCCTTTCCAGGGCCCGCAGCAGCGCGGGCGTTGCTTGGCTGGCAGCGGTTCCCATCGCACCTAATGCCTTGGCCGCACGTTTCCTCACTTCCGGTTCGGGATGTTCCAACGCCTCGATGAGATTGGGAATGGGCAACTGAGTATGTGGGAGGAGCGTCGGCAGGATCAGTTTGCCTTGAGGGTCGATTTGCCATAGGGCATAGGCCGCGCTGATGCGCACGCCATCATCGTCGAGCGTCGCTTGCAGCACGGGTATAGCTGTTTGCGCCTCAGGCCCAATGGCTCCTAGAGCACGTGCGGCCAGCGCGCGCACCGTCTCATCACCAGACTTGCTCAGTGCAACCACTAACGCTGGAACGGCGGGCGCACCAATCGAGGTTAGAGCTTCGGCGGCCCGATCGCTGAAGAGTTGCCCGTCAAACGACCCCTTGTCGGCCAATGTCTCGATCAAAATAGGGATGGCAAGTGCTGCTTCCGATCCCTGCATCCGCAGCAGGACCAGGGCCCGGTAGCGCTGCAGCGGATCCGTCGCCTTGAGATCTTTGATCAGCTTCTCGGTCGGCGGCCGCGTGGCTGGCGGTCCAGTATCCTCCCCAGAGGGGTCCGAAGTTGATCCCCGATCCGCGAACTCGGGAGCATCCTGCTTGACCAGGAACAGCAGCAGCGTAACTACAAGCAATACCGCGAGCGCTAGGGCCAGCGGCCGTTTCGCCAATGTTCCAAAGATCGCCCTGAGTCGACGCACGGGAGCGATCACCTCTGGATGTGCAAGATATCAGGTCTCCCGGATCGCTAGTCTGACAGATTTGCGCCCGCTGTCAATGCGCCGATACGCCGAAAAACAGAGGAGTCCCGTCTGACGGAAAGAGCGCAGGATGTGGAATGTACTTCGAAGAGCCCCGCGCGCCCCGGTCTGGAGTCGGTGCAATCTCTCAAACCGCAAAAAACTCTAAATGCTCCGATGTCATGGCATGGACCAAAGCACACCAAAGCGGCTAGACGAGCATTGGCTGTTTCAGTTCCTGCCACCATTTTCACCGTTTCTCCTTCACCGCCGGCTGTTCGCGCGCTCCTTGCTGGCTCGCGGTCAAACGCATGCGGCACGCAGCGACTGGAACCCACGCCAGGCGTAAATCGTTCTGGTTTGCCAATCCACCCCTCAGTAAAATCAATTCGATTGACTGGAGGCAACGGGAGCATTCGATATGACGCCGAAGCAGGCGCTGGCTTTTGTGGCGGCTCAGGGAGTCGTCCTCGAATCGGCACAGGGTTCGCTCCCCAGCCTTGCCGGGGCGGTCGCCGGTGAGCCGATCCGCGGGAGTTACTGGTCGCACCCCAAGGCCCACGAAATCTTCCTGTGCTCGCGCGCCATTCGCAAATCAGCCGACGTGCTCGTGTGTCGCCTCGTCGGGGGCAAGGTGACCTACGTCCATCGCCGGCTTTGGCCGGCGCTAGTGCGGCTTGCCGGGCGCTTCGACCCCGAGCAGCTGGCGGCCATCCAGGAAGTTCATACGCCTTCAGGGAAGCACGAAGTCCACACCACCGCGTATCCGGCTTGGGTGACTGAAGACGTGGGCCGAGCGGCCCTGGACCTTTCAGAGGAGGAAGCGGCTTCGCTGCTCCCGGCAGTTCCTGGGCGAAGTCCGCCCAAGAAGAAGCGAAAGGGTCGCCGAACCGCTCTAGGGTCTCGAAAATCAACCAGGCGCGCCCCCCAAACGGACTGAATGATTCCAGTTTTCGCGAAGTTCGTCGTGCGACCGCCGCCGGTTGGGTCTTTCATTCATCTCTCAAAGAGCAGCAATCACCTCCTCAATGCTTCGATCCAGAATATCAACCATCGCGTCGATCTGCTCGGCGCTGGAAATCAGCGGGGGACCGAAAGCGATCCAGTGCGGGTCAAAACGACAGAGCAAACCGTTGTCCAGCGCCCGCCGGCCAATGCGCACGCCGATGGCCAGCTTCGACGGAAAGGATTTCTTGCTGGTCCGATCCTCCACGAATTCGATGCCCTGAAACAGTCCGCGGCCGCGAACGTCGCCGATGATAGGATGTTTCTTGGCCAGGCGCTCGAAGCCCGCTCGCAGCCGATCCCCTTGCACGCGCGCATTGCCGCATAAATCGCGTTCCAGGATTTCTTGCAACACTGCCAGGCCGGCCGCACACGAGATTGGGTTACCCTCGTTGGTGTGTCCCTCGACAAAGCCCGGGTTCTCGGCGACAGGTCCCCAAAATGCTTCGGCGATGGGACGCCGGCAAATCATGGCCGAGAGCGGCGCGTAACCTCCGCCCAGTCCCTTGCCGACGCAGAGCACGTCCGGCGTCACGCCAAACGTCTCCGCCGCGAACAGTTGGCCGGTTCGGCCGATCCCCGTGATGATTTCGTCAAAGATCAACAGGATATGATGGCGGTCGCAAATATCACGCAAGATTGGCAGGTACTCGTCGGGCGGATCGATGATGCCGCCGGTGTGGCCGATCGGCTCGACCAGGATCGCGGCCACCGTTGCCGGGTCTTCCATTTCGATTACGTCGTTGATGAGAGTGGCGCACGTGATGCCGCAGTCCGGATAGCTCTTGCCGAACGGACAACGATAGCAGGTGGGCGGAAACACGTGCAGGAAGCCGGGAGCGAGCGGCTCGTTTACCGTCTTGCGCGACTTGAGGCCGGATGCCGACAGGGAGGCCATCGTCGAGCCGTGCCAGGACAGGTAACGGCTGATGATCTTGTACTTGCCCGGCGCGCCGGTCAGCTTGTGGTACTGGCGCGCGAGCTTGATGGCTGCTTCCGTGACCTCGGAGCCGCCGCACTGGAACTTGACCGTGGACAGGTCGCCCGGGGCTAAATCGGCCAGCAGGTTGGCCAGTTGAATCGCCGGGGGGTTGGTGCCGTGCATCACCGGCGAAAAATGCAGAAGGTCAAGTTGGCGGCGGACGGCCTCGATGACCCGGCGGTTGTTGTGTCCGACCGCAACGACGTAAATCCCCGAAAGCCCATCGAGGTAGCGCTTGCCGTTCACATCCCAGTAATAAACGCCGTCCGCCTTCGCCATGATCAACGGCTGCCTGGACCATTCGGCCATTTGATCGCGGACAAAAATCTGTCGAAGAAACTGCTCTTCGCTGGTCTGGGCATAGGAAAGGATATCGGGCACGGCTTGGGGAGAAGGCATGGCTAAATCGCTCCAGATTCCCGTATCTCAACGACAATAAGCGACGGCTGTCAGTGCATACAGATGGGCGACACGGACCAGGTCGTCGATGGAGACCCACTCCTGTACCGTGTGCTGGCCTCCCGCGCGCGGTCCGTGCGTTATGGCGGGCACTTGTTTTTTGCCCCAGAAACTGTTGCCGTCATCAACGAACGGCTTGGGCCCAATCGGCAACGGCCGGCCGCTGATTGCGGTGCAGGATTCCTGAAAGGCGGCGACAATCGGGTCCTGCTGGTCCAAGTAAAACGCATCGCGAACGAAGCGAAATTCCATTTCCACCGTCGTGCCGGTTTCTTGTGCGAGGTTAGTCAGAAGCTGCCGAAATTCGGTTTCCACGGCAGCGCGCGCCGTGCCCGGCAGCCAGCGGCGCGTTCCCTCCAGCCAGCACGCGCTTGGATACTGATTGTAAATCTCGCCGCTATGGATCTGTCCGACAAAGACTGTCTCCTGGCCGGCCAGCGCATCCGATTTGCGTGACAGCTTTTCCTGTAACGCATTCAACCTGGCGACCAGGGCGGCACCGGCGGCAATGACGCTGGGTTCATCCGCCGACCGCATGACTTCATGGACCGGCGCGCCTGGCCGGCGAATCGAGGCTTTCCAGGTAGCCGCTCCCCGGCCTACGACCGGCAGCCGATCCGAGAGCGGCTCGGGAAGCAGCACGGCGTCGCCCGCGTAGCCTTGCTCGATGAGACTGTCGAGTTGCTGGCCTAAGCCCCAGGGAGCTTCGTGGAGGTCGTGGGCCGTGAGCAAGACTGCCCCCGCGGTCAGCGCGTCGGTCTCGCGCAGGACGCGCATAGCTTCCACCGCCGCAGCCACGCCCGATTTCATATCGGATGCACCGCTGCCGGTAATCAGATCGCCCTCGACACGCGGCGGTACGAAGGGGAGATGTACGGTATCGAGATGCCCGTCGAACTGGAGAACGCGCCCCGGCTGTTTGGTCTTGAGCCACACGACGACAGCCGGCGCGGTGTCATGGCCCGCTGCAGGCCGTTCAACCACAAATCCATCGCTGGTCAAAATCTGCGCCAGGCAGTCCGACACAGCTCCCGCTGCCCCGGTTGGACTCGGTTCGGCAACGAGTTTCGTGACTGTTTCAACAAGCCGTTGGCGGCTGACCGCGTCGGCCAATCGACGGCTGATGTCCCCGGCGGATTTCATGGTGCGCCGATCTTAGCAGGCGGTTTGCGCTTCGTCACTAGCCTCGTCCTCATCGCGACTGGCGGAGCGCTGCCGTTGCCTTGAGCGCATCTGTTCCACCAAGGCAGCGGTCCTTGCTGCATGGGACGAGGCCACCTGTAACTTGATGAAGCCGCTGGCGTTTCCCAGCAGCTAATCCATGTTCACAGTTTCAGCGTCTCCAAGGTACGAAGCAATCCCTTGGCCTCTCGGGTACATTCGGATCGCTTCTGCTTCCGGCAGGAAACGGAAGGTCGCGATGGTGACGAGCTTATCTGCCATGGGCGACTTCTTTCACAGTCTTCTCATGCCACATTTCGCGAAGGGTATAGTGCACGTCGGCATTGTTTTCTAATCATATGCCATCCCCCAGCGAAGCGCCCTGTGGCTTGTCAGCGTGGTGTCCCGCTGGCGGGCGTGAGCACGGACTGCAGCGCCGCTGTCAATGCCCGCTCGCTGCTGGGCGCGACCCAGCACCAGTCGCGCAGTTTCGTAGCGCCGTCTTGCCAGACCCGTCCTACCGGAATGAAGCCTGGCGCGCACTCGCCGTAGCCGGCCACGATGACGAATTCATCCCTGCGCAGCTGCTGAGCCATGAGTTGATACTCCGCAGACGACCCTCCCGGCAAAAGCACCACTTGCGCCATCCCGAAATCGAGTGCAGACACGTCGAGTTTGTGACCGGCGTCGGCGCGATTGCGCCAGCTTAGCCCCAGCGCGGCCAGGCATTGGTCAAATGGTCTGGTCGACGTGGCTAGCCTTCTTTGCAGATCAGCAACGCTGTATCCGGGGCTGTTCCTTGGCTCCAGGCGCAACGGCACAGTGCGGTAAGCTATCTGCTTGAGGGGATGGCGCCGGGTGGCCTTCCAGGCCTGGGACATCGCCCGGTAGATGCGGTCAGCCAGCTCGTGGCGATCCTCGGATGAGCTTTCGTCGGATTTCTCTGCCGTTGCGCTGGCGCCGCAGCCCGACAGGTAAATCTGCGCGGTTCCGGGTTGTTCGGCGCGTCGACGCTTGCGCGCCATCCCAACGAAATCCGCAGAAACAGCGCCCTTGCCGTATTCCCGCAAGGCATACTTGGGCGCGGCGTAGCAACTTACGACAGCCAGCGGGAACTCGCTGTCCCAGAAGCTGAGCATCTTCAGCCAAGGATCACTCGCTCCCACGGGTCTCGCGTTGGCGCGGGGATCGCGGGTCGTGCGGACCCTGCCAAAGGTGCTCCGGGCATTGTCTTCCCTGAATTGACCATGAGATGCAGCCTGTTCCACATTTGCTTGCCCGAGCCCAATGTGGGAAATTCTGCGCGGATTCTGGAGACTGGCCCGTGCCGCATGGGCGACATTCTGGAGAGCGCGTTCGTGAAATTTTAAGTCGCAGATTCTTCCGGCTGCTTGTCGTTTTTCCAGAATGCGCTGGGCTTCCAGGTCTGCGATCGGGGCATCGTGCTGGTGCACACTCGTCACGAGGACGCGTTCGGGTACGGTACGGGCCGCCTCAGCCAGGGCGGCGCGCCAAGAGTCGTAGGCGTCGTTGCGGATTTCGTACCAATCGACGGCTACTAAGACAATCGGTTTGTCCATGCCAAGAAGCACGAGTCCATTGGCATAAAGCGGGTCGTCGATTTGCCGGACAGAAGCGGTCCCACCGCCCATGAGGGGATGCCCTAGTGGCGGCGTCACATCGGCCGAGAAAGTTGTCAATTGAAAGAGCGGTTCTTGCCGCAGCTGAGCCAGCGAAGTTGTCGTCTCCAGGCCGGCTCCTATCCACGCAGCCGCGGCCGCCAACACTTCGCGCCGCGTGAATTCGATCTTCATGCGTTCCTCCTGCCGCGAATGGGCAATCATCCTTGAGTGGGCTGCAAACGTGGGTAGATGATACCAGATTCGTGAAATCTGTGTCAGCCAGGCCACGCCCTAGGGTGCCTCATGGCTCAAACCGGTTAACACCCGGTAATGGTAGTAGCGGTCCAAGAGGGTAGCTGGCAGAAAACGATAGAATGTTCCACAGGCGGAACGGTGCGGAGTAATTACCCGCAACCGGGCCATCTGATCCGTGACCCGGATCGGCTAGCGTGGGCAAGTACAAGGGCCGCAAAGAGGGCACGGCCTGGGACAGTGTAGACGGCGATCTCTACCATTTTCGCTATTCAGAGGCTAGAGTACCTGTGGGTTGTTCTTCTGGTTCAGCGCGGGAGGCATCGCCCTTGTATCCTTGGCTAGTCAATTTCCTGGAACACGATTCACCGAATTTAATAGTCGTGTTAACTGTGGCTGGAATTCTGGGCCGATATATCATTCAACAGCACAAGACGCACCTAGACTCAAAAGAAAAGGAGATCGAGAGACTTGTCAAAGAGAGAGACAAGCTTCAAGATCACCTTCTCAAGCAGCGTCTCTCTACGACCGACACTGGGAAATCAGACAAGCGGGGGAAGCAGACATGAACGAATTCTTCATCCGCCTCGCCATCAGCGCGGTAGTGTTCGGATTGGCAGCCTTGATTTTCCTATGGCGATACCATGCCGTCCTCGGCCTTCCCGCTAAACGGCGGACTTTTCAATACCGCCTGTTTGCTCTCCGTGATCGTGTGATCGATCTGATTGTGGACGGCGTTATGAAGGAGGACGACCCCAAATGGCAGGCTCTCTATAGCGCGCTCAATGCGTCCGCTAAACCGGTGGTGGTCGATCGAATGCGAAGCGGTCTACCCTTCGTTTTGGAGATTCTTAGGAAGGCAGCGCCGCCAACCCCCGGCGAACTGGCAAGTTTTGATTCCCTGCCGCAGCCGGTCAAGCAGATCTATGCCGATTATGTCAATGCCGTACTCAGCATTTGCTGGGAAGGTAGCTTTCTGCTTCGCTTAGCTGTATGGCTTGCCAAAAAGGCCGTGTTTGT
The DNA here is from genome assembly GCA_035296965.1 of Gemmataceae bacterium. GTDB lineage: Bacteria > Planctomycetota > Planctomycetia > Gemmatales > Gemmataceae > DATGZX01. The sequence continues at coordinate 37,646 of DATGZX010000343.1, forward strand.
CGCGCGATGGCTTCAGCGGCAGAGGCCGGTAGAGACAGCCACCTATCGTAGTTTTGAGCGGGCCAAGGAGCAGCTATGCCCAGCGTAGCTACTGCGCCACTACCTTATCGGGGGCGGCAACGGCTGGCGCAGCCTGTTCGGGTTCGTTATTGACAACTCCCCGCCTACAATCTATACGTCTGTATAGATAAATTGGCCCGCGCCTCTTCCCAGCTGCGCGCCCTTGTCCGTTGACCTGACCATGCCGCTCACTCTGCCAGACCGCTTCATTCTTCATCTGGACGCCGATGCGTTTTTTGCTTCGGTCGAGCAACGCGACGATCCGAAGTTACGCGGCAGGCCGGTGGCGGTCGGCACTGGGGTCGTCGCAAGCTGCAGCTATGAAGCACGCCGGGACGGGGTCCGCACGGGGATGCGCCTGGCCGAAGCGCGCCACTTGTGCCGGCCGCTGATCGTCATTCCCGGCGAATACCCGCGTTACGAGCAAGCCGCCCGGCACATGCTTGCCGTTTGCGAAGAACAGACGCCGCACATTGAGGTAGCTGCACTCGACGATCTCTACCTCGATCTCACTCACGGAAACCGGCCCGAGCGAGCGGCCGGCGATATCCGCACGCAAATTCGGGATGAGATCCGCCTGAGCGTATCTGTCGGTATGGGAAGCAACAAGCTGATAGCCAACGTGGCTACGAAGGAGGCAAAACCAGGGAGGCAGGTGCGCGTGCCTGCCGGCGACGAGCAACAGTATTTATCTCCCTGGCCGGTGCGGGTGTTGCCCGGCGTGGGACCAAAGATAGAGACTCGACTGGGGCGTCTGAACGTACAACGGATCGGCGAAATGGCCGGTATGCCGGTGCCATTATTACGTGGCCTATTCGGGCCCCAGGGACGCGTCCTGCACGAGCGTGCGCACGGCATCGACCACCGGCCGGTGGAGCCGCGCAAGCCGCCGCAGTCCGTGAGCCGGCGGACCAGTTTCGACCCGCCTGTAGCCGACCGTGCCTTCCTGCGCGCCATGCTCGATTACCTGGTGGAGCGAGCCGTTACCTGGATGCGCTTTCATCACCTAGCTGCCAAAGGTTTCACGGTGGATATCCGTTACGGCGACTACGAGAGCGCACTCGGGCATGGAACGTTTCGGCACGCGACGCACCACGACACGGAACTCAAAGAGGCGGCCCGCGAGCGCCTCGACACGCTCTATCAGCGCCGGCTGCCGTTACGACTTTTGGGTATCGAACTGGCACCGCTGGAAGCGCCGGACCTGCAGCCTGCCCTTTTCCTGGATCCAGAAGAAGAGCGTGCTCGTCGCCTGGTGGAATGCAAGGATGCAATCCACGAGCGCTTTGGGTTCACGGCATTGATGAGCGGCTCCATGCTGCTATTGGCGGAACGCCTGGACCGAGACAGGGAGAATTTTCGACTGCGTACACCCTGTTTGACGCGCTGAAGCTCGCCGAGACGACGCCTCTTGAATCCTGCTCTTTCTCCTGCTCCTACTCTTCATCCTCTTCCCAATCTTAATCTTCATCTTCATTCTTTCTCTTATGCGGGGCCCTGCCAGCAAGAGCAAGATTAGGAGGAAGATTAAGATGAGGAGGAGGATGAAGAGCACGATTCAGATTAAGAGTAAGATGGGCTTTGCTCTTCGGCGACGGAACGCTCACCAAGCTATCCCAAAAACACGGCGATGATAACCCTGCGATGAATTGAAATCACGAAAAGCACCAAAAATATGCTC
>DATGZX010000344.1:0-4027 GCA_035296965.1 Gemmataceae bacterium
TCCCGGGCCGTGTTCCGTTCGACTCCAGACTCAGTTCGGCAACTGATTGAACCCACGCCCGCTCAGGAACATTGGCACGCACTTTTCCGCCCGCGCTGCTCTGGTTTTTGCCTGCTTCGCAGATGAGACGTGGAAAATGTATGACTTCCTCCGGCCTGGTGTGAGCGTTGCGAATGCCGACCTGAGAACCGCGTTGTCATCCAGCCTCCTCTGCAACTCCTCAGGAATTGGGTGCTCTGAAGGTTTCTTTAGGTCTATCTTCGTCCCGGACTCCTCCAATTCGATGGCTTCGTAGAGGCAGTCCTTCAGGGTCGATCGTACGGCCGCAATCTCCCGAAGCGAGGTGAATTTAATCCATCGCCCGGCCTGCGTATGCTCTCCAATCCTTTCGAGAACGTGCTTCGGATCTTTGAGCAGTGCGCCCTTGAAGAACGAGAACGCGCACGACTCCTTGAGCGGGATCACAATCGCCACGTTTTTCTTCAAGAAGGTGAAGCACGGTTTGCCCCCCCAATCGTGACGGTGCGACTCCTCGCATTCCGCAAGAAATCGAGCGTCTCATTCGGTGCTTCAATCGGTATGCGCTCGCCAGCGCGCACAGCGGGCGGATTGTCTGCGACTCGGAGAAAGCTGCCTTGCCACGTTAGGGAACGACAAGTCGGCTAGCGTCAGCTCAATGTCGTTCGGAAGCTGCACTGGCCCCGGCCCAGGTCGATTCCCAGACTCCGACGTCCTTAGCGAGCTGGTTAGAAGGCATTTCACTTTCAGGTATCGACGGACAGCTAGCAGGGCGGTTCTCAAAAGGTCTGACCCGAACCGGAAGCTCTCCGAGAAGGCTTCATAAGTGGCTCAGCCCAAGCCAGTGCCCTAAGACACGCAGCTCGGTGGATAGCGCGGCTGCCGGCGCGGCCGTCTTTCGTCCCTCGAACCATTTCCCCAGCACGATCAGACGTCGGTTCGCGCGATCGGCCTTCAGGTCCACTCGTGCGACCAGTTTGTCGCCAAGTAGAAATGGCAACACGTAGAATCCATGTGTGCGCTTCTCGGGCGGCACGAAAATCTCAACCCGGTACTTGAACCCGAACAGCCGATCCACGCGCGGGCGGCTCCAAATCAGCGGATCGAATGGCGAAAGCAGCTCGGCCGCCTCAATGCGTCGCGGCGCCTTCGCTTTCGGGTCGAGATACGCAATCTCCCGCCAGCCCTCGACGCGAGCCTCGTGCAACTGGCCGGACTCCACCAACTCGCGCAGGTGCGGCTTGGCCTCTCCGACGGGCATCCGGAAATAGTCGGCCAGGTCTTTCGCGGTTCCCACAGCGTGCGCCCGCGCTGCCTGGAGCAATAGCTCCCGGCGGCCTTCGTCGTGCCCCACACGCCTCGACCGGTGCTCCTCCGGAATCAACCGCTCGGCCAAATCGTAAAGGCGCGAGAAATCCGAGCGTCTGCCTGCCGCGGCCAGGCTTCCACGCAAGAAGTGCGCCTCCAGCACGCCGCGCGCCACGGTTCCGATCCATGCTCCGGGGATTCTGCCAGCCGCGCCGTCCGGAGGCGGCAGGTCGTCGGCGGCAAGCGGACCCCGCCGCCTTACCTCTTCGAGGACGGCGCGTTCTTCCAGCACCTTGGAGAATCCCCACGGACGGACGCGATCCGTCTCCCGCCGGTATCGCAGCAACGGCCACGTCTCGGCGGGGATGATCGAGATCTCGTGCGCCCAGTGCTCAGCAAACTCGCCGCTACGGTAGAACAGCGCATCGAGTGTGGCGCGGTCGTATGGCCCCAAACGTGAGAATGGCACCATGTAGTGAGCTGCGCACACCACGTTGACGCAATCGATCTGGAGGCCCAAGGTGAAATTCCGCCGCTGGCGAGGAACCATTCGGCGATGCAGACCCAGTGAATGGTTTGAGCCAGCGGGCCCTGGTGGCAGATTACTCACAGTTGCGCCCACCGATCGTCCAAATATCACGGCGATGGCTACGTTGCGGGAGCGATTTCAACACGGCGGTTGAGTGCCCGACCGTTTTCGGTGGCGTTGTCGGCGATCGGACGACTTGATCCGAAGCCGTTCGGTATCAGTCGCTCGGAGCCGACCCCGCGCGCGTTCAGCCAGGCGGCGACAGAGGCTGCGCGAGCCGCCGACAGGCGCTGGTTCAGGTCGGCTGTACCCTGGTTGTCCGTGTGCCCGGAAATGATCCAGCGGGAGCCGGGGCGGGCTTTGACGAGCTCCAGAACGGCTGCCAGCGCGGCGTCACTGTCGGGTCGCAGTTTGGCTGAATTGACATCAAAGTGGATGCCATAGACGGCGGCCGATCCGGTTTCCGAGATCGCGCGCTCCAGCGCCGCGGTACTTTCCTGATGCCGACGCAGAGTGAAATTAGCGTCGCCGGTCTGCCCGGCGACCAGATCCACCGGCAACACAGCCTCGTCGTAGCCGGCTGCACTGGCTCGGGCGATGACCAGGCCCGCTGGAATGCCCTTGAGCACGCAACGCCCGTTCGGGTCGGTGCTGGTGGTTCCGAGGGCAGCCTCGACGGTGGCTCCCGCGATCGGAGTGCGGGTCTTCTCGTCCACCACCGAACTGCGCAGCGTGACCTCGAACTTGGAAGGATGCGGGTTGACCAGGATGCGCACGAAATCGATTGCGTAGCCATCCGGGGCATGGGTGGTCGGATCGTCGATCACCAGCTTGACCGTGCCTGAGCGCAACAGGGGCCAATACTCCGGCATAAGCTTGAGACTGACCAGTTTGCCGATGGGGCCGGTCTGCTGGAGTGAGTTCACGGCGCGCTCGAACGAAGGGATACGCGTACCATTCAAGCTGACCTGAAACTGCGATTTCCAGACCGAAGACTGGAAATCGTCCAGGAACATCTGGACCAGCACGTCTTTCACGGTCGCCGGTAGTGCACCGACCGCGAGCGTGACGGGCTGGGGCATGGTATCGGCGCGCTTGGTCGAACTGGCGTAGCCATCGCCAGGACGCTTCGATACATCGGCCGGCGTTACCGCCGAGCCCAACATGATGCGATCAGTGCCCTCCGGGGCCCCAGAGGGCGGTGTCCACGGATAGCCATGCGGGGGCGTCGCCTTGCCGGAGAAAGGATCAAAACCTGGCGGCCAGCCAAAGCCGAGGTTGTTAATATCGCCCGTCCGTACTACCAGATCGGCTTCCGGCCCGCCTGGCGTACGTTCCGTTTTGGCTGCCCAGGAGGCCGGGCTGCCCCTGGCCGGAGCCGGCACCGCTTGGCCCAAGACAGCTACTGGCAAAGCTGCAAGGACCACGCCCATGATTACACGCTGCATCGACTTGGTCGTCCTCCTGCTTTGTACGGACCGTCCGGCTTGCACTTGGGCCGGCAGCCTAAGACGCTTGAGCAATCCCCACCGACTGACTCATCATCTTCTTCATCGCTTTCTTCATTTCCTGAGGTGTGGGCTCGGAAATGTGGGTGCCAATCATCCAGGAATTCCCGTCCGGATCGACGATAGTTCCACTGCGGTCGCCCCAGAACATGTCCATGATAGGTGCCTTCAGCGTTGCACCGAGCTTTACCGCAGTCGCGACCACCTTATCCACGTTCTCAGCAGTAAGGTAGAGAGTGACTGGGGAGCCTCCCAGCGTCTTGGCGCTTCGAGTGCCCATGCCGGGATTCTCCGGCCCCAGCATCAAGGTTGTGCCCCGCAGCGTCAACTCGGCGTGAATCGGTTTGCCATCCGGGCCGTTCATGATTCCCCGCTTGGCAAAACCGAAGTCTTTTTGATAGAAGGTGACCGCGGCTCTTATGTGTCTTATGTCGGTGACCGTTAGTGAAGCGCTCACCGCGCCGTACGATTTTCTATTGAGAGGATCGATCTTCTTTGGCATGGAGTACCCTTTCGACGTAGTAACATTCTAGCGATTCAGAGCACGTCGTGCTTGCATGAACAGAGACGGTAAGACCTCGCGAGTTGCCGGGGAACTGGGGCGTTCTGAAGGAACTTTCGGTGAACTAATGGGGAGAGAGTTTCCGAACCAGGATAGCTGGCT
>DATGZX010000345.1:0-45487 GCA_035296965.1 Gemmataceae bacterium
TGGCCCGGTCGTGCCCCTACCGCTGCCTCCCTGACCACGCACGACGCGCCCGCGCATGTTCTACTCCTCCGCGGCAGGCCTTTTCAGATACTTCGCCCCCTAAGCGCTCCCGAGCCATAGGTACGCGCTAACAAATTACAACCCTCCTTCAGCCAATCCCAATGCGGGCTTTTGCACCTTGGGCACCCATGTGGCTCGACGCTGGCGTCGCGTGGCAGCCATTCGTGGCTCGCTCTACAACCCGCGGTGCTCGTCCAAGGTGACTGCCGTGTTCGCCGTCGCGGTGCTGAATGTGCGATTCGATCTCCAGTAAGCGCGAAAACGACGATTCCCCTGCTACTCCCCTTGAATCTGTACGTATGTACATTATACTGCCTCCAGTCTGCCCGCGTCGGCCGCAGCTGGCGTGATTGGAAGCAGGCGGTCATGGATGCGTCGCTTCTTGCCATGGATTGCTCGCCATGCCATCGTCCGACCTCCGCAAACTGCTCGGCGCTAAGGCGACCGAGATTCTCCTCACCCTCATCGACTCCGGTCAACCGTTGCCGCAGGGCCTGTACGAGAGCGCCGAGAATTGCGACTTCGCCGTTTATGTTTACGCCGGCCCGCGCGGCCAGGCACAGCCCACGCCTGACAAGCCGGCCGGCGCGCTTGCTTGTCCGCCGGAGGGCCCGGGCGAAACGCTAAGCCCCATCGAGCGCGATATCCTGGAGGCCCTGCGCAACAGCACTCTCACGGCCCGGACGCTCGCCAACAAAGCCGGCTACCGTTTCAACAGCTATTTCCGCGCCATCCTTTCCGGCCTGGTGCGCCGCGGCTACCTCGTGGTCACCACGCAAGGGTATTGCCGGGCTCCATCTGTCCAGGATGGATCGTAGGCCGTTTCCTCGTTGCACTTGCTCCCAAACTCCGTTTGGGGACGCCCTCCGCGTTCTCGCAGCAAATTTTCGTTTAACCGCGAGCCAGCGGCGAGCGCGTGTACAGTCAGGACACTGTTTTCCTTCTGTACACGCGCTCGCCGCTGGCTCGCGGTTAAACGAGGCGAACGCATCTCCGTGCGAGTTTGGACGCTGTTTTCCTTCTGTACACGCGCTCGCCGCTGGCTCGCGGTTAAACGAATTCTCCGTGACGGCGCGACCAATCCTCGCTCCCTGACCACCTGACAAGGCCCGCCTGTCCGACTGGCCTGGTGGCAAACCTGACAGCCTGACACGCACAATGCCAAGGGCCAAGGACTTTCATTCGTAGCCCGTTGTCCATGGTCGAGCGCGAGACGCTTAGTCGGCTCCGCGACAGACCAGGGACGAAGGACCATTCCCATGACCACGCTCCCTCAGTACGTGGACGGCTGCGAAAGCTGTCCCGTGTGCCTGAGCGAGAAGCCTGCCCTCGAAGTGCGCTGGTGGCGTGAAGAGGGCATGGTTGCCCACCTCGACCTGCGCTGCGAGGACTGCTGCGCAAGTTGGACCATCAAGCTCAAGGTCGTGGGCTGCAGTGTGCCGCGTGTACCGGCACCTTGTCCCTAGCTGTAGGTCAGGTTTCCAACCTGACCGGACTGACCGGACAGATTGGAAATCCGTCCTACGCAACTGCCGAATCAAGCCAGTACCTTTCAACGAAAGGCCCCCGATGCACTGTTCCCGATGTGAAGACCGTGGTTTCATTCCCTCGCCCGAGTGGGCTGAGTGGAATACGCGATTCGAGATTGCTCTTGGCGAGAACAACACGCCTGCCGCTGTGGTCAATGCCGCCGGCCGGCAGCCTGCCGGGCCCGAGGAAGTGCTCTGTTCCGAGTGCCACGGCGCCTCCGTGCCCGGTCCCATGACGTTCTCGCAAGCGCTGCGCCACCTCAAGGCACTCGACGTCACCAATCCCGATGCCAGCGTGCAGGTCACGGAGGACTTCCTGGGCCGGCGCACCGTTGTCGCCCAGGTGTGGAACGGCCGCGACTGGGTGCGGGCGGGCAGCTTGGCCGAGGCGGTCCGCCTGGTGCGCGACGCCAGGACCAGCTCGTGCCCCGGCAACCTGGCCGAGGCCGACGCGGCCGTACTGGAGGAGCAATTCGTCGATCTGGGAGGCGAAGGATGAATCCGCTGCTGGAGACCACGCCCGGCGAGCGCAGCGCCCAGGCGGAGGTGATCGAGCTGCGTGAATTGCGTGTCCGCTGCGCTTACCTCAGCGAAGCCTGTGAACGCAAGGACCAGGCCCTGCGGCGCTCGGAGCAAGAAGCCCTGCACTACTGGCAAATGCACCTGGAGCTGCTGCACGATTCCGGCGGCCAATGGATCGAACTCCGGCAAGCGCGTCAGGATCTTGCAGCGCTTGTGGACTATGCGAAACAGGCGCTTCCGAACGCCTTGGTGCCGCATACGTGCCCGGCACGGGAACCATGCTGCGTCTGTCGAGTGCGTCGCATCGTGGAGCGCCGGGCCACAACCGCGTGATCTCTCAACTGAGCAAAACCGATGATACTAGCCCGAAGCGTCAGCGAGGTTCTCGCTGACCTACCTGAGTCACCATGAGCAAAACCGCTGATACGAGCCCGAAGCGTCAGCGAGGTCCTCACTGACTTTCCTGAATCACCGTGAGCAAAGGGCCAATACCCAGGGGAAGTGTTCGCGGGATCCTCGCTCACGCTTCGGGCTAGTGTCAGCGGAAAATCAAAACCAAGGAGCAAAACCATGAGCCGCATCCGTACCGTCAAACCCGAATTCTTCAAACACTATGGACTCTTCCAGCTCGAGGAGACGACCAAGCTACCCGTCCGGCTTGCCTTCGAGGGGCTTTGGCTGGAAGCCGACCGCTCCGGACGATTCAAATGGCGGCCCGAAGAATTGAAAATCAGCATCTTGCCGTACGACCGGGTCGATTTCTCACTCGTCCTCGACACGCTGGCCCAGGCGGGGTTCCTGGAGCGCTACGAGGTCGATGGGAAGGTGTATGGCCGGATTCCCAGCTGGGCGGATCACCAGCGAATCAATAATCGCGAGCCTCTCTCCAAGCTCCCCCCCTCGCCCACCGAGGTTGCGGAGGAGGAAGCACGCACGCGCATGCACGTGCAAGCACTAGAGGAAAGGAAGGGAAAGGAAGAGGAAGGGGAAGGGAAAGGAAAGGACCGCGCCGCTGCTGTTGAAGAATGCAAGCATCCCCTTCCAGCGCCGCCTTCGGCGGAGGAATTGGCAAAGACCTGGTGCTCTTTCCTCACGCGGCGGAAGAATCGTTTGCCGGCCGACGACGAGAACGACAAGGCCGAGGAGTTCCGCGAACTCCTGCGCCTTGGCTTCGAGCCGGGGGAGCTGCTCAGGAGCGTCGAGGATGGCGGCCGCGATCGTGGGGAGCACTTCTGGCAATTCAAGGAGCGGCTGATGCAAAAGCAGAGCGTCACGGCCCTCAATTACGAAACCGCGTGGCAACGGGTGCAGCGCGTCAAAGCCGCGAGGTTCCGCCATGCCTGAGTGGTTTGAAAGCTGGGTCGCTCGGCACGTGCAGGCTTTCGGGCTCTCGAACCAGGATTGCGATGCGATGATGTCCTGGTGCGATCGCTTCCTGGCTGCGGGCTATACGGCCCTTGAGTTGAACGCCGCCACGGATTACCTGATTGGCAATCCCGGCGACCTCGCCAATTCCTTTGTCGGCCGGGTGGTCGCTCACCTGACCGCCATCGAACGGCACATCCGGCTGGCCCGCTCGGTGAACTATCGCCGGGAAGTGGAGGCCAACTACCAGGAACAGCACCACGGCGACTTTGGCACCTGCGCGCGCTGCGGCGGCTCGGGCCGTGTGGTGGTGCCGCATTTGCTGTCCGTGGTGGACGATGTCTGGCGGCCGATGCAGGTGGCCCGCGGCGGCGCGAGCTATTACACGCAGGCGGTGCTCTGTTCCTGTGCCCTGGGACACTGGTTCGGCGAACGGACCGTCTTGATGGATCGGGACGGCAAGCAACAGCGCATGATGTCCTTGGAGCAGTACCAGGCCTTCAATCCGCACTGGCAAACGCAGCTCGCGAGACGAGAGCAGGAAGAACTGAGACTGGCGCGCATCAAGCTGCGCGACGACCAGCGCCGCTCCGACGCGACGCGCCTCGATGAGACGCTGGATCAACTGCGCGTGCAGTTTGGACTCGCACGCTAGAAGCCCGTGTTGGGTGCCATGCTTTCGGGCCCAACCTACCGCTGGAGACTGCCAAGAGCCAAGGCCCGAAAGCATGCTGCAGTCGGCGAATAGTTCCCTTGCGTTGGGGCACGACATGCTTTCGCGGCCCCGACAAGTAAGCCTGATTGGGTTCAGGCCCAACCTGGGCCGCGAAAGCATGGCACCCAAGTTCACCCAAGTTCAATCATGTGGTGCTGATTCAACAACACAGAATTCCGGAGGAACCTTCACGTATGAGCGCTGCCTTGACGACTGGTCAGCTCGCCAACCTGATGGGCGTCACGACGAAGACCGTGATTGCCTGGATCGACAAGCTTTCGCTGCCGGCGTACCGTTTGCCGGGCAGCCGGGAGCGACGCATCCCCGTCCGCGATGCGTTGCAATTCGCCCGCGCCCACCGCCTCGATTGCGAGGCCCTCGCGCACCATGCCCGCCGCCAGGGCCTGATCCCACTGTCGCCCAGCGTGCTGCTGGCGAGCGACAACCCCAGCCTGGTCATGCCGTTGTCAGCCGCCCGGCTGGAAGTTACCGTGGCCGGCAATCCGATCCAGTGCGGTCTGGTGATCGCGCACCATTTCTTCGACGCCGCCGTCATCGACGCCAGCCTGGGCATGGCGCATGTCCGCGACCTGGCCGCGTTGCTGGCCACGGAGGCGCCCGACACGCTTCTGGCTCTGCTCGCCAACGAGGACGCCCAGGATCCGCCGCCGGGCTTCACCCTGTGCTGGCAGAAACCAGTCGATATGCAGATCGTGGCCAGCGCGATCTGGGCGTGCCTCAAGGAGAAATCTGGATGACCATCCGCGACCGCATTCGCGAGCTGCGCCGCGTTCGTGCAGCCGAGCTGTTGCCCGACCCCAAGAACTGGCGGACGCATCCCCAGGCACAACAAGATGCCTTGCGTGCCATGCTCGCGGAGGTGGGCTTCGCCGACGCCTTGCTCGCCCGCGAGATCGCCGGCGGCCGGCTGATGCTGATCGACGGCCACCTCCGCGCCGAAACCACACCCGACGCCCTGGTGCCGGTCCTGATCCTCGACGTGGACGAAGCCGAGGCCGCCAAGCTGCTGGCCACCATCGACCCCCTCGCCGCTCTCGCCGGCACCGACCGCGACAAGCTCGACGCCCTGCTGCACGATATCGACACCGGCAGCGCCGCCTTGCAAGACATGCTCGCCGGCCTCGCCCAGCAGCACGGCCTGCTCCTGGTGGAGCCCAAGACCGTTGCCGACGTCATCCCCGAACAGTTCTGCATCCTGATCGAGTGCAGCTCGGAGCAGCACCAGGACGAGCTGTTGCTGCGTTTCCAAGCGGAGGGCCTGACATGCCGCGCGTTACTATCGTGAGGGAATGCCCGGTGCAGCGCACGCCACGGGTCATGAAGATGGAAGGTCTGTTCGACTTGCCGCCCAGCCAGCGCAGCGGGCAACGCTGGGAGGTGGACTTCGATCTGCCCGACGCCTGGAATGTCGGCCTGATCGTCGGCCCGAGCGGCTCAGGCAAGACGACCTGCGCTCGCGAGGTCTTTGGCGACAGCATCGTCTCCGGCTGGGATTGGCCGGCCGACGCCTCGCTTCTCGACGGCTTTCCCGCCGCCATGGGCATCAAGGAGATCGTCGAGTTGCTCAGCTCGGTCGGCTTCAGCTCGCCGCCGTCGTGGGTCAGACCCTACCACGTGCTCTCCAACGGCGAGCAATTCCGCGCCAACATGGCGCGCACGCTGGCCGAGAAGCCCCGGCTGGCGGTCGTGGACGAGTTCACTTCGGTGGTCGATCGCACTGTCGCCCAGATCGGCTCCGCGGCCTTGGTCAGGGCGGTACGCCGGCGCAACCAGAAGTTCGTTGCCGTGACCTGCCATTACGATGTCATCGACTGGCTCGATCCTGATTGGGTGTTTCAGCCGCACACGGGCGCCGTCGAACGGAGGCGGCTTCGGCGTCGCCCCGCCATCGAGCTGGAAATCGCCCGCGTGCGTCGTCAGGCGTGGCAGCTTTTCAAGGACCATCATTATCTGAGCGGAGCACTGCATCCTGCCGCTAGATGTTTTGTAGCGTTCGTTCGTGGTGCGCCCGCAGCCTTCTGCGCCGTGTTGCCTTTTCCGCACCCTCTCAGCTCCGGCTGGCGCGAGCATCGCACGGTCTGCCTGCCCGACTTCCAGGGCGTGGGCATTGGGAGCGCTCTCGCCGAATACGTCGCCGGCGTCTTCAAGGCGACCGGCAAACCCTACCGCAGCACGACCAGCCATCCGGGCTACGCCCAGCACCGGGCCCGCTCGCCGCTTTGGCGCATGATCCGCCGCCCTTCCCTGGCGGCGCGCTCGCAATCCAACCTGATGCAGCGGACGCGCAGCTCCAAGCGCATCAGCCACAGCTACGAGTACATCGGCCGGGCTAATCGCGACGACGCGCTAGCGTGGGGGATTCTTCGTTGCTTAAAAAGATGAAATAGGTCCCCTGGGTCCTATGGGACCTATCGGTCGCGCAGCGCACCTTGGGCGAGGTTGTGTAACCGCTACGCGGTAGGAAGATAGCATGGCAAGCCAGGGACGGCGCACCAAGCTGACGCCGCAATTGCTGGCGGAGATCACCAAACGCATCGCCGCGGGCAATGATCCCGCCGTGGCTGCACAGTCCGCCGGGATTGCGAACTCGACCTTCTATCGTTGGCTGGCGCGTGGCCGACGTGCCAGGCGCGGCCAGTTTCGCGCGTTCTACGAAGCAATCCGCAAGGCCGAGTCGGACGCTGAGGTGCAGGACCTGGCAATCATTCGCCAGGCGATGCTCGGCGGCCAGGTGCTCGAGCGCGTGACACGCACCAAGCGCGACGGCACCAAGGAAGTCGTGGAGAAATTCGCCCGCGCCGACTGGACCGCCGCCGCCTGGCACGCCGAACGCAAACATGCGGAACGCTGGGGCAAAAAAGAGAGCGAAAAGATCGCCGCGCTCGCCAGGGAAATCGCCGTCCTGCGCCGGGAGCTAAGAGGGGTGAGGGAATAGGGGCTAGGGACGAGGGACCAGGGGCGAGGGAGTTGGGGAGATGTGAGATGCGCAAGCGATGGTTTTCTCGCCCCTAGCCCCTCGTCCCTCACCCCTCCTATGAGTTGCGCAAGCGATGTTCCTCTCGCTCCTCCCCCATGTCGTGCGGCGACTCGTTTAACCGCGAGCCAGCGGCGAGCGCGTGTACAGAAGGGAAAGAGCGTCCTGTCTGTACACGCGCTCGCCGCTGGCTCGCGGTTAAACGAAAATTCGTTGCGAACGACCAGATTCTCGAAGGAATCCATCATGCTTCGCCTGCTTCGCGCCGAGGTTCGTCGCCTGCGTCGTCATATGCGGGAGCTTGCCCGCAGCGGCGCGCTGAGCTCGCGTCTCGCCCCGCCGCCCCTGGCGGACTGGTGCACTACTTACCTGCCCGCATATTTCTATCGGTCGCCCTCCGCCTTTCATCGCTGGCTTGCGGGCGAGCTGGATACGCTGCACACGCGTCGTGGCACCCGGCTCGATGTGATCGCGCCCCGCGGCTGCGCCAAGAGCACCTGGTCGAGCTTCGCCTATCCGCTCTACTGCGCCGTGCATGGCCTGGAGCCTTACATCCAGATCGTCAGCGATACCACCGGCCAGGCGTGGATTTGGCTGGAGGCGATCCGCAATGAGCTGCAGGACAATGAAGCCCTGGCCCGCGCCTATCCTCACGTGGCGGCCCCGGGCGACATTTGGCGGCAGGAGCGCATCCGCCTGCGCAACGGCGTCGTCATCGAAGCGCTCGGCACCGGTTCGCGCATCCGCGGCCGGCGCAATCGCTCCGACCGGCCCAGTCTCATCATCGTGGACGATCCCGAAAACGAAGAGCACGTGACCAGCGCCCTGCTCCGCGATAAATCGTGGAGCTGGTTCACCAAGGCCCTCATGAACGCGGGCACTCCGGGCACGAACATCCTGGTGCTCGGCACGACGCTGCACCGCGACTGCCTGGTGCTCAAGCTGCGCCGCTCGCCCGGCTGGCGGGCGCGCATCTTCCAGGCGGTGCAAGAGTGGCCCGCGCGCATGGACCTCTGGGCCGAGTGGGAGATGATCTACCAGAATTACGACGACCCCGAGCACGAACAGGCCGCCCGCACTTTCTACGATCACCACAAGGCGGAGATGGACGCCGGCGCCCAGGTTTTATGGGAGGAGCTGGAGGACCTGTATTCCCTGATGTGCCTGCGGGCGTCGATCGGCCCGGCGGCGTTCGCCAGCGAAAAGCAATCCGACCCGGTGAACCCGGAGCAATGCGAATGGGCGGCAGGTTACTTCGATTATCCCGGCTTCTGGTTCGACGCCTGGCCCGAGGGCCTCGAAATCCGCACGCTGGCCCTCGACCCGAGCAAAGGCAAGGACGCCCGCACCGGCGACTACTCCGCCTACATCCGCTACGGCCGGGACGCCCGGGGCTACGAATACTGCGAAGCCGACTTGCAGCGCCGCGCCATGCCGCAAATCGTCGCCGACGGCGTGGAACACGTCCGCCAATGGAAGCCCGACGGCTTTGGCATCGAGGTAAACCAGTTCCAAGAGCTGTTTCGTCCCGATTTCGAGCGCGTCGGAACGCTTGAGAAGGTAGCGATGCCCATCTACGGCGTAAACAACACGACGAACAAGCTGGTGCGCATAAGGCGACTGGGGCCGGCACTGGCGCAAAAGCGACTAAGGTTCAAAGCCCGCTCACCCGGCACGATGTTGCTGGTGCAGCAATTGCGAGACTTCCCAGCCGGCGATCACGACGATGGACCGGATGCCTTGGAGATGGCGAGGCGGCTGGCGGTGGAGTTGTGGAATGGGAGGAGGGGGAAGGGGGAATAGGAGTGACTGGGCCGCGTGCGAAGTTTCTGGAAAATGCGAATTCTGTCACTTGCTAAGTGGCTTGAATCGCCCAATGTGTGCCAGTGGCGCCGGTGACGGGGAGGATGGAATTCTACGCTGATGCGAGAATTTCATTGCACAAGGCCGAATCCGGAGCCAGAATCGCTCTATCAGTGCGCCATGTGCATAGGAGGTGGCTGGGCGCGATCGGTTACCGCTCGATTCGATAAGTGGTAACATTCTGAAGGGCTTCATCTTTTGCGTCGCGGGGTCTGTGGCTAGAATAGCCCCTCAAATTACACACAATCCTTTTGGGACTGCCAAAGAAGCATGCTCGGGGGCTATTCGACTGCCCTGATGCTAGCCGAGGGCGAACGCCGATGGCCGAATTCAATGTTTTTTACTTCCGCAGTGAAATTCCTGGACGGCTGCTCGACTTTGGCGCTTACGTTAGCGCAGCCAAAGTGGCGCTTACCCTTCCAGAAGACGATCTTGAGTCCCTGAAGAATGATCTCTCATCGTACCGAGGCTTTTTGAGTAACAACGTTCTCAAAGAGCTGGTTCACAAGTCTGTAAAGGATGGCGAAAAGGCCGAGGGATTGTTCAATCTCCTAAATTTGACAGACATCCACGTTCAAAACAACAACAGAAATATCGACGCTTTTCTCGACCAACTCGCCCGTTGGCAACAAGCGCCAGACAACCAAGGCAAGCTTTCTACTGATGAGTTAGCAAGGCTCAAGCACCTCGTTTCTTCGCTTGCGACTCCAGCCCCTGCGCGCCTCCGCCAAGCCAAAGCGGAACGGCTCGCCGCAACGACCGGCCTGCGTGCTGACGCGATTGATTTGGTCTGTGACGTTCGCCCCGTGTTTGATGACAGCAGGACTCGAATCGAGGGGTTGATTCCCTTCACTACCCTTCGAATTGTCGCCACTGGAGTAGATAAATTCCCGGTCGCCTTTGAGACGGTATTGTCTGCTAAGGATGTTCAAGCTTTACTGAAAAAGGCAGAAGAGGTCGTCCGAAAGTTGAATGCCCTGGGGCAATTGGCTGAGAGGGCAGCCCTTCCGATCCCTGCAGTTGATCTAACCGAGACGAGCAACTAAGCGATGCCCACAACCAAACAAATTGTTGGTGACACGAAGGAGCGCATCCCAGCAGGGGATCGCCCCATTAGTCGGTTTGAACTTTTTGCGCAGATTGTCCTCGGACATCTAGATTCGCCAACCATCCCCGCGCCAAACAATCGCGAAGGGTTACTGAAGTTGGCACTTGAGATCACCGAGTTTTACCGGCCTTTTCTCCGCGATAGCTACAGTGCTGAGCCAGGCATGGCAATTCGGGACCACGACGAGAAGAATCCTGGCCAACACGTGATCATATTCCGCACGCTAGAAGGCAAGGAAAGCGTTTATCGAGGATTAGTCAGTGACGAGGCAGTACCCGAACCGACCCAGACACGCTCCGACCCCTGGGCAACGCTTCGCGACGCAAGCGCTGCCCCAGTCAACCGCGCCGACGCTTTGGCCGAACTTCTCCGCTCTTCCCGAGCGACCGAGGCCATTAAGTTCTTGGCCGATGAACTCGCCTTTGAGGATTTGTCTGCTGACTGGCGCGATGTGTTGGTATTCGCAGCAGAAAGCGTTCATTTTCCCCCCGATCTTCGATCCATGGTGGGCGACCGCTTGCTCGACATCGCGGCCAAGCTCCGTAGGGAGCCGGAAGGCCGGGACACTATTGTCTGGTGTGCGCTTCGGCGCGGCGCTTCCCTGCTCCCTCCAGATCGGATTGAGCGACTGTTGCCGTTTCTCGATGCCGGCGGATCGGTAGAAACGCGATCTGTCGCTCTCAAGTGCATAGTGCGAGTGTTCGAGCCCGCTCCGCCTCCCGCAGTTCCAGTCCGCATTAGCGACCGGGCGAACGCCTTTGCCACGAAGCTTCTGGATCCGGATGTGTTCACACCGGGTGATGTATCGGTGGCCGCGCGCAACGCGGTCGCTGCACTGGCCGCTATTGGCGACGCGAGGTTGAACCAAGCTGTTGAAAAGGTTATCGCGTTGGCACGTCCGTTTCTGATTCGCCGCGTCCGCGATGAGCTTGCCCGCCTGCGATCGGCCTGGCGGGATCGGAGTGTTGCTGCAGAACATCCTGCCGCTATCAACTTGGATCAGGCCATAGCCAAGCTTGGTTAACGCGAGACTGCCCAATGCCTGCCCAGATTGTTCCGCGCACGCCTCCATTCTCCGCCCCCGCATATGTGGTAGTCGGTAAGTACTCCGATGAAAGCGGTAGTCGTTACGTTCGTCATGTGGCGCTACTTCGAGAAAATGGCATGCTCCGTTACGGTGAGGCTGTTCGGGTCTGGGAAATGGCTCCTCCACTGGTGGCTGGACAACCGTCGCTGTTGAAGACAGGAAGGGATCCCAAGTGTGCAGCCCACGTTGTCGGGTGGCTCGACTTGAAGGGCGATGAGCGCGATGGCATGACAGAATGGCTGGCTGAGGTCGAAACTGAGGGGGAGCAACGGCCAGTTGGCCCCCGCATGTGGCTGCAATACACCGTATCGCTCGATCCCAAGGATGAGTGGGCCATGGACGAGCGGAATGTGCCCTTATTCCGGCGTTTCAGCTGTGCCAGTTTTGTCCTCAAAGCCTATGCAGAAGGTGCGGGAGTCGTGTTACTCGACTTATCCGACCCGCTGCGTTTCCCAGAAGTAGATTTGGACTCGGTCTGCAGGGCATATGAGCCGAGGATTCGGACGCTGGAGCGGTTCCGATCCAACATTGGCCTTGCTGAGGCAGGACCCTGGCGTATTGTGCAGGCCGCGTATGTGCTGCACGCATTTGACCGCCCCGACGAGCAGATTCGCCTCGCAGCTCATACAGTTACGGGCCCAGAGGAATGCGATTTCCCCCTTCCCGCACCCGGCAGGTCTGAATAGTGGCTTGAGATCCCAGCGCTGTCGAGTTAGCGGCTGGTCGCCCCCTTCACCAAACCCCCGGCACCACGCGCCACCTTACGCGTCGCATGTACTCTGCATACCCCGGCCGCTCGCGTCGCAGGAATGCTTCCTCGAAGAGAATCCGCACGGCTATCGCTTCGAGCGGCAACGCCGCCACCGCGATCGCGGCGTACGATTCCAGCCATAACGACGCGCCCACTATGATGGGCGGGAACGCTGCATACATCGGATGACGGACCACGCGGTAAACGCCGCTGTCGATTACCTGGCGAACAAGGTAGGCGGGGACCGTTCTTTTCGAGAACGGTCCTCGTTCCCTTTCTGCCCGGCAGAGCAATCTGTTTTCCCGTCTTGCCTGCGACTGGTCAAGGACGCGTTCAACCAACCGGGCAGGAAGTCAACTATCCCGCCTTCGCCAGTTGAAGGGTTGGGAAATCCCTGGGATGAACGATGACCGGATGCTGCTTATCCTTGCTCAATTCTTTCACTTGCTTCATCACATAGTGTTCAAGCTCTTCGAGCGTGACTGTGCCGTCCTTGTTGACGTCGGCCTTGCCGGCAACGCCGTCAAGGACAACCTTGGCGAGCAAGGAGTGGTGCCAGTTCTTTTTCTCCAAATCGTCTTCGTGGCCGCGGCACGGACAGAAGAACACAACATTCCTGGCCTCCGGCTGCGCTTTGCTGATCGCGCCCGCTTCACAGGCGTCGAGAAGGACCAGACACTTGGAGTGCAACTGGCCGGCGGCGGCCTTCAGCTCGTGGCCGAACAGGGCGGTCTTGGCGAAGTGATTGTCTTTGCCGCCATAGGGCCAGAGAAAGAACCCATGCTTCTTGTCCACGCCGCCGTGACCAGAGTAGTAGATAACAGCCAGGTCGCGCGCCTGGGCCGATTTCCGTAGCCAGGCGAGCCCTTGCAAGATGCCCTCTCGGTTCGCCTGCTGGTCGGTCAAGACTTTGGTTTCCACGTGGCGAAAGATACCGCTGGCGTGCGCCCGGAATGATTCGGCAATTTGCTTGGCGTCCTTCACGGCCTCTTCGAGTTTCTCCTTGCCGGGATACTGGTTGATCCCAATGGCCAGCACGTAAAGGTTCGCTTGCTCTGCCTTCCCGGGGCCGTAATCGGCCCAGGCGGGCTGTTGCCAAGCAGGCAAAGCGACCAGGGAAGCGATGACCGCAGTCACAAATGAATGCATGTTGGGCCTCATCTACGAAGGAATTCCGGGTGTTAACAGCGATGATCTGCCGAAGTAGCCGCGCGGGGGAAGGTCTTAACTGCTCCGTGGTAGCGGCAAGCCGAACCTTACAAGCATTGAACACAGTAACCCTAGAATAGTTTCGGCCGCAACGGCTCGACGAATGGCTGCCGACCCGTAAAGCGCCGATGCACACGTCCGTTGTGCAAGCCGGGATGCTATGCAACCTGGAAAACCCTCAAACCCGGGGTGCCATGCTTTCGCGACTACTCGAGATAACAGTCGAAACGTGCAAAACCTCGCGAAAGCATGTCCCGACCCCTCTCGGTAATCCCACACGCCTCAATAAATCGGGGGTGCCCAATAATCCTCGACGGGACGCCTAACGCGGGGCGGGACATGCTTTCGCGAGTTTGCCTGACTGTACTGCGGCGTTGTCGGGGACTCGCGAAAGCATGGCACCCCGGCACACGTCCCTTGCGCTACCCTGTTTGCCTCCTCAGCATTCCCGAAGTAGGGTTGAACAAAGACTACACGGACGGTACCGCTCGCTCCTCCCAGCCCCAGCCCCGGCGCGTTATGCTGATGGAATACCAGGGCGCACCGGCCGGCGAAGATCTCCTCGGCCTATCTCATTTTCTGCTCTTGAGGCGCTAACCATGGAACCCGAAACGACGCGGCGCGAGTTTCTGCGCGGCACGACGGCGGCCACCGCAGGACTGCTTGCTGCCGGTGCGGCAAACGACGGACGGGGTGCCGAGTCTGCGCAGCAGCAAACGCACGATCACGATTCCCGGCACTCCATGTCGACGTGCCCGCGCGATCACGCCGGGCCCGGTGGTCCGCTGGGCAGCGCCACGGACCGGGGCAAGCTGGTCAGCGGCAGGCGTGGCGCGGGCCTACCGCCTGTGCTCGTGGAAACGCCAGACCTGGCCAAACTCCCCTGGACCATGAAGGACGGCGTCAAGGAGTTTCACCTGATCGCCAAGCACACGCGCCGGGAATTCTTGCCGAACCAGTGGTTCGACGTCTGGGGTTTCAACGACAGCGTTCCCGGCCCAACGATTGAGATTGTCGAGGGCGACCGCGTTCGCATCATCGTCCACAACGAGCTGCCGGAATCGACCACGATCCACTGGCACGGCCTCGAAGTGCCCAATCGGATGGACGGCGTCCATGGTCTGACAATGGACCCCATCCTGCCGGGGAAGGAGTTCGTCTACGAGTTTACGCTGCACCAGAACGGCACGTTCTTCTACCATTCGCACGGCCCCATGCAGGAAGGCATTGGCATGGCGGGCATGCTGATCGTGCATCCGCGCGAAGCCTATTTCCCGCCTGTGGATCATGATTTTGCCCTGCTCATTCAAGAGTTCGCCATCCTGCCCCAGAGCACGATCCCCAACACCACGAGCATGGAGTTCAACTGGTTCACGTTCAACGGCCGCTCGGGCCCGTACTCCACGCCGCTCGTGGTACGGCTGGGGGACCGCGTGCGCATCCGCTGGGTGAACATGTCGGCGATCGATCATCATCCGATGCACCTGCACGGCCACCAGTTCTGGATCACCGGCACGGAGGCGGGCAGGATTCCCGAATCGGCCTGGCTGCCGGCTAACAACGTCCTCGTGGCGGTCGGCCAATCCCGCGACGTGGAATTCATCGCCAACAATCCGGGCGACTGGATGATCCATTGCCACATGTTCCATCACATGATGAACCACATGGCCGTGATGGTCGGTCCGATGGCTCACATGGGCAAGGGCATGCCGGCAGGAAACAATATGCCATCGGCCATGGGCATGACGCAGAGTGGTCCCGCCCTGGCGCCGGAGAACGGCCCCAGCCTGGGCCGGTCCATGGGTGAGCAGACCAGCAATGAACGCACGCTGCCTACCGGCACGCATGGTGCGGGAGCGCATGCCGGCCACGGCATGACGCAAGCCCGCAGCGAGCGCGTGCCGGGGTTCCCGCAAGACATGATGGACATGCACGGGATGATGTCCGAGGCTGAAGTCAAGAAAATCAACAAACCTCAGACGCGCGGCATGCGCCGGGATTGGTATGCGGGGGTTGAAGCGCTGCAAACAGTGCTGCGCGTACTGCCGCCCGAGCTGTACGACCAGGTGATGTCGGGCAAGGGCGATATTCCCACGGGAGCCAGTGTGCCGGGCGCTGGAGCAAGCAGCATGCCGGGGATGCACGGCGGGCACTCACACGGCGACATGGAAAAACCAAAGGATAGCGGCAAACAAGCGCCGCCGCACGATTACCAGTGATGTGGTTGGCCCGCTTTGTAGCTCAAGCCTGTGGCTTGAGCCGCTTCACCGGGTTGCGCCGGTCCCGCAAATTCTCAAGCCAACGGCAGTTTGTGGCTCAAGCCAACGGCTTGAGCTACCGCATGCGCATAGCGCCCGTTGGTCCTTGCGGCTGATCCAGCCCGTCCACCAGGAGCAGACCAAGGATGGTCACCTCGGCGCGCCTTAATTGCTCCAGAGAGTTGACGTAATCCACACTCAGCTGGAAGTAGGTGCGCTGCGCTACCAGCACCTGCGGCCAAGCTGCACGCCGGTTGTGGTAACTCTCCAGGTACAAATCATAAGCCTCTTTCGCTTCGGGTAAGCTGCCTTTCCGGTATTCCTCTACCGCGACCTGGGCGGCGCGATAACAGGCATAGGTGCGTGCCAATCGCTGCCGCAGGGATAGTTCCACGCGGTTCACCTCGGCTTGCGCACGCGCGACGTTCGCTTGGGCCGTTCGGATGTTGCCCTGGTTCTTGTCCCACAGCGGCAAGCGCAGGCCAAGCTGCACGCTGGTCACGTCGTTGCGCGTTTCGAAGTCGTAGCCGTTGCTGACTTGCAACTGAACATTGGGGATAGGTTCTACCTGTTCACGCCGGAGGGCGATGGTGCAACGCGCGACGTCGGCGCGTGCCTGTTGGAGTTCCGGGCTGGCTTCCAGAAGGTGAGCAAGGGCCTCGTCGTAGCCGGGCACCGGCGCAAGTTCCTCGAGGTCGCCATCCAGCCGACGGTCCAAAGTGACAGTTTGTCCGATAAGCCCCTCTCCCCCGCTTCGGGGGAGAGGGGTTGGGGTGAGGGGGCATGGTTGTCCCAGGCGAACCCCCCTCACCCCCGACCCCTCTCCCCCGAGTACGGGGGCGAGGGGAGGGCTTGTCGGACAGACTCCAAGTTCTGGGTTGCCCACGAACGCAGCCAGTTGCTGCCAGCCGGCCACATACTGACTGCGGGTGTTTTCCAAGCCGATGCGCTCCTGGCGCGCTTCGATGCGTGCCTGCAGCAGGTCGGATCTGTTGGCGGCGCCGATGTTGATCAGCTCCTGCGTGGTGGCGACGGCGTCGTCGGCATTCTTCAGGAGTTGCGTTTGCACCTCGAGAAGGCGCTGCCTCGCCAGCAACTCGTAGAACCGGACGCGGACGCCGTTGAGCACGCGGTATTGCTGCGCCAGGGCTTGCGCTTCCGCCCCGGCAACCTCCTGGCAATATGCGGCCCGGCTTAGACGCAGTTTGCCTGAGGTAACAATCATCTGGTCGATGAACACGCCCTGCATTTCGCCAGCCGTACCCGCGGCCCCGATGCGATCACCCACGTAGCCAACCGTCGGATTGGGATACAGGCCGGCTTGCAAGGCCCTGCCACGCGCAGCTTCGATCCGGGCGGCGGCCTGGGCCAGTGTGGGGTTGCCCTGCACCGCCATTTGCTCCAAATCGCCTACGCTAAGGTGGGCGGGAGCTGCCGTCTTGCCCCCAACTGCAAGCGCCGCGGGATCGGACGCAGGCGCAGGCACATGCATACCGAGGAGCAGGAGAAGCGAGAGCTGCCAGGATATCCCTTGCTGGCGGCGGAACATCCTCTGGCTTCTCCGGAAGGTGAATGGGAGGGAGCGAAATTCGGAATCTGAGGAGAATATCGGCCGTGCGGAGGCCATCTCATGTGGCGCCGGTCACCCGTGCCTCTTTCCATGCGGTCCAAGATGGCCGTGTTTATCGAATATGCCGAGGTTCCGTTGCGGTTTAAAGGGGGCCGGTCCAGCTTCGGGCACGAGCACGCGCATGTGACCCTCCCGGCGTTTTCACTTCCCCCAATACCATACCGCTGTTAGTTTGAAGCCTGAATGCTGCTTGGCGGACAATGGCGGGAATTCAAGGGGAGAATGGACATGAAAGAAGCAGTGGTGGTGGCCAGTGCGCGGACCCCATTGGCCAAGTCGTTTCGGGGATCCTTCAACCTGACGCGCCCCGACGAGATGGCCGCTCACTGCATTCGCGAGGTGCTGCGGAACGTGCCGCAAGTCGATCCTGCAGAGATCGAGGACGTCGTGATGGGCTGCGGCTTCCCGGAAGGCTCGCAAGGCATGAACGTCGGCCGCATCGCAGGCATCCGAGCCGGATTGCCCGTTTCGGTTGCCGGCACGACGGTAAACCGTTTTTGCTCTTCCGGCCTGCAGGCCGTGGCCATGGCGGCCCATGAAATCATGTACGAAGGGGCAGACGTGGCAATCGGCGGCGGCGTAGAGAGCATCACGGCCCTCGCCAAAGCAAAGCAAGACCCCAATCCCTGGGTCAGGGAGCACAAGCCCGGCATCTACATGGTCATGGGTGACACGGCCGAGGTAGTCGCCAAGCGCTACCAGATCGGCCGGCAAGCGCAAGACGAATACGCCCTGTCCAGCCAGCAACGCATGGCTCGGGCCCAGGCGGAGGGATTCTTCGAAGAGGAAATTGCTCCCATGCAAGTGGTGCGCGCTATCCTCGACAAGAAAACCTCCGAGATGATCGGCCAGGAAGACTATCTCCTGGTCAGGGACGAATGCAACCGCCCAGATACCACGCTTGAAGGGTTGTCGGCACTGAAACCCTATTTCGATCCCACCAGCGGCAAGGGAACGGTCACCGCCGGCAATGCCTCGCAGCTATCAGACGGTGCCGCAGCGGTTTTGCTCATGTCGCGGGAGCGGGCCAAGGCTCTTGGAGTGAAGCCCAAGATTGCGTTTCGGGGTTTCGCCATTGCCGGATGTGAGCCGGATGAGATGGGCATCGGCCCAATCTACGCCATCCCCAAGCTGCTCAAGCGCCACAAGCTGCGGATAGAAGACGTCGATTTATGGGAACTGAACGAAGCATTTGCGGTCCAGGTCATCTACTGCCGCGACAAGCTGGGGATCGACCAAAAGAAACTCAACGTAAACGGCGGCTCGATTGCCATCGGTCATCCTTATGGCATGACAGGAGCCCGCCTCGTGGGCACAATTGCCAACGAAATGCAACGCCGCAAGGCCCACTATGGAGTCGTGACCATGTGCGTGGGCGGAGGCCAAGGTGCTGCCGGATTGTTCGAACGAATCGACGCTTGATGATGAGGAAAGAAGCGGAGGGGGAGGGATTCGAACCCTCGGTGACTTGCGCCACGCCGGTTTTCAAGACCGGTGCAATCGGCCACTCTGCCACCCCTCCACACGGGCATTTTCGCATGTCGAGCCCACTTCGCCAATCCCGGATATGCCTATTGCGCAGGCAAGCCCATAGCCGACAGTGGCAGTGCCGGCATCCGATCCACCGCAATAGTGGACAACATTTGGCCGATTCCGGTTCGTGGTCGAATCGTGTTGGAGCAGCGGTTTCCAATGGCCCGGCACTTCGGCAGAGATTCCCAGCGTGGGATAATCGCGTTTTTAAATGGGGCCAAGCACGCGCTCAAAAGCGCGCCGCCGCCTCAATCTTTCTTGTCTTTATTGGCTCGCGCCAAAGCGGCTCACCTGCATTTCCCCTTGGACTTTCGGGATAGACCTGCCCTCTTGACCAATTGCGCGATCACGCCCTGCTGTAGTTCCTGGGGAATGCGGGGGGCTCCGAGGCCGGTGTTGCCAAAATTGTAGTAGCTGGTGGGCCACGGTCACTTCCTCCTGGGGCGATTCTGCGCTGTCGCCCTCTTCCCCACGAAACCAGAATCGTCGCCGTCGTGAAAGAAGATCATCCCGTGCAGTTCATCGCCTTTGACTACGGCCCAGCCTCGGCCTTGGGCTGCATCCATCTCGTCGTTGCCATCCCACGACCACTCGACGGCTGGCTCGCCCTCCTTGGTGGTCGGGCGGCAGTCCATCTGACCGTGGACGTAACCGAAGTGGAATTGACCGCCTCCCTTGTCGTTGAATTCGAAGAAGCCTTCTTCTTCCTCATCGACGTAATCCTGGTCCCAGCCGTCCATCGAGACGATGCGCCAGCGTCCGGTGAAAAGGTTCGGGGCCTTCGATTTCTTCGCCATGGTTCACTCTCCTTGCTGCCGATCCGCTGGGATATATGGGATCAATCCCTTGTTGAAGGCAATCTCCTGAACCTCCCTCGGTGCATGGCGAACGTCCATCATGAACCCGTTGACCTCAAGCATCCAGACCATCGGGTTGTCATCCAGACGGCTCGGCAAGGTCCAGTTCGGGTCGAGCTGGTAAATCTTCAGCATCTTGCGGATTTCCGCCAGCTTTGCCGCCCCGGTGCTCACGCTGGTTCCGAGATAGTAATCAATGTCGCTCGACCGCATATAAGGCGACTGGCTCTTGTCGTGCAGGAAGTTAGCCCCGCCCACGGCCCGCACGATGCCGCTCGCCCAGGCATTTGGGCTGCCGTGGAGCAAGGGCGATGGGCGTTTGCGGGCCAGTTTCTCGGCCAGCTTGCGACAAAGCACGGCATACTCTTCGTTCAGATGTTCTTTGCAAAACTCGTCGATCAATCCGATGATGACACTCAGAGCCTCATCCTTTTCCTCTTTTGACGGCGGCTTCGGGACGGGCTTGGCTTTCGGCACTTTCGGAGCTAGCGTCTCGTGCGACATCGGTAGCGATGTTACGATCCCGTGCCGTGCCTTTGCATCCTTGAAGCTCTCGTTCAAGGAACGCCGGATGCCGGGGCCAAAGGAGATGCGGTAGCTGGTCATCAGGCCATCGTAAACGATCTTGTCCTTGAATGGCACCAGGACCGTCTGCGTCAAGATTGGCAGATACGGGCCGATCAAGTCCTCGAATGGCTGCGAAAGCGCCAGGACGCCGTAAGCAATGGGTTGCTTGTCGGTCGAGAGGAAAACCGTGTACTTCTTCGATTCACGGAAAACGTAGAACCGACCCGCCACGAGATGCCGCCAGGAACGAACGATATCGAGTTCGTCTAGTGACAGTTGGGAAGGGTTTTCATCGACAAACGACTGGATGAGGTCGGTGTGATTGATGAAAGCGTCACGGACCTTGAGCCGAACTTCCGGCGACAGGGCGGCGAATTCTTCCGGCGTGGCGAGATGATCGGAAATCACCTTGAGGCGCTGGTTCACGAAGAACATGAGCGTCCGGTGCAGCCTGAAGAACAGTTCGACATCCTGTGGGGTGAGAAGCATTGGAGTTCACCAATCTGAATACGCGCCAAACCCTCTCTATTGAAGCCAGCCAAGCCGCTTTGGTCCCGGTTCTGCTCCCTTCGTCTTCCTCTCGAAGAAGTTCAGCCAGCTCAGCGTCAGCGCAGCCGAGATCGTCTTCGACCGGCGTAACTCTACGGGCGCTCCCTCACCTGCTAACCCTCGGTCATTTCTTCACCGCCAAGTGCAGCTTCAGGAAATCGATGGGTCTCGTTGGCGACGCTCCTCCAATCCGTTGATTACCGGCGACAACCTCACAGGGTATGCCGAGTTCATCCATCTTTTCCTTGAGAACCTTACCAAACAAGGCGTGATGAATGCCAATCCCCTGATTGGTGATTTCGGCGTCCAATGGTCTTGAATAAATGAGGAGCACGGGAGGATCTTCCTTGCTCAGGTGATTGATCGCAGATACGTCCTCGAACAGCCGGTACTTTTCGGCGGGAAGTTCGTCCAGCTTATTCAGGTCCACACCAAAGAGCTTGGCCAGTGCTGGATTTTTGTAAGTGTCCTTGCCAGGGAATAGTTTTCGGATGAACCTTGGGTCGTAGGAAGTTTGACCGTCGAACACCACCATGCACGTCAACCGGGTTGATTGCCGGAGAACGGGGTCATCGTTCTTCGGGTCAGCCATGTCATCATGGAAGCCGAGCCAGAGGGAGATTCCGGCGCCTGCGGAGCCTCCGGTGGCGGCAATGCGTTTCGGATCGATGTTCCACTCCTTGGCTTCGAACCGAAGGAATTGGATTGCCCTGGCACTGTCCTGAAACGGAGCAGGGGCGATGGCTTGATTGGAAAAGCGATAAGTGATCGCTGCAACCGAAATGCCTGACTCCAGACATTCCTTGAGAAGTTGCCGGTCTACACTCTTGTCGCCGCCGAGAAATCCACCGCCATGAATGGAAACCAGGAGCGGTGTCGGCTGCTTCGATTCAGCCTGCCAGAAATCCAGAACATTTCTCTGATGTGGGCCGTAATGAACATCCCGATGGGTTGGCTGCGGAACTCTTGCCTGGGCCTGGGGAAGATCACCATGAAGCAGCATCTCCTTCCGTGACGTAACCACGCTGCCATCTTTATCCAGTGCCGCCAGTTCCAGCGTGTAGATTCCAGGCGGAAGGTCGAACAGCTCCCAACTGCCCGTCCAGAGGGTGAAACTTGTTCCGTTCAGGGATTTCCGAGAACCCAGTGTGGCCTTTCTGACTTTGCCTTCTCGGTCAACAATCTTGCCTTCGAGTTTGGCCACCGACGTTTCGATGCTGGGTGACAGACAAACCGTCCCGTAAAGCCAGGCATAGTTGGCAGATTTTGTCAGACTCAAGGGGAGCAAGGCACGACCCAATGGCTTCAACGCCTGTGGCTCAAGTTTCTCAACCAGTCGCACCCGGCCAAACGCAGAAGGAGTGGATACGGCAGCAGGAGAAGAATAAACGAAGGTGCGATCCACGCGTGGTCCGCCGTCGCTGCTGCATAGTTCGCACTCGATGCCGACGACCTCTCCAACCTTGGCGGCAAAATTGGGGAAATTGGCCCATGGCAGCTTGAACTCGGCAGTGTAGCCCCAAGGGGTCTTCGCTCCAGCTACTTCCGCTCCTTGCAGCTTGAAGCCCTTGAAAGCTGGGAGATCGCGAACTCCCATCCTTGGCTTCACGTCCGTCTTGGTGAAGGGCGTCCAAAACATATGCAAGGTTCCGGGGCCGAATTGAGCTGCGCCGAGTTGCTGACCACGGCGGGTATCCAGGTAGAATTCGACCGCATCGCCGTTCCAGATTTGACTGTCCGGTCCGAAATGAGCCGGATGCTGATCGAGACAGCGCAGGCCGATGTAGAGGTTTTCCTCGTCCCACAGAAAGAGAAACTGCCCACCTCGGTTGGCGAAGTCAGGATGGCCAACGTGGACAGGGGTGACGAAAGCCCCATCCCACTCGTCAAGGTTTCCGTCGAGCGTAATGGGCCTCTGAGCCTTCGGGATCAGGCCAACGACGGGCTTTTCCTGGGCCGACGCAGTGCCGGAACAAATTGCTCCGACAAGGACGAATAGAATTTGCAGTTGACGTTGAATAATCATCTCGTTGCATCCTCGACATGACAGGCACGGTAAGCCTACTCATTACTTCTTCAACACCCCGTCCAAGAACTGAAACAACGATTGGGTCGGCTTGTCGTCCGGCAGGCCAAGGTCGTTGTTGATCGTGGTGTGGCTCTTCCCCTCGGCGGGACAGGCTTTCGCCGATACGCCCGCTTCCTGCACTGCCTTGGCGAGCCGTTGCGACTGCCCCTTGGTTTCGGGATGATCCGCAACATGCAGGATCAGGAAAGGCGGGATGTTCTTCCCCTTGGCAACATGCGTAACGGGGGACAAATCCTTCTGGCTGGCCACATCCCCGAACTTCCACTTGTAGATGTCCGCCCGTCGTTGTTCCACGGTCTGAATTTGCATCGGCACGTCGTAGGTGTCGCCGTCCACTGGCACGCACCCCTTGATGATCGACAATGGCAGCTTCTCGGCCTTCAAGTACCTTTCGTCCGTGCAGACCAAGGCAGCCAATTGCGCCCCGGCAGAATGCCCCATGACGAAGATCGTGTCCGGATCACCGCCGTAGTCCATAGCGTGGTCGTGGGTCCACCGAATCGCCTTGGCCACATCCCCGGCCATCTGCTTGATCGTCACCTTAGGGACGAATCGGTAGTTGATCGAGACAAAGACGAAGCCCTTGTCCACGAATGCCAGCGGCTTTTTCTGCACGTCCGTTTTGTTGCCTTGTTGCCAGCCGCCGCCATGAATCCAGACGACGACCGGATGGCTGTTTCCCTCGGTTGGGGCGTAGACATCGAGCGTTTGACGTTCATTCTTTGGCTCGACGTAGGCTAGATCACGATGGACTTTCGGCTCGGCGGCGAAGATCGCAGATGTAAGCAGCACATTGGCAAGGCTGATCATGAATCAATCTCTCGGCGAGGATGTCGGGCGGGTTACCGTCACAACTTCACGTCCGGGACAATGTTCTGGTCCGACTTCGGCGGGCGCACATAACTTTCGTCCGGTAGCCTGCGTGGCGGCAACTTCAACGGCGGCGGCGTGGCGTCCTCGTAGGGAACCATGCTCAGGATGTGGGCGATGCAGTTTAGTCGAGCTTGCCGCTTATCGTCGGCCTCGACCGTATACCACGGCGCTTGCTTGATGTCGGTGTGCATGAACATTTCGTCCTTGGCCTTTGAGAACTCCACCCACTTTTCCCGTGATTGGAGGTCCATATCGCTCAGCTTCCAGCGGCGTGCGGGGTTCCCGGCTCGCTCATGAAAGCGTCGTTCCTGCTCCTCGTCGCTGACGGAGAACCAGTATTTCAGCAGGACGATGCCGGAGCGGACAAGCATACGCTCGAACTCCGGGCAAGAGCGTAGGAACTCACTGTAATCCTCCTGAGTGCAAAAGCCCATGACGTACTCCACCCCTGCCCGGTTGTACCAGCTTCGGTCGAACAAGACGATCTCCCCGGAGGCAGGCAGATGGGCGACGTAGCGCTGGAAATACCACTGCGTCTTCTCCGTGTTCGAAGGCTTGCCGAGGGCGACGATGCGGCAGCCACGGGGGTTCAGCGGCTCGGCAACGCACTTGATTGCCCCACCCTTTCCGGCGGCATCACGGCCCTCGAACAGTACGACGAGTTTCTTGCCCGCTGCCTTGATCCAATACTGCATTTTCACCAATTCCATGTGCAGTTCGTCCAGCTTGGTTTCGTACTCCGTGCGCTTCAGCTTGCGACCCTGCGGCGACTGGTCTGAAGCCTCCACTGCCCCTGCTGCTTTTCTTTCCTTCTTGCCCACGGTTTTCTCCCTCGCACTGCATGATCTTGATAAGAAGTCGCCCGGTTCACGTCGCTAGCTTCGCAGCTAGCCCATCGCTCGCTTCTTCTCCTCGATGAATCCGACGTGGTGGGGAATGTGGGACGTAATCCGTTGCAGGAGGATTTCAAGAGTCAGTGCGCCGTCACGAGAATGACCGCCCCTGCGAAGAAAATCTTCAGGCTTCAGCTCCCGCAGAATCCGGGCCATTTGCCTGCGAGTCAGCTCGATGAGCGCCAGTTCCTCTTCCACGTCTCGCTGGTCGTATGCCAGGCGTGCGGCAAAAAGCCCAGGGTCACCCTTTAGCAATTCGGGTTCGTTCAGGGCAATCACTCGCTTCATTCGGTCGGCGTAAATGGGCTCGTAATCGGCGATGTGGCAAACAACATCCAGCGTGGACCACTTGCCGGGAATTGGCCTGGCGAGAAGTTGCTCCTTTGTCATCCCGCCAACAGCACGCCTCAGCAGGTCCGGCCCAGCGAGATATTGCTCGATCAATGCGTCATACTTCATCGGGTGTTCCTCACGAGTGAGTCGGGCGACATGGCCATGCTGGTCTTTCTCACCTCGCCCCTTCGCTTTGACGATGCCCAATAACAACGTCAGTCTAAGGCCGAGAAACCCCAAGGTGCTTGGCGAAGAAGGCCAGCAGCGCATTCTCGGCCCTCTCGGCGTCCTTCCCCTTGAATCCGTGCCCAGCCCCATCCAGCGTGAGAAGTTCGGCTTCCACCCCCGCTGCCTTCAGTCTTTCGATGAGCCAGACGGCCTGCTCGTGGGCAACATACTTGTCTGCAGTGCCGTGAATGCAGAGTGTCGGAGCGGCGTTCGGCGTCACCCAATAGAGCGGGCTGGCGACGATATGCTTGTGGCGAGCCTGCTCCAGGTTGCCGCCTAACCACAACGGCAGAACCTCGGCAGCGTCCACACTCTTGCCGTAGGATTTGGTAAAATCACTTGGACCATAATAATTCACGACGCAGGCCACTCGACTCGACTGCTCGGCATTACCACCTGCTCCCTCGAATTGCTTCACATCCGCCGTTACGCCAAGGAACTGAGCTAAGTGTCCGCCTGCCGAACCTCCGGTGACGCCAATGCGATTCGGATCGACCTTGTATTTCTTCGCATTCGCCCGGAGCCAGCGAATAGCAGCCTTTACGTCATGGATTGCCGCAGGGAACTGGTATTTAGGAGCGAGTCTATAACTGATTGTCACCGCAACGTAGCCCTGTTGTGCCAGCCGAATGCAAAGCCCGTCGTAGCCCTGCCGAGTGCCAGCACGAAAGCCGCCTCCGTGAATGCACGCAATCGCTGGGAAAGGGCCGTCGCCAGTCTTGGGCCGAGCCATATCAAGTTGAAGGTGCTGACCGTCAGGGTTCGAGTATTCAACGTCTGGCTCGAAGATGATGTTCTCTGGTAGGGCGACGTTTGCAGGTTTCTGCGCTTTGGCGAATTCGGCAATCGACAGGCACATTGCCAATGCGATGACCAGAATCGCACAAGGCTTGACAAAACGATCTCTCAGTTGAGTCATTGTTCGTCTCTCCTATTCCCCTTAGCCAGCCCCTCGATTAAGTCCAGGTCCAGGTTGCCCTTGGCACCCCAACCTTTGACGCCTTCTGGAATCGCTGGACGGAACCGCTCGTAAAGACCAAAGGCCCGGTCCGCCAATTCCTTGGGCTTGTAGTCTTTGGCGCGTCGTTGCATTGCTGACCTGGCTGTGCCACACGCCACCTTGACCCTTTTCGCAGCGAGTGCTGGCCGGGAACGGCTCTCCCGGCCACCACTTCATTGACCCGGCTCGGCGGTCAACTCGGCAGTTTTCTGAACGGTTGTGGTTCTTTCTGTCGATTCAAGGGCCCTCAGACGTACACTAATCATCCCGTTCTCCTCATGCAAGCTTCGCAGGTGCAGCAGCGGTGGTTCGGTGCCGCAATGAATCTGAAAGCCATAAAATGAGCGGTGCAATTATTCCGGGCATTTGGATGGTGCGCACGTTTCCCCTGAGATCAAGGTGGTGAGGGCAATGATGATGACACTCCGAAGAACATCTTGGGCTCTCGCCGTCTTGCTGACACTCGCAACTTCCGCTCCCGCCCAGCATCAGATCGTTAGCTCCGGTGAGGCGGCGGGTGGTTATGCGGCCTTCCCGGATGTTTGCCGCCTCAAGAATGGCGACCTTTTCTGCGTTTTCTATTCAGGTTACGGCCATGTCTCCACACCGAGCGCCAAGTGGCCCAAAGGCGGACGCATCATGGCGGTACGCTCCTTCGACAACGGCCAGAGTTGGAGCAAGCCAGTCGTAGTCATCGACACGGACCAGGACGACCGTGACCCATCGGTGGCCTGCCTTAAAGACGGAACGCTGCTGCTCAACTGGTTCACGCTCCAGCAAGACCGAGTTGCGATCTTGCTCGCTCGCTCGACGGACCAAGGGAAGACGTGGAGCGAGCCGCTCAAGCTCACCCTTGATTCTCCGTATCTCTTCGCCTGTTCCTCACCCGTTAGAGAACTGCCCAATGGCTCGCTGATGCTGGGTCTTTATCAGGAAGACGCCAAGAAGAAGCTGGCGTTCGGTGCCACAGTCAAGTCCTACGATGGCGGCAAAACCTGGAAGGATTTGGCGCTCATTGGTGAAAAGGACGGAGTGTTCCTCGATGCCGAAACCGATGTGATCCCATTGAAGAATGGCAAGCTACTGGCAGCCCTCCGTTCTTCCAAAGTGGACATGCACTATGCCATCTCGGAAGACCTTGGCAAGACCTGGGGGCCGGTGCACTCATTCGGCTTCAAGGGGCACTGCCCTTACTTCTTGCGGCACAGTAGCGGCGTCATCCTGCTGGCCCATCGAGTGCCTGCTACTTCGCTGCACTGGACAAGCGACGACGGTAAGACGTGGCAAGGGCCGGTGAGGATCGACTCGGTGGGCGGGGCGTATCCGAGCATGGTGGAGTTGCCGAATGGTGAGGTGTATTGTGTTTACTACGAAGAAGGAAGGGGATCCAGCATTCGAGGAGTGCGGCTGCGGGTAGACCCGAAGGGCGTGAGGATCGTGGCGAAGCAGAATTGAAGGCGGTTCAGAGAGGAGGAGCCATGTTTCGCAAGAAACTCTCCCGGAACGCTCGCTGTTCCTGCGGCAACGACAAGAAGTGAAAGAACAACTGTTACGATAGAAGGGCGAGGCGGCAGTTGGCTCTTTCTCGGCGATCAGAAGGGTAGCTCATGACCAAGAAAGATATGGCCAAGACGATTGCCGAG
This sequence comes from Gemmataceae bacterium, assembly GCA_035296965.1. Lineage (GTDB taxonomy): Bacteria > Planctomycetota > Planctomycetia > Gemmatales > Gemmataceae > DATGZX01. Next base: position 27,658 of record DATGZX010000345.1, read on the forward strand.
GCTGCGGGCATCACCCAGGCGCAGGCCCAGGAAATCGTGCAACGGGTCTTCGACAGCATGATCGAGACGCTAGTGAAGGACGGGCGGATCGAGCTTCGGAACTTCGGCGTGTTCAAGGTCAAAAAGCGAAAGTCCAGACAAGGACGCAACCCCCGCACAGGAGAGAAAGTTTTGGTGCCGGAGAGGACCGTCGTCACCTTCAAGGCAGGCGAAGAAATGGAAGAAAGGGTCCGTCAGTCCCACCGGCACTAGAAATCTTTCCCAAGTGAGATTGAAGGGCGGTCAACCTTTTTCCCGGACAGCCAGAGGACACAGCCATGTTTCGGCCTTGGTCGCCAGGATTGCAATGCGCACTAAGGGCCACGAGAACGCACCACCACAGGAGACCGGCGACAGAACAAACGGCTGCCCAAAGAGTACGGACGGTTGATTGATGGAGATGGTTCGATCTGCCATACTGGCGCAAGGCACACAGGCTGATCGTCCTTCCGCCCACAGCTGCATCGATGCAACGGCAGGCCCGTCAACCGAACCGTGCCGCAATTCTGGGTGTCCATTCTGGCAGTCGCAGGTCCAACAGGAGTTCCAATGTTTGCATTCCCCGCAATCCAGGTCGGCAAGCCTCTTGCCCACGAATCCCTCGTTGTGTTCCCGCTGTTCGCCTCTATGGGGGATGGCGTCGATTATCTCCTCTCCGAGAAGGCCCTGGCCGACGGAGCCGTTACTGTCGAGGAGACGACCGAAGCCGGATCGGTCCCCAATTTGATCGTCAATAACCAGGCCGAATCGCCGGTTCTCTTTCTGGAAGGAATGGAGTTGCGAGGTGCAAAGCAGAACCGAGTGCTGAACACGTCGGTCCTGGTGGCCGCTCGGAGCAAGACGACGATCCCGGTCAGTTGCGTGGAGCAGGGTCGGTGGCGGTACCACTCTCGTCACTTTGCTTCGAGTGGCAGCTATGCCTCCTCGAAGCTCCGGCACGTCCTCAAAAAGTCGGTATCGAAAGCGGCCAGTGAAGGACGAGGACACGGCTCGGACCAGGGGGAGGTCTGGGAGGAAGTCGGTAGACAAATGGACTGCCTCCGTTCGAGTTCTCCTACGGAGGCGATGGCGGATACCTACTCGGCTTACCGAGTCCCGCTAGCTGAATTCCAGGACCGCCTGCCGTATGTCGAGGGAGCGACCGGCCTGGCGGTGGGGATAGGCAAGCGCATCGTCTCGATAGATTTGTTTGACAAGCCATCAACCTGCCGGGAGGTCTGGAATCGGCTGCTGACGGGCGTGATCATGGATGCTCTGGAGGCTGGCTCCACAGAGGATCGGGCCGATGCTGCCAATGTGGAGAAGATGCTTCACTTTCTCCGGGACTCTGCCTGGCAGAAGACCCCGGCGGTTGGGGCAGGCGACGAATACCGCTTCGACACGGAGGACGACCAGCATGCCTCGGCTCTCGTCGTCAACGACACGGTGGTTCACGGGAGCCTGATTGCGGCAAGGTGAGTCGTGTCATTTCGGCCCGTTGGCAACGAACTCGTCCGTACCAGCGGGCCAATTTCGGCTTCCGGGATGTTCGGTAGGTGATGCCGTGACGATATTCCCTGATTCAATTTACTGTCTCGATGCCCCCGTCCTGCACTTCCTCCAGGGCAAGGCGATGGCGACTCTTGGCGACGACCTGCACGAGGCGGCCACCCGTGGTTAGTCGTCGCTTGAACGGCTTCGATGTGACCTTTTGAGTTGTTTCACAGGGTCATTGCCAGGATGGCTGCGATGACGCCCGCCATGCAGGCGACCAACACCACCTTCATCACCCAGCCGTGGGCCAGAATCTTCTGGCGGGCTTGGTACACGGAGCAGACGGCCCCGCCTACGATGACCAGGGCCATTAAGTCCCAGGGAGCCTCGTGACGAACCAGGCTCCGGTACATCACGTCCACGAGCAGGGCGTAAGTGAGTAAGTTGTAAGCCCAGCGATAGCTGGCGTTCTCGACAGCCACCGTCCGCTCGTCCCGTTCCACGCATTGAGGGGTACTCATGGCTTCTCCTCCTCCAGATAAAAGAGGTCTTCCACCCGCTTCTCCAGGCGTCGGGCAAGGAGCAAGGCGAGCAGGGCCGACGGGTTGTACAGCCCGGTTTCAATCGAACTGATCGTCTGCCGGGTCACGCCGGCGAGCAAGCCGAGTTGCTCCTGAGAGAGGCTCTTCTCCGCACGGGCGACCTTCAGGCGGTTGCAAAGGCGGAACTTCGGCATCGTGTCTCCCTTCTGTATCCATCCTATCCAGCGAGGAGGAAATGTCAAGTATACTTGTCAGTATGACTTGTAAACAAGTCATACTGACAACTATACTTGGCATGGTTTCTGCTACGTGCTTGCTCGCCCCGGAGCCCCCATAACAGCAGAATGGCTCGGAACAGGGAGATGGCATTCTGGGCGTGGTGGACGGATTCTCCCAAAAGGGAAAAGAGAAGGCAGGCGGCAGTCGAGTGTTCAAAGACAGCCTGGAAAATAGCGAACTTTTACGGCCTGCAGTCCGGGCAAAAGAGGGGTTGAACGATTACTTGGAAGATTCTTGCGAGGCGTCCGATACTTCTGAATTGGGAAGGCTCGTGGCGGGAGCGGCTATCGAGGAAGCGGCGGCAGCGTTTTCATGCTCACGGGCTATCCTTCGTTCCTGCAAAGGAATTGTAACTGGCAACGTCAAAGTGTCGGCAGCAAAGCTGAGAATCGGGTCCACCACTGCAAGAGAAATGAGGGCCGCTGCAAGATAAGCCTTTCCGTTTTCACCGCCCGAGCCGGCGTTCTGGCTTGGGCCGATGTTGCATGCCTTATCAATAATGTCCAGGTCTCTCCCGACACCGCCATAGATCCTCGGCTCGCTTTCAGGATGCACGACGCCCCCTGCCAAGTTGCAGACGGTCCCACAGCCGCTCAAGAGCATTGCCACAATCAGAACGCTGAGCGACGTTTTCTTCATGACCCGACCGATCCGTGTTCGTAAGGCAGCGATTTACCAGGACAGATCAACTAAACCAAGCCGAGTTATCCATCCAAATTGGGCCAAAATTCCTAATTTGACGCCGGTGGGGAGAGTAAAGGGCAAAGCTGCTTCCGGCACAGCAACAAACCCATCCCTGGCCCTTACGATGATTAGCTCAGTTTCACCGCTGACGCCGTCTCCTCTCCCCGTGTGACGAGGTGCAACGGCAACCGTGTTCCAAGGGCTGGTTCCAAGAGCCCAGCACCTCGCCTCGGCTGCCAGCAATGACCACGGGACTAGACTTGGAGAGGTGGCCACTGCGGCGACTCCCCGACGAGCTTCGCCCTCGGTTTCATGCGCATTGGCGAGCCCGATCATGAGAGTTCGCCTGCTCGAGTGTGGCGGACCAGGCCGCGGCCTGGCGGACATCCTCGTGGGCGTCCACGCGTAATTTCCGCAATGCTTGCACCACTTGATCATTTCCGACCAGCCACGCCGGTGCCGTTCGCAATGCTCTGGCGATGTAGGCACGGTGATGCTCCGTCGGAAATTCGCTGGATGCTACAACCCGGGCCACGATTTCCTGGAGCGACAGAGGATCCAGGAGTTTCCACCCTGGGAGACTGGAGGGGAGCTGTTTCACGGCAAGATAATCGACGCACGTATCCGCCTGAAGGTCCTCGGCCCCGACGGGTCGCAAACAGCCCGGACCGTCCACAAGGTAATTATGGTAGCCGAACCGTTCCAGGGCGGCCTTGAGTTCCTGGCAGGTCCGATTGTAGAACGCGAGCGTGTGGCCGTTGCCCTCGTACAAAATCGCTGGGGCGTCAGGCCGGGAAAGAAGCTGGCTCATCCCTTCCACGGCAGCAATCTCCGAACCCTCGATATCCATCTTGATGAAATCGGGGCATGGCCACCGTAGTTTGCGCAGCAAGCGGTCGACGGTGGTGGCAGTCACTTCAACGACTTGGTCATCCACCGTCCGCGGCGTTCGGGCCGCGACTGGGCTCTGGTCGATGACATGACCAAAAGGACCGGCCTGGAAAAACCGAAGGGTGCCCTGGTGATTGCTGATGGCCGACTGGATTACGCGAAATTCCTTGAAACGGTTGCGCTGAGCACTCGCCTGCAACAAGTAAGCGTTGCTCGGAGACGCTTCGACAGCCACCACCCGGCACCCGGCAGCAGCAGCGGCAAGCGCGAAGGCACCCACGTTCGCTCCCAGGTCAAGCAGCCTCTGACCGCGACGAACGCAGGCAAGCATCAGATCCGTTGCCGGGGAATGCGGAAAGTCTCCTGCGGCCAGCACCTGCTGGGAGGCATCAACGTGCTTGTTTGCATACAGGGCGACCGTGAAACCGAGCCCTTCTTTCACTTTTACAGCTCGGTACATCAGAACCGGCTCAGCAGTCTGTCGCCCATGGCCCCTGGCGCGCCTGGCTCCGATCCAGATAGTTAGCGCGTGCCCAATTCGACTTAGGTAGCGAACGGTCATTAGACTTCCTCGCTCGTGAGATCCCGGACATAGGTGTCCAGGTAAGTTTAAAGATCAAGCGACATGACGAAAGCCCGAGCGCACGGGACCGTCGACGGTTGCGATTGCGCGTCCTAGATCTTGATCTTGGCGCAGACCTTCCATGGTCTCCTGCAGCCGAGCCAATTCCAGAATCGTACTGTTCATAAAGATGCCAATTTCTTCCGCTCTTTGATCTGTTGCCCGGAGGACACCGTCCAGACCGGCGCTCATGGCCGCGATATAAGCAAGTTGTTGCTCCATGGTAGCCATCCTCGCGCCAAGTTGTTGCTCCATGGTAGCCATCCTCGCGTCCAGAGGCGCCAGGTCTCGGCCAATTCTCTGCTCCCATTTGCGGATGAAGGGCCGTCGCACGGGACCCGCCATCCTCCAAAGCAGCGCCAGACCGCGCTTGCAAATTCCCCCCATTACGCATACCTCTCTTGGCAGTTTGCTCGCGTCCCCTCAACCAGCCATTCTGGTCGTTCGAGAGGGCGCGCAGGCTACTCGTTCGATCAGTTCGGCGTAGAGGCGAGCCACTACGCTCCAGTCGTGATGGGCCCGGACGTGGGCGAGAGCCGCTCGGCTCAGGCGTTCGCGCGCAGCGGGGTCCCGGGCAAGGGCCACGAAGGTCTGGCTCAAGGCGGCCTCGAACGCGTCGCCCCAGGCGACCTTGACGACGACGTCATCGGGGTAACCGGCAAAGGTGCCAACATCCGTCACCACGGTTGGCACGCCGGCTCCCAGCAGTGTGAGCAGTGCAGCGGAAGTTTCGCCGTTCGTCGGCGGGCGGCGCAGGCAGACGCCCAGATCCACGCTGCGAGCCAGGTCGCGGAAATCCCTGATGGGCCGATGTCCAAGCATAAACACGCGATCTCTCACTCCAAGGGCGTCGGCTCTGTCGAGGACGCCGCTCCCGGGGGAATCGGATCCCACCAGGATGAGTCGGGCCGGTGCATGGCAACGAGCGAGAGTCGCAAACGCGCTAACGGTTTCGGCCAGCAGCTTGGAGGGGTGCAACACTCCGAAGCAGCCGACCAGAAAAGATTCAGCCGGCAAACCAAATCGTGTCCGCACGGCGGCGCGCTGCCCGGGCGTCAATGGCCCATCAGCGCATGCGCCCTGCGGAATGACCACGGTATTGGCCGCTCGAACGGCTCCGAGATTGCTGAGAGTCCACTCGTCATGAACGACCACCGCAGTCGACTGCTCGAGTAAGCGGCGATTCAGGCAAATGCCCTGTTCCTGACAAGCGCCGATGAGACGTCCTGGATCGGTCTGCCATGGAATCCGCTGCAAGAGGTCTTCGCGGCTCGAACCGGGGTAATAGCTGAATTCCTGCTGCAAATGATCCGCGGGAGCGTCTGGCCGAAGAGCCATCACTATGTGAAAAGCCGAGATGTTCGCGTCGTGAAGAGTAACAATTCCCGGATGATTCAGAAGAGCCCGATAAATGAAGCGGTGATACAGGTGGTTGCCCATTTGATACAAGATCGCATCGTAGCGCAAGCTCTCAGCCCGTCGCGTAAAGAGCCGGTGGTCGTAGATCCGCAGATCGGAATCGGCCTGGGCCAGGCTCGGAAAATATCCCTCGTCATGGTAAACGTCGATCTTGCAATAGCCCTGCAGCTCCCTCAGTAAGTCGGTTGCGTAGTCGGATATCCCCGATCGTTTGGGAGGAAAGGGGGAGAAGAAGGCGATGCGCCGGCGCGTGTCGGGGGACGGGTAGCCGCGCAACACAGACGATCCCGATCTGCTTGTCTGGGGCACCGCTGCGGTGCGGTTACCGATCCTCGCAAGGTGAGCAAAGACGCCTATCGTGCGTTGGGCCGTGCGCCGCCAATGGAAGCGTCGAGCCTGGACGAGTGCCTGCCGACGTAGTCGCGCAGCCAGGGCGGGTTCCTCCAGTATCCGGCAAATGCACCTGGCCAAAGCGGCGGGGTCGTAACTGCTGGCCAGAAGTCCAGCAGTGCCGACGACCTCCGGCTGGGAGGAGTTGTCCGCCGCCACGACGGGAGCGCCGCATTGCAACGCTTCAAGGATCGGCAGTCCAAATCCCTCATAGTGCGAGGCGAAGGCAAATGCCGCGCAACCGCGATACAGGGCGCGCAGAGTTTCATCGCTGACGTGCCCGGTCAGCAAGAGCCGATCAGCCACTCCCAGCTCGTCGGCTTGCCTCCGAATCTGTGCGCCGCCTTCGTGGTTCAGAGTGCACGCGACCACCATTTGATGAGTGGCCCGGATCGGGCCAGGCAGCCGAGAGAACGCTTCCACCAGCCCCGCGTGATTCTTTCGAGGGTCGTCGCCGCCGACGGTTAATACAAAGGGACTCCGGACGCCAAGCTCCGAAAGTAAACGTTGATCGATGATCCGTTCAGCTGGCTTGTCGGCTGGTCGAAAGAAACCGTTACGGCTGGAACAGCCGACGTGGAAGACTCGGCCGGGCGGCAGCCCCAATTCTTCTTCGCAGTCTGCCTTGGCGGACCTGGAGATCGTCAGCAGAGCATCGTACTGTTTGAGTGCGTGGAAAGAAGCGTAATAGGAGGCTGCGCCGACAGGGTCGCTCAGGTAATGTTCCTGAAATCGAAAAGGTATGAGGTCGTAAATAACGGCGACCATCTTCGGGCCGTTGAGAGGCTTTCGAGGCAGCCGATACTGACTGAACGGACAGGTAAAGAGCAGGAGGTCAAGATCATCTAGATTGCCGTGGGCCACCTGCTCCATGGACTTGACCCAGCGGACTGTCCACGTTCCCCAGCGACTGACCGGCATCGGACTTAGCGGCAACTCCTCGGTAGCGAGCTCGCTTCGGTAATAGAGAATGTACTCATTGTTGGAGTCATGCCTGGCCAAGGCAGCGATAAATTGTTCGGCGTACCGGGAAATACCGCGGCCTCGACCTGCGGGGTGCTGGAACCCGAGCATGTCGACGCCGATCCGCAGCATCTTGCTTCTCCTTGTGCACTCGACCGGTACGCTACGACAGCCCTTTCTTTTTGGGCAGTTTCACCCACTTCACACTCGCGATAGCCGGCAGAGTAGTGGGGAGCTAATACACCGCCGGTCGTGCGGAGTCAAGAGCAGCATCCTCTGAGACTCGCCGCCATATTCTGCCACGACAGCCGCTCATCTTGACAGACCTGCAGACGCCACTATGGTCGTGCTTCGCAGGCTCAGCCGCTGGAATGCCTTTCCGAGCCCAGAAGCGCATGCCATGTGACGGGAGTCGCTCTGCTTTTCTGCTCACCAGAGTTCCTTCGCAGCTGCGCTCTGGTGTTGATGGCCACTGGCTCATGCCCTCGCACCGACTCCGCATCTGGTCTCGGGCCCCATTGTCCGGGCCCGCGACTTCTTGTCGCAGACATATCGTGCCAAGCGCTTGGATTGGGCTCGGATTCAACTTGATCTGCAGTACTTCCTCATGGGGTTGTTCAAGAAACTGGTCCTTAATGGATGTTGGAAGGATTGCGCGACCGGCCATCGACCTGATTGTTTTGCCGCGCGTCGCGCGCGACGGCAGACAAACCCGCCAAGGCGAATTGGACCATGTGGCGCATTACGGACGGTGCGTTCTCGGCGTCGAGCCCGAGATTGGGGAATACGCGTTTGAGCATGCGACGGTCGGCAATCAGCAGCATGAGGCATGGGGCCAAGATGCTGATGCAGCCACGGGCAACGGCCGGATGATCCTCCGGCAGCCCCATCAACTCTCCCACGATGGCTTTCAGGATACGCGACTTGGCCTGCTTCTCCTTGCCTTGCATTGCCGCCAGGGCAGGCGTCGGCGCGACGAGTTCGCGGCTGAAGACGCGCAGCACCCATGAGGATGCGGGACCGGTAAGCGTGCGCACGCAAAGCCCGAGGAGTGCCTCGAGCTTGGCCTTGGCGTCCACCTGGGCTGCGACCGCGGCGGAGAGTGCCTCCAAAGTGACGAGCCGGCTATTTGCTTCCTGCACGACTGAGGCATAAAGGCCATCCATGCCACCGAAATGGTAATTGATAGCTGCGGCGTTGGTTCCAGCCTGTTTACAGATCTCCTTACCCGTGGCTCGGTCGAAGCCTTTCTCGGCAAAAACCTGCCCTGCGACCTCGAGCAAATGTGCGCGCGTGCTCTCTTCATGGTTTGTGCGCTCTGGCTTTGAGCTCGACCGGCGGCGACTTGTGGTGCTGCGTGCCATTGGCTTGGACCGTTTGAGCGCGTTGCTGCTGTCGTCTCTGGTGAGAGTATAGTGCGGCCCGAGGCCCCCATCAATTTGAAATTCAAATTTGACTTTGACTCGCCTCGGGCAGGGAAGTATCGTGGCGGCAGGGGATGTATGAAACGAATCTTGCTCATCTTTTTGGTGCTGGCTGCCGCCGGAGTTGCCGCCGGAGCTTGGTGGTGGCGGAGTCATGGCAACAATTCCTCCTCCGAACTACCTCTCTACGGAAACATCGACCTACGGCAGGTGCAGCTGGCTTTTCATGACAGCGAGCGCATCGCCGCTGTTCTGGTTCAGGAAGGGGACCGCGTGCAGCGCGGCCAACTGCTGGCCCGGCTCGATACCAGCCGCCTGGAACCCCAAGTCGCTCAGGCCGAAGCCCAGGTTGCGGCCCAACAGCAGGCTGTTGATCGTTTGCATAACGGCAGCCGACCTGAAGAAATCGCGCAGGCGCGCGCCAATGCCGCGTCGGCCCGTGCCGAGGCCGCCAACGCCCGCTTGCAGTACGATCGTGTCAAGAAACTGTCAACGGTGCGCCTTCAAGATCAGGCTGAGGTACGTGCGGTCAGCCAAGAGGATGTCGACAACGCTAGGGCAGCCCTGGATGTGGCAGAGGCGAAGTTGACAGTCAACCAGAAGGCACTAGACCTGGCAATTGCGGGGCCGCGCAAGGAAGACATTGCCCAGGCCGAAGCGCAGCTCCGAGGCTATCAGGCCCAGCTTGCCTACCTGCGGCAGCAACTTGCCGATGCCAAGCTTGTTGCACCGGCTGACAGCGTCGTCCGCACGCGGCTCATGGAGCCGGGGGAAATGGCCTCGCCACAGAAGCCCGTGTTCAATCTCGCGATCACCGACCCCAAATGGGTCCGGGCCTATGTTTCGGAACCGGATCTTGGCAAGATCCATCCTGGGATGATCGCCTCGGTGTCTGTGGATAGCTTTCCGGATCGTCACTTCGAAGGATGGGTCGGATTCATCTCACCGGTTGCCGAGTTTACGCCGAAGGCTGTGCAAACCGAGGAGCTGCGTACCAGTCTGGTTTACGAGGTCCGCGTCTTTGTCAAAGATCCCTCGGACGAATTACGTCTGGGCATGCCGGCGACCGTCCACCTGCCGCAGGACAGAAGCGACCGCAATGCAGCAGAGGCGAAACGATGAGCGCCGTCGGAACAGACGGGCCCGGCATCCTCGGCCATGACATCCGCAAGACGTTTCGCCGTGAAACCGGCGAAGAGGTCGTGGCGCTGGACGGCGTTTCCCTCGAGGCGAGCCACGGCACGCTCACGGCCCTGGTAGGGCCTGACGGCGCCGGCAAGACAACACTCATTCGCCTGGCCGCTGGGCTGATGACAGCCGACACCGGCAGCCTGAGGGTCCTGGATGTCGATGTCGGTTCCAGACCGCAGGAAGTTCAAGACCGCATCGGCTACATGCCACAAAAATTCGGCTTGTACGAGGACCTGACCGTTCAGGAAAACCTGGATCTCTACGCTGATTTGCGCGGTGTCGCTACCGGCGCGCGGCGGGAGCGCTACTCTCGGCTGATGGAAATGACCTCGCTGGGGCCATTCACCAAGCGTATGGCGGGCCAATTATCGGGCGGGATGAAACAGAAACTAGGCTTGGCATGCACGCTGGTGCGCGACCCCGACCTGCTGCTGCTGGATGAGCCGACCGTTGGCGTTGATCCACTCTCCCGGCGGGAACTGTGGGCGATCATTCTCCAACTTGTGAACGACCAGGGACTCACCGTGATGCTCAGCACCTCGTACCTGGACGAAGCAGAGCGCTGCGGCCATGTCATTGTCCTGCACAAGGGCAAGGTGTTGGCCGAGGGCCGTGCGGCAGACGTAAGTGAACTGGCGACAGGCCGCACGTTCTTGGCGGATCCGCCTTCTGGCCGGACTGCCCGATGGCTGCAGGCGCGCTTACTCGACGATCGGGGCATCATTGATGCAGTGCCCGAAGGTGGTCGGGTGCGCTTCGTGCGGGCCAATGAAGACGAAGGCGACGTAGCCAGCGACGCGACTCTCGCAGGCGCGACGGTCCATTCTGCACAGCCTCGTTTCGAGGATGGCTTCATGGTACTGTTGCGGCGCTCGGCTGACGAGCGGCCCGCGGCCGGCACGCTGACTCTCGATCGCCCACCGGAGGCAGCCGACGACGCGCCGGTCGTCGAGGTTCAGGACCTGGTTCGGCGTTTTGGCAACTTCACCGCCGTCGATCATGTCAGTTTCAACGTTCGCCGCGGTGAAATGTTCGGCTTGCTAGGTCCCAACGGTGCAGGCAAGACGACGACATTTCGCATGCTCTGTGGATTGCTGGCGGCGACGGCGGGTACCTTGCGCGTCGCGGGCGTGGACCTGCATTACGCCCGTGCCCAAGCCCGGCAACGGATTGGCTACGTAGCGCAAAAGTTCTCCCTCTATGGACAGCTCTCCGTGATCGAAAACCTTGACTTCTTCGCCAGCGCCTACAGCCTACGCGGCCGGCGCAAACGTGAGCGCATCGAGTGGGCGTTGCAGCAGTTTGAGCTTGGCGCACTCGCCCACTTGCCAAGCGGCCAGCTGCCGGGCGGCTACAAACAGCGCCTAGCGATGGCGACGGCGCTGCTCCACGAACCGGAGACCCTGTTTCTTGACGAACCAACCAGCGGCGCCGACCCGCTGGCCCGCAGAGATTTCTGGCGTCGGATCACAGCGCTGGCCGAGCAAGGCGTGACCGTGATCGTCACGACGCACTTCATGGAAGAGGCCGAGTATTGCGACCGGATTGCCATCATGGACGCCGGCCGAGTGCTGGCCCAGGGCACGCCGGCCGAGGTGCGGCAGCGTGCGCGCCCCGAACCTGGCAAGGTGCCGACGATGGAGGACGCATTTATCGCGATCGTCGAGGAAGCGCGGGGGAACCATCACGAGCGAGGCTAATCTCGCTACTCAAGCGTTCTGGGTTTTCGAAAGTCCTGGCGGGTCCTGACGAAGGCACCATTCATGTCGATTGCTGACTCCCCCCGGCCACGCAGCCTGCCCGCCAAATTGCGGCGCGTGTGGTCCCTCGTGCGCAAGGAAAGCCGGCAAATCCTTCGCGACCCCAGCAGCATCGCTATTGGGATCATCTTGCCCGTAGTGTTGATTCTGCTCTTTGGTTATGGACTGTCGCTCGACGTTACCAACGTCCCCGTGGCTGTTGTGCTCGAAGATCCATCGCCTGAGGCGACTGAGTTAGCTGCGGGTTTCAAACTGTCTCCTTACTTCGATGCTCGGCTGCTAACTTCGATGGCCCAGGCTCGAGATCTGCTGCTGGACCGAAAGATAGACGGGATCGTTCGCATTCGCTCAGACTTCTCCCGGCGTCTGGCACTCGGCGACGCGGAAGTGCAGGTGCTGGTCCATGGCACCGACGCCAACCGCGCCCGCATTATTCAGGTATATGCGCAAGGAGCGGTCGGACGGTGGACGGGAATGCGCTCCGCCGAGGGAAGTCCGGTCGCGGCCGGGCCGGTGATCGTGCAGACCAGGCTCTGGTTCAATGAGGCCAACGAGAGCCGCTACTTCCTGGTCCCCGGCCTGATAGTGTTGGTCATGACACTCATCGGGGCGATGCTCACGTCGCTGGTGATGGCGCGCGAATGGGAGCGCGGCACACTCGAGGCCCTCTTCGTCACGCCTGTTCACGCCGACGAGATCTTGCTCGGCAAGACCATTCCTTACTTCCTGCTGGGAATGATCGGGCTGGCGCTCTGCCTCTTCGCCGGCAAGTTCCTGTTCCATGTCCCGTTTCGCGGTTCGGTGTGGGTCCTGGCTGGGGCGTCGATGCTCTACTTGCTCGTCGCGCTCGGGATTGGACTCCTCATTTCGTCGGCGACCAAGAGCCAGTTCGTGGCCAGTCAGATAACGCTGCTGGTCACCTTCATGCCGGCAGTGATGCTCTCCGGGTTTCTGTTTGATCTGCGCAGCATGCCGGGAGCAGTCCGAGTGATCACGTACATTTTCCCCGCAAGGTACTACGTCGCTTTGTTGCAAACCATCTTCCTGGCCGGGAACATCTGGGGAGTCATCGTGCCGAATTGCGCCGTGCTTGCGGGGATGGCGATCGTCATTCTTTTTGTGACGCGCGGCGTGACCCGTAAGAAGTTGGCCTGAGGTGTTAAATGCTCGACGCCATCCTTCGCATACTCGCTCTCACGCGCAAGGAGCTGCTGGCGATTTTGAAAGATCCGCGTGGCCGCTTCACGCTCATCGTGCCGCCGATCATGCAGTGCCTGATCTACGGCTACGCAGCGACCTATGACCTGAACGATGTGCCGTACGCGGTACTCGATCAAGATCGCAGTGCCGCCTCGCGCGACCTGCTCTCTGGCCTGGATGGCTCAGGCATCTTCCACCGCACCGCCAACCTGCACCGAGCGGAGGACGTGAAGACAGTAATCGACGAACGACGCGCTTTACTCGTGATCCAGATCGATCAAGAGTTCGAACGGCGCCTGATGCTGGGCCAGCCAGTGGACCTGCAGGTGATCGCCGACGGCCGGAATTCGAACACTGCGGGGACTGCCTTGGGCTACGTCGGCAATATTGTCGAAGCGTTCAATGCCGACTGGCGAGCTGCCCACAGTCAGCGCGGGCCTCCCGTCCAGCTCACCACACGGGCGTGGTTCAACCCGAACCTGGTAACGCGCTGGCACATGATCCCCAGCTTGATCGGTACGCTCACGCTCCTGCAAACGCTGCTGCTAACCGCCATGTCCGTGGCACGGGAGCGCGAGCAAGGGACCTTCGACCAGTTACTGGTCACGCCGTTCCGACCTGCCGAGATCATGGCCGGCAAAGCGCTGCCGGCGATCCTTGTGGGCATCATGCAAGCGACCAACATTCTGCTGGTTGCCCAACTGTGGTTTCACATCCCATTTGCCGGCTCTTTTGTGACCCTGTACGCGGGACTAGGCTTATTCCTCATGGCCGCGGTCGGAATTGGGCTCCTGGTGTCTTCGGTCGTGGCGACCATGCAACAGGCGATGCTCTTTTCGTTTCTTATAATGATGCCCTTTGCCCTCCTTTCGGGCCTCACTACGCCGATCAGTGCCATGCCTCAGTCGCTTCAATACGTCACGCTGATTAACCCATTGCGGTATGCGATCGAGATTGCTGAGCGGGTTTATCTGGAAGGGGCGGGATTCGAGCGACTGCTGCCGGATCTTTGGCCGCTGGCGGTTATCGGAGTGACGACGCTCTCGGTGGCTTCGTGGATGTTCCGGCATCGGCTGACTTGAAGCGTAACCCGGCTCCTTACGGAGCACGGCTCGCCTGGCGAGCCGAGCCCCGTCAGGGGCCGGGTTACGTTGGTTACGTTGGTCCGTCTTGACCCAAAAGCACGCCGTAGCTATGAGAGGCTCTTTCCAGTACCAGGATAAGCGGTTCTCCAATACCCCCGGGTTCCCCGAATTCCGGGGACGGAGCCTCTGCGTGGCCATCAGCACCTTCCGGGCGAGGCAAAATGGGCCGTTCGGCTGGAACCCGATTCAAAACTGGTATGTCTGCCGGGGGCCCAGCGGCCGTCGCTGCACTTGTGCTGACTGCCGCGGGTTGCACATCCTTCTCGGAATGGGTTCACAACGGCTTCAAAGTCGGGCCGAATTTTCATGAGCCGTCGGCCGCCGTCTCTTCAGATTGGATCGATGCTGCCGACCCGCGAATTGCCCGCAATCCCGCCGAGGATGGCGCGTGGTGGAGAGTGTTGAATGATCCAGCTCTGACGTCCTTGATCGAGAGTGCCTACCGGCAAAACCTCGACCTGAAAACCGCTGGCACACGCGTTCTCCAAGCTCGGGCGCAGAGAAATATCTCCGCGGGCAACCTGTTTCCCCAAACGCAAAACCTCATTGGCGACTACGCGCATGTGCAGATCAGCAAGAACCTCAATGTCCTGGGCAACCCCCAGGTCGGGTTGCCGACTAATTTAGATGTGTGGGCTACCGGCCTCAACGCTTCCTGGGAACTTGATTTCTGGGGTCGAATCCGGCGGAACATCGAGTCGTCCAGCGCCGAGCTGAGCGCCTCCGTTGAAGGGTACCACGACGCCTTGGTCACACTTGTGGCCGACGTGGCTACCAATTATGTGCAGATTCGCACCTATCAGCAGCGCATCGCCTATGCGCGTCGCAACGTCGAAATCCAGAGAGGATCGCTGCGCCTCGCCGAGGCGCGCTTGAAGGCAGGCAAGGGGACAAGCCTGGATGTAAAGCAGGCCCGCTCCAGTCTCGGCCAGACGGAGTCGTTCATTCCGCCGTTGGTAATCGGGCTACGGCAGGCGAACGATCGGCTCTGCGTGCTGCTCGGCCAATCTCCTCAAGACGTGACGCTGTCCTTGCACGAGGCCCCTATTCCCACGACACCGGCAGAAGTGGCTGTGGGCATTCCCGCGGATCTGCTGCAGCGACGCCCCGACGTGCGGCGGGCCCTGCACGAGGCAGCAGCTCAAAGCGCCCAAATTGGTGTGGCCGAAGCCGATTTCTATCCTGCCATCGGGGTGACCGGATTCATTGGATACACGGCTGACGATCTACGCCACCTCTTTGCCGAGAGCAGCTTCACCGGTCTTATCTTACCGAATTTTCAGTGGAAGATCTTGAACTACGGCCGGATCCTGAACAACGTTCGTGGGCAGGATGCTCATTTTCAGGAGAAGGTCCTCGAGTATCAACAGACGGTATTATCCGCCGGGCGCGAGGTGGAAGACGCGTTGGTAGGATTCCTTCAATACCAGTTGCAGGCACGCAGCCTGGCGGACAGCGTGAACGAGGCTGAGGGTGCCGTGCAACTGGTTCAAGCCCAGTACCAGGGCGGCCTCGTCGATTTCAACAGGGTCTTCACGACACAGTCGCAACTCGTCGCGGTCGAGGACCAACTGGCAACGGCTCGCGGCAGCATTGTTCTGAGTCTGATTTCCGCTTACCGGGCACTTGGAGGAGGCTGGCAGTTTTTCGAAAACAATGCTGCCGAGGGAGCATGTGCGCCCGCCGCCACGCAACCATCGGGGCCTGTTGCTCCACCAGGGACAAGTGACCGTTCCGTCGAGATGAACAGAGCAATTCTCAGCGTAACTGGCGATGGCTCCCCCGCCGACGGCAAGTAAAACAGGCTTGCGACGGGCTTCGAAGGACCTTTCTGCTGAAGCTTCTCCTTTCGCCTGGCACCCCCATTCACTTGACCAGATCCTCAACCACAGGTCCAATGCAAGGAGCGTTACGCGCTTCCACTCGGCTCACATTGCCGGCAAGCAGACGTGCTCCAAGCATTTCTGACGAGGTTATCATGCGAATCTCTCTTACCTGGTGCCTAGTTGTAGCGGCGGGCGGTTATGCCCTGGCTCCGAGCCATCTCCGCGCGTCCGACGATCCTCCGCCTGCCGTGGAGCAAAAGCCCGCGAAGCTACACATCGAAGTCGATACCTCCGAAGCGCCGGATCTGGCCCGTTGGGGTGCCAAGGCCAAGAAGCTGGTTGAAACCTGGCATCCGAAAATTACGGAGTATCTCAAGACCGATGGCTTCACGCCTCCGAATGAAATCAAGATCGTCTTCAAAAAGGACACGAAGCTCATCGCGGGCACATCGGGCAGGGAACACAAGACCATTGCCATCTCCGCAGATTGGGTCCGCAAGCACCCCGAAGACACCGGCATGGTAGTTCACGAGCTGGTGCATTGCATTCAGTGCTACCCGGAACCCAAGCCGGGCTGGATCGTCGAGGGGATTGCGGATTACATCCGCTTCGCACAATACGAGCCTCGAACACGCATTCGCGTCGACGCGCGCAGGGCTAGCTACAAGGATGGCTACAGGACCGCCGCGGCCTTTTTTGCCTGGATCGAGCGCAACTACGACAAGAATATCGTCGTCCAGACCAACCGGGCGATGCGCAATTCGGAATACAAGGACGAGTTGGTGGAAAAGTGGACAGGAAAGAAGCTAGATGACCTCTGGAAAGAGTTCGCGAGCACGCTGCCTAGGTGACGAGGATCGAAGAAGATCCTAGCGCCTCTTCAAGGCTAAGTTTTGGGGCATGAGCACGGGGCCAGAGAGAAACGCAAAGCAAATGGCGGAAATGAAAAATGTCATGTTTTGTCATGTAAAAGGGGGGTAGGCAGACGACTTGTCTGACAAAAGAGAACTCTGCAAGTGACTCTTCTACAAAGGATTACATCGCAACCCGGACCTTGGACCAATGGCAGTTCCACCTGACATTTGTCACGTGTACGGATGTGCATATCTCCAAGGATTCTGCATCCGGGCCCTGACCCCAAAATCAAGACTTGAGGACGCGCTGATTCGCGTGTGCCCTCCTGCGAGCGCGAGCGCCTCGACCTACTTGACCAGTAAGACGGGGCACTGACACGTATAGCTGATCTTGTAGCTCAAGCTCCCCCAGCTAGCGCCAAGATTGCTCGGGTCGATGCGGGGCGAAGTGAGCACGATGAGATCGACGCCCGCAGCTGCCGAGAAGCGCACGACTTCCGCCCCTCGATTTCCGTAGACAATTTCTGCGCGCCATGGAACGCCAAGGTGCTTCAGGTGCGCTCCGAGTTTCCCGAGGTGCCCCTGAGCCGCCTTCTCAAGGCGGCCGTAGAAACCTCGTTCCTCCTCCAGCGACAAGCCGGGGATGACTTCGATAACGTGGAGCAGCACGATCTCTCCGCCACTCTGCTTGGCCAACTCCGCGGCCGCGTCCAGGGCCGGTCCGTGTTTGTCGGCCATGTCTACTGGCAAAAGGATGTTCTTGAACATGTTGCTCTCCCTAACAGATTGCGCGGAGAATATCATCGTTGTGTGAGAAACTGGGACACGAAATGCCAATTATCTGTATACCGGAAGAACTCATGGGAGCATAGTCTCATGTGGGAAGACCCAATCGTCGAGGACATCCATCGAACCCGCGAGAAGCTTGCGGCGGAGTTCGATTTTGACATCAAGGCGATCTTCGCGGATCACCGGAAGCGGCAGTCCTCTTTAGTGTCTTTCCGCTGAAGTTCTATGCCACTTGCGGAGAACTTTCTTGTTCATAGAATGAACTTCTACAAATGCCGCACTGGCGATTATTTCCCGGTTTTTCCGGGAAAACCTCACTCTATCAAGCGGGCCAGCAGG
>DATGZX010000346.1:0-39879 GCA_035296965.1 Gemmataceae bacterium
AGGAGTTGTCCGTCTGGGCTGAATGCGATCGTCTCCACCGCGCTCTCATGGCGGAGTTCCTTCGCTTTCTCATGAGGTTTGTCGATGGACCAAAGCCGGACCGTCCCCTCGGCCGCTGTAGCCAGGAGCGGTCGAGTGGGATGGAAGACTAAGGCGGTGATTTGGCCAGGATGGGGCCATTCGATTTTGGTTTGATGCGGTGGCTGTTGGCTGAGATCCCAAATGACGACGCTGTTTGTCTGTCGCGCGTAGACGGCTGCCCACTTCCCATCTCGGCTTATCACGCCGCAGGTGTCGTGTCGGTTGTCCGGTTCGGATGATGCTGGCTGGGCAGTGTGCCAGATGGTAGACAACAATCGCCCTTCATCGACCCGCCAGATTCGAGCCTCCGTGCCTCCATCGATCAGCAATCGGCCGTCCTGGCTGAACGTCATATTCCAGAACAATGAAGCCACGGGATGCTTAGACCCCGCAGGGAGGGAGACCTTCAATTCGCGATTGCTGTCGAAGTCCCATGCTCCGAATTGGTCAGCACTGTTGGCTCGCCCGCCGAACACGAAAAACCGCCCAGTGGGGCTGAACTCTCCATGCAGGATGATGCTGTGGTGGGCGAGGCTGGGATATTTCTCCCTGCCGGTTGTGGCATCCCAGAACTTCACCAGTTTGTTGTTGCCGGCTGTCACCGCCGTGTTGGGGTCTCCGGGCCGGAAGCGAACGACTTGTGTGTCTGCCCCGTGAGCGAGGAGTTTCACCTTTCCCGTGGCCAAGTCCCACACTCTGCCTGCCCCCGATTCGGTCGGGCCATTCAGACATCCAGTGATGACTCGTTTGCCGTCGGGGCTGAACTCCGCGTCCCAGACAGGGCCTGGGTGCTTGAGCACACGGACTTCCTGAGAGGAGGGGGGCATGTCCCAAATACGGACATCCCCGTTAAGGTCAGCGGTGAACACGCGGCCGATGCCTGACGAAATCCCGCCGCAGCGGAGATCGCCGAGGTGGTAGAGAACTTGCCCGATGGGCTTGTTCATATTCAGATCCCAGATACGCGCTGTCCTGTCCTCAGAACCGGCGAGGAAGTACCGCCCATCGGGACTGAAGGCCAGTAACCGCGCCTGCTTGTTTAGTGGAATGGAGGGATGGTTTTCCTCCTGCTTTTGAACGTTCCAAAACCGGATAACCCCGTCCACGCCCCCCGTGGCCAGGGTTTTCCCATCCGGACTGTAAGTGACGGTGAAGACCCGCGTGGGGTGTTGCAGCACTACAGGTTGGGTCTTCGGGTCGAGCAGGTTGAACAAGCTGACTCGAGGGGATGGCTCGACCTCGCCGCAGCAAGCTATCTGTTTTCCGTCGGGGCTGTAATCGACCATGTACAGGTCATCGAATACGGGATACTCTACGAGCTTCTTCCCCGTTTCCGCGCTATAAGAAATGAGTTGCGATTCGGGTATTTGCTTCTTAGTACCGTGCGAAGCAACGGTTAAGACGCTCCCATCAGGACTGTAAGCAACCGACATCGGGCGGTTTGGGTGGAAGAAGGAGAGGACTTCGTTCCCAGCGTCCGTGTCATAGACGTGGATTTGCTTTCCGACCGTGGACACTGCAAAGCGCCGTCCATCCCTGCGGAAAGAGAGTGAACTGACGCCGGTCTGCTTAATATCTTTGCCGATGGTTATTTGTTTGGGTTTGGCGGTTTCTGGATCAATGACCAACCCTGGAGTTTTCAGATCAACATACGATATTACGCCTTTGCTCGTGCCGACGATCGCCAGCATGCGCTCGTAATTGACGGCGCTTCGCAGTTCTCCGTCCAGGTGATGGACAAACCTCAGCGGCGCCACTTGAGGTTCCATTAGGGAGATCCAGTGCCGAACGGCATCGGCTTGGGTCTTATCTTGCCGGGGGGCAATCCTGAGGCTGTGTCCGGCAAGAAGTATCCCGTAGCCGATGTCGCCGAACCGGGCCTCATTGACGGACGCATCCTGAAGCAGCCGTGCGTTGGCGCTCTGCGCCGCGAGGCGCTCGTTGGCGACAACCCACAGCAACACACCGCCCACGGCCAGAAGGACGAGCAGGGACGCGGCGACCGCGGACAACAACGCCCGCGCGGGATTCTTGCGCCTCCACCGGGCCAGCGTCTCCTGAAGACCTGCCTCCCTGGCCTTCACCTGCTCGTCCAAGAGAACGCGGTTTAGGTCCTGCCCCATTTCTTCGGCCGTAGGGTAGCGGTCTGGGGGTTTTATCGCAATCGCCTTCGCGACGACGGCCGCCAGGTCTTTACCGACGCAGGGAAGGCGCGCTAACTCTTCCTTGCTTGGAAGGGAACGTGGTGCCTTTCCTTGCGCTGGCTTCGAGATACAATCGGTCAGCATTTCGCAGGCCGTGACGCCTAGGGCGTAGACATCGCTATACGCCGTGCGAGGTTCGTCGGGATCTGGGGGCATATATCCCGGTGTTCCTATTCCTAGCCCAGACCGTCCTGCCGGCCCGGAAAGGCCGAAGTCCGCCAGCTTGGCGTCCAAGTCACTCCCTTGGAACGAGCCCGCCTCGGGCAATGCCGGTGCAGCGCTGCCGATTCCCGCCGGTATACGCGGGTCCGCCAGGACGAGGAGGATATTTTCTGGCTTAATGTCCCCGTGGATATTTCCCTTCTGGTGCAAAGGTGTTAACCCATCCGCGACCTGTTGCAACCACCGGACGAGATTCCTGACCGCTTTAGCGGAGCCGCGGCACTCCTCCCGTTTCAATGCACTTAGCCTCCCACCAGCCGCGTACTGCATCACAAGGTATGGCAATTTGGGGTCGTGGTCAGCGAATTCGTGCAAGGCGATAACATGTTGGCTGTTGCTAGCCTCCCCGGCCTGCCTGGCTTCCTGCCCCAGGGTCCTTAGCCCTGTGCTCGGTTTAGCGCCCGATTGTGGTTCGTGCGACCAGTCCGAATTAACGAATTTGAGCGCTACGAATCGGCTCATCTTCCAGTCCCAGGCGGCATATACCTCTCCTTGGCCGCCGCGTCCCAACGAGCGGTAAATCCAATAGCGGGGGCATTGGCCAGTAGAAAGGAGGGGGCCGAAGCCATCGTTGTCCGGCAGTAATTGGCGGTCGTAGTCGTAGCTGTCCATTGGATTCATTCGCTTTAGAGCATTCTGTGCTCGGGAAACCGTTGCTGGAGCCACTCCATCGCGTTCTTGAACCATTCGTGGGCGGTGCTGTCGGTCACACCTAGAGCCCGACCGATGGCTGCAAACGTCGTGTCCTGAACGTTGGTGGCCAAGTATCTGAGTTCGATTACCGCAGCCCAGTCGCGATTATGTGCCCGTAGTGCCTGCATCATCTCTTTTACCATATCGAGTCTTATCAATTCGTCGGTATGGGACTTGGGGTCCACCTTAGCGCGAGAGTAGCTCCAACTTTCGGCGGCCTGTCGCTGTAGCACGCGCCGGCGTTGGCCATCTATGGCTCGGCCAACGATTCGAAGTCTGAATGAGTTGCAGAGGTGGTCGATGTCAGTGAAGCGGTCGATTTCACCCAGCATTTCAGCGATCACAATCATCGCTAATGACTGAGTCGAGATCCCGTTCCCCCAATCCTTCCGCGCGTGCTGTTGGATAAACGACAGGTGGGTGTCCCAGAGGAAAGCGAATATGGCCCTCCTAGCCTCGTTGGCGACTGCCGTCTCCGGCGAGTTGGCCTGTTTCAGGAGCCGTGGGAGTTCCGCCCGATCAGGGCACAGGCCGAAGGCGCCGGCAGTCGAATCTGCACTCATCGCGGAATCTCCAAAAAAAGTGGCGGTCTGCCGGATTTCCACAGGGCGCCGTGCGAATTCTCTTTGCAGATGATGGTAACGAGGTCCACATCGCCGGCCAAGCTTGTCCTGGACAGGCGCCGAGAGGGTACCGTGGAGCGTCACACATGAAGTCCTTGAACGGGCATCCCGAAGGCGGTAGGAGCGACCTCGAAGCAAGAATTGCCGAGGAAACTCCAGACAAAGCCTTTTCGGCTGACGTTGTCACAAGTGATATTTCTCGTGTCCCGCTGGCACGAGATGCCGCCGTGAATAACCATTTCATGGAGGAAATCCGTCGGCAGGTCGCCGATGTGGTGTGCGAGCTCATGGCGCCTCCGCACGCGGCGCCTGGCTTGGGGCACATTGACAGAGATTCTGCCGGGGAGCTTCAGCTAACGACGGTCCTGGTGGTTGGCGTCTTGACCGTTGGCCCACCGTCCACGGGCGGGAGCACCCGGCGTGTGTCACGTGTATCACTAATCCCTGAAAAAAAACTTGAAGCTTCGGCGCCAGTCTTCTTGGAACGATTCCCTGAGTTGTCCAGGAAGAGGACGATGAAAGTGCTTAAGCGTTTGTTTGTGCTCGGTTGTGCCCTAAAAGGGGAGGCCAACTCGCTGGGAACTGCAGAGGAATGGCTTAAAAAAAGGCAGTGTCCAGTGCCTTGCGGGAAAAGCCTGCTAAGCGCGTGCGTCAATAAAGAAGTCTGGAAGGAGGCAGCACCAGTATTTTTTGCTGAATTCTTCAGCAACCCCCTAGTGATCCTGGAGCGTCGTGAGGAAGGTGACCCGCCGCCGTGCGACTCCAAGGGTCGTCACCTTCGGCCGGACACGCGGCAAATCATTGGGCTGACCGAAGAGGCGGGCTGGCGGTTGTGGGAAGAAGCCGGGAGATTCCTGCAAAAACACGATCCTCTTTTCCACACTTACGCGAGCCTCTTGTCGCCATAGTTGACGCGAACCAGTTCGATCTGCTATCAGTTGCCGTGCGTGCCACTGTTGGCCGCAAACCATCGCCCAGCTGCGTGATGTCCGAGGATTCGCCCGAATACGACTACATCGAGTACAGGTTGATCCGCTTTCCCTCGGATAAGCTGGATATCGCCGCCATGCGGCGGGCGCACCCAGATTTGTTCGACGTGGAAAATGCCAGTTTTGAAGAGGTACTCACCACCCTCCCTGAAGATAACGATGGACCGCTCATCGGCTCGATGCTTCGTCTGGAGCGGATGTTGGCCCAAAACGCTTATGAGGAAGTGCGGGGAGTCTTCACCGAAGGGAACGTGATCTCGAACGAGGAGAAGCCGGGCTTCATCGACGAGTTGACGGGATATTACGTCAAGTATGGTCTCGCCACTGGGCGCCAACACGCTCAGCAAATGATCCGTGATTTTGAAGCCCAGGCTACCAGCCAGGCCAGGACTCGCGGACCAGGTTGTCCCTAGACACATTGCGCACACCTCAGCTCTGCGACCGCATCCTTAATCAAGCCGAGTGTTCTTTTTTGAACACTCAAAAACACGCTGCAAACACGATCGTTATTTGTTTTGGTTGATTAGAAGTGCAGAGTTCTCGCCCAACCCTCCGTCGCACTTGGTCAACTACAGGAGGCTATGATGTCGCTGAATCATGATGTGGTTCCAAATCCCAGCAATGGGCAAGAGAATGAGACTGACGCGGGTGAATGCCGCAATGGTCGGCCTACCCATGACAGCGGCGATGGACGTGACGGCACAGATGCACGGCTTCCGGCTACCCCGCTGCCCGGTGACGCGGATAGGACGACGCCGGAGAGTGGCACGGGCCAAAACGGGGCAGTGAATCCCGCCGCGAAATCGGAGCAAGTCTCAAAGTCTCACGATACTGGCGATTCGCGGCCGGAGCAGGTGGCTCACACTGGAGAGCAGCCGCAGATGCGGCCAGCCCCGAAGCGAACAGCGAAGAAGCCGCTAATGGCCCGCCTACGCAAGGGAAAGAACGTACTCGTGCTCCGCACCTTCCGGGAGCTGGATCAGGTGGCGCGGGCGTGGGCAGACGGCCACTTCAAGGTAATAGTCCTCATTGGCAATCCCGGCCTGGGAAAGACACGGAGGTTCAAGGCCGTCGTCGGCCAGGGGGCTCTCTACCTGCACGGACGTGTCACACCTCTGCAACTGTATATCGCGGCCTACCGCCATCGCAATCTCCTGATTGTCATCGACGACGTGGCGGGCTTAATCGGCGACCCCCTTGGCGTGGCGGTGCTCAAAGACCTTTGCCAATCGGAGGCCGAGAAGACGGTTGCTTGGCGCAGCTCCACCAAGGTGCTGCAGGACGAGAACGTCCCGCCAGATTTCAAGACCACGAGCCCCGTGGCCTTCATTACTAACGATTGGCCGACGTTCGATCAGAAGCTCTCCGCCCTGGAGGACCGAGCCCACTTGATGGTGTTCGATCCGCGACCGCTCGAGATCCACCTGGCTGCGGCCACGTGGTTCGAGGATCAGGAGGTTTTCGATTTCATCGGCGAAAACCTGTATTTCATGCCGGGCCTTTCGCTGCGCACGTATGAGCAAGCGGCAGAATTCAAGGCGGCCGGATTTGCCTGGCAGGATCCGCTCATCGATCCGCGCAAGGGATGGAAGCGGCGGCTAGTGGCGACGCTCAAACTCGACCAGTCCTTCTCGTCGGAAGAGGACCGTGTGAAGAAGTTCGAAGAACTGGGGGGCGGATCGCGTGCTACTTACTACCGGCACGCCAGGATCTTGGCAAAGCTACCGCCCGTGCCGCGTATCTTGTTGTCCAATGCGAGGCAGTTCGGAAAAAACGGGGAAACCGGCAAATAGCTTTTGAATACAAGGCGCCGCATCTAGCGGCGCGTTTTTCAGGACTTATAAGCTAGTTGTAAGATCGTGTTAGATTTGTAATTACGTCTTCATTCACCCTGTTTTTCGGAGACACATATGTTGGTCCACTTTAGACACGAGCGGGACAGCGACATGCTCGCTGGCGACCCAATCCTCTGCCCAGTTGACACTGGCGATCTGAACCTGGGCTACGGTCGTTTCTTCAGGCGGAGGTTGGTCGCCTTCTCGTTGGAGCTAAGCGGAGGCGCGGTGGGTCGCCTGCGAGAGATGGGGGTAACCAATTTCGTCAGCATGCCGGCAGTCATGATGTCCACGCCCGAGCCGGTGGATGACTGGGATCGTGAGCTGGCCTTCTCCGCATGGAGTGACGACGGCGGACCCACGCCTGACGAGGATTAGAGCAACTAGAGGTGGCAATTTGCAGCCGCTACCAGAGCTACGGACCGAATTTGTGATGAAACCTTTCGGAAGCGTTTCCGAGATTTGAATTTTAATTGCTGTCCTGAAAGTGGAGCTTCCTTGACGCGACAACACATGACCGAGAGGCCGTCAGGCCAGATCGCAAAGCAATAACTCGGAGGACCTCGTCATGAAACGTTTCATTAAACATTTTCAATCCCTGCCGGCCCGCAACCGGGTCGGGGCCGTCCTCAGCTTCGTGGGACTTATCGTCACCCTCGTCGCGCTGGGATTCCAGATCGGCGGCTTGGTGGCCGGCGTCCCCGACACAGTCCCGCCGACCCGTCAGCCCTCCACAAACGTTCCGGTGCTGCTGCGGGATCGCCCCGATTTGTAAAGCCTTGCGTGAGCTCCAGGCGCCGCACGTCGCAGGTGCTGGATTTGTGATGCTCGTTTAAGGAGTTAATCGATGAGTGTGAAACTTGAAAGTTGTTATCCGCGGTGGCGGAAGCAGGCTCTGCTGGCCGCTGCCATCTTGGCCGGACTGATCATTGCCGGGATCATTCGCGGGCATTGGGGAGGCGCAGATCCCGTTCGCCAAGCCGCCTGGGACACAATTGCACCTCGGTTGTCGAGTGCCGAACAGACCTCGTTGCAGGCGAGCGACAAGCATACTGAGCGCGTCAAGGTGTACTTCGCAGATCGGAAGCTTGCGGCCAGAGCATTCGCAGAGGAGGTGTTCTCACTGTCCGGCAAGTGGGCGTTTGTGGAATCCAAGCTGCCGTGGGCCGAAGCTGAGGGTCATAAGCGGTTTCTGCGTGAGTCCTTCGAACGTCACATGTTCAAAGGCAAAGACATCCAAGACCTTATCGAATCGGCCATTCGAGGCTATGTCAGCGAACTGGAAGGAATTGAAAGTGCGATGCTCGTCGATATCCGCGCCGACCTGAGCGAGGGCGAACTGGCCCCGTCCGATCTGCTCCCGGCGCTTAGCAGCGATGAGAGTTTTCAGAGGGCGTATGCCCAGATGGCGGAGCGGGTGCTTCCCGTCGTACAGCTCGACATGGACGTAACCGTCGCTCGTGAAGTGTCGTCCTTCATCGCGACGGATATCGCCTCCAACATTTCCCTGCGGATTTTAACCGCCGTCACTGCACGTCTCGGACTCTCCGGTGGAATCCTTGGCAGCGGGGCAGCGCTTAGCGTGGAGACGCTCGGCGTCGGGCTCGTGGCTGCATTGCTTGTGGATAAGCTCATCGACTTTGTGATGCACAAAGCGGGGTACGACCCGGAAGGCGACGTGGCGAACAAGGTGTGTGAAGCACTGGATAAGGTCGAGGCAATGCTTTTGGACGGGGAGCCGGAGAGCGGGACCTTGGGACTGCGCGGTGAATTGCTGAAGCTGCAACAGGCGCGTTCCAGGCTCTGCAACGAAGCTCTCAAGAAACTCGTTCTCGAAGGAGGCTTGTGATGAAGAAGCAAATCGCCGATGCCGCGCAATGGCCAATCACGATTGTATTCGCCGTCACATTGCTCATGGCGACCGGAACTGCGCCGGTTCATGCCGACGGCAAGAGCAAGGTGGCGCAGGAGGCGGCCGAGTACATTGCGCAGAAGTTCGGTCGTCAAGCGGCCAAAGAAGGCATCGAAACGCTGGCAGCCAAGATCGAAAGCTACGCCGCCCGTCACGGCGACGGATTCTACGCAGCCGTCCGGAGGGTCGGTCCCAGCGCCTTCCGCCTGGTAGAGGAGGGGGGCGAGCACGCGCCGCAGGTCATCAGAATCCTCAGCCGGTTCGGCGAGGACGGAGCGGTGTGGGTTGCCTCCCGTCCTCGGGCGATGAAACTCGTCCTGGAGCACGGCGAAAAGGCGGCGGCCGTACTGGCAAAGACGCACGGTGTCGCAGAGCCAGCCGTAGCGGCGTTAGGCAAACCTGCCGTCAATGCCTTCGAGTCTCTCGCAACTGGGCAAAGCGCCAGAAGGCTGGCGATGATGGCCTCCGAAGGCGGAGAACTGGCCGCGACCGGCCGAGCGACCGAGCTCCTGGACATCATTGCAAAGTATGGCGACCCGGCGATGGATTTTCTGTGGCGCCATAAAGGAGTATTAGGATCCGGTGTAGCGCTTACTGTGTTCCTGGCCGATCCAGAGCCGTTTATCTCCGGCGCGAAAGACATCACCGACGTTCTCGCAGAAAACGCCGTCAAACCACTGGCAGAAGTGCCGGCGACGATGGCTCGCGAAGCCGCCGGCGAGGCCGCCAGAAATACCAATTGGACGGTGATTTTCAGTGTCGTTGTGCTGGTCTTGGGTGGCCTGGCCGCGCTGCGCTTGAGGCGCAAATCGCGGACTTGCCATCGCTGGTAAACCAGTGGTTTTAAGGGGAGGTGAACTCATGTCTGTGGGTAAAGGCTTCGATAGCGGCTGCGGTTGTGTGCTCGGCGTTGTAGCGGCTGTGGTCTTGCTGATCGCCGGCGTGTGGATGGCGGGGAACGTTGTCACGGTCTGCCCGTCGTGTTTCGGTTCCGGCAATTGTACCCTTTGCGGCGGTACCGGCAAAGGAATTGTCTGGGGTGACTGCTTGAAATGCGGTGGCAGGAAGAAGTGTCAGGAATGCGGCGGGGTCGGGTGGAAGCGGAAATGATTGCGGCCGCGCCGCCGGCGATGGTCACCGGCGCACTCACAAGGCCAACAGCCAGGTAACCGCACCATGAAGGCCGCCTCGCAACCGCACGGATTGGCCGTGCGGCGGCGTTATGCCAGGGCGGCGCAGGTTTCAAACAGCATAGCGGAGGAAGAAGCATGACACCGGCTTTCAAGCAGTACGGAGTTCGGGATTTGAAGAGAAACCCCAAGAACCCCGGTGGCGGGAAGCGGTACGACGAGCAGGAACTGCGCCATCTGGGGAAAAGTCTTCGCCAACGGCAATGGATGCCCATCATCGTGAAAGAACCAGAAATGTACGTGCTGGACGGCAATCGCCGCCTGGCCGCCGCGCAACTAGGCGGTATCGACACGCTGTCCGGCATCCCGGTGATGCACGAGCTGACCCCTGCGGAAATCAACCGCCTGATTGCCCAGCTCGACATCCGCCATCAACCCTTCAGCGAAATCGCCCGCGGCAAGTTGTGGCTTGCGATCCGGGAGGAGAATAGCTGGACCAACGTGCAGCTCGCTGAGGATCTCGGAGTGTCAGCCAGCCTTCTGACCAAGGTGTTCGGCAACCTAGAAAACTCCGAGGAAATCCAGCAGATGGTCGAGGACGGCGGTCTGAGCCTGCGGGACGGCTACTACCTTTCGCGCATTGAGGACGTTACCGAACGGCTGCGCCTGGCGCACGAGATAGCGGCGGGCAAGGTGAAGGCCGAGAGCGTGGCTGGGCTCCTGCGAAAACAGAAAGCACCCGACAACAATGGATCGCCACCGGCCCGCGTCAGCCGTATCACATGCCCTCTGCCCTCGGGCGTAACGGTCACGATCAGCGGCCATGACCTTTCGCTCGATGACGCCATCAAGGCGGCCGGCGAACTGCTGAAGGAGATGAAAAAAGCGAGCCAGGAGAACCTGGACGGGAAGACCTTCTCGGCCGTGTGCGCCCGGAAGGCCAAAACGGAGGGTGATGTGCCATGAACGGCGAGTCATTGCGTCACGATGTCGCCTGCGCTACGGCTCAGCAAATCCTCGAAGTCTTCGGCGGCCTCTTGCGTGAAGAGGAACAGCGCGACGCGTTTGCAGAGATTTATGTGCGGGTCAAGGCCGGGCTGGAATGCTATGAGACGCGCTCGGAACGGGTCCTGGCGCGGATGCGGCCGGGCAAAAACTGAAGGGGAGGATTGGTGATGTACGGGCTCTCTCGAATGATGCTGGTTATGGTTGCGTGCCTCACGGCTTATACGATCCTGCTGGTGGCATATATGGCAGGGGCGGTGGGGGCGATCATCGTCCTGGGTTTGATCGTCGTGATTTTGAAGCGGAAGGGCCGGATTTTCACAGCCTTTGGAACCGCCCAGTGGTCCGGCGAGGATGAGTTGCGGCGTGTCGGAATGATTGGAGCCAAGCACGGGCTCATTCTCGGCCGGCTGGAGGTGGCCCCAGGTGCGAATTTCGCCGGGCGGCTTAAAGCGCTGCTGAACGTACGGATGAAAGCTAAAGACGCATGCGAGCAATTCCTGGCGCCGGTGAAGCGCAAGCCCCGTGACTACCCACTGGTCAAGCTGCCGAATGCCGTGCACACGGCCGTATTTGCACCAACGGGTGTCGGAAAAGGCGTTTCCTGCGTCATCCCGTTCCTTCTTTCGTGCGAGGATTCCTGCGTGGTCGTCGATTTTAAGGGCGATCTGGCATCGATAACGGCCAAAGCCAGGCGACACATGGGACATGAAATCGTCATTCTTGATCCCTTCAAGGTATTGGCGAAATTGAAATTCAAGAGTGCCACCTTCAACCCGCTGGAATTCATCAGCAAGGATTCGCCGCTGGCGATCGATGACTGCAACGCTCTCGCCCAGGCACTCGTGGTGCGTAGCGGAGAGGAAAAGGAGCCTCATTGGCTTGATAGCGCCGAGGCCTGGATAGCTGCGATCACGGCCACGGTCGTGCAATACGGGCAGCAGGACAAGGGCACGCGCTCATTGCAAACCGTGCGCGAAATGCTTTCGAACCCGCAGAAACTGGACATGGCGATCAAGCTGATGAACGAGTCGGAAGCTTGGGGCGGAATGCTGGCCCGGATGGGCGGCCAGCTCATGCACTTCGTGGACAAGGAGAAATCGTCGGCGCTCACAACGGTCGGAAGGTTTCTTCGCTTCTTGGATACGCTGGCCGTCGCGGAAAACACCCGGTCGAGCAGCTTTGATCCGGCAAGGCTGCGAAAGGGAAGGATGACTGTCTACCTGGTTTTGCCTCCGGAACACATGATTCAGCCGCTGATCAGAATGTGGATAGGCTCGCTGCTGCTGGCCGTAGTGCGCGGGGGATTGCAGGAAAAGGACAAGGTGCATTTCGTGCTGGATGAAGCCTCGAGTCTCGGGGCGGGGATGGAAGCACTCAACGATGCGGTGGATAAGTACAGGGCCTATGGCGTGCGCCTCCTTTTTATGTACCAATCGCTAGGTCAGCTGAAGAAATGCTGGCCGCAGGGTCAGGATCAAACGCTCCTCTCCAATACGACGCAAGTTTTTTTCGGGGTGAATGACCAGCAAACGGCGGAATACGTGAGCGCGCGGCTGGGTGAGGAAACCATTGTGGTGGATAGCGGCGGTACGAGTCGGGGAACGTCCCGACAGTTCAGCGAGACGGGGACGAGCCTTCACGGCAGCACCACTTACTCAAGTAACAGCAATTCCAACTGGCAGCAACACGGCCGCAAGCTGTTGAAACCGGAAGAAGTGTTGGCGTTGCCGCCGCAAATTGCCATCACCTTCACGCCTGGCGTCTTGCCGGTATGGACGACGCTGGTGCGGTATTTTGAGGAAAAGGACCTTTTTAAGCGCCGTGGTTGGTTGCATGAGCTGAGTTCCTCCTGCCGGGTGTTCACAGCGTCCGCGGTGCTTCTCGTTATCGCAGCCGTGGCGGCCGTGGCGCTGACAAATGCAGCAACAGAAAAGATACAGCGGGACCAGCAGGCCCAGCCGTGGCAGTACGCGGTGCCGCCGGAGAGGTGGAGTCCGTGAAGAGTTAATAGGCGTCGTGGTGTCTGTCTAGTGATTCTTGAAAGTAAGGGTGCGTTATGTCGAACCTCGCCGAGAGGCTGTTTGGCGGCTTGAAGGAATCGGTAAAGGAGGGAATTAGCAACGCGATCCCCCAGATCGGGGCAGAGCTAAAGCAAATGGGGGCGCACGGGGCACACGAGTTAGCTGCGGCCCTGTTCAATAACTCCGGGTTTGTGATGTACCCGCGTGGCACGCGTGATGACCACGGAGTGCATGGTCCCGACGTAGGCAAGGAGGAGCAGATGGGTAGGGATGGCCAGGAGCATGAGCGGGGTGGCCGGGAAATGTAGGAGAGCGAAGGGTTCCGGTTGGTACGCCGCTCGGGGCGGCGTACCGGCCGGGAAGTAACCGGCGGTTGCCGGAGGATCTGGTTGCAGGGCAGGCAGGCGTGGCTCCCGTCCGGCTCTGCTTTTCTTGAAAGGTGAACTATGGCCGTTATTTTCACGTTTCTGTTTACGACGGGGCTGTTTGGCGGGCTGGCCTGGTGGGCCTGCCGCCGGATCACCCACCACTTAAGGGAACACCCCGAAGGGGTTGCCGCCCTCACAACGCATCTATTCGTGCCCTTGCTCGGGCGCAAATCTGACGAGGGACAAGCCGGAGGCGATGACCTTTCCGGCGGGCCGGACGAAGCGCAAGGCCAAGCGAAAAATGGCCTGCAAGAGAATTAGATGTCCACCGAAAGGAGACCGCGTGGCGGTGCTCGCTGAGCGATCGAGGCTTGCCCTGGCTGACTGGTTCATGGTGCGCAGGCGGAAGTGAGGTGTTGCCATGGGGCAAGGACATATTCCGGACAATGCTTGATCCTCGCTGGAAGCCGGCGGGGAAAGAGCTAGAAACGGATCGGAATAGAGGCATCGAGCGGTGAAATCACCGGAGGCTGCATGATGACCAATGAATCCTTGCTCGACGCCCTGGCTCGCGACTCGGCAGTTGCCATTGTCGACCGGCACGCCGCTGATGTTCGTAACCGGGAGGCGCTTATCAAAGCAATCGCCCGCCTCACCCGGCTCGGCCTGGAGGGTCACGTGCGCCTTTTCAGGGTGCAACAAAAAGAATCGGCGACCGACTGAAACGGAGTGCGGGCTGATGAGCCGAGGAGTGAGTTTAGGGGAGCAGCAGACTGAGACACACAGCAGTGAGGTGAAGAAATGAGCATCGACGAAAAGCTGGAGGAACTTCGGGCAATGGTCTTAATGCTCGTGGAGCGACAGATGGTCAAAGATCATTACGAAATTGAGGAATTCGCGCGTCTCACCGGGAAAGCGCCTTTCACATGCCGCGAGTGGGCCAGGTTGGGTCGCATTCGAGCGGAGAAGAAGTTGTCCGGACGCGGGGCCTACACACGCTGGGTGGTTCCGCACGCTGAGCTGCTGCGTTACCAGAAGGAAGGGCTGCTGCCCCTGCGCGCATCTCGGGGCCTATGAAACTATGGTGAGGGGCGTTTCGGTGACTGGTGTGCCGCCGGGAGGCCGAGAAGCAGCACTTCTTCATTTCAAAGCGCTCTCTGGCTCTGGAATGTCCAACGACTCTACTAATGATTTGCGTGCGCTAAGTTTCTCCCGTTCGATGTCAGCCGTTCTAGTTCCGTTTTGATGAAATTCCACCTTGTGATTGGGCGGGCCGTCTACGCCGCCGCCGCCAGTCGCCCCAACCTTCGCGGCGCGGGTCCCAAGGCGCGGCAGGCCGCCGCGGCTTGGGTAGCCGCGATGGTTGCCAGGCGGCGAAGAGGAAGATCAGCTGCGCGTTTTGTCTTGGGTGGCTATCATTCTCCTTGCGATGGCCTGAACCTTGGCCTTTTGTTGCCAGGGATGCTATGGATGCGATCGCCCCACAGGAAGCGTTGCAGAGGCGCGTCCCTGAAAAGAACGAACATCGTCTTGCCTTTGCAGGCGTTGTGGCGTACCTTTCGCCCATGTCGAATGAAAATAGACAGTTGCGCCGGTCGGCGCTGTTTAGCTTCCGGTTCTTGGCAACGGCCGCTATCGGGACCTTGATGATGGCTGTGGTCGCGGTATTGGGGCCACCCGCCGTGCAACTCGCGGTACTGGGCGCGTTCATTTCGATTCTGGGCGGGCTGTTTCTCACCTATTTGGGGCAGGAAGACCAACGCGAACGGCAAAGGGCCAATGTAATCGAGAGTCTGTCGGTGCCGCTGTCCCTGGCATCCGACCCGGAGTTGTTCCAACAATACCAAGAAATCTCTCGTGGCCTGATCGCTGTGGCGAAAGACGCCGATGCTGTTCTGCGGCAAATCGCCTTGCTTAAATTCGCGTCGCTAGCAGAGCAGATTGACGGACTGGTGGATCGAAAGATTGTGTTTGCCATGACGGAAGAATGGCGGACGGTGTATGAGCAATTGTTGACAAGCCCCGACGTTCGTCAATATCGTTCTATCGCCTGGGTGAGGAGTTCGGAATACTGGCAGGACGAGCCGGGCCGGCAAAGCATGCGCGTAAACTTCGATGCCGCGCACCGTGGGCTGCTTATCGAACGAGTGATCCTGCTTAGCGACGACCTGTGGCCGCGCGAGGAATTGATGCCGTCCCCGGACATCCTGCCGTGGATTCAGGAACAGCATAATCACGGCCTGTGGATCACGCTGGCGCGCGAATCGGACGTGAGTCGTGAGCCAGACCTGCTGGTGGATATGGGTATCTACGGAAACCGGGCCGTCGGCTTTCAGGAACTGGACGAGCATTGCCGGACATTGCGCTTCACCCTCGATCTCAATCAACAAGCAGTCCGCCTGGCGGACGCACGCTGGCAGAGGCTGCTTCTCTATGCGCGGCCATTCGGGGAGCTTCTGGACCAGCTGCCGCGGCAAGGGTAAGATAGGCTCATCCATTTGGAGGAGCCTATTTTGGAACATAACCATCTCTACTTGGACACTGCCCGACTTGGACGCATGTCGCGCCGTGCCCAGCACGCTCATGTCGATCTGAGTCGCCTGGCTGGCGAGGAGGCCGGTTCGGTTTTCTTCGAGCGTTTCTTGGTTGAAGGCAGCCGGGATTGGTGCTCGACCCTGCGCTGCCGCTATCCTGGTCTGGAATGCTGGCAAGGCGTTGCTCCGCTCAAAGAAGGGCTGCGTGCATTGGCCGGGAGCACGCCGACCCTGCCAGTGTTGATGGTCAACCGGCTGTCGCAGCTTATGCGCTTTGCCGCTCGGCTGCTCTTTCACCCTTGCCGCAATGTGCTGGTCACTGATTTGGGCTGGCCGCCCTATCATGAGATCCTGGATAGCGAGGCGCGGCGGGCAGGCCGTGCCGTGACCACGGCCAGGCTCAAGACGTGGATCCTGGAGGGCAAGGCAACGGAGGATGAGGTCATCGATGTGATACGACGGCGATTCCTGGAGGCGGATTGCGATGGACTGTTCCTGACGTCGGTGAGTCATCTTGGGATTCGTCTTCCGGTGGAGCGGCTGGTGCGTGCGCTCGAGGACATCCGCAAGGTTCGGTTGGTCGTAGTCGACGGCGCACAGCATTTCTGTCACGTGGCTGCCGATCTGAGCAATGAGTACTGCGATCTGTATCTGGCCGGGTCTCACAAGTGGCTTCAAGGCTTCCACCCGATGGGACTGGGTTTCTATGGGAGACAGCGTTCGCGTGCGACGATCGAAACAGTGCTGAAGCATCTGTTGGCCAGTGGCGAACTGGATGATCCGCTGCTGCGTTTCACCACGCAACTCGAGACGGCGGTACTGGATGGCGTGACGGAAACCGTCAATGTGTTTCCGCTCTTTACATGCCAGGGGGCCGTCGCCGAGGCCCTCGAATCCTCTGTGGCCCCACCGCCGCACTTAGGGGCGCGGCAGCAGAATCTGGCAAAAGCTGCAGAATTGGCAGAATCATGCGGATGGCGACCGGTGCAGGCAACGTCCCCTTTTGCATCGGGGATATTATTGTTG
Organism: Gemmataceae bacterium; assembly: GCA_035296965.1. GTDB lineage: Bacteria > Planctomycetota > Planctomycetia > Gemmatales > Gemmataceae > DATGZX01. Next base: position 16,647 of record DATGZX010000346.1, read on the forward strand.
GAGGCCGAGCGCGAGTCTACGCGGGGCGTGCCGGCGCAGCACCTGCGGCGGTCGTTTGCGGCCAATGGGATTGCCTTGACGGCCTACGACGGGGGCCTGATTCGCTTGTCGATGCCAGGGGAGGAATGGCAACCAGCCGAGATCGAGCAGTTGCGCATGGCACTGCATGCGGTTGCTTGAGGGCATTGCTGCACCTGATATGGCGACGATGGTATAGGGTCATCTGTTCGAACGTCGCGATGGAATTGTGCAAGTGGCCGCGCGCATAGCTGGCGGTCTTTCTGAATGGTTGGCGTGGATGAAGTGACTCAAATCACAATCTTCAAAACCTCATCTAGCGTGACGTGATCGCTGGTGCGGTCATACAACTTGGTTGTGCGCGGACTGGCGTGCGAAGCCATTTGCTGGGCTTTTTCCAGTGTTCCCTTGTTTTGCAGATAGCAGGTGATGCCGGTCGCTCGGAAGCTGTGGCAATTGGCCTTGGTGCGTATGCCGGTTGGGGCCAACCGACGCCGGATCATTCGCCACACGTCGGCGGTCCGCATGGGGTTTCGGGTCAGTCCTCCTCCTGTGCGTGGCGCCGTGCGGAACAGCGGACCCTCGCGGTCCTCTGCGATGCCCGCCGACTGGATGTAGGCGTCCAGATACTGCTCCAGGATATGATGAGCGGGCATGTCGTGGTTTTTTCCGCCCTTTTCATGCAACCTCAGCCAGGAGCGTTTGCCCTGGGCGTAATAGTCGTCGACGGTCATGGCGACCACGGCGCCCACGCGAGCGAACGTCCAGACCATGGCTGCGATGAGCGCGCGGTCACGAAGTCCCAGCAGATCAGGCAGGCGAGTCTCATCGGCGTCAGCATCTTGGCCGCTGACGCGGGTGACGGGGATGCTGTCGAGAAGGAGGCGGGTTTCCTCGGCGGTAAGTACGGGCGTCTTGCCTTTCGTGACAACGTGCTTCGGCCCACGGACAGCGTGGGCCGGGTTCACGGCAATTACCTGACCCGTAACGAGCCAGTCGAAGAGCATGCGAATGGTGGCCAGATGCTGTTTGACGGATGGTTTGGCGTGGGTTTGCTGCAGCTGCTCGATATAGCCCGCGACCAGGATCGGCTTGACGGCTTTCAGGTCGCGCACGCCACGATCTTCGCACCAGCGCAGAAAAGCAATGGCGTTGCGGAAGTAAGCGCGCCTGGTGTGCGGATTGCGGATGTGGGCGGTGAAGTATTCGACGAAGCGCGTGACGGCATCCTCACTGGCCGAAGTGATGATGGCCGGCAACACGATCTGGTTGAATTGATCCCACCTGGCGACCGACGCTCTCACCGGCACCAAATCCTTACCTGCCGTTAACTCCTCTACTTCCATGCCGGGTACGTCTCTGTGAAAGATAATGTCCTTTATCTTTCACAGAGGCTACCACAAGACGAGCACCGCGCAAGCGGGATTTCCTTACCGGTTCTTAACGAATACCGTGACCACGGCAACCGGACATTTCCATGCCACTGTATAGATTATTGACAAAGTGTTACGGTTGTGGCAGAGTGAAAGAGTACGTAACTCTAGTTATGTATGTCAATACTTATGAATCAGGTCATTCACACGAAAATGGGAGAAGGACGGCGCATCGCCATCCCGGCGGAGCTTTGCCAGAATCTCGGCATCGAGCCGGGCGACCCCGTAGTATTGGAGTCGTCCGAGTCGGGAATCGTCGTTCGGGCGCTCGATGCCGTCATCCGGGATGTGCAGGCGTTTTTTGCGGATGCTGCCCCAGCCGAAGTGATCCTATCGGATGAACTGCATAAGGATCGGCGGACGGAAGCCGCACGGGAAAAGCGTGTCTGAGGCGGTTCTCGATGCTTCCGCCTTAATCGCTTTCCTACGGAATGAACCGGGGGCGGAGAAAGTGGCCGAGGTGCTAGGTAGATCGTGCATTTCGGCCGTCAATCTCGCCGAATGCATGGGCAAGATGGTCGAATACGGGAAGCCGCTGGAGGATGTTGCGTATCAGATAGATCGGCTGCAGATTCCGGTCATTCCTTTCGACGGCGCGCATGCCAAGATTGTGGCTTCGCTCTTGAAACCAACGCGAAAAGCCGGTCTATCTTTGGGCGACCGGGCTTGTTTGGCGTTGGCTATGAACCTCGCCATACCAGCGTTCACTACAGAAAGCGATTGGGAAAAGTGCAAGCTTGAGGTGAAGATCGTGAAGATTCGGTAGCAGAATCCCGCGCATCTCTGCATAGGCCAACACGTGCACTGCGCTCCCGACGATTCCGGCGCTCCCAGCCCCCGGCGGGCAGCAACAAAGCCGGATCGTCTATGCAGAGAAATGACGACTTTGAGAGCAGGTCGCGTAGGCTGCTGACAGAAGGGGTTTCTGTGTAAATAAAATGATCCGCGCCGGCCGTCGTCTAGCCTCTGCGATCGGTCGCTGACGATTGGCGCATGAAAAAGTCCCGTCGTGGATTCCTCTAGCGTCGCCCAGTCACCGGAGAAACCATGCGACAGGACTTGTTTATATGGTAATGCGCCTGGCAAGGGTTGCAAAGAGAAATCCCAAGATTTTGAAAAAAGATGCCGACTCCAGTGGGAAGCCTTGTCGGCCAACCAACTGAAGCCACGCAAGTGTGTGCTTCCCGCATAGCCAGCACGTACGCTGCACTTCCGATGGTGTGCGTCCGGCCAAGGGCGTTCTTGACCGCTGCGGTACCATGTCCTCCCAAAGGAGGGCATTGCCATGTCCAAAGGCAGACTGCGAGACGAGGACAAAGCACGACAGTGGCGGGAGCGGATTCGAGAGTGGCGCACGAGCGGGACGAGTGTGCGGGCTTACTGCCAATGGATCGGCGTCTCGGAGCCGACTTTTTACTGTTGGCGTCGGGAATGTGATCGGTGCGCTGCTGATACTTCGGCGTTTGTCCCCGTGCACGTTATCCTCGATCGGCTGCCGGCTAAAGAAGGCCAGTTGGAAATCGTCTTGGCCGGCGGCCGTTGCGTACGCGTTGCTCCCGGCTTTGACGCGGCCACGCTGCGGCAGTTGCTCGCTGTGCTGGAGGAGCCATGCTGAGCTTCCCTCCGGCCGTGCGAATCAGGCTGCTGCCACTTGCTGGGAACAGAGTTCCGTAGCTGACTCGCTACTTACCAAAGCTGGCGACTAAGCATGGCCCCAACCATGACCTCTTTCCAAGGAGAATCGGCGAAATTGTTGACGCTTGCTAGCGCCCTTTACGACAACTGTTTGGAAAAGTTTACGTTGTCCGAAGGCATGGGCTAGGCGGTCTCGTGAGGGGACGGAGCCGTCTTATCCGCGTGTCGCTGGACGAATCATGGGTCCATCCACCAAATAGGAGGCAAAATCCTTATGCTCTTCGAGATAACAAACCACCTGCTCAATGAGTTCCGGAGCCCCAGTCACCGTGACAGCGCAAGCAGAAACATTGGGCTTATCAGTTCGCACGCCAGGGAAGTGAGAGCGGAAACGAGCGAGTCCTTGCTCAAGAATGGCGCGCTTCGAGTCGCGATCAAATCGCGCGGCACCTTTAAGTGCGTTTGTGTTGAAGCTCACCAAGAGTGATAGTTGGTCCGTCATTTATCTTCCGACTTTATAGCAGAATATGTGTTAAGCTAGGCAAGCGAAGTTGTTTGCATGAGAATACGCTATGCACTTTCCGAGCCAAAAGTCTATAGCCTAGACCGTGGATAAGGTCAAGCAAGAACTTGAGCTGGCAGTCCTGGTAACGTATCCATCTCCCGCCACGTTTTACGAGCGCTGCTGAAAGCCTACAGCGCGTAAGGCTTTATTTCACAGGTTGTTGGGACATAATGGCAGAATGAACTCTCATTCCCTGCAGGCCAGCCCTCCAAGGTCATCACCAGCCACACAGATGGCGAAATGCCTTTTCAGGCCGGATCATCTTTCCAGGTTCAGCGGTCGCGATAAGAGCCTCAAAGCACTGGAACGCGGATTTGCCAGTTTTGGCAGCCAACTGAATGAGCGTTCCTGCCGCAAAGGCAGCCGCAAAAGACGATCCAGAGTAGCAGGACAGAACATCGTTTGCGAGTTCATCAACCGGTGGCTGGCAACACAAGCGCTTCTCGCCAGGAGCAAACAGATGAATTGACTTGTCATCCTTGCTCACATGTTTGCCATCGCGGTCCATGGACCCGACAACGCAGCCCATCGTCGCAAGGCCGGCTCCCTCGTTGCCGCTGGCAAAGACCGGGAGCAATCCGTTGTAGAGCAATTCTTCAGCCAGCGAATCGACCTTTTGTCGGGCTTCCTGCTCGAAGAATCGGGAAGCGATTTCCATCGAGATGTTGACGACTTCGTACCTGCCCCATGCAGGATGATCCTTGTTGGCGATCGCCCAATCCATGCCGGCAAGCACATCGCTCAAACTGCATCTTTCGTCAAGCGGTGTGCCGCGCGCGATACTAACTACGGAAAGTCTCGCAGCCGGGCAAACGCCAAGTCGTAGGGGGAATGGGTGCGTGCGTACGAGCTCGTTGCCGTTCACGGTGTGCCCACCAATGATGCTTGCTATCTTTGTGCCGTGGCATCCATGGTCAACGCAATCTCGGGCGTGCTTGAATTGCCCGAGTGAGTCGAACATAGCGTGCACAAGAACCTTGCCTTGAAGCGTAATGTGGCTTTCATCGGCTCCGGTATCTAGTATGCACGCTCTTGGTTCGGTCACCAGATCATCGGACTGTGCCCATTCGCTGCTAAAGTCACCAGCACCGAGAGAGGTAAGGTAATCATCAGGCCCGCTGCCTATTGATCTAAGAATCTCAGCCACCTCCTTTCGCCTCTGGGCAGCCTCATCTTTTCTGCTAAACATGGTTGCCGTTGGAATTACTGTCTCGCGTGGCAGATTCTCGGCAGGGATTACAGCTGCCATGAAATCTCGCTCACTCGAGAAAAGCTTCGTGTGCAAAAGTGCGAGCAAATGCTCTTTAGGTCGCCGGATTGCGCAGCAGTGCATGTGCAGGTACAAGACCAGACCACCCCATCGAGATAGCCCGCAATCTCTATCTGCCCATGCGACTGCTTCTGCGACCGCTCCAAATCGTTCTCCAGCGCTTCTACCGATAATCCGGGTGCGCTCGGCGCTTGGAGGCCGGTAATTACGAAGGTCGTCGAGAAGCTCGACTTTGAGCTTGGGAAACACTAGAAGTGTCGGTGCGTGACCTTGTTTCTCAAGCCAACGACAAAGCCGATCACGCTCGGAGTTGGTGAAGGTTGAGGTGTAAAGAGTCGGCACTCGCTCGCCGGTGAACAAGGCCGTGATGTCTTGAGCAACTGGAACTGCGCGTGACTTGGTTGAAGGTTCATTTGCCCTCGGCTCCGTCGGTAGGTGTGTGAATCTGGACATTGGAGAGATTTCCTTTTCGTTTTTGCGGCATGGCGTTGCCACTAAACTCGGCCCGAATCTAAAGCAGCTAATGATGGTTTGTTTTCCGATCCATTTTTTGCCCCGGAGCGGGCACGTCCTTCGTCGCGTTAAGCCAGAAGCCGACGACGAGACCGATGGAGTATTGCGCCCCGCTCCTCCAAGGGTGTTCAGCGCTAGCGAGAGCCAAAAACGGCAGGCAAACTAAGAGAACGATGAGGGAAATGGCAGCCTGCATGATAAACCGCCAGGTGACAGACTCCGATAGATGGCTAGGCAGCAGCGACTTTCGAGTACGTTTGCCGGCAGGCCTGATTTCCACATCGTCAGGGGAAAAAGTCCGTGGAGTCCGACGGGGTAAGAAAATGCGTGCGGAAAGCAGGAGTATTGCTGTCACAATGGGTGGGGCGAGAGTTTCCATTCAAATCCCTTTGTGTGCTGATTGCCCTGCTTCTGGCAGAGAGGAGTAGGCTGCGATGGCCATCGCGCCACAGGGAAGAAGGCCTCTGATAGAGCCGCGGGCCTTTAGATTAAGAATGCTGCAAGATCCCAATCGCAATGGTCGGCGGCTTGCCAGCGAGGTCCAAGGATCTCCGGTCGAAAGTTTGATCCTTAAAGCAGTGGTCCTCAATTCCCTACTCGACTTCTTCATACTTATACGCGAGCGGCACACACTGTGCAAGCATCCGGTTCGAAAAACCAGCCGCCGATTAATCGATCTGGCCTCCTGGCGATTTGCCTGGTCTCGGCCTCTACTTGCGCCGTGGAGAACCTGCCTTGCTTTCTCGGTCGGGCACCGAGAACTGCGGCATGCAACCCAGCTTGTCGCTTGAGCTCTGGAGTGCTTGCCGATACGCTGGTTCGGGAATGTGAAACGGACCACCTGAGAAATTCCTGCCTCATTTCGTCTTGAGTTCGGTCCAGAACCCGGGTGTTTTGTCTGACGAGTCATGTACAAGCTACAGCGGCGCGCCCTGGTCATTGAAGATATTCTCAAGTGGGCCGATGCCTATCGCGAGAAGGCTGGCAAGTGGCCAATAAGGAATTCGGGTAGCATTCCGGGAGGCATCAGCGAGATCTGGGTGAGCATGGACGCAGCCCTGCGTGGCGACTTCGTTAGCTTCCTGACGGCAGTTCGTTGGCTCAGCTACCGTCCAAGGCCCGCGGCGCCAGATACATCCGCGATCTATCCCCGCTTACAATCTATGCAATCCTCCGACGCGCCGACGAATACCATAAACGGACGGGAAACTGGCCCAGCCGAAATTCCGGCCGCATCGCCGAATCCGGCGGCGACACGTGGCGAGCGGATGATTTTGCGCTACGGGCCGGCATCCGCAGCTTGCCATTGTGGCTGGCAAGGTTGCTTGCCGAGCGCCGCGACCTTCGTAGTCGGAAGGGCCTGCTTGGGCTGACCGAGCAACAAATCGTTGCATGTGCCGGTTCAAATCAGGAGCGACCGGGCGAGTGGCCGCCGGCAAAATCCGGTCCGATCGCAGAAGTGCCCGGCAAAACCTGGACCGCCGTGGATCTGGCGCTCAAGAATGGGCTGCGCGGATCGCCCTGCGGCACGTCGTTGGCGATCTTGCTGATCGAACTGGAAGGCGTACGAAACGTTTGGACCTGGGCGAGGATCTCGATCGGACAGGTTCCTTCCCTGGGTGGATGCGTTTCAGGAACGAACCGGCCATTGGCCACACTCTCATTCCAGCGCCATCCTTGACTCGCCAGGCGAGACCAGGATGGCGGTTGAACATGCGCTGAAAAAGGGCGCGCGGATGGCCGAATGTCGAAACCGGCACGGTCATCGACGCTCCTGAGGAGAAATGAAGAGCGGTTGATGACACTCTACGCGAGGGAAGCAGGGGATTAGCAATCGTCGCTCAGTGTCTGTGAGAGTCTCGTTCAGGTGAGTGCTTGTTGTTTTCAACAGGAGCCGGTTCTTTCGATTCCCAAGCACTCCAGCACTCCATTGGGTAGCGTTTCTGGTTGCATTTGCATGAGAGTGTTGATCTATTGCCAAGCGGACATAAATTCAAAGGTAGTGGGGCTCGGCTCCATGCGATGCGACACGGAGTTTGCCTCCTGTCTCCTTCGCCCAAAAACCCACCTGGCTGCAGAAGTCGTGTTACGGCGAAACGAATGCGTTCCCTGAGCCCAAAAACTCCTGCTACCAATCAGTGCAATTGCGGTGGGATCAGCATCCCTGGGAATGTATTGCCATGAAGCTCTCGACTGGGATCAAGGAGTTGGATTGTCTTTTGGGTGGTAGCGGTTTCGTTGCTGGCTCAACTGTATTGATCAGAGGAGCACCCGGGACCGGAAAAACAACCCTGGCACTGCAGATCGCGGCCAATGTGCTTGCGAGCGGAAAGAAGGTCCTTTTCGCGTGCCTTGAAAACAACTCGCTGGCTGTGGTCAAGCAGATTCAGGATTGCTACGCCAAGCTGGCGCTCGAAAAGTACCTTCCGGCCGCTGGGGACAAAAACGCGAAGCTTATTGCTTTCACCTATTCCTACGACAGGACCCAGTCAGATGATCCTTCAAAGGTCCTTGACGATTTCTGGAATGGCATCTGGGAGCACGCGGCTGACTTCGTGATCCTCGATAGTCTTCCCGCATTTATCGATCTGGTCTCCGTACCCCACGAAGAGAAGACTGAACATTGGAGTTCGGACCGTCAGCTCCTCGCGATGGCCAAAAGTTACCTCACTTGGCGCGAGAACACTGGTGGCGAAACCACGGCCCTGCTGATTAGCGAAGAAAAACCAGGCGGTTCCGACTTTTGGTCCGACAGCTTCCTGGTTGACACGGTTATCAGACTTTATGCAGAGGAAATAACTCCCGATCCTCTTTTTGACAACGTGAAAGAAGAGATCTTGTACTGCAAAGTTCTAAAAGGACGAGGCCTGCCGATTCAACGCCGATCGTGCTGTTACGACTTCATGCCAGGCCGTGGTATTCAGTTCTTCGACACGTACCCGGCAACCGGACTTCTGATTCTTTTTGCAGAAAACGCTCCTCAGCGCAACGCGATCAGCGGGCTGCGGACCATTGATGTTCCATCGTTCTATCCGGGCCTGGGGATCCATGAGTTCGACCGGGCTGGACTGCAGCGTATGTTCAGCATCCGTCGCAGGGCCAAAGACATTCCCTCTCGCAAGCCAATGGTTGTGTCAAGCGTAGACGAGTACTGGATCACTGTTTTACAGGAGGCAGGCTTATTGGCTGAAATCAGGCCTGACGAGCTCGTGGACTACGCAATGCAGTCTGGCCCGGCAAGCGCTGAAAACTTCATTGTCGAGTTAAGAGGCAAAGCGACACTTTTCAAGCCCGGAGCAAATTACATTGCCGTACCCTACTTTATAAATGTCAGCATGCTTGTCTACCGAAAGGACCTGGTAAGCAAACCGCCGGACACCTGGGAAGAGCTCGAAATGCAGTGTGTGACTAAAAAGGAAGCTCGTAAAAAACCAGGACTCCTGATCGAAACGACGACGTACGATTCCTTGCTAGCAACTGTTCTCGAGCTGTGCTGGAGTCACGGAGCCGATTGGGGCACGGCCAGGCGCGAAGACGGCTCCCTCGAGGTCACTTTTCGTACCGGGTGCTTCGAGGATATCGCTTTGGCCATCGAGCGGTTGCGGAAATGGATCCATGCAGAGCAAATCGTCTCCGTCAATTCTTCCGTGGATCCAAGAAACCACCCGGCTGCGGACTGGACATTTGCCAGGCACTGGTATTCGACGCTGGTGGACTTGTTCACTGCGACCGATGCGACAGGGCAGCCCCTGTGTAAAGGACTAAAACCAGATCAGGTGGGCGTGGCTCCGATTCCCGTGTCCCAGCTCTACAAAGAACGGGGCGGCAAGGGGCTATCTACATGGGGCGAATGGTACCTTGTGGAACAGGCGGGTACCGAGAACCATGCGCTTGCTGTTAACCTTGTCAACAACTTGACGACTTCCGGCAAAGTAGTTGACCGTGCACTGACAGGAGCCGGCCTCCCGGCGGTGGAAAGTTTCTATACTGACTATCGCGATGCGCATTGTATTTACACCGATAAGACGTTTCATGAAATGCGCACTCTTTTGTACAGCAACACTCGGACCCGCACCGCATTCTGCAGTTATCGCCACGTTGCCCGAATTCTTTACGGATGCATCCTTGCCGTGATGACGAATCCTCACGCCGACGTGCGACAGTTGCTGGCGAAGGCCTTCTCACGGATCGACGCTCGATGGAAAGAGAATCCGGCGCTCGTTGACCCTCTCCAGCAAATCCTTCATAAGCAATGGATCCCCGAACAACGGTAATAGCAAATGGCTGGCAGAGTCAGAATCGCCGGAAGCAGTTACCTCAGCTGCATCCCGGCTCTTATGGGAAGGGTCTGTGCGAAGAAAACCTTTGGATCGTCCAAATAGTGAAGATGGCAATGACCTGAATCATCCATTACTGAGTTCCCTTGCGGAGTTCGGACAGGTAGAAATTCATGTCGTGGTCTGGGAGTCGGGGAGGTCGCTCTGGAGGCGCACCACTCCCTTCGCGGCGGCGCATGGCCGCTTTGCGTCCCCCCCATCTGCGGAAGGGGCGATGATTACCACTCACATTGCAGTTGTCCAAAATGAGGCGCCCGGGGACTGATCACGCTCTGAGGTTGTGATTTTATGGAGTATTGCCATCTTGGAAGCCAAAAAGCCGCCGTGTTTTCGAGTGGTTTTTCCACCAAGCGCTAAATAATCACAAACTCTCTGCGGTGACTCTCAGCGTCGATCGTAGATTCGGACTATACGGCGCAGTGTCAAGCTGCTTGGTTTGGGGGGCATTGGGGGGGCGTGATTGGCGATGCGGCGGCAATGCGGCGACAATCTGACAGCGATGTGGAATGGATCCGTCGCGTTGCCATCATTCGGCATTCCACGCGGCTCCGATGTCACGGCAACGTGACTGCATGCCAGCCAACCAGGTTGAGGCACCTGGTTGCTTTGGCGGGCAGATCAGGTTCTAGTCTACTTTCGGCACGGGGCGTTGCGCCAAGTGCTGGCGGACTACCAAGGCCTTTCACATCCCTGAAACTCAGGCGAAAGAATACCTGCCCTTTTAGTTCTTGAGGATGCTTCTGCCGACACGGCGGCGGAGCACGGAACACAGGCCGTTTCAGTCAAAATGGGGCCGAGTTGGGTTGTGAAAAAGCGCCCAGAATCTAGACGGCGCCTCCAGATTTCCGATAGTCTGAGCCGGCCGATCGTGCATTCTCATTTCTCCGGACCAAACGTAAGTGATTGATTCGCTCCGAGTTAACCCATTGCGCCAGTTTCTGGCACTTTCGGCACCGATGTTGCTTCGGCTGCGATATCCGATTCGGACTCGTTCGTCCCGCCCAGGTTCGCAATCACGATTCCAAGGCTCCGTCGCCTGAAGCGAAATCAGCTCGTACCGCTTCAACGACACTCGGCCTCCCTTGGTTGGTGGCCCCTTGCCGAAAAAGAATCTTGAAAAACCATGTCGGGTGTTTTGGATTTTTCGGTACTTTATTTTGGGAGGATTGCGTATGCTTGTGCAAGTCCTGCCGGAGCAAGCACGGCGGGCAAATACTGACGAACTTCACACGATGCGGTCGCTTTACGAGCGGCTGCTTTCCAATCGTCGGCAGGCGCATCCCGAAGGCCGAGGCCTAAGCGCCCCGTATGTGCTCTACCAGCAACTGCCTGAGCAAGGACAGGCAGACGAGGCGCTTCTTTGGATGATCTACGAGGGACACATCGAACATTGCCTGGCCGGTGCGCCCGGCCGGAACAGACCGCGCGCGGCAAATAGTCTGATTTTTCGCAAGACGAGCTGTTTCATTCTGACGCAACTTGGCACAGCGTTTCTGGACCACATTTTCACCGTAGACTTCCCATCAGATAGTGATGAAGCCTGCACGCGTCTTGGCGCCATGCTACGTTTGGGACGACTCACGCCGCATTACGATCTGGACAGGCGCGTACTTTCCTGGGGCGTTCATATATTGAAGCGCTTCCGAGTCCCTGCTGCCAATCAAGAACTTCTCCTGCGTGCCTTGCAAGAACTCTGCTGGCCTGAATGGTGTGATGATCCGCTGCTGGTCGCGCGCGGCAAGAATGCAAAGGTTCGCTTGCACGATACTATTAAGGATCTGAACCGTTCCTTGGATCCGCCCCTCATTCGGTTTCACGGGGATGGAACTGGCCGGCGCGTTGGCTGGACGACTCATTAGACTGCTCCCCCAGGTCTCCCCCAGCAAGGGGCTTGACCAAGTGTTGTAGGCTGTCGACAATAATCTCATTCAAGGGATTATGCTGGAAGTAGAGTTATGGAATTGGTTTCAACCAGAGCTTAGACAGGCGAATTCTGGCATAGTTAGAAGGGGCAACCCTAGTACCCCTGGCAATAAGTAAGGCAAGCAATTCCTGTGCCGCCGCGTGGTGTGCATCGGACCTGGTGTTCGGAGTATCTAGCACGATTTGCGGCCAGAGCCACTAGGGTAATACTATTGGCTTTTCCTGGAGTGTCAATTCGGTACGATTTCACGTGGCTCTCTGGTCTTGCGGAGATGAAATGCGCCGGCGCGAGCGTTACCTTGGTTCAAACCAGGTCGCTATGCACGCATGACGATCCCAGGCGTCATTTTTTCTAAGCGCGTGAACCGATGCGTACTGCGAACCTGGTGATCTCGGTGGTTGGCAGGGGTTTCGATGAAAGCTGCACTACATGCCTTCTGGTGCTGGTTTAAATTGCCTGTTTTCTCGGCGGCACTTCTGGGCGGGCTACTTGTAATCGTGGGTATCGTTAAGTTTGGCTCCTTTGCAGCGTTCGAGGCCTATGTACGCGACTACCCTGTCGTGGTTCTGCCATCGGTTAACAGACTGGTCTCAATTCCTCTCTTCCAGGCGACCCCAGCACGCTTCCTCTTGACAAACTACACGCCTGGAGAAGTGACGGTTATTGGCGTAGAAACGAGCTGCGGCTGTTTGACGCCCAGGGGATTGCCTTTTAAACTCAACCCTGGTGAAAGCCGCGAATTGATCATCCATGTCAAACCACGTCCGGCCGACGAGGGCAGAGAATTCCAGCACACTGCGACGGTCTACTTCGATGGCCATACCCGAGGCCTGACCTTGTACATAGTTGGATCAGTCGAAAAGCAGGAAAGGCAAGATGAGTCAGTGAATGCGCGCTCTTTCTAAGTAACCACAACTGTTTCTGTCCACGAGTGTTCGTCAAAGGAGGAAGCAAATGGGGCAGTCTTGTAATTGTCTTTCAAAGGTGGTTGCGACATTATCGATCATCCTCTTCGGATTAGGATTTTTCGCCGGAGAGCATAATCGTCTGCTCGCCGCCACAGGCACCGTATGCACCCTTTGCGGAACTTGCAATTGTGACCCGGTCGATACTAAGGATGCATGCAAACTGAATGTCAGCGATCCCTGTGATGCTGCCGGCAACTGTAAGTGTCATACTACGACAGCAGACAGCGGTTGCCAATGTGAGACGACCCAGTGAGGCTGTCTCGGATCGTAAGATCGCAGCCACTGGGCGCAACACTTGCCAGAATCCAAGCAGCTGTGCGCCCAACGGTTGAATGTTTCATTGTGGGAGCTTGGGGCTTGAGTGTTCTTGAAAGCGTCAGCACGTTGCTGGCTACTGCACATGGCTCCGCATAACAGAGGCGGGCAATACACTTAGGTGATGAGTTGTTGGCGTAGTAATTAAGGTTCATTCGGTTGAAAGTGTAGCGTCGCTGGAAATGCAGCGGAGGTGCGCCGTGCACCTCTGAGGGTTGGCCTAGCTTCTTCAGACAGGAGCCATCTCCACGTTTCTGTGAAAAGGGGAAGCGCATGAAACGGTCTTGTAATCGCTTCTCGAAGCTAGCCACGGCGTTATCTATCATTCTCATCGGGTTAGGCTGACTCGCTGGGGAGCACACTCCTCTGCTCGCCAGTAGTTCAACAGGTTCGGTGTGCATTCTATGCGCGACGTGTAGATGTACCCTAGATAACACAGGCGTTGCATGCGGAACTCCTTCCAGCGACCCCCGTCATGTTGCCGGGCTCTGTTCGTGTTGCAGTACAACATCTGGCGGTTGCATATGTAACATGCCGCAGTGATGCCTCCGCCGCTCGTAACTTTCCAAGAGCTGACCGGGACACTCGCTAGAATGCCCCACAATGCGAGTATTGTGGCTGAGCATGTGTCTCTTGGGAAGTACGGGCTTGAGTGTCGTGCCACCTTTAGCACGTCAGCACATACTCAAGTCCCTCCCCACACTGCAGGCGGGCAATAGACACAGACAAAGAGCTTGTGCGCAGTGTCTTAAAGCGTAGACGCAACTTTGGAGTCATGACCATGTCTTATCCTTGCAAGTGTATCGCCACTCCGCCTTACTCCCTAATTGCCATGCTTCTGACCTTAATTGCCGGCCAGTTGCAGCAGTGCCAGGGACAAGATGTAAAGGATCGCTACTATAAGGAGTATGGACCTGCAGCTGATAGAGTTGAGCACCTATATACTCATATGCAGCTTACTGAGACCCAGGTCGGCGATGCGCTTCGCTCAACTCCTGGAGGCAAGAGAGTCTTCCATTATGCTTCAAACGGAGACGCATTCCGCGTTGAAGGGCTACGATCGGATGCGAAGGAAATCGCCTGGGCTTCTATCAATACATCGACCTGGAGATTCAGCGTACAAAGGAACGATGACAGCTCCACGTTCTTCCTGACAAAGGCCGGTGACGAAACTTACGAGGGAAAGCTGGATAGGATGCGAACCGCAGGCGTAAGGTTGCCTTTTGCTGCCTACTGCATATTGAACGCCCGAATACGGGACTATCTCGGCAATTCGGATATTACCATCAAATCCGCCGAAGAGGTTAAGTCCCAAGGTGAAACGCTCGTTCGCCTCCACTATGAACGCTTTACCCCTAGCAAAATGCATGTCCCGGCCTGGTTTCTATTTGCTCCAGAGGATTCCTGGGTGGTTCGGGAGTATCAGTACGGAGGGGCACACGACCGTTGCGTGATTCAATATGGAGAGAAGGTGGACGGAATACCAATAATACAAAAGGCTGAGTACTGGAGAGAGGGGGATGGTGGTCGACATCTTCCGGGGTCGATACTGACTGCAGAGGCATCCGACGTAAAACTAGAGCCTGGCAAAGAGAGTGAATTCCGTCCAACAGCATTCGGGATTTCTGAGGCATCCTTAGCGGGTGGCCGGCGGTTCCCTTGGATGCTAACGCTTGGCATGGTCGGGCTGGCCTGCGCATTGGTTGCTGCCTATGTTGCTCGCCGTCGTAGGGCAGTCTCGGGTTAGACCTTATGAGTCACGGAATCTGCTGTTATGCGATGTGTCGCACATTGGGATTGGTGATCTGTGCAATGTCCTACGATTGCTCATCTGGGCAAAGGGTCTCTACTTTACGGGATCGTTTCTAGGATGATTGGAGCAGCTCTGTTGCTTGCTGGTGGCCTAAAGGCCGCGGCGCTTGCCACGGACGTACCTAGGGTTGACAGTGAAACCTGGGCATTCCGAGCGATTCTTATAGCCTTGGAGATAGGGCTCGGCGTCTGGCTGAGCATCGGCATTTCTCCTCGACAAACGCACCTGATTGCTATCGGATGCTTCATTTGCTTTGCTGGTGTTTCTCTAAATAGGGCTCTGGCTGGCGAATTGTCGTGCGGGTGTTTCGGCAGGATTGCCATCAGACCTCTGTGGACGTTTGTCTTCGACGTCCTTGCCGTACTTGGCCTATGGACAGGGCTTCCCTCCGCCGAAAAGAGTCGCCGACAGTTGCAACACTGGCCCCGCCTTTATGTCGCGGTTGCCTTGTGTGTTCCGGCGCTTGTCCTGACGGGTCTTGCGGGACTTCGCCTCCTGCACCCTGCTCCGGTGCTGTCATGTACCGAAAGTGTCGATCTAGGAAATGTCTCGCGCGGCATGCGCCAGAGCAAGAGTTTCTTGTTAACAAATACCAGCGCTTCACAAATACACATAGCGTCGGTAAGGACAACGTGTCCCTGCTTGGAGATAATATTACCTCACTCGACGATGATGCCATTCGAGACAATGGAGGCTTGTGCAGTACTCGATTTGCGAGAGGAACCCGAGTTCGCAGGCATGCTTTCCATTCCAGTGCATGGGATAACCGATGCGGGAAATACTGCATTCTCTCTGCATGTTAAAAGCACTGTCCGCCAATACTAGTCGGTACGTGCCGATCCTAGTAGCCGCTCGACCGATGCGACGTGCGGGGATAGCGTGACGCCAATTAGGACGTTAGGGTCTAAACCAAGAAGCCCATGCTCGGAATGAATGCGCGTGCAAAGTGCGGAGCTTACTGCAGGCCGCTGAATGCTTCACCCTTTGTGGGGGCATCGTCTTTCTATGGTTGTGAAGCCGGCAGCCCTGTTTGCTTGCAGCCTGCTCATACTTCACGCCGGAGTAACGGTCCACGGCCTGCGCCAACACTGCGTGACAACAGACGAGGGCGGACACATCCTCGATGGGGTGATGGCCTGGGAAAGGGGTATTGTTGGGATCTATCGGGTTAACCCTCCCCTTGTTAAGCTCCTTGCAGCTCTACCGGTTGTAGCTTCCCATCCTCACTTGCCGGAACAGGCCATTACGACACCCGTCACCAATTGGGAATGGTTGCACTTCCAGTTCGCGCGCGTGAATCGTAGCCGTTACCAGGAGTTGGTAAACGCAGCTCGCTACATGATCACAGCGTTATCAGTGCTTGGTGGCTGGTTGGTGTATCGATGGGCGACAGGGCTATTTGGCGTCGCATCCGGATTGGTCGCCCTATTCCTGTGGATACTGTGCCCCAATGTACTCGCTTGGAGCGGAATTGTCACCGTCGACCTAGGCGCTACGGTGTTCGGCCTTATCTCAGCCCTCGCCCTCAGACAATACATCCGAAAGCCTTCGTTAAGGGAGGCTATATGGACAGGTTTAACGCTGGCTCTCGCAGTCCTTTCAAAATATTCGCTGTTAGTGATGTATCCGCTCTGTTTGGGGGCGTGCATCATCCCTGCTTTCTCCTCTGTCCGCGACAATGCACGGCAAAAGGCCTCCATCAACAGTTCGGGCCGAGTCGGGCTCGTCTTCCACCTGTTAGGCCGGCCTTCCATTACATGCCTCAGCCACATCATTGTAATGACAGTGGCGACGTTAATTGCGATCAACCTCATGTATGCGTGGGAGGGGACGGGACGGCGCCTTGGAACATTTGCGTTTCAATGTGACGCCCTCACATACCTAAACCATGAGAGTAGGCACCCCAATTGCTTTGAGGGCACGCTTGTTGCAGCCCTTCCGGTTCCATTACCAGAATCGTACGTGCTCGGTCTTGATGATCAAAAGGCACGCGCTGATCGGGGCGCTCCTGCCTTTCTTCACGGGGAATGGCGAGACGGCGGTTGGTGGTATTATTACCTCTACGGCCTGGCTATAAAACTTCCGTTAGGCACACTAGTGTTCACAGCCATGGCTTGTCTTTTGGCAATATGTAGCCCCCGATTTAGGGCGGGCGTAACAGATGAGGTGGTTGTGTGGGTGCCGCCAATAGTTATTCTTGTGCTAATTAGCTCGCAGACGGGGATAAATGGACACCTGCGTTACGCCCTTCCGGCCTTTCCTTTCCTGTTCATTGGAATAAGTCGTGTTGGGATTCTAGTTCAGGACCTGGTTGCCGAGTGGGGACAAGTGTCACTTGTCAAGCACTTTCAGTTGTCCTTTCTCTCGCGTTTGGCCAGCAGCCCACGACGGATCGGTTTGCTCTTGGGCAGCTCTGTCGTCGTAGGCGGGATACTGTACAATAGTATTTCGGTTCTTCGGTGCCACCCTCACTATGTATCGTATTTTAACGAGCTGGTAGGAGGTCCCGACGAAGGCTGGCGCTATCTCATCGAGTCAAATGTCGATTGGGGCCAAGATCTGTTGTTTGTGAAGAAATGGGTAGACCAGCATCCTGAAGCAAGGCCAATGTTCCTGGCTTATTATGGGGGATTAGATCCGCATCTGACTGGCCTTACTTTTCAGCAAGCGCCTTGGGGACCTGTCCTAGAGAATCGGCTGTCGGTCATGCCGCTTTTCCCAGACCTTGGCCCGCGCCCGGGCTGGTATGCTGTTAGCGTCAACCTGTTGAGTGGAATGGAAGGCGAGGAGTACACGCCGCGCGGCGAGCGTTTTCAGATTCCGCGGAATGTTTACTGTTATTTTCAGTTGTTTCAGCCGGTTTATAAGGCCGGCTATTCAATATTTATCTACCATATTGAGCGGGATGAGGCAAATAGGGTCCGCCGACTGTTGGGTCTGCCGCCGCTCGATCGACAGAGTCCAGACGAATAGGTAGGAGATGTGTACCATGTACGTAAGATCCAGCTGCAAGTCCGGTTTCACGTTAGTTGAGCTCCTTGTAAGCATTTCGATTATTTCAGTTCTTGTGGGTCTGTTGCTTCCTGCTGCCCAACGTGTGCGCGAGGCAGCCACTCGGATTGCCTGTGCAAATAATCTGAGGCAGAGCGCACTGGCGATGCAACATCACCATGATACATATGGAGTATGGCCAAGTAATGGCGGTTGGGATCCAACAGACTGGATTGTAGCAGTTAATGGTGATCGGACATATATATCGACGACTGTCTACGAGACTGGGATTACGTCCATGTGGGGCGTTGGTGATCCAAGCAGAAGCTCGCGGAGCCAGGGCGGTTCGTGGGCCTACGCAATTCTGCCGTTTATTGAACAGGATAATATGTACCAGAACAGATCGTGGACTGTAGCTGCGACATGTTACACCTGCTCGACTCGACGATCACCGGAGGCAATAGTGCCGGTGAACGATGCGTATGGCGAGTATAACGGCGGAGGATGGAAGTGGGGAAAAACGGATTATGCAGCCAATGGATTGGTAATCCCAAATCGGCCGTTATGTCTAACCATAGCCTCGATTACCGACGGGACATCGAATACGATTCTTGTTGGCGAGAAGTCTATGAATCCCAAGGATTATGACTCCGGTACGTGGTACTGGGATGAACCGTTCTTTACTGGCGGGAGTAATGGCACGCAGAGAGGAGGTAGCTTGATCGTGCATGATTCTCCCGAGATGGGGCTGCTTTTCAGAGACAATTGGGGATCGGCGCATTTGAATGGGGCGCAGTTTGCCTTCGCGGACGGATCGGTTCGAACGTTGTCTTTCTTGACCTCAGGTGATGTCGTTCACGCGTTGCTAACTCCTGCCGGCGGAGAAATTGTCCCCTAATCCGAGGGTAGGCCGCTGACGCTGATCGAGGTGCTGGTGGTCCTTTGAGGCCGTTGAAGTAACAGTGTAGAAGGATAAGTAATGACCGGAAAGGCCAAAATGAGCAATCGATCTGGCCTTGAGCGATGGCGGTCAGTAGTTGTAACTGGGCGGACTATGTGTAAGAGGGGAACAATCGAATTGCGCTCGGCTCTCCCAATCACCGGCAACGCCGCCATACTAGAGAAGCCCTGCCGAGAACGGGTGACCACCCCTGTTTTCGTGATCGTCAGAAGTGCGCCCGGCAGATCATCTTGGCGGTTTCCTGCTACGCTCTGTTGAATGCGACCGGTCAAACCGTTTGGTAAGTCGTGCCAACGTTGCCATTGCTTCTGCCGTCAACCGGCTCTCTGGGGCTCCCTGAGCCAACGTTTGCAGGATCTGCGCGACCTCGGGGGTCCCAATTTGCTCCAGCACTTCCACGGCCCGCAAGGACTGGAGCAATTCCGGCGCGGCGACGGATGGCTCGATGTTGCTGAGTAATTCTTCCAGCCTTCGGCGCATTTCCAACGATATTTGGCCTTCGAGCGCTCGCCTCAGGGACGCTCGGGCCAACTCCCTGAACTTTCCCAGTTCTTGCGTTGCTTTCTGGCGCAGGGCAAAATGGGGACTGTCGAGATCGGCAATGAGCTGCTCTAACTGCTGTGGACCGACTCCCGCCACAGGTCTCAATTTCTCCTTGAACAACGGAAGCGCCACTTCGGAGGAAATCGTCAGGGCAAGCATGGCCTGGTACGCCTTGGCTGCATCATCACTGGCCAGAGCCGACCAAAGGATATCCACTTCTTGCCTCGATAGTGCTCGCGGCCGCATGCTGCCCATGTCGGCTCGGCCGGTCATGTCCCACAGCAAGGTGGTCGTGTCGTAATTTCCGGAAGCCAACAGGCTGCCGTCCGGCGAGAAAGTAAGCGAACTGACGGAGGATAGGTGTCCTGAAAAGCGCCGCCGAACCTGATTCGAGGCAATTTCCCAAAGGATGATGGTCCCGCCGGCTGTGCCAATCGCCAGGAGCCGACCGTCTGGGGAGAATTGCAGAGCAGTCGGGGGGGCATCCATGGAGAGCACAATGGAGCGATCCTTGTGCGTAGGGATGTCCAGGAAGTGCAACGCTTTGGTTAACACAGCCGTGGCTAGCATTCTCCCATCCGGGGAAAAGGCCGGATGGACGGCCATGTATGACGAAAGTTGCCATCTGTGGATTCTCTTGCCCGTGACAGTATCCCAGATAGAAATGGAACCTTGAATCGAAGGCAAGTCGATGGCGGCGAACATTTTTCCGTCAGGAGAAAAAGGGCGCGAACCAAAATTGCCCTTCACCTTTGAAGGACGATCCAGCTTCCGGTGCGTTGCCGCGTCCCAAAATGTGATTTCGCCAGACGTGGCGCATGCGGCCAGGATCAGGCTATCGGGCGTATAGGCGACCGACAGCAGGCCTGCGCTCATCAACGGCAGACGCCCTGTTTCGCGGCCGGATGAGGGGTCCCAAAATCGCGCCGTGCCGTCTTGACTGGCGGAGGCCAAGGTGCGGCCGTCCGGCGAGTAGGCAACTTGCCAAACGCGGTCTCGATGCTCTTCCGCGAACAAGCGCGATGGTTTTCCCGCGCGTGCCTCCCAGAACCGAATGGCTCCATCCAACCCACCGGTCGCCAGGGTCTTGCCATCAGGAGAGAATGCAACAGAATTGACGTGGCTCTCATGGGCTTCGGCCGCGTTTATCACCTTGCCAGTAGCTACCTCATAAATCCGAAGGGGGCAAGCAATACCTCCTGAAATTAGCTTGCTGCCGTCGTGAGAGAAAGCAACAACGTTGGCGCCGAATAGGTGTCCCAAAAAGCGCCGGACTTCTCGTCCCGTGGCGACATCCCAGAGCCGCACGGGGTGATGCTTCAATCCTTGATCATCGCCTACCTCTTCTCCGGAAGCGAGGAACCTGCCGTCGGGCGAAAAAGCCAGGCAGGCTGATCCCAGCTCGCCCTGAAACGCGCGCAGTTCCTTGCCGGTGGCCGTGTCCCAGAGCCGAATCGACTTCTCCGTTCGCGTGGCTGTCGCAAGCGTCTTGTTATCGGGAGAGAACGTTAAAGAAGTGAGTTGTTCACCATGGCCGCGCACTGCTCGTAGCTGCCGTCCCGTGGCGACATCCCAAAGTCGCACGCCCCCTTTCATGCCTCCAGAGGCGAGTGTTCGCCCGTCGGGAGAAAATGCAAGTTGCGGCCAGAGATCCTCTGTTTCTTGAAAATGGCGAACTTCACTCCTTGTCGTCAAATCCCAAAGCCGAAAGTCGCCTGGGATGTTCGTCGACACAGCCAAGGTCTTGCCGTCGGGGGCCAACGCAATCGCCATGGCATTGACACCCACATCTGTCAAGGGTGGCAGCTCTTTGCCACTGGCAACGTCCCACAAGAGGACGCTAGCCTTCCTAGTTCGACTGTCGTATCCCATGGTCACTAACATCTTGCCGTCAGCAGAAAGCGCGACAGTTGACCCTCCCGAACGTTGGGGCGGCCCCGCAAAGCGTTGCAGCACCCTCCCCGTGGCCAGCTCCCAAATCGTTACAAGCGTGAGGAAACCATTCTCTTGATCCAGCGTGAGGATCGCCTCGCCATCCGGCAGGCACGCGACGAAGCGGACGTACGAACCGGGCCGGAAGCGTTCCGTGCCAAGCCGGGCTACAGCGCCTGGCGGCAGCGGGTCACCGTATAAATCGGTGCATGCTTTCGCCTCCTTGATCGCTTCTAGCTTCCCTGCCCCTTGAGGATCTTCACTCCAAGACGGATAGGCCAAGGTGAGAAAGACAAGAACCGTGAAAGAGCAGTGCAGGCGAGCATAAGCCATGGCAACCTCCTAAAATTCTTGGGGGAGACAAGGCTTACTCGAATGTAATCGCCGTGACTCACTGAGTCCAGCAAAAATGAATGGCATCAAGCACACGGGGTGTGCAGCTGTCACTTGGGTGGGAAACTGTTGGGTCGCGCGGTAGTCTGGAGGAGCCACTGGAAATCCACCCCGTGTTCATGAAAGGAATTGAGCCATGTCCGGTCGTGTGCCTCCCTCGGCTGCTAGCGAGACTCGGGAAGAAAGTATTGAAGCCATCATGAAAGAACTCCGTCCAAAAACCGAGGAGCAGGTCAGAAAGATGGTCGAACGGGCCGTGGACGTGCCCGAGGCTCAAGAGTTTGGAGCCATCGACTTCGAGTTCCGGGACGCGGGACAGAAGATGGCCAATGATG
Organism: Gemmataceae bacterium; assembly: GCA_035296965.1. Classification (GTDB taxonomy): domain Bacteria; phylum Planctomycetota; class Planctomycetia; order Gemmatales; family Gemmataceae; genus DATGZX01. The sequence goes on from DATGZX010000346.1 coordinate 38,593, forward strand.
TCCGGCAAGCCAGTGTGGCGAGCCGGAAAAAAAGGGGTATGTAGGGTGCAGCGTGACGTGCATCACTGTGGTTACGCCGCCAGGTTTCATTCCTATCACCGACGGCGGGTCTTGACGGTGCATGGGGAAATGCATGTCTGGCGTGCCTACTATTACTGTGGCCGGTGCAGGCAGAGTTTTATTCCTTACGACAGTGTGCTGGGGTTGGCGGACGAGATCAGTCCGGGGCTGATGCCGTTGGTGTGTTTGGCAGGGACGCTGTTGCCCTTAGCTGACGCGGCCGAGGATGACGTCCGGAGCAGCAACTTAGGAGAGGGAGACGACGCTTGAAGAAAAACCAGATGAAATAGAAGACCTGCTGGTCGAGCGCCAGCAGATCAAGGACTTCTACGAAGTAGAGCAATTCGCCGGGATTGTCGGAAAGGCACCAATCACATGCAGCGAATGGTGCCGCCTCGGCCGGATCAAGGCGGGAAAAAGAATATCAGGCCGATGGGCGTACGCGACCTGGGGGATCAGCCATGAAGAGCTGATGCGTTATCAGCGTGAAGGGCTGCTTCCCTTTCGCCGGGATGACGGGGCAGTCCTCGGACCGGGATGGTCAACGAGGAACTGGGGGTAGGTCTAGCCCCAGCGAGCTGGCGGCACTTGCTTTGAAACGGCCAAGATCCTGGCAGACTGTCCTCCACATGGATTCCAATGTTCCGTCGCAATCTGTAACATGCAGGTGTCCTTGATGCCGATCAAGCTGCGGACGCGAGTTGTTTGGCGATTAAGAGCAACGTGAGTGGAGTTTGCCGAAGGCGCGCTCCGAAATAATAAAGTCAAGGTGCGTGTTGCCAATGCTGGCAGTAGGGCCGTTTCATCACGTCCAGGGGACGATACATGGGACCTGCACAAGCGCTTACCGGCCTGACGTTAGATGGCGGATGGAAAGTCATCGGTTTGGCACCTCGCCAAAAAAACGCAACCGGAGGCTTCTTCTCCGTCGGCTACAACGTCCTGCATCCGGACGGCCGGGACGCATACCTCAAGGCAATGGATTACTCGGCGGCCGTAAGTTCACCTGTGCATATGGCTCTCGCGCTGAAGGCTCTCACGGAAGCGTATCTCTTTGAAAAGAACCTGTGTCTACGCTGTCGCGACCAAAGCCTCAAAAGAGTAGTGCATGCCATCGACAGCGGAACGGCCAGACTCAACCCTGCGGACCCGCTCAGTACTGTTGAATACCTGATTTTCGAGAAAGCCGATACCGATATCCGCGGGCACTTGGATGCGCAAGCCAAT
>DATGZX010000347.1:0-3954 GCA_035296965.1 Gemmataceae bacterium
GAGGCGAGTATCTTCGGCCTTGTAGACAACTCCCATCCCACCGCCCCCGAGCTTCTCCAGAATGCGATAATGGGAAATCGTCTGACCGATCATGAGTAGATGGCTAAGGTAATGATGAGCAATCTCGCCCAAGTGGAAACTATTATAGCACGCACAGCTAAGGCAAACGATCCAATGTTCAATCGCGGCTGGAGATATGCGGGCTCGCTCAAATGTGGGCACTGTCGGGGTCCAGCCCTAAAACGGGATTTCTTGATCCGGGGTCTCGCTTCCCGGCTCGTCGAAGGGATTCTCGCTTTCATCGGCTGACTCCCCAGCCTTCGAGAGATCGGCCGGCTTTGCACCGTTCCCGTTCTTGGCCGGCCCCAGTAACCGCAGCAGCGTGACAACCACTTCCGTCACGTCGTGCTTCTTCCCTTCGCGGTCCTCGTAGCTGCGCAACTGGAGCCTTCCTTCAATGAACAGAAACTTTCCTTTGGTCACAAACTCCCCGGCGATCTCCGCCCAGCGGCGCCAGGCGACACAGCGAATCCAGAGCGTATTGGTCTTCTTCTCCCCGCCGCCGTTCTTGTAAACCTCCTTCACGGCCAGAGAGAAGTTCGCCACCGGTATGCCGGCAGCGGTGAACTTCATTTCAGAGTCGGCACCGGCGTATCCGATGAGAATCACTTTATTCAGCATTGACGTACCTCCTTCCATGATGAGCAAGCAAGACAGTTTGGGCAGGGACCGTTTTATGCCTCATCAAAGCGGAACTTGCGGCTGACGCGATCACCGGCCAGCACATCCATCTGAGCGGCGAGGTTTGCCATGCCTTCCCGTACCTGGGCACGAATCAGGGGCATGTTTCTCAAGGCATCGGTGCTGACTCCCTCCAGCAGGGCTCGTGCCTTGTCGACCTGCTCCTTAAGTTCCTGGTCGTCCACCACGTTGCGCAAGTCAAACGTCCCCAGGAAATCACGCAGCTTCTGCAAGGTCGATTCCCGCAGCCGCTGCGGCTTGCCGTCCGGTTGGTCAGCCAGCCGATCACGAAGGTGGCTCACGAGTTCCAGCCGCGAAGCCCGCATCACCTGTTGACCCTCAGCGCAGGGTTCCAACATGGCCTGGACAGCCTTGTCACGCTCCGTCTGAAACATACGCGCTGAGATCTCCCTAAGTTGTTCCGGTACGCCGTAGCTGACGTATTGCCAACTGAAGGTAAAGCGGGAACGGACTTCTTCCACCGGCGGATAGTCAGCCGGATTATGGAGGGTGCGCAGTCGGCCTGCTGCCTCCTGGCACAGGCGCGGGTAGGCAGTGAGGAATACCTCCACCAGCACCCGGCGCTTGTCCCTGAAGTCGACCAGCTCTTCATCCACCGTCTCCAGCAACCCCAAGGGGAGGAGATGAATGCCTACGTCAAACGGCAGGCAGGTATCGTAAAGAAAGCGGCGAACATCGCCATCGAGAGTGCGGATGGCCTGAAGCTCTGGTGAATCGAGCAGCGTTTTCGCCACCCGGATCAGTTCCTTATCGGCATCCACTTCAACCTGGGATGAGCTGACCTTGCGGCTGTTGCCCAGCAAGCCCAGGTGAAGCTTGATGAAGACGGTTTTCCTGGCCAGGTCTGCGCCAGGCTCTTGAATATCCAGGATTGGTAATGCTGTTGCCATTTCATCCTCCTTGTTGTGGTCGGGACTTTGACCACATTTCCATTCTCAACTCCACTTATGAATCTTCGCATTTTGGTCGGTATCAATGCTTATGCGGGTTTCAACGCTGAGGACGCTCGATGGTTGATTATTAACCAGCTCGGACGAGTGCCTAGTGAAGACGGGCGAGCGTAACAGGGGAAGGGAGAGTATAGGAGGAAGGGTGGGGGCGAACACACCCCAGCTCACCAGGTACAAGAGATGCATCCCCTATGCCTGTCAGTAATATCAGGGGAGTCTTAAAGCACAGCGTGGGCGCCATTCAAGCCGCACGCTTGACGGTGGTGCTCTGGCATTGCCAGTCTGCGGCGTGCTCAAAGCCACATACTGTGTAATATACCGCCTTGTCGAAAAACCGGCTCACGAGGCGATGGAGTTCTCGGTCCCCATGCAGTTCTACGACTGTATCAACCATGCCGGAAAAATGAATGTGCTCGAAAAGATGGTTCTTGATCAGGCCCAAGGAGTAAACGATCTCATTGAGAGGAATCCCCTCAGCAAGCCGCTTCTTCCCCAACTGAGTGTAACTGGCCTCAATCGCCGACTCGGTCTCGTCGCTGAGCCAGCGTCCGAGGTTGCGATAAACATCATAGATTCGATGATGCAACTCTTCACGAGTAAGGTGATGGTAGTTTGGTGTGTGATGGCTACTTAGCAGATCGTCGATAACACCGCGAGTCAACTGCTCCGCATGGTCCTCAATGACCTGTACCAGGCGAGCGGAGATCATAGCGCACCTCCTTCCTGCTGGCGTCACCCTTACTCTGGAACTCCCATCCAGGAATTCCAGCTTGCTTGAGTGTACACCCCACGGCCTCGTTTTGGAACGGTCCATTTCCGTTATCGAGTCCGCTGGCCTTGAGCGGCTTCTGAAGGTCGCCGGGAGGCCAGTCTCACCATCTTTGTGGAAAATCCACCCGCGATTTCGGCACAGTCTGACCCGCAGGATTCAGGACTCGGATTCTGGGTGCGGCATGACCGTAGGCAAATGGCAAAGACCCAGTAGAGGTTTGGGCCGGGAAGGTTGGCAAGGCGCGCACTTACGAGAAGTCCAGTACTATAGTGCCCTTGCCTTGTCGAAGCAGAGAGGCGAAAACTTATCATCTAGGATACGGCTGTAGATAAGATTTGCGAAAGACACATTTAAGGAGAGTGAACCTGTGTTGATCGGTGCACGCCTGCGTCAGCTACGTGAGCAGAAGCAAATGTCGCAAGGGGATATTGAGGAACGCACCCGGCTATCGCAGTGCTACGTTTCGCGTGTCGAACACGGTCACATTGTCCCTTCGCTGGAGACTCTGGAACGCTTTGCTGGGGTTCTCGACGTCCCACTGTATAAGCTCCTTTATTCCGGAGAAGAGGTTCCAGCAACCCCGAGCCTCATGCCGCCGACGACCATGGAAGAAATAATGGCGGACAACGGCGACAAAGGGCAGGATGCTCAATTCCTCCTGAAACTCAGGAAGCTCATCGCCGGCATGGCAGAGCCGGATCGGGATACCCTTCTCAGTCTGGCCAAGAGATTAGCCACTCGCTAGGGAAGCCCCTCCACCGGCCAGCACTCCCCTATGACAAGGGGGATTCAGGCTTCGGATCTCGAAGGTGGCATTACGGTCAGCGGCCCTTCCAGGTCCCGGATGACACGCCCCCTCGGTACAGACTGGTTTTCCTGGTACTGATAAACTCCTGGAGTTGACGCGCTGATGAACTTCCCGGAAGCCATCTGGCGGAGTGCCTTGACCTGCTCAGCAGCGGAACGTGAAACTGGCACGATGTACCTGGCCGCTTGCGTGAGAGTCATGCTCAGGCGATGTGCCTTCCGACAGCACTCTTTGATCTCCGCGCCGGTCCAGCCTTCATCGTTTGGCAGCTCGCCCGTCACCCCGTACCTCTTGAAATAGATCTGCCAGATGACTTCGCGCTCCTCGGCCGTGGGCAGGTCGAAGAAGAATGTGCCGAGCGTGAACCGTCTGCGCAGTTCCGGGGGAAGGCTTGCGATCGAATTGCACGTGGCGATAAAGAGCATGCGGCCTTGGGAAACCGCATCAATGATCTTGAGCGCCGTACGGAGCCGGTCCGTGGAAGCGCCCACCAGGGAACTCTCCATGGCAGCCAGATCGAAAGCAATGGTTGGAATGCCGGCGGTGTTGCCCGTGGCTTTGGCTACCGCTGACTTCGCCGCTCCGGGTGGCCCCGTGAGCACGATGCCATCCGCCTCGCGGTCCTACATGTAGGTCAGGATCGTTCCGGTCATTTCGGTCTT
>DATGZX010000348.1:0-4183 GCA_035296965.1 Gemmataceae bacterium
TAGGCTTGCCTACCCTATCCCCAGGATCGCCCACGAGGCCCCGCACTAGGCGGGGTTTTCTCGTTGACGTTCTGGTCAACCGGGGCGCGCCGGACGCGACGTGAACAAACGTGGGTAGAGGGATAGGCAAGTGTTCCCGCCAGCGCAACAAGAAATCCTGCCTATGCCGCTCACCAGCTGTCGCCCAGTCACCTGATGGGTTGCACGGCAGGATGCGTTTAGTGTAGCTATGGACTTCGCAAGCATGCAATGAAAATGAGCATGCTTTTGTGAACCGGACCAATTGCTGCGCCCAACCAATCCTCCGATACAATCAAGCGCCAGGGTAAGCAAAAGCGTATCGCCTCCAAGATATTTCGACGAAAATCCCTCGGCCGGCAGCTATAGTGTGTATCGATTACCGCTTCCCGAGAGATTCTTGTCATGGCTGACGCATCCTTGAACTCGGTTCTTCAGCATGTACGGAAGCTGGTCCATTCTCACAGCACCACAAGCTTATCCGACGGCGAACTACTCCACGCATTCGTCAGCCAGCGGGATGAGGCCGCGTTTTCAACTCTCGTGCAGCGGCACGGCTCCATGGTCCTGAAGGTGTGCCGCCGGCTTCTGCAGGACGAGCAGGATGCCGAGGATGCGTTTCAGGCCACATTCCTTGTCCTGGTCCGCAAGTCAGCAGCGGTGCGAAATCGATCTGGGCTGGGCGCATGGCTTTACGGTGTCGCCTACCGGGCGGCCCTGAGTTTGCGGCGCTCGCGGCTCAGGCGACGCAGCCACGAACGACGTGCTCGATGCGTATTGCCAAGGAGCCCTGTGACTGAGCTGGCATGGCGCGAAATACAAGCCCTCATGGAAGAGGAAATCCAACGGCTTCCGGAGAAGTACCGTGCTGTATTTGTGCTCTGCTGCCTGGAAAGTCAGACGCGGGCCGACGTTGCACGGTCGCTCGGCTTGAAAGAAGGGACGGTGTCGAGCCGCCTCGACTACGCGCGCAACCGATTGCATCAGCGGCTGGCCCGCCGTGGTGTGACGCTGTCGGCTGTGCTGGCGGCTACGGCGCTTGCCAATGTGCCCGAGGCCGGGGCAGTGCCTGCGTCTCTCCTTGCAGCCACCTCTCGCGCCGCACGCGTGCTGGTGGAAACGAAGGCAATAGCTGCGGCCGCCGTATCCGCGCAGGTTGCTGCCCTCGTCCAGACGGGGCTACTCACGACGGTCGTGACGCCGCTTGGGATTGGTTTCCTTCTGGTGCTGTCGCTCGCCTTGGTCGTAGGTGGGACGGAGTTGGTCGTCCACCCGATTGCAGAGACTCCACAACCCGGGAAGGTACAGCCAAAAACTCCTACGCCAGCATCGGCCGAACCTCTTGGCCCCAGTGTGGTCTTGACTCCGCGCACGGACCTTTACGGCGATCCATTGCCTAAAGGCGCAACGGCGCGACTAGGAACGGTGCGCCTGCGGCATGGTGATAGTGTACGCAATGTTGGCTTCCTTCCCGAGGCTAAGGCGCTCCTGGCTGCAGACTGGCACGGTGTTCATGTTTGGGACGTCGACACGGGGAGGCACTTGCGCCGCTTTGGCGACCCCCGCGGCAGGCAATTTCAGGACATCGCCTTTTCGGCCGATGGCCGGACCGTCGCGCTGTCATTCAGCGAAGGCGACATAGAAATCTGGGACGCCACGAACTGCCGCCAATTACGCACCCTTCGCGCAGGTCGTTTTCCGGGACTGGCCCTTTCGCCGGACGGCCGGACCCTGGCTGTGTGCGATCACGGGGCCAACGTTACTCAACAATTACACTTGTGGGACACCACGACTGGCGAGGAACGCCATCGGCTCAGCGGCCATGCCAAAACAGTCTACAGCTTTGTCTTTGCACCGGACGGGAAGACATTGTTAGCCTCGGGCGACGATAATTCCATCCGCCTCTGGGATGTGGCAACCGGCAAGCAGATGCGGCAATTCGATCACCAAGAGCCGCTCGGAAGGCTTACCGTGTCACCCAACGGCAAAATGCTGGCGGCTGTCTCACTCAAAGTCTTCCGCGGGGAAAATTCTAGTGGTTGGTTTTCGAGTAAAAAAGTAACACTCTGGGACCTGAACCGAGGCAAACAGACGCATGAGCTGCAACGACATGATCCAAGGGGCGTCAACGCCTTGGCGTTCACGCCTGACGGCCATACCCTCGTGACCTGTGACTTGCGCTCCAGCCACTGGTGGGACGTGGTGACTGGAAAGGAACTGGCTGGGCCGGGACAATCCTTTGGCATGGTAGGCGCAATGGCCTTTGGGTCTGGAGGCACACTGTTGGCGACAGGTGGACTAGACCAGATGGTCCGTCTTTGGGATGTCGCGAACAATAGAGAGAAGCTCTTGTCCGGCGGGCATCGTGGTCCCGTAACTTCCGTCGCAATCGCGCCCGATGGGTTGACATTCGCGACGGGAGGCGGGGATCACGTCATTCGATTGTGGGACCCGGCCACGGGCGCGGAACGCCGTCGATTCGAGGGGAAAGGGCGCGATTTCCGAAATCTCATCTTCACGCGCAATGGGCAAGAACTCATCTCGTGGGGTTCCGATGGAGTCGATGCTGTCCTCAATTACAGCGCGCACACTTTGGATCTCTCCACAGGCAAGGAGATCCGGCGGTTTGCGGGGGCATTCGCCCTGCTCTCGGCCGACGGCAAAGTGCTCGTGACGGCCGGCGAAGATAAAACCCTACACGTCTACGAGGCCGCGACCGGCAATGAACTTGGACACTGGCAACTATCGGGAGCCGGTGCTTATCCGGTTTCTTTTAGTCCCGACAGCCAAACTCTTGTCCTGTTTGGCGAAGACAAAATCGTCCGTTTCTGCGATGTGGCCACCGGGAGGGAGCTGCGCCAGTTCGCCGTCAATCCGTTCCCCGCAGATTCACACGGGAGAGTCTATTGTCGCGCGGCGTCGCCGGACGGAAACCTTCTCGCCCTGGGTGGGCAGCTAGATTACCTCGTGATTTATGACTTGACCACAGGCAAGGAAGCGAAGCGCCTCACGGGACTGCCCGGTGCATCCTCTGCCTTGGCGTTTTCACCCAATAGCCACCTGCTGAGTTCCGGTGATTGGGTGGGCGGAGCGGTGCGGGTCTGGGAGGTGGCGACCGGCCAGCAGTTCCAGCAATTCGACGGCCATCTTGGCCGAATCTTCAGCATCGCTTTTTCCAGCGATAGCGCTCTTCTGATCACAGGCAGCGAGGATACAACGGCCCTGGTTTGGGATCTCAGCGGACGGCGCACGGAGCCACGCAGCGATTCCGTAAGCCCGCAAGAGCTGGAAGCGCGCTGGGCTGATCTAGTCAGCAAGGACGCTGTTCGCGGCCAGCAAGCAGTACGTCAGTTCGTTGCTGTTCCAAAACAGGCGGTTCCATTTCTGAAGAAGCATCTGCCGCCGACTAAGCCACTGGACGTCGGATGGCTGAAGGTTTTGATCGCGAAGCTGGATAGCGATGACTTCGCAATTCGCGAGCAGGCCTACGCAGACCTGGAAGAGCTAGGGGCGGCGCCCGAATTGTTTTTGCGGAAGGTCCTTAGTTCCCGCCCCTCCGCCGAGGTGAGCCAACGCATTGAAAAGTTACTGCAAAAAGTTGAGACGACTTTTCCGTCTCAACGCTGCCGTACGCTGCGGGCAATCCAAGCACTGGAGCAAATGGGTACAAAAGAGTCACGGCAGCTCTTGGGGGAGTTTGCACATGGAGCATCGGAGGCCCTTATAACGCACGAGGCGCAGGCAGCTCTGAAGCGCATCCCAAGTCGATAGCGAATGGCATTATTAGTTTGGAAGCCTCCTCCGCCTCCCACAGATCAGGACGCGTCAGGTTCAAGGATCGAGTCTGTCCACTGATGGGATTGCATGGCGGCATCGGAATAACTGGAACTTACGTTGACGCGAAGCAACAGTGCGAGGATGCAGATGAGGTCTGTTTCGCGAATTAGGTCTTGACCTAAGACTAAGCTGTCAGCGCTCTCGCCCGGGCATTCCGGCACCTCAAGTGCTTGGTGGCCAGCGGCTCGCCTAGCCCATGTTTAACAGGTGCTGAAGGCCCAACTGGCGTTCGCCCTGATTTTTCCGCATCGCAGACCTCCATTTCGCAAAACACATAGTGACAATATCAGCTGCGTTCTCCTGGGATTATCGTAAGATTTCACATGAT
>DATGZX010000349.1:0-6552 GCA_035296965.1 Gemmataceae bacterium
CGCCACGCATGCGGAATGCGAGAGATTCGTGGTCGACTTGCTCCGCCAAGGTCAGTGGTTGACCATTGGCCGGAAGCATGGCCGGAGATGAGTGGTGGGAAGCGCGAGCGTTCGCTAAGCTAGACATTGCAGTCCCTTTCCTATGAAGGGGTTGCCACGCGGGGCGGAGTGTTACCAGCACTCGCGCCCTGCCTTTCGTTTGGCCGATCCCGGAAACAAAGGTCCGATGGATCGACGTTCGGACAACATGCCGAACATTCCCAAGTATGAAGGACGATTGCTAAATTGTCAAACGTGTTGACAAAAACATACACTCTTGGTGTTGTTAGTTCAACGTGTGGTCCTATTATGTTACGGGTGCATGTGCATGTTCAATGAGTGGTCCTCAGTTGCTATGTGTATATATATTTTCATCACCCCATGATGCACGAGCCATCGTCCCACCACGCTTGCACCCAAAAACCCAAGGCCCCCCAAGCGCGTTGCTATCTATCAGTACCCTCTTGCCGCAGTTTCTTGCGCGCCTGGGGTAAAGGTCCTACGTTTGTAGTACGTGATCCGAAAATTACGCGAAAGTTCGGTGTTTTCCACGGAAAGGTGGCGTAGCGAAGTATCTCAGGCGGACCGGCGGCTCGTCTCGGAAGGGCCAATGCCGACAACACTGTCGCTATTTATACTCCCAGCGCCCCATACTGCCTCATCCAAGCGCGGTGGGGCCGATCGGGTTGTGCAGCGTGCGCAGCGTGTTCCGCCTGGTGCACGGGTTGGCTCAAACGACAACACTGACGCTATGACGCTATGACGCAGGCTTTCTAGCCTGGAGACGACGATCGAGATTAGGCTGGTGCGTATGACGCTATGACGCAAGCCATGTGCCTTGGTATATGCAACGAGCGTGTATGTGTGCTTACATTAGTATTATTATGTGGTGAATAGAAGCAAATATTACGGATCAACGCCCCATACTGTACAGTAGTCACCCACATGGCACCATTGGACTTAAAGACCCAGGAAGGCCCCCAATCGTTCATGTAGTCATAGGTTACGTTATGAACTTGGAATTTTTGATGGTCCAGACATCGTCCTACCTTTCTCGCATATCGCACCTAAACGCCCGGGAAGGGCCTGGCAGGCCCGTGGCGAGGCGTTCAGCATAGGGCCTGGGTTGATTTACGTTCTCGCTCTGCGAGAGCGCCTAGGGCCTCTGGACACGTCCCCCACGTCGATCACGACCACGACCCACGTCCCACTGAAGCAGCCGATCGGCTTGAAAGGTCTGGGGCGACATTATTGGCGGAGCAACCGGAGTCGCTGGCAGCAATCCACGCCAATATTGACGCAATCGAAAATTCCGTGAAAATCGATTTCGCGTTACAGTTGTAGGACAGATACTTAGTTAGTGAAGAGAGCGTCGTTCGCTCGCAGAGCGGGATCGCCACTGAACCACCGACACCGAGACCCACGACGGGGATTCACGCGCCGCTGACCGACGACGAGAAGGCGCGGCTGGCACTTCCCCCGGGTTCAGGGTGGTAGCCGTCGTCGCCGTGAATAACCCCGTGGTTCGAGGTGCAACCAGGTAACCGGTTCGCCTCTCTGCCCTACGCGGGCTGTCCGGCTCATGAATCGGCTGTGCCCCTGGTCGCTGTCGCTGGGGGCTACGCCGAACCGCTGCCGCGAGCAAGGATGTTTTCGTTTACGTTTCGTGTTTCACGGTTTCCCGGTTTCCCGGTTCGTGCACTGCACATGAACATCAAAAACTCAAGTTTTCGGTTTTCGCGTTCCACCCAGGCACCACCCAGGCACCACCCAGGCACCACCCAAACACCACCCAGATCACTCCTAGACCATAATGATGTAACTTTTGGGGAATGACTCCGTTTATTTCACCGTGTCGTGAAACATTTTTGACTTGCTGTGGGAGATACTCCAGGATGTTTGGAACACTTTATATATGGGGAAGCAAAAAGCTTTCTGTCAGCCAGCCGTGCAATAACCAGCGCCACGCCCAACCCGAAGGGAAGTGTTTCAAATGCGACCACTGAGTTCAACAAAGACGACCCAGATCTCGGTCAATGTCCCGCTGTGGATCGCCACGGCGATCGACGCGGTTGCCAAGCGTGACTTCGCCTCGCGCTCCCAGGTTGTTACAAGAGTGCTCATGAACGCCGCGAGGGATTTTGCCCCCGAGGACGCGGACATCCCGGACCCTGTGGACTTCGAGAACGTTTAGGAGGACTGAGAAATGAACAAAGAGCCGCCAGCGGCAACTGGCGGCTCTTGCACCAAACCTACTGACCTACAAGAAGTGTACCACAGATGGCCACCAAACCAAAGGCTTATGTACCACTGAAGATCGTCGCCTATCAAGGACAGCACGAATTAGTCCAATTCGCCTTTAAGGCCGCTGGCCTTGAACACCTCACTGATCATGCCATGTACTGGCTTTACTTGCTTGCTGGCAGGAGCAACGACTACTGGAAGCAGGACGTGGGCATTCCGGTTCCGGTTCACGCGAAGCTATCTCGTCTCCTGCTTGGGAGGAACCGAGGGTGCACGGCCATGGTCAATACACTTCTCGGCTCTGGGATCATCGAGACGGACGGCTATTTTCGTCCAGGAGCCGAGAGTCGCAAGTTCCGGATCAACCCAGCGATCACGCAGAGACCGACGGAGCGATACGAGATCGAGGGACGGCTCGCTGAAACCTTTCGGAAGGCAGCAGCAAAAATCAGAGCCAAGTGGCACAGGGGCGTGCTCGACAGCCTTAAGTGCCCCCGCTTCGTATTCGATTACCTGCTCAGCGTGCATCGTCAGATCAAGATCAGCCCGCAGGCCCGCATCGACCTTGACGCCGACGCCGCCGAAGCCGAGCGCCAACATTGTCGCATTATCGACTACTCCTACTGGTTCACGCTCGATTCCCTCGAACGAATGGGGTCGATGGATGACAGTGAGCTTCTGACCGAGTGCGACTACTCGAGACTGCATAGCCCAGTGTCTCGGGCTTGGAGTGGCTTCCGTCGTTACATGTCTCTCAACGGCGAACCACTTGCCTCATGCGACATCAAGAACTCCCAACCATTTCTCCTGGGTGTGCTCTTTGAGAAGGTGGCAGATATTCTCGACAAGGCATCCGAGATGCCCTCAGAGGTTCAGGGGAAAGACTACCTGTCCACGACCCTCACTGAGTTCCTGGACATGCTGGTGGCTCCGGCAGACGTTAACGTGGCCCTTGTGGGCTACATGATGAAGCGGTTCACTGACATGGGCTCCGAAGAGGCAAGCAACCTGAGACACGACCTTAGTGGACTCGCGAAAAACGGTGGACTGTACGAGCACATGATGGCCCTATCAGGATTCGAGGGAACAAGGTCTGATTTCAAGCAGGAGTTCTTTGCAGCTTTCTACGGCAAACCGGCAATCGCACAGCACATGCCGACCTGGAAGAGCTTCCAGAAAGCCTTCCCGGATCTTGCCAGGGAGATTGATCTGGCCAAGGCGGAGGATTACACGGTTTTGCCGGTCCTGATGCAGATGGTCGAGGGCCATTTCATGTTCCACCACGTCGCCAAGCGGCTCCTGGAACGCGGAGTCACCTTCATCACCCTGCATGACGCGATCATCACGCCGTCCAGCGAGATCACCGAAGCCAAGAAGATCATGGCGCAAGTGCTTGCCGAGTGCGGCCTACAACCGACACTCGCTGTGGAGGACAAGCAAGAGAAGCGATTACCAAGATCACGGCCGCGCGAATTCTCACACAAGAATATGACAAGACATCGAAAAGAAGCACAAAAGAAGGTGCACGTACAGCAAGCGGACGAAGCCATCCTGTCGTGGGAGGATGAGGAGTTATGTTGGGCTTAATCCAGATGTGGGTAGGTGATCATATAATGGAGAGATGGAAACTGATCATAAGTAGCAGCGACGAGTTACGCAACCGTGCCGAGCAACTTCGCCAGGCGAACCTGCCATTTCGGAGCACCGCAACCGCGCCGGTAGAAAACGGCCCCAGGGTCGCCACCATCGCTCGGTCGGCCGACGAGGAGATGCGCGTGAATTGGTCGGAATTTGAATGCCGTTCATTTGTTCAAATCAGGATCTGGAAACACCGATCGGGTCAGTGGTGGCCCGACGTCAAGCGCGGGTTGTGCGTGCGCATCCGGGAGCTGCCCAGCTTTGCCGCCGCAATCGCCGACTGCCTCGACCTGATGGAAGCCCAACGGCGCGAACGGCAGGAGAATCAGGCGAACCGGCCCGTGCCGCCCCGGGAGACCACCCCGATAGCCGAGCGGAGAACGGACCCACTGCCGCTCCAGGCGCACGAGCCGGGCGAGTTCGACGAGTTCGCGACGGGGTGAGAGTGCAAGCTTTCCGCCAACGTTGGCTGAGACATGAAGATATGCGTGTAACTATGAGCAGCGCCCGGCATGTCTCGGTCGTCCCGATGGCGTGGCGATTCGAGTGCTGATATCACGACCACATTGTCATGCGTTCTGTACCGTTTAGAGTTGACATTCAGAGAGAAAACAACCATGAAACTGATGATACCCGCCGCCCGCCGCAAGCTCGCCGTGTACGATCCCGAACCTGCCGATGCCATCGACCACCAGCCCGAGGACGCCAAGCCCGGTCGAATATTGCCCGTCGACATGGAGCCGATGCTTGGCATGGGTGAACTGGCCGCGTTTTTGAGCTGCTCTCGCCGCCTCGTGGAGCGCATGCGCTCCGCCGGGAAGGTCCCCAAGCCTGACATGCACGTCGGCCGATGCCCGAGGTGGACGCCTGCCACGATTCGGACTTGGATCAAAAGTGGTGGCAAGCCATAGATGCCGCCCGCGTGGCGTAATCGAAACGACCCCCACGCTCTGGCGGATCGCCAAGCGATCCAGACCGAGACACGTATTGACCCGACGCCTGATTGACGATACTTTGGGGAGAGTCGGGGAACGGGATCGCTTGCAACGATCCCGCCCCCTTGATTCGACCCCTGACTTAGACAGGAGAGGAACCCATGGCAAGTCTACGAAAACGCGGCCGCATTTGGTACTACCGCTACGTCGATGCCGATGGCGTCAAGCATGAAGTGAAGGGATGCCCCGACCGCCGCGTCACGGAAGAGCTGGCCCGCGGCGCCGAATCCGAGGCCGCCAAGATCAAGGCCGGATTGATTGACCCGGGGGAACTCGCCCGGATCGTCCATTCCGGCCACCCCTTGGACGACCATTTCACGGAGTACCGGGCAAGCCTGATCGCCAAAGGGGCAACCGAAAAGCACGCGAACCTTGCCTCATTCAGAGCCCGCCGCGTGGCGTCTGTCGCCAAGATCGTCCGTCTGGCCGACCTTGACCCCGAACGCGCCCAAGAGGCTCTGAAGGCCCTTTGTGACGAGGGACTTTCTCTTCAGACCGTGAACCACCATCGTACCGCCATCCGATCGTTCTCCAAGTGGTGCTGGAAGAGCGGTCGAACCCGGACCGACTGCCTGGCTGGAGTGACGGGGTTCAACGCCAAGGAAGACCGGCGTCATGACCGGAGAACCCTGGGAGTCGATGAACTCCGCGTGTTGATCGAGGTTGCCCACACTGGCTCCCCGTGGCGGAAGATGACCGGCCCATCCCGAGCACTCTGCTACAGGTTGGCCGTGGGGACCGGACTCCGCTACTCGGAGATCGAGAGCATCACTCCCGAGTCATTCGACTGGAAGGGGAACCCCGCGACCGTGACCGTTGCCGCTGGCTACACGAAGAACGGCCAACCTGCGACCCTGCCCCTTCCCTCCGACCTGGCTCTTGACCTGCACGCTCACGTCGCCAGCCTGCCCCATGGAAGGCCGATCTTCCCTCTTGCACCGGACTGTGGAGCGAAGATGCTTCGCCCCGACCTGGAACGGGCGGGAATCCCCTACGTCGATGCTGGCGGACTGGTGTTCGACTTCCACGCCTTGCGTTGCCAAATGGCAACTCTGGCCGATGCCGCCGGAGTGACGCCCCGGGTGGTCCAGAAACTCATGCGGCATTCGACCCTGGAACTGACCGGCCGATACACCCGGCCCCGTGTGGTGGACCTGAACAACGCCGCCGAATCTCTCCCCTCGCTCCGTCCCGATTCTGATCATCTGTACACGTCTGCCCTGGCCGCGACCGGCACAGAGGGTGGTTTTGCCCACCGACAACCTTCTGAGACCGATGACCGGCCCGCGTCAACCCCCGTCGTTGACTCTGCGGAACGGCAACCCATAAACAAAGCCTTTGCCCACCATTTGCCCACCGGAGAGGACGGATTGGGGCGGAATCTGTCGCATTCTGACGTAATGACGGGATCAGATGATCCGGACTCGATGAAGGGTTTCGCCAGTAAAAAAGGCGGCGTTGACGCATCAAGCCGCCCTCTGTCGCGTTCTGTCGTGATTACCGGGGTGGGGACTCGAACCCCAGACCTGCGGATTATGAGACCGCCGCTCTGACCAACTGAGCTACCCCGGCATGGGTTGGGGACGCTCGGGAATCGCTCCCCAACCGTCGCACTGGTCGTAAGTTAAACTACCAG
>DATGZX010000350.1:0-46729 GCA_035296965.1 Gemmataceae bacterium
TCCCGCGATGTCCGTGGCGACGCTCGAAGTACGGCTCAAGGACAATGACGGGAAAGAGCTGGCTACACTCAAATTCCCAGATGCGAAGGCCAATTTTTGGGTACAGCACAGGCAATCCTTGCTGGCGCGAGCGCTGGCCGAGGACCAGCCTGTGCAGCCCCTCACGGGAGAGTTTATTCCCGCGCCCGGTAGGCAGGTCTCCTCAGTACAAATCTGGGACGGGAAGCAAGATCTACAGCTGCGCACGGTTCCCGAGCATTTGATTCCGCGTGAACGGCCGGTCTTTCGCCCTTCAGAATGGTCGCTGTTGCTAGCCAGGTCCTACGCGCGTTTCCTGTGCCGGACTCAAGGTGCGGCCTCTGCCGAGGTGATCCGCCACACGCGCGAATCGCTCTCTCCCATGGTCTGGAGGGGTTTCAATCCACCGCCTGAATCGACTGAGGATTTGGTTGCCAACTTCGGGGATTTCAAGCCGTGAGCAAAAACCGATCCGTTCAACCTGCCGTGAAGGATTCCCAGGAGCGGATGCCGCGCGCCACAGGCTTGGTCCAGGCGTGGGTGCGCTTCTGGTTCACGCCTGCGGACCCCGTCGGTTTGCATGCAGTGCGTCTGCTTACGGGCCTACTGTTCATCGCCTGGCTGTTGCCTTTTGCCGGCCACCAGGACGCCCTGTTCGGGCTTAAGGGTTGGTTCGATCTAGGCGCCTACAAGGAAGCTAGTCATCTCCCCGATGGGCCTCCCCAGCCGTTCAGCTGGTCCGTTCTCTACCTCTGTGGCTCTGATCCGACCTTGCTCGCAATCGCCTACTGGGCCGCGATCGGCATCTTTGCCCTCTTCTCTCTCGGAATCTGGACTCGGCTCACGGCCGTCTTGAGCTGGGTAATGGTCGTGTCGTTCACGGCGAATCCTGCGAGTCCTTACGATGGTGACGCCCTTCTGGCAATTCTTGCGTTCTACCTGATGATCGGTTACTTGCTGCTCGATCAGAGAACGTTGAAGCAGTCGTTGTGGGCGCGCTTGCTGGGTCCGGGCGAAACCTTCCTTCTAGGTCGGGCACGCGGGCGTGATAGCCTTTACCCGGCGACGAGCCTTGGCGCCAATATCGCACTAAGGCTGCTGCAGGTGCATTTTGCCATTGTCATGGTCACGAGCGGCCTGACGAAGCTACAGTTCGGAGACTGGTGGACGGGGGCCGCCCTGTGGTATCCTCTCTATCCTCCCTTTCGAGCAACGCTCGCGCAGGTCCAGGCGCAAACTCCACATGCAAAACTTTACATGACGGCCCTGAGCCTGGCGGCTTATGCCATCCTCGCCTGGCAGATCGTATTCCCCATGTTTGCCTGGAAGCCGCGCTGGCGACCGGTTTTGCTCGGCGGCGTCGTGCTCGGTTGGCTCGGAACTGCGTTCATCTATGAATTACCGCTCTTCGGGCCGGCAATTTGTATCGGTTGCTTGAGTTATCTCACGGCAACCGAATGGCATGCAATTATTCGACTCCTAGCCCGGATTCCGGGACTGCGGGCGCTCTCCGCCGCCTTGCCGGCAGCTACGTGGGAGCCTCCGGGACCGAGCAACAGGATGTCAACTCCAGCCGTGCTTGCGACTTCAAAGTCTCGGTAATTTCCCCGCGAGATGATAGGAACCTGGGCGCGCGCTTATATGTGAGGCGCGCGTTACTTGGATTCAGCGCCAGAGCCAGGATCGGCGCCCGCGCCATGGGGCGGACTTTCCTTCGTCTTTTCGCCTTTCGCGGGCGAGAACTTCAATGCGGCTGAGTTCATACAGTAGCGAAGTCCAGTCGGTCGCGGACCATCTTCGAACACGTGGCCAAGGTGCGCGTCGCAACGACTGCAAAGGACTTCTGTCCGGGTCATGAGCAAGCTGCGGTCGCTGTGCTGAGAAACATTTTCCTTATCCGTCGGCTGCCAGAAACTTGGCCAGCCCGTGCCTGAATCGAACTTGGTCGAGGAATCAAACAAAGGTTGGCCGCAGCAGACGCAGGTGTAGACTCCCTCCTCCTTCGTGTTCCAGTAAGCACCGGTGAAGGCCCGCTCCGTGCCCTTCTGGCGCGCGATTCGGAATTGTTCGTCCGTTAACTCCTTCCGCCACTCGGCATCGCTTTTCTCGAGTTTTCCTCCCACGGGTACACCTTCTCTTTCTAGGGGATTAGCAGCGGGGCCATCAGAAGGCCATCCGTACCAGATACAGGCTGCCGCGACAGCGAGCAAGCAAGCGACGGCGTAGCGCAGGGTTGTTCTCCTCTGTTGATTATAACGAGCTAGCATGGCATCGCGAAGGCATCGAGTTACTCGATCAGGCACTGCGCTCAGCATCCAGGGTCGTTCCTTGCCCATTGCGCACGGATGCAACTGTCGGCGCGTGCGGGGGAGCATGACCATTTTCGTGCCAGTCCTCGAGTCGCACGGCGACTCGTTTCGAGACGCCCGATTCTTGCATGGTGATGCCGTAAAGCACGTCGGCGACGGTCATGGTGCGCTTGGAGTGCGTGATGATGATGAAGTGGGAGCGATCGAGGAATTCGTGCAAGACTTCGGTGAAGCGGCCGATGTTTGCCTCGTCCAGGGCGGCATCCACTTCGTCCAGGATGCAGAACGGACTCGGCTTGCTGCGGAAGATCGCCAGGAGCAGGGCAACCGCAGTCATGGTCTTTTCGCCGCCGCTCATGAGTGAAATGCTTCGCAATTCCTTGCCCGGCGGGCGGGCAATAATCTCGATGCCTGTCTCGAGGATGTCGTTCTCGTCTTCCAGGACGATATCTGCCATGCCGCCGCCGAACAGCTTTCGGAACAGCTCCTGAAAGTGATTGCGGATAGTGGCAAAAGCGTCGACAAATAGCCGGCGGCTGTCCTGGTTGATCTTGGCGATGATGTCTTCCAGCGAACGCTTGGCGGCTGTCAGGTCGTCGAGCTGCGCTTTCAGAGTGGCAGAGCGCGTCTCCAGCTCGGCTAATTCTTGCAACGATTCGAGATTTACGCTGCCCAGGCGACTCAACTTGCGCCGCAATTCCGCGATCTCCTCGTTGACCGTGTCCGGGTCCGCGAGATGCGTAATCGCGGGGGCGGCGGTGCTCCTTTGCGCGGACTCGTTTGCCGCAGTCTGTTCGTCCAGGGGCCGTTCCGCGTGTTCTTGCTCGACCGCCAGCGCTTGCTGGTACACCTCCGCCAGGTCAAGCTGATAATCCTCGCGTAGCCGCTCCACAAGCGCGTCACGCCGATGCCGGATGTCATTGACTTCAAGTTCGCGCGCGTGCGATTGTTCCTGTTGATTCCTCCAGGCTTCCCTCGCCTGGTGGGCCTGCTCGGCCGAGATTTGCTTCTCCTGGCGCTGCGCATCGCGTTGCCGGCTCGACTCGGCCAGTTGTCGCTCCGCAGCTTCTTTCTCCAGGTAATGACGTGCCAGGGCCGACGATGCACGCAACATCGTCTGCTTGCTTTCAAGCAGACGTGCCCGCGCAGCGGTGAGATGTTGCTCGCCCTGCGCCCATTCCCGACGGCGCTGCTCCAGATCGGCTTCGATCTGGGCGTACTTGGCACGCAGAGCGGCGAAACGCTCTTCGACCTGGGCCAGGGCGACTTTCGCGGCCGTACAGGCTTGCTGGCGCTGTTCGCGTTGCTGCTCGCGGTCGCGGATCTCGCGGTGCGCCTCTTCGAGTTTTCTTTGAAGCACCTGAACTTGATGCTCGGCCTCGTGAGCCAGGCGCTGGGCTTCACTCCAGGATTGCTCCAGGTGTTCGATCTCCTGTTCCACTCCGCTGATTTCCGTGCGGCTGAGCACCACTTCTTCGTGCAGGCCCGCGCGTCGGTGCTGATGCTGGCCGATGCGGGCGCGCAAGTCGGCGGCCTGGTCCGTGAGAACTACCAGTTCTTCCTGAGCGCCCGCCAATTCCTGATTCAGTACAGCCGCCCGGCTGCGCAGGTCGGCCAGGTCCCGATCAGCCTCGGCAATGCGTTGGCCCAGGGCCGCCGCCGCATCGCGCAATTCGCGCAGCTCACTCTTGCGCGAGAGGATGCCGGTTTCGGCGTGGTGGATGCCGGTGGTCAGCGTACCATCGTCCTCCAGTACTTCACCGTCGAGGGTCACAAATCGGTAGCCGCTTGTATGTGCGGCGACGGCACGCGCCGTCTCCAGGTCGCGCACGATCAGCGTTTGCCCGAGCAACTGCGCCGGTAGGTCGGCCAATTCCGGATTTTCGAAACTCACGAGATGTTCGGCAAGCGCGACCATGCCCGGATGTGTCGGCAAACCTTCCGGCGAGCGCGGCATGCGCACTCGGCTCAAGGGCGATAGCTCGATCAAGCGATTGGCATGACCGGGCCTGTTTTCTGCTGTGGCCGGCGTGAGCGGCAGGAAGCTCACCCGGCTCAAGAGGGGCTGGCCCCGTTGCTGCAGGGCTTCGCGGAGAAGACCCATGTCTCTTACCAGGAAACGCTGGGCACGCTCCCCAAGCGCCAGGTCGATGAGCGGGGCGTATTCGTGGCGAACCTGGATGAAATCGGCGACGATGCCCAGCACGGTCCTCCAGGGCCCAGGGTCCGGCTGTTCGAGAATGCCCAGGACTTCCTTTGCACCAGTGCCGAGTCCTTCGCGGCTGCGTTCCAATCCTTCCAGCACCTCGATGCGGCTGGTCACGCCGCTGCGCTCGGCGCGAAGCTCGGCGCAGATGCGCCGCATGTCCTCCTCAAGATGCTGAATGCGGTCCCGTTCTTGCCGGCGCTCGCTCAGATGCTGACGCGCAGCATTGAGCCGAGTTTGCAATGCCTCGTCAGCCTCGGTGAGGGCCTGCAGTTCGAGGTCGATCGAGGCCAGATGCTCCACGGCTTGCTCGGTCTTGAGCCGCAGACGTTCGCGTCCTCGACGCAGATTGTCGAGATGCGCCTTGTAGCTGACCGCGTCGTTCTGCAAGCGCGCTGCTTGCTGCATTTGCTCGAGGTGATCCGCCTTGTCCGCTTCGATCTGAGTCTGCAATTCCGTCATTCTACCGACGGTCGCATCGAGTTCCTGTTCCAGCGCTGCCACCCCTTGGCGTTGTTCCTGGCATAGAGTCTCGACCCCTGTAACTTCATTCCTTGCCCGGTCGGCTGCCTCAGCAAGAACGGCGACGCGAACGTTCAGTTCGGAGATGCGCGTCCGCATTTGGGCCAAGTCGGTTTCAAGATCCACCGCCAACGAGGACTCGTGGCTCAGCGTGGTCTCTTCGGTGGCAATCCACTGGCGAGCCTGAGCGAGTAGGGTTTCTTGCTCGTGCGTTGCCTCTTCAAGCCGGGCGAGCACGGTCTCCAGGCGGCGCGTGTCCGCCTCGAAGGCCTCTGCCTGGTTCGCATACTCCTCCAGGCCCGCGCGCAGGCCGTCGAGGACCGCCGTCTCCGCCCGAAGGCGCTCCGCGAATTCGTGGAACTCCTTGAGGCCGAGAGCAACCCGCAACTCCTTGAGGTGGGCGCTATATTCCTGAAAACGTTGGGCTTTGGCCGCCTGCAGCTTCACGCTGCGGAGTTGTTTCTCCACCTCATCGACAATGTCCTGAAGGCGTTGTAGATTCTGATCGACGCGTTCGAGCTTGCGCGAGGCCTCTGTTTTTTTCGCCTTGAATCGACTAATGCCGGCCGCCTCCTCGAAAATCGTCCGCCGATCCTTGGTCGAGGCCTGCAAAAGGACGTCGACTCGGCCTTGCTCGATCACGCAGTAGGCATCGGTTCCGGCACCGCTGCCGAGAAAGAGTTCTTTGATGTCCTTGAGCCGGCTGAGCTGCTGGTTGATGAGGTATTCGCCCTCGCCGTCGCGATAGACGCGGCGCGTGATCTGCACTTCTTCCGCATCGGTGACGAGGATGCGGCGGCGATTGTCAAACGTCATCGTCACCTCGGCCAGGCCGAGGCTCCGGCGGGACGTCGAGCCGTTGAAGATCACGTCCGCCATCTCGCCGCCGCGCAAGCTTTTGGCACTTTGTTCCCCTAGCACCCAGCGCACGGCGTCGACGATGTTGCTCTTGCCGCTGCCGTTGGGGCCGACGATGGCCGTGATGCCGGCGGGGAAATCGAACTGCGTTTTGTCAGCGAAGCTCTTGAATCCCACCAGTTCCAGGCGCTTGAGCATGAAGCATCTCCACGGCGCTGCGATTGCCCAATCCTTGCCCTCGGAATAGTCGACGCACTACGATGTCGGCCGCACTCTCACGCTTTGCGTGTGAATGAGGGCAATCCCTAGTTCATGTTCTCTATCGCGCTCCAGTTCGGCAATAGGACGCGAACGAAAAAGAGCCGGGACCTGTCGATCTGAGATGTCACATCTTCAGATCGACATATCTCGGCTTCGGCGTTCAACGAAATCGCCTGTCTTCTGCTGCGCGGCTCCAAGCAAGTTTCGCCGACTCAGCGGTTACTGTCCCAGGCGGGTATTACCTTTGTCGAAGAGCGTCGGAGTGGCGTTGAAATCTCCCTTGGCGTCAAGCACTTCCTGCGGTGTTTGTAGCAACTCCGGATCATCCGTGCCAGCCTTGGACAGATCGTAGACCGTGGTCAGCTGCGGCAGTGCATCGACCGCCACCTTGCAGCTCAGACATTGCAAACGGTCCGCGCGATGCAGCAATTCCACGACCTCGGGATAGCTGGCGCCCATCTCGGCCATGGCGTGCAGCACTTCTTCCAATTTGAGAGAACATTGTCGCTGTCTGCTGCCGGTGCGCGTGGAAATGTGGCTGATGGTGCAATGGTCGTCTTCTCGGCCGGCGGTAATCGTGAAGTCGCCCGCAAGGATCGGGAAGGGTGGAATGAGGGAGATATCGTCGCCAAACAAAACGATCTCCGCCCGATTCCGGACCGATAGATGCACGAGCGCCGGCGAGCCGGGAGCTACTCGATGCAGCCAGAATGTGTGATCGAGCTGCTCGCCGTGAATCGATTCCTCATGTTCATCCAGAGCACGCAGGGCGCGGAACGCACCATAGCGCGTTTCCGGGGCGGTGTCTTCCAGGAGTTTGCGGAGTTCAACGTGGCTGACGGCTTCGTTCAAGGAAGCCAGCGCCGTTAAACTGAAGGCCCGCAACACCGGCTGTTCCTTGACGATTCGGGCCAGTTCTTCACCGCAGCTTGGGCAGTTCAAATAGGCCAGCGCCTCAGCCGAGCAAAAACGCACGAGTGCATGGTCGCTCGTCAAGCCGTGTTTCAAAGCCGGAATGCTCTCGTCGCCGAGCGCTTCCAGGCGCAGAGCCGCGGTCACTGCATGCGCTGGATCGAGAAGCTGCGCCGCTAGATGCTTTCGGTAAGGAAGGCGTTCTGCCGGTGCTTCCATCAAGGGTATGAGACGAACGACCCTGAGATAGCGCGGCAAGTTCAGCTTGTACTGCGCGGGGACATTGAGCGCGATCGAGAACTTGTCCCTGGCAGCCGCCATGTCACCCTGAAAGGCCCCGTGAAAGGTCTCGTTGATGCGGGCAGCAACAGCCTGAGCTACTCGGCCGAACTGCTGATCGCTGTTCAAAGCGAGGTAGAACGGGCGGTCCATGAGGGACCGGCCGCCGCCCCAAATGCGGGCTTGACGCATTTTCCCGGAGTCGTCGCCGTCGCCCAGTCCAACCAAAAGTTGTCCCTCGGCACGGGCCACCTTGTGACCCGGGATGAATTGGTCGCCGCCTTGGGTGCTTGGAGCAAATACCTTGTCGATATTCCTCTTGTTCTCGAAGTTGAGGAGGGGGCATTCCAGCAATCGGCCGCCGCGCAGGCTGGTTGTCCGGCTTTCGCGCGGCAGCGTGATTTCGACATCGAGAGGATCGTCCTTGCGTGCGCCAGGCGGTATCAACGCCGTCACCAGCACGAGCGAAGTTGATGGAGACGACAGAACTTCCTTGACATGCTCCATCGGGACTTTATTTTTGTGGAGCTGGTTTTCGAGCATCGTGCGATAAACGCCCGGAGGCGCGCCGCCGCCGGTGCCATCCAGGTCGACCACCAGGCCCACGCCCGTGACGGGCAGAGACTCGGCATTGGCAACGGTGGTCATGTCGCCAATTGTTTTGATTTCAGGGACCTTTTCCTTTTCCGTCTCGTCTTCGGCCTGCAACCGAGTCTGCTGGTGGGCGCATCCGACCAGGCCCAGCAATAATGCCCCAAGCACCAAAATGCGCTGGTTCATCGCTACTTCCTCGCTTGCAAGCGCAGCACTTCCGGGTCCGGACTCGGTCCGGGATGCGCACTCACAAAGGACTAAACTGTTCTGTAAGGAGGCGGGACCATAAGGATTCAGTCCATCCGTGTCAAGACACGATTCAGCGACGAAAGCGGTTAGCGCGGTAGCGCTTGTTCTCGCCTCGCCGCCGCTCTGGGGAGAGAGGGTATAGGTCCTAGGGGTCCTATAGGACCTATGCTCGCCTCGCGTCCGCGAAGGCCATCTTCCAGCGACTCCGGAGCCCTGTCGTGGCCAAAAGTGCGTAAAATAATTAGGGCTATTAGAATTGGCAGCACTGGAAGCGTCAGGGCGGGAAATGAACCAAGGCGGATTGGACACACTTTTAAGTATTCTGCGCCACTGTGCGCAGAGCGAACCGAACCCATGGTATCCGTCGAAAGACGGCGCGCCAACGATTCTGCCCCGCAATGAATTGGACGCCCTGCTCGATCAACTGCGCCTTGGCGGCTTGCTTCGGCTGACCGACTGGGTTCCCGGTTCGGGCCAGGGATATGCCCTGACGGCGGCGGGAAAGTATGTCCTCGAAAGTCCGCGCGAGTTGGCAAGCCTGCAAAACGGGCTCGCCCAGCCAGATCGAAAAGGGAGTCAGGAACAAGCCGCCGAGGCGAGTGACCCTTTCCTGAGCCAGGAGCGTTACGCAATTGTACGCGACGCCCTGCTGAGTCCTGTTGCCCCGACGCTGACGATCGCGCTGATCCTGCTCAATGTGATCTGGTTCCTGGTTGGCTTTGTGGAGGCCCTCCAGGCGCACATCCCCGCAAACACTTTTTTGTTTGCAAGTTCCCCCGTCATCCTCGAGCGCACGGGAGCGCTCCGCGGGGACTTCATCGTGCAGGGGCAATGGTGGCGCTTGCTCAGCTGCTGCTTCGTTCACATCGGCTTGGTGCACCTTGGCATGAACATGTGGTCGCTTTACATAATCGGCAAGATCCAGGAGAGCATGTGGGGCCGTCTCCGCTTGCTTGCGATCTACCTGATCGCCGGCCTAGGGGGCAGCTGCGCAATGGTCATTAGCAATCCCCATGTGCTTGGAGCGGGAGCCTCCGGCGCCCTTTTCGGTCTCATGTCTTCCCTTACCGTCTGGATTATCTTCAATCGTAAGTACATCGGCCGCCAGGCGACTGCCTGGCTTAGACGGCTGGCCATGGTCTTCGTGCTGAACATGTTCATCAGCAGTCTGCCAGGCATCAGCGCTTCCGCCCACATTGGCGGAGCAATCGTGGGTCTCATTGCAGCCGTGCTCTTCATGGAACAGCGCTTTCGGCACGGCATCCTGAGCTGGTTGTCACTGGCCGGCGTCTTGGCGCTGCCTGTGATCTGCATTGCGGCGGTGCTGGAGTCTCAAAAGCGCGACGAGCGCTGGGACTCGCTGGACTTCAAGTACGTGCGCTTGCCTCTCGTAATGGAGGCAAACGAGGAGGCGGCCCGCATCCGGGAACAGAAGATCGAGCCAATCCTTCGCCATGGAGTGGGTGACCTCTCCATGGATGAAGTAAAGCACGTCCTCGATGCTTCGAAAGAAGCTCGTGCGAGCCTCGACCGTGGCATAGACATCCTGAGCAATGCCGGGCCCTACCGCGACAAAGAAACGGAGACATTGCGGGCGCAAGATCTCGCAATAATCAAACGCAAGAGAACAGTATTTGAGAAAGTTGAGGTGGACGACTTTGCCGGCCCCTTGGCGCGCGATATTCGACGGCAAGCACTGAAGGCAATTCAGAACGAAGTTCTCGAAGAGTTGAAGCTGGCTCCTCAGCAGCGCGATCCGCAAGCCGTGGCAGCGGCACTTGCTGTTCTCAAGCAACAGCAAGCAGAAATGGCCAAAGCAGACGAACTCCTGAGGAACGCAGGCCCCTATTCCAGTAAGACCGTGGAGACCCGCCGGGAGTACGTAGGCAATCTCCTCTCAGCCCAGGAGAAACTTTTTGCCTTGATCGCCGATCGCCTGGGGCAGGGTGCCGCCTGGACCACTGAGAAACAAAAGGAATTCGATAACCAGTTCCAGCAGTTGAACAAGGTTCTCGATCTCCGTGACCTATTTCATATTGGCTGACTAGCGGATTGCCTGCATCTGCAATTGGTAGCTGTAGTATAAAACGAAGAAGACAGCGAGGCAGGCAAAGCTGACGAGCGCGGCGCTGGTGCGTGGCCGGTAGCGCGCCACTACGAGCACGACACCGACAACGACCGTGATCGCTGCGATCTTGAAGATCACTAGCCCTTGCCAGCCGAAGCGTTCCAGCCAGGCTTTGGCAAACGGATTCCCTTCATTGATGTGGCCGCCACTGTTCTGGATGATCAGCCACGTAATATACAGGTCCGCCAGGCTGAGAAGGACGAAGAGAGCGAGTCCGTAGGCAGAGAGGATTTTGGCATTCATGGCTGGCATCGTCTGGGTTCTCTAAGCATCTAATCACTTTGTACAGGTCCGCAGGACTGTCTGGCTGCTTATTTTCGTCCAATTACTAGAATAATATGCGTATGTTCGGGTGCGGGGCCTTGCGCCACTGGTAGCGCAGAGACTCCACTTGCCAAGACAGCTGGTAGTGAAGTTGGCAATTGAAGATCGGGCCCGTTGGATTTCAATAAGTCTCATCGAATCGCGAACTACTGTTAGCGGGGCAGTTCGGTCATTGGTTTTCTGGAAATATCGCGAACCGCGGAGATAAAGCAAAATGGCGTAATGGCGTGAATGTTGAAGAGCACCCTTCCCGAGTATTGAGAGAAGCCGACTGTGAGCACTCCCATCGATCCCTCTGGCAACAAACCGCTATTCTCCTCCCTCGAGGCCTCGCAGCCCGTGAGCGTTGCTCCGCGCCACCCGTTGGGATTGCCGGCCGGCAGCGTGCGGGCACTCCTGGCGCTCATGATCCTTGGGCTGATCTGGGCGCTGGTCGCCCTGCAACAGACGCAAAACATCAAGCCGCCTCCAATCTACTTGTATTACCTGATGTTCCTGGCGCTCGGCCATTTTTTTGCCGCCCACGGCAAATCGATCGCTGGTAAAGGATCCTCGGAGCCCTCGCCTCTGCATTTGCCTCGCGGCGTGATTCGCACGCTCCTCCTCCTTGGGTTTGTGGCAGTTTTCGCCTGGCGTTATTACAAACTCCAGGATTTCGATAGCTTTCTCAAGCTCCCGGGCCCGAGTGACAGTGATGAACAACCCTTCCTTCCGTTCGTTCTCGTGGGGGCTTTCTTCCTGGGCATTCTCTCCACTCGTCTGGTCCGCCTGGGTCGGGGCAGTTCGGATGCAACGCCTTACTGGTTCCAGGACGTCCTCGCTTGGATTTCCCTGTTAGCAATGCTCGGGCTGGTGGCCGAGGTCATCATTCTCGTCGTGATAAATCCAACGCTCGAGCCTGAGCGCCAATTGACGATGAAGAATTGGCAAATGGCATTGGCGGCAGTAATCAGCTTTTACTTCGGCGTCCGCTCTTGAGTCACTTCGGACATGGTTCCGTGCCCGGCTGTGGGTTGCCCCTGCGCTCTCGTCCTCGATTAGTTGCGTTGGCAGGAACTGGCATGGATACCCCCTTTGACCCTCTTTTGCATCGTCGTGACGAAGCAACTTTCTCATTGACCTCGCACCCCACGCTGTCGCATAATGATTGCAACCGGTAACACGATAGAAAAAGGTCGTGCGCCAGGAGGCGGCCTGTTCCCGCGTGGGACAGGTTCCGGCATCATGGAGGATGTGCGTTTTAGTTACTAAAGTTATTGGTTGTAAAAAGAGGTCCGCCGCTGTCGGGAAAAACGCATTGGCGTGTGGCCGGGAGCGCTGCGGTAATCGACACCAACCCTGGAACAAGGCACCACGAACAAGCCTGCGGTTTCCAATGGTACTTGTCTTTTTGCTGTGGATGAGCTTGGTGCTTGGAGGAGCGGCCGGAGGTCTCTGGCTGGTGGAGGCTCTGCGCGGTAACTGGCTTCGATTGGCACGGGTGCGTGCGCCGCTGCGCCGCCCCGTATGGCGGAGTGACTGGGGTGTTCCCTACCCTAGCATCGAGGGGAGTAGGTTCCTGTACCGGCAACGACAACTTGTAGCCCGCGCCGGGTGGCGTCCCGTTTTCTTGCTCACTCATCCCGCAATCTGGTTCCTATCCCACCGTTTCGGTTGCCTTGGCCCTTACCGACTAAGGCCCCAGAGGCAAGGAAACGCTTTACGTGCCAACGTCACCGCGAAAATGACCCGGAGTGATACTGCGTTTTGCCAGTTGGTTCGGTTTTACGGCAGCATACTGATCCTTGGTGCCCACTTGCCATTGATTCGAGAGTGAGGACGAGACGGTGCATTAGTCCCCCCGCGCTGGTTACGCGCGCGGTGAATCTCCTGTTTTCCCTCTAGCTTAGCGGGCCGCCAACTGGAGTGGCCCATGGAATTCCTTCCTTACCTGGTGGGCGCTCTGGTCGCTGTTATGATCGCCGTGCCGGCCGGTTACGGGATCGCCCGTTTCCTGGATCGCTCGCGCGAGAGCAGCGCCCGGGGTGAAGCCACCAAGATCATCGATCAAGCGAAAAGACAGGCCGACAACTTACTGAAAGAATCCGAGCTGAAGGCAAAGGACGAAGTCTTCAAAAAGCGTGAAGAGTTCAATCGCGAACTCGACCAGAGTCGCGCCGAGGTTCGCGAGCAAGAGCGCCGGCTCGAAAAGCGCGAGGATGTGCTCGATCAAAAGCATCAAGTTCAATTGAAGAAGGAGCGAACCCTCGAGCATCTGCAACGAAAACTGGACGAGAAACGTAAGCACGTCGACAAGCGCTCTCAGGATCTCGACCACCTGATCGAGGAGCAAACCGAGAAATTGCATCAAATCACCGGCATGAGCCGGGAGCAGGCTGAGGCCCTCTTGCTGGAACGCCTGGAAATCGCGCTCAGCGAGGAAGTTGCCAGTCGCATTCAAAAGCGGGAGGAGCACATTCGCGTCACGGCCGAGGAGAAGGCCCGTGAAATCCTGGCGACGGCCATCCAGCGCTTCGGGGCGGCACACACCGCGGATACCACCGTCAGCACCGTGGACATTCCCAGCGACGACATGAAAGGCCGGATCATCGGCCGCGAAGGCCGAAACATCCGCACCTTCGAGAAGTCCACCGGCGTGGACGTCATCGTCGATGACACGCCGGGAGTCGTGATTGTCAGCGCCTTCGACAATGTTCGCCGGGAAATTGCCCGCCTGGCGCTCACCAAGCTTATCCAGGACGGCCGCATCCATCCCTCGCGGATCGAGGAAGTGGTTAAGGAGACACAAGAAGAGATGGAGAAGCACATCCTGGAAGTCGGCAAGACGGCTGTGCTGGAGGCCAACGTCAACCCGGTCAACGAAAAGCTCATGCAGCTCCTGGGCAGGCTCAAGTTCCGGACGAGTTACAGCCAAAACGTACTGCAACACAGCCTGGAGGTGGCCCATCTGAGCGGCCTGATGGCCGAGGAACTGGGACTGAATGGGCAGCTGGCCCGTCGCTGCGGGTTGCTCCACGATGTGGGTAAGGCGGCCGACCACGAAATGGAGGGCGGCCACCCCAAGGTCGGCGCCGAATTGGCCAAGCGCTACGGCGAGACGAGCAAGGAGGTCTTGCACGCCATCATCGGCCATCACGATGACGTCACCATCGACCACGTCTATACAGTGCTGGTCGCCTCGGCAGACGCGATCAGTGCATCTCGACCGGGGGCGCGACGCGAGACTTTGGAGAAATACGTCAAGCGTTTGGAAGAGCTGGAAGCCGTGGCGTCCAGCTTTCCGGGGATCGAGCACGCCTACGCCATCCAGGCTGGTCGCGAGGTGCGCGTCATCGCCAGTGCCTCGCAGACTTCCGACAGCGATGCCGTCCGCATCTGCCGCGACATCGCCAAAGCCATCGAGGAACAGCTGAACTACCCCGGCGAAATCAAGGTGACCGTAGTTCGCGAAACGCGAGCGGTGGAGTTCGCGCGCTAGGCTCGGAGAGAAGGTGAAATAGGTCCCATAGGACCCATAGGACCTATCCCTCTCGGACAAACTTTGAGGGTTAAGGATCCAAGCAATGCGAGTTCTGTTCCTCGGCGACATTGTCGGCAAGCCAGGCGTGGCGTTCGTGAAACGGGCGCTGCCGCTGGTGATCGGGCGGGAAGGCATCGATCTCGTAATTGCCGATGCGGAGAATGCCGCGGATGGTTCCGGTTTGACACCCAAGGATTACCGGCAACTGCGCCAGGCAGGAGTGGACCTGGTGACGCTTGGGGACCATGTCTACCGCAAGAAGGACATTATCGCGACGCTAGAGCAGGATGAGCGCATTTGCAGACCAGCTAATTTCCCGGACGGGGCTCCGGGTCGCGATTTTGCCAGCGCTGCTGCCAAGGATGGAACGATGGTGGCGGCCTTTTGCTTGCTTGGTCGCACGTACATGCGGCCTGTCGAGTGTCCCTATCGAGCGGCAGACCGCGTTCTCGGGCAACTTGCAACCAAGACGCGGTGCGTGATCGTAGACATGCACGCCGAAGCGACTGCAGATAAGTATCTGATGGCTCACCATCTCAAGGGGCGCGTGAGCGCCGTGATCGGGACACACACGCATGTGCCCACGGCAGACGAGCAGGTCCTGCCCGGAGGCACCGCTTTCATCTGCGATGTAGGCATGACAGGACCTTACGATAGCATCCTGGGGCGCAGGATCGATCGCGTGCTCTCGACGGCCGTCACATTTGTCCCGACTCCATTCGATGTGGCGACGGGCGACCTGCGCCTGGGAGGCGCCGTCGTCGACATTGACCTGGCCACAGGTCAGGCGACCAGCATTCGGCGGCTCATGGTGAATGAGGAAA
Source organism: Gemmataceae bacterium (assembly GCA_035296965.1). Taxonomy (GTDB): domain Bacteria; phylum Planctomycetota; class Planctomycetia; order Gemmatales; family Gemmataceae; genus DATGZX01. The sequence goes on from DATGZX010000350.1 coordinate 15,005, forward strand.
TGCTCGCGGGCATGCTGAAAGTGCGAGAACCGAGAGAACCAATTCGAGCACCCATGTAAGGCACCCTCGCCCCCGTTCCCGGGGGCGAGGCAATAGGACTCATAGGTCCTATACGTCTCATATACCCCCCCAACCGAGGAGAGGGCCGCGCCTGTACTAGCGCGGGCTTGCCGGCCGAGTCGTGCCTGCCGTCCGTACGCGCTTCTGGATGTCCGTCTCGAGAACACCGTACATGCTCTCGTGTTGCTGGACCGCCATGTGCAAGGCGCCCAGAAGTCGCTTGGCCGTGAAGTAGTTCATGACCAAACGGTGGGTCAGCTTGACCGGTTCGTTCGGAATCGGGGTCATCTGCGTATTCAGACCGAAATCAAGAACCAATTCCTCTGGGGTTCCGGTGACCCGACAGAAATTGGCGTAAGCCGCAGAAAGCGAGGTGGTGTCCACGGCAAACTGCTGCTGTGCCTGAGGCGCAGCTGCCGTCGGCGCCTCGGTTTTTTTCAATTCATCGGCCATCGATCAATCTCCTTCTTGCAAAACTGCCTCTAGGACAATCACTATCTCGACCGGCGGAGCCGGCTAACAACTCGTGGATGGACGAGATGTGCGTCGCTTGATGCACGTGGTCCTTATTGTATTGCCCAATGGGGAGGTTCCGTCGCCTACCGGGCGGATTCTTCAAAAATCTTGATCTGCCCTAGGAGACTTTCCGCGCACGCGAACGCTGTCGAGCCGTCCTCATGAACCGGCGACGAGGCAATGCAAGAAGCCAATAGCACGGCGAGATTCCCTTGCGGGCAAATAGCGACGAGCATCAACAGGTTCCCCAGGCTATCCAAGTTCGGTCTACTGATCCTACGGAGCAATCCGACTAGCGCAAAGAGCGAATGCCCGGAGAATAGAAGGCACCAATGGAAGTCCGTACGGGTTGTGCCGTTTATCCTATTTCTCGCCGACGAAGCCCGGCTCGGGTATACTAGCGCGCTGGCCGTGGACGTGGCCGGAATGTAAATTCGTTCCACTTTTTCGCGACAACATCCTGTTATGAACCCTCTCTACACGATCCGCGACCCCAGCGCCATCTTTAGTCCCGCTTTGCTGTTCTACAAGGAACTAATTTGCCGCAACATTTACCATGCAATTGACATGGCTGGCGATCCATTGCGGCTGCGTCCGCACGTTAAAACGCATAAAACACGCGAAATCGTTCTCCTCGGACTGGACGCCGGCATTACCAAGCACAAGTGTGCTACCCTCGCGGAAGCGGAGATGTTGGCTAGCTGCGGTGTCTCTGATATCCTTCTGGCCTACAACATGGTTGGCCCGAACTGTGCCAGACTGGCATCGCTGGGTCGGCAATATCCGGAGTGCAGTTTCTCGGTGACCGCAGATGACCCGGACGCCGCCTGGGCTCTCTCCAATGCAATGGTGAACGCCGGGCAACGGGTAGGAGTTCTCCTCGACCTGGATCTTGGGATGCACCGGACTGGCGTCGCACCCGGCCCAGCTGCTGTGGCGCTGTATGAGTTGATCGATCAACTGGCCGGTCTCGAGCCGGCCGGCTTCCATGCCTACGACGGACATGTGCATCAGGAAAGTCTAACCGAGCGCAGAGCGGCGGTAGATCGACATTTCGAGCCGGTGCTTGCGCTGCGTGCAGAACTGGAGAAGAAAGGCCTGCCGGTGCCGCGCGTGGTGGTCGGGGGAACGCCGACGTTTTCCATCTACGCCCAGATGAACCTTCCTGGCCTCGAATGCTCGCCGGGCACCTGCTTCCTGCACGACCACGGCTACGGCATCCGCTATGCTGATCTCTCCGGCTTTACGCCGGCAGCCTTGCTCCTGACTCGGGTCATCAGCCGCCCGTCGTCGACGCGCATTACTCTCGATCTCGGTTACAAAGCCGTCGCCAGCGACCCCCCCGCCGGCAAGCGCTGCGTGCTCTTGAACGTATTCGATTATGAACCGGTCCTGCAGAATGAAGAGCACTTTGTGGTAGAAGTGCCGAGTTCCGATCATTTTCGTGCGGGCGATGTCGTGTACGCCATGCCGACGCACATTTGCCCGACCTGTGCTATGCACAAGCAGGCGTATGTCGTGGAAGACGGTAAAGTTACAGAATCGTGGGATATCATTGCCCGCGATCGAGTGTTGACGATTTAAGTGCGAAGGTACGCCGAAAGTACGCTGCCGGAGCCAGGCTGATTCGCTGTGCTAAACTGATTCCTCCAAGATAGGTGAAACTTCATGATAGGTCTATGTTCTGCTGTCTATGTCATTGCCAGCGCTCTTGCCGCCGCGGTTCCCGATATCGTCACGGAGCGGGTTTTTGGTCCCGAAATACCAGGGAAATACAAGCACCCTGCCTCGATAACGGAATTGGATAACGGTGATTTGTATCTCGTCTACTACGGCGGCTCAGGAGAGTACGGCGCAGACTCGACAGTGTACGGAGCTAGGCGAAAGAAAGGCACATCCAAGTGGACAGAACCGAAAATGATCACTCCCCGTCCCAGGGAGCCGGAAGGGAACGCCGTGGTTTGGCAGGCGCCTGATGGGACGGTCTGGCTGTTCAGCGTTATCCGCTTGGGAGAGACCTGGTCCACCTCGCGCATCGTCGCGCGGATCTCGCGCGATGGCGCCAAGACATGGCAGGAACCTACGGCCCTGACTACCGAAGCTGGGACAATGGTTCGCAGCAGACCTTTGCTGCTCGCGGACGGAGACTTTCTGCTGCCCGTCTATCGCGAGACCGGCAATGACCCCGAGTGGGTTGGACCAGATACGACCTCCTTCTTCCTGCGCTACGACGTCAAGAAAAAACGTTGGACGGAAAGCAGCCGGATCCAATCTCGAATCGGCAACCTTCAACCCGCGGTGGCCGCGCTCAGCGCCAAGCACCTGATCTGTTACTGCAGGCGAGGAGGGGACTACAGCCCACGAAAGGACGGACGTCTTGTTCGCTCCGAGTCGCAGGACGCCGGTCGGACCTGGAGCGCGGGGATCGATTCCAGATTTCCCAATCCGAACGCGGCTGTCGATCTCCTGGGGCTGGCCAACGGCCATCTCCTGCTGGTTTACAACGACAGCACGAGCGGGCGAACCCCCCTCACAGTCGCTCTGTCGACGGACCACGATCGCAGTTATCCGTATCGCCGCAATCTAGCCGAAGGTCCCGGAGACTTCGCCTACCCTTTTGCGATCCAGTCGCGCGACGGCAAGATCCATGTCGTTTACACTTCGGAGCATCGCACCGTGGTCAACCACGCCGTCTTCGATGAAGGAGCCCTTCTGAGGAAAGCGCCCCGAAAGGCAGAGTAAGGGAAAAAGTCGGTCTCCTGCAGAGACTATTTGGCGTCTTGGCCGGTCGTCTCGGAGCTATGGATGGTGACTTTGCGAATGACCACCGGCTTCTCCGGGCGGTCACCCTCTGGGTATTTCGAGTCATTGCGCACCGGCAGTGAAAAGATCCGGCGCGCGATGTCTATTCCCTCGGTCACTTTCCCGAAGACGGTGAAATTGCCGTCCAGGAATGGGGCCTTGCTGAGCGTGATGTAGAAGCTACAGGCGGCGGTATCGGGCTCGGCTCCGTGACTGGCTCCCACCGTGCCGACCTCATGAGGTTCCTTGGTGAACTCAGGTTTCAGCCAGTAACCGATGCTGCCCAAACCGATGTCGCCCCTTCCCAGCGGACAGCCACCCTCGAGAACCTCCACATCACCATCGGATTGGTCATCCGGCTTCTCGCGGACGGTGCGTTCGAACACGAGTCCGTCGTAGTAACCGGCACGCGCCAGGGCGATGAAGTTGCGCACGTGGTTGGGCGCAAGCTCAGGACGAAGTGAGATCTCGATGGGGCCCAGCTCCGTATCGATGCTTGCAGTGTAAGAGATGGGTTGGCCGCTGTCGGTCGTGAAACGGATCCCTTCCCAGAGACGCACTACCTCCGTGTAAAGCGTGCCTACGGATTTGCCGGCCAGCGTCAGGTCCGGGGGGCGCTCCCACTCGGGTGGCGGTTCGTTGCGCGTCGCCTCGGCGAAAGTTTGCTGCAAGCGCGGGTCGGGAGGTGGATAGTCCTCGTGGCCGGAAGCGTTGTTCAAGTGAGATGATGAAGCGGTTTGTTCCCCGTTCCGCCCTCCGCTAGGCGTTTGGTCGCAGCCGCCAAGAAAGATGCCGAGGAGGACGCCGGCCAGGCCGCTCGGCCTAATCGCCCAGATCCACCGATCCCCGCGAATTGCCATTTCTTCTTCTCCAAGTAGGTCAGACGCTTCCTTGCGTTGTCGAAGGAACGAAATCCTAGTAAAGCAGGACCCGGCAGTCAATTCCGCTTGCCCCTGCCGGCGTGCCGATTCTCATGGTCGCGCCGAGCAACGGCGCAAACAAAGGAAGCCGGCTCGCGCTGCTCTGAATTGACCCCCGCTAATCAGCAGGGCTAGAATACCGTTTGCGTAAGTTTCGCTGTCGACCTATCTAGAGGTATTCTCGTTGATCCTCCTGGCTTTCCTGGTCCCGCTAGCCATTTACAGTCTTCTCCTGGCCCGCCTCAATCGCAACGCCCACCCCGTCATGGTGCCTGGTCCCTGGGACTGCGCCGGCGTGCTGTTAGCGGCCTCCGGAGTCTTGCTCCTGGGAGGACCGGAGGTGCTCATATGGCTTCACGATCGGTGGCGACTCGCAGCCCTTCTGGGCCGGACTCACGTTTTTCAGCATTGGGGCGAGAGCTGGTACTTTTGGGAGTCGCTATGGATTGCCTACTTCATTGTTCTCGCTGCCGGTTCGGCATTCGCCTTATGGTGCCAGCGGAGAAAAACCTCTATTTACAACATTAACCCGGCCACGTTCGCTGAAGTGTTTCCTCAGGTGGTCGATCAGTTGGAGATGGAGTCGCTGCGCAGCGGGCGGCGCCTGCTGCTCATCTTCCGTCGCGCCGAGGACAAGGGAGTCCGCCCCGTTTCGATGACGGCAGAATATGCCGGCACCTATGTCCGCGAAGGCAGACGGCCGCTGCCCCCAGAGGTTTGCGAGACGGAGAGAGTCCATCAAGACTGGGTTGCTCTGGAGTTGGATGCCTTTCCTGCCCTCAATCACGTCACGCTGCGCTGGGAAGGAAGGCACCCATCCATCAGACGCGAGGTCGAGACGAAACTGGCAGAGGCTCTGGCCAAGATCTGGACGCACGACAATCCGGCGAGCGGCTGGTTCATGTCCATCGCGCTCTGCCTGTTTTCGGTCACTTTCCTGACGCTCATGGGGATGGTGACGCTGCGAATCCTGGCTCTGTGGCGCTGAGGGCCTGCGCTTAGGGGCCGAGAGGATCCGCTGGCGGCCGCTCCAACGCTTCGGGCCGAAGGAGCTGAACGGAATCGGCTAGGGACGGCGTCGACTTGGGGCGCCACATCGTCGTCGTTTGAACAGAGATGCCGCTAGCCGGGGAGGAAGTGCCAGAGGTCGCGCCTGGCTTCAGATCGAGCCTGCGCGGTGTGGAAAGCGTTGATTGGGGATCGGGAAAGACTGGTCCGGGGATCTCCGGGGAAGGATTCGCTGGAGCCTGTTTACGGAGAGCTGGTGGCGCCAAGTGGACCGTGACGTCCTTGTCTGCTTCGAACACGCGCCCGTCAGCCAAGGTGAACCGGACAACGACGCGTAGCCGCTCCATGGTCGGCCAGTTCTTCCAGGCGAGGACGATGAAATACCCGGTTGTCCAAAGCCCGCTGCGCCACGTGCGTCGAACCTGATCCGGAGACAGATCCCAGGACGACAGCGGCGTTTTGAGCCCTTCAGGGGTAATCTCCAGCGCCTCGACGTGCAGTGATCCGGGAGCCTTGATAACATGCCCGTCGATGTCGCGCGGCTCGAGTACCACCTGTAACGCTTCATCGCCTGGCGCATGGTCCTCGTCGTAGCCGCCCGTCTGCCGGCCGAGGGTCACTTGCTTGAGAGTGTAGATCTGCGCTGCCTGTTCGGGGGAGATGAGCGCGGGCGCAGTTTGCCGCACGGCAGAAAGCTCACGGATGAGGGCTTCGTTGCGAAGCTGTGCTTGATAGAGATCGGACTTTAACTCACGTAGATCGCTATCGCGCGTGCGCAATTCGGCCTCAACGAGGTCGCAATTGCGGCAACCGCTGGCCGCGGAGAGCACTCCAAACCCCAGCAGCAACGCCGCAGACCAGCGCATGGCGCCCCGTGCCTCCATTCCGCACCACGGGTCGCGACCCGTCCGGTTCAGGGCTGCTCCGCGCGGGCTTACGCCGGCTTGGGCGGCACCTGGTTGATGGGCAAACGATCCAGAACGTGGTCCACGATCCCGTATTCGAGTGCCTCCTTGGCGGACATGAACTTGTCCCGGTCCGTATCCTGTTCGATCTTTTCCAGCGTTTGCCCCGTGTGCTTGAACAGGATATCGTTGAGATCCTTCTTCAGCCGTATGAATTCCTTGGCGTGGATCAAGATCTCTGTCGTGGTCCCTTCCGTGCCCGCCAGCGGCTGATGGATCATGACGCGCGAATGGGGCAAGCTGTTCCGCTTGCCTTTGGCGCCCGCAGCGAGGAGCACGGCGCCCATGCTTGCCGCCTGACCTATACAATACGTCGCAACGTCGCAAGAAACGTATTGCATGGTGTCGTAAATGCTCAGCCCGGCCGTCACCGAGCCGCCAGGCGAGTTGACATACAAATGTATGTCGGACTTCGGATCATCGAACTGCAGGAAGAGCATCTGGGCTACGATCAAATTGGCGCTATTATCGTCCACTACTCCTTGCAGGAAGATAATTCGGTCCTTGAGAAGCCGGCTGTAGATGTCAAAAACGCGTTCTTCCCGGCCGCTGCGTTCAACCACGTAGGGTACGAGGGGCATGGCAATTTCTCCGAAGAGGCCCGGCCCCAGTCAGGAAATCGGCTACCGGGCTTGGGAATAATGAAGAATTCCGCAGGGGCAAGCGACCCAAGCGGACCTGCTAATCGACACGCGCGATGCAAAACTGGAGTCCGGCGGAGTAGCCGGCAGGTGGTCCAGGGAAAGTTGGCGATGCGCTTTCCCAAGCTACCCGTCACGACTTTTTTTCCTTCTTTTCCTCCGCCAGCTTCGTCAGCACATCATCGACCAGGCCGAACTCCTTGGCCTCCTGGGCGTTGAAGTACCGGTCGCGCTCCGTTTCTTTTTCGATTTCGCCGACCGGGCGCCCGGTATGCCTGGAAAGGATCTCATTGAGGAGGTGGCGATCCTTGAGGATCTCGTTGGCTTGGATTTCGATGTCCGACACCTGACCGCCCACCTGGCCCCAGGGCTGGTGGGCCATGATTTTCGAATGAGGCAGCGCAAAGCGTTTCCCCTTGGTACCCGCTGCCAAAATAATCGCTGCGCCGCTGGCCGCCAGTCCCATGCAATAGGTAGCGATGGGACACTCCAGAAACTGCATGGTGTCGTAAATAGCCAGGGTCGCCGTTACCGAGCCGCCGGGACAGTTGATGTAGAAATGAATCTCCTGGCTGCGGTTCTCGTATTGGAGAAACAAGAGTTTCTGGATGGTAATGTTTGCCAGGTAGTCCGTAATGGCTGGGCTGCCGCCGGTTTCGGGTGAACTCCCGAGAAAAACGATACGGTTTTCGAGCAACAGGTCGCCAAGCGTCATCTGTCGCTGGCGCATGTACTCACGAAATCGCTGGTTTTGCGGATCGAAAGGGAATCCGCCGGCCTGGAGTTCGTACATGATCGTGGGTTCCTTTATTACGTTGGTGAGAACCTCGCACTCTTCCTGGCAGCGAATCCCCACCCTCGGCTCAGCTCTGAGTTTCCGGAGCTTCCTTCTTCTCTTCTGGTTTGTCTTCTGCTTTCTCTTCCGGCACCTGGGTCGGATCGTGCATCGCGCCGGTGACCGCTTGCTCTTCCATTGTGCCTACCGTGCCTTCCCCCTTGGCAACCGCCATGTCCTCGTATTCGGCGCTCTCGAGGATCAAATCGAGCGCCTTGCGCTCGACGATCTCGGTCGCCAAAGCCTCCATCAAATCCTCTTTCTCCAGTCGGGCGCGAACGCGGCGCGGCGATTCGTTGTTCTGCACGGCGATCAGCTCGATTTCGTCATCGATGTCGTCTTCATTGATGTCCAGCTTCTCGATCTCGGCGATCTTCTGCAGGACAAAGTGTTCCTTGAGAGACGAAGCCGTGCTCCGCAGAGTATCCTGCTGGAGCAACCGCAACTGTCCTCGAATTTGATCTTCCGGCATGCCGGCCGAGCGCATTTCCATGATGCGCCGGTTCAACGAACGCTGGGCCTGGCGCTGCAACAGGTCGCGTGGCAACTCCCAGTTGGTTGCCCCCGCAAGCTGCTCCAGCACCTGTTCGCGCGACGCCTTGCGCTGCTGGTATTCGTGCCGCCGCTCCAGAAGTACGCGGATGCGCTCCCGCAATTGCTCTGGCGAGTGGACGCCGAACTGATGCAAGAACTCGTGGGTCAGCTCCGGCAGGCGCATGCTTTTGATCTCTTTGATTTCGAAGAGCGCCTGAACGGCCTTTGCCCGCAAAGATTCTTCGCCCACGCGGTCTGATAAGAGAATATCGACGGTGCGCGAATCACCCGCGCCAGCCCCCTTGACTTGCTCGCCGAACCGCTCGGCCACGCCGTCTTTCAAAGCAAGGCGTTGTTCCACGCGGACGGTGATCTCTTTATGGCTGCTCAGGAAGCGCTCTCCAGCGCGCGTCGTCATATCGGTGACCAGGTAGTCGCCGATCTGAGCGTTGCCCTGGGGTTTGGGAACAAGGCTGCCATAGGGAGCCAGAGTGCGCCGCTCCTCCTCAGCTACATCTTCGTCAGTGATGGTGCGGACCGCGCGGCGCAGCTTCAAGCCCTTGTAGTTCGGCAAATCGAACTCAGGACGAACCTCCACTTCGAACTCATAAACAAGCGGTCCTTCCTTGGGAATCTCGATCTTGCTGGGATCGATGTTGGGTGCCGTCAGAGGTGCGACGTCGTTTTCCTCGGCCAGTTGCTCCAAGCTCTGCAGGAGCACCTCGCCGCGCACCTGGCTGCTGACGTCCTTATGGAAGCGTCGCTCGATGATTTTCCTGGGAGCTTTGCCCAACCGAAAGCCGGCAACCGGCGCCTCCACGACCAGCTCGCTGAACTTCTTGTCCATCAACAGGTCGATGTCCGCTCGATCGATAGTCACCTTGATGTACTTCTTGCAGGGCCCGATATCGCGCATTTCCACGGTCTGGTGCAGTTTCTTAGGCGGCTCCTCCTCTTTGCCGGTCCCTTCCGTGGAACCTCCCTGAAGTTCCTCGGCAACGGTGGCTGCGTTTTCCGGCTCCTTCGCTTCCAGTCCGGTATCGTCGGTCATGCGTTACTCCCACCAAAAGTCAAGAAAGCCGAGAAGATCGAGAACCTCTGGACCACTTGCGACGGACCGGGTTCTCGTGACCTTCTCGGCCGAAAAGAGCGGGTGATGGGGCTCGAACCCACGACAGCCACGTTGGCAACGTGGCGCTCTACCACTGAGCTACACCCGCGTTGGAACAGATGACGACAGAAGCGCTTCGGGCCTATCTACTCCCACCTCCAAATTATAAAAGTGAGGTCCGCAAATTCAAGGGTTCTCCAGGTCTTCCTTGGCGCATCGGCGTTCGTGGGTACCAACTATGCTTGCACATCGCTCGTTGAGCGTACCAACGCATCGTCCGTGCCCGCAAATGCATGCTTAACCGCGCGTAATTCGGCAGCATTTGTGGGGCACGTTTTCAACGTGCCGGCCGGCGTCTGGGCACGTTACAAACGTGCCCCACAAACCGCGGCAGCCGATCCACGCACGGCCATTAGGAAATAGGTGCCATGCTTTGGTACTCCAAAGCACGCTTTCGAGTACGAAAGCACCCGCTTGATGCATTGGTGGCGCAGTCCTCAATAGTAGTACGATTCTGCACCAGCCGCGCCTTTATCCTCTGCACTACAGTCCTCGAGGACGCATGCCGCCCTCCGATATGCCAGCGTGCTGCACGGCCCCTCGTCTCAGACTGCACGGCCCTTTTGCGAACGTGCCCCGGTCATGTTATAGTGAGCGTACGATCCTGGCCGGGGACTCCCGAGGCGAAGAACTGGAGATTTCTTCAGATGAACCCCCTGCAAATTCGCCTTGCTTCGTTGCGGCGTAGGCTGTGGCTGGTCGTCAGCTTTCGGGGGGGGTCGCTGGTATGCGCGATTCTTCTGCTGGCGGCGGCAGGTACGGGGTTGATCGATTGGCGCGTGCACTTGCCCAGCTTGATCCGGGCTTCGTTGCTGACCGGTTCGGTGGGCCTGGCGGGATTTGTCTCGTACCGTTACTTCTTGCTCCCTTTGCTCGCCAAGGCAGACGATTTGACATTGGCCCTGAAGGTCGAGGCCCGCTATCCCGCCCTTAATGATTCTTTTGCCAGTGCGGTGCAGTTTTTGGAACAACGTTCCGACGACGAACCCTTCTGCTCGGCAAGCTTGCGACGGGAAGCGGTGCAACGGGCGCTGGAGCGAACCAAAAAGTACGATTTCGCTCCCGTAGTGGATACGCGCGGAGTGCGCACGGCGGGTTTGTCGTTTGCCAGCGCGGCTACGCTTGCTGTGGCCTTGAGCTTCCTCTATCCGCAAGCGGCATGGACCGCCTTCCTCCGCCTGACCGACCCGTTCGGCAGTCACGATTGGCCTCGACAGACTCAACTCAAAATCGACGCCCCAGTTCGCATTGCCCGCGGCGAAGCCTACGAAATCAAGGCACTCGTAACGGGGTTTGTTCCAGAAAGGGCCACCGTCGAGTACCGGTTCGGCCAAGCTGGGTTACAGCAGGATTCCTATGAATTGAAGCGCTCGGAGACTGTCGCTGCCGGGACCCTCACGGCTCGCCTGGATCCTAGCCGAGTGCAGCATGACTTTCTCTTCCAGGTCCGAGCGAATGACGCCGTATCTCCCTGGACGAACGTCAAGGTGCTGCCCCCGCCACAAATTGTCGCGTTCGAAGGCAGACCATCTCCCCAAATCAGGCTCGTCTATCCAGAATACACGGACATTCCTGAGGCCAATCTGCCGGATGGCACTACAAGTCTAGAAGCTCCGGCGGGCACGCAGGTCTTTCTGCGGGCCGCGACGGACCGCCCCATTGCTCGCGCTTGGCTCGAGTATCCGCAGGAGCTGGGGCCAGCTTTGACTGTCGCTTCCTTGATCAGTTCGTTAGCCCACGCCCCATTTTCGGTCAGCTCACCAGCCGAGGGCTGGAGCAGCACTATCAACTACACCGGCGCCCGACTCGCAGCCTGGAGGCAGATCCCTGCCCATCTCGAACGTGGCGGCCAGGTATTCAGTTTGGAGTTCGTCGCCCGCGTGAGCGGAACTTTTGCCCTGCACGTCGAGGATGAACTAAACATTGGCAATACGCGGCTGCTGGAACTGCACACAATCCCGGACCCGGCCCCAGTCGTGAATCTGCAGCGTCCCTCGCGGGTGCAGAACAGCCTGGATGTCTTGCCGGATGCGGAGATTACGCTCCAGACACTGGCGGAGGATCCACTCTACGCACTTCGCTCTGTCGGATTGGAAGTTCGGCGGAAAAGAGGCGCGGAGCCCGTCGCTGAACTGGGGAGATTGCCCCTCTACGATCACGAGATGATCGGGAATGGGGCGGCGCAATTGCTTTCAAACATGTCTGCCGCGCCGCTGAAGTCCAGCTTCGCTCCATTCCGCTTGCGCCCCCGGCAGTTGGTGTTCCAGGGCCGATGGCCCCTCAGCCCGCTCAAGCTTCGCGAGGGCGATATAGTAACGATCCAGGCAAGCGCAGACGACTTTGACGATATCACCGTGCATAAACAACCCGGCCGCAGTCATGAGATTGAGCTTCATGTCGTAAGCCCGCTGGCCTTGGATCTCGCTCTCAATGAGATGCAGGCCCAAATTCAGCAAGAGCTTCTCCGGGAAGAGAAATTACAACAAGAAGCACTGGCGAAGGTCATCCCAGCAGAAACCCATGCGCGAACCAACGAGGGCCGACTGCAACCTCAGCACCTCGACGATCTTTTGCAAGCAGAGCAGCTCCAGCAACAGGTCCGTTCACGACTGGGCACCAAGGAAGAAGGACTTCGCGCTGCCGTCGCGCGTGTACAGCAAACGCTGCGCGACAATCATTTACCTCGGTCTGCAACGCAAGATCGTATAGATGCCGTCGCCGCGGAGCTGGACCGATTGGCTCGAGAAGAAATGGAGCCAATCGAGCCTCTCCTGACCGAGGCTCGTAAGGGAACCCAGGTGCCGGCTGAAAAACCTTCTCTGAATGAGAAAGATAGAGCCCCTTTGCCCAAAGCGCGCAAGCATCAGGAGGAGGTCAAAAAAACTTTGACCGAGCTTCTCAAGCTTCTCGAGCCTTGGAGCACCACTCGTGAAGTGAAAGGCGAAGCCAAATCCATCCTTCAGGAGCAACGCACCCTTGCCGCACAGACGGCCAAACTTGCAGAAAAAACCAAACCAGGTGAGGAAGTCCACAATCTCCGGCCCGAGTTGAAATCCGAATTGGACAAGACGGCGGACCTGCAAAACAAGCTTGCGGAACGAGCGAGCCAGCTCCTCGAGAAAATGGAGCGCCTGACTCAGAGTCGCCAAAAGCAGGATCCCGAGACGGCTCAAGCCTTGAAGGATGCCGCGGACAAGGGCAAAGAAAGCAATGTCTCGGGCAAGATGCAAGACGCGGAAAAAAGTGTGCGCGCGAACAACCTGGCGAAGGCAGGCAGCGAGCAGCGCGCGAGCGCCCAGGGCATGGAGGAAGTCGTAAAGGCACTCGAAGAGCGGCGCGAAGAAGAGCTGGACAGGCTCATCAAGAAAATGAAGAACGCTGAAGAGAAACTCGCAGATCTTACGGAGCGTCAGGACCGGCTGCAGAAGAAGACGAAGGAAGCAAGCCAAATCTCCGACCCAGCCAAGCGCCAGGAAGAATTGAAACGCCTTGCCCGCGAGCAAGAGCAATTGCAACGCGAATCGCAGGAAATGGTACGCGAGCTTTCACGCTTGCGGGCAGAAGGTGCGGGCCAGACTTTGAGCCAGGCGTCCAGCCGGATGAACCAGGCAGGTCGGCGGATGGGCCAACCGGAAGAAGCGGCTCAGCAGCAAGACGAAGCCCTCGATCGCCTCGACGACGCGCAGCAGCAACTCCAGCAAGCACGCGAGGAAGCGGAGGATGAACTGGCCCGCGAAAAACTTGCCAGGATTGCCGATGTGATCCGCGGGTTGCGTGAACGGCAGCAGTCCTTGACCTTGGAGTCGGGCCGCCTCCAGCGAGAGGTCTTGGAACAGAAAGAATGGTCTCGCGCACTCCGCGCCAGCCTGGTCAGCCTGGCCGGAGCTCAGAAGGTACTAGCTGAGGAAACCGAATCCATTACGAAGGATAAACTGGAGGGGACCAAGGTCTTTGCCCATCTGCTGCGCAGAGCGGCGCTGGCCATGAAGCAAGCAGCGGAACGCATGGATGCCCGCGTGAATCCTCCCGATCCGGGGCCTGACGGCAACGATGGCGGGCTCAACGTGCCCTTGGAGAATGCTGCAGACGCGGAGACTCAAAAGCTGCAAAAGCTTGCCCTCCACCGGATCGACCAGTTGCTCGAGGCTTTGAAATCGGAAGGTGGCTCCTCCGGTCAGCCATCCGCCAAGCCAAAATCCGGAGAAAAGAAGCAAGGTGAGGGGAAACAGGAAGGTGGCAAAGAAGAAAACGCTGGCGAGAGTTTGCCTCCGCTGGGCCAACTGCAAATCCTGCGAGGCTTGCAGCAAGAAATTAACGAGCGAACTCAGGCATTTGCCAAGGAGCATCCCAACGGCAAGGAGCTGACCGTGCAGCAACATGCAGAGCTGAAAGGTCTACAGCAGGAGCAGCAAGAAATCCGCGATCTATTCCATGAGCTGACCGCCCCTGTCGAAGCCCCAGGAGAGAAAAAATGATTCGCAGCGCGCTCTGTGGCTTGCTCGCAGTTTTTCTGACATGGGGCGGACAAGCCTGCGCGGACGCCCGCGCTCAAGAACAGCCCGAGCCGCCGGCGCGTCTGAAGAAGAAGGCCAAACCCCAACAGCCGCCCACGGCTCCAGACAAGAAACCGGAGAAGCTTCCCGAGAAAAAGTCCGAGGCATCCCCCAAGCCGGAGGCAAAGAAACCCGGAGAATCCGGGGAAGACCCGGAGAAGGACGCACTGGAACTCGAGCAGAAAATGCAGGAAGCCAAGAAGCGCCTCTCGGAGAATTTTAAGTTAGCCGATGACCGGTTGGAAAAGAAAGACGCCGGCGAAGGAACGCAACAGGTTCAGCGTGACATCGTTCACGACCTGGACGAGCTGATCGACCAGACCCAGCGTTTGCAGCAACAGCAAGAGCAACAACAAAGCAGCTCTTCTTCGAGTTCGTCGAGCCAGCGCAATCAACAAGCCCGCAGACGCAGGATGCAGAGAGGCCGCTCATCCGCCAGGCGGCCGATGCCGACTCCAGAGCAAGAGAGCACGAACAATCAAGCAATGGGCAACCTTCGAAAGTACGGCCAGGAGCAACAAGATAACATGAGCAAGATCGCGGACCTTTACAAGGACGTTTGGGGTCACCTACCCGAAACGCTTCGTCAGGAAATGGACCAGTACTCTCGGGAACAGTTCATGGCAAAGTACAACGAACTCCTGAAGCAGTATTATTCCACCATCGCTGAAAAAGGCCGAAAGACCAAAGAATAGCCTTGGGCCAAAGCCCATCCCACTATAGGAGCATGCTGTATGTGGACTCGCCGGCAATTCCTTTCACGAACCGGTGTCGCGGGTTTAAGCATAGTTGCGGGCACGCGCGCCCTTGGAAAAGACGACGAGGATACTCTTCCGGACGGCAGCGCGGCCAAGAACATGATCACTCCGGCGGCCCAAGAGGCCATCGACCGGGGCCTCGCTTACCTGGCCCGCGTGCAACACAATGATGGAGCCTTCGGAACTGTGCAGTACTACGGCAACGTCGCCGTCACCAGCTTGGCGGCGCTTGCCATGATGTCAGGAGGACACCAGCCCGGTCGAGGCGCTTACGGAGACAACGTGACTCGAGCGCTCCGCTACATTCTGGATCAAGCGGACGGGGGCTACCTCAAGAGTTCCACGGGCACCTCGCACGGCCCTATGTACGGGCACGGCTTCGGCACCCTATTCCTTGCAGAGATTTACGGCATGGTGAACACCCAGCCGTTGCGCGACCAGCTGCGCGACACTCTCAAGGCAGCAGTCAAGTTAATCGTCGACCACCAGAATGTCGAAGGGGGCTGGCGTTACTTCCCGATCAGCCAGGACGCTGACGTAAGCGTGACGATCTGCCAAATCATGGCGCTTCGGGCAGCCCGCAATGCGGGATTTTATGTGCCCAAATCAACCGTGGACCAATGCATCAGGTACGTCAAGAATTGCCAGGATCGCGACGGAGGCTTTCGTTACCAGATGCAGGGTGGGATGTCGCAGTTCGCCCGCAGCGCGGCCGGCGTCGTCGCCCTTTACTGCGCCGGTGTGTACAAGGGGCCAGAGGTGGAGAATGGTCTCCGGTATCTGATGCAGTTCAAACCGGGCAGTACCGGAGTCTACCGGCAGGACGTGCAAATGCATTACTTCTATGGCCACTACTACGCGGCCCAAGCCATGTGGACGGCGGGCGGCCATTATTGGGCTGACTGGTACCCAGCCATTCGGGATGAACTCCTCAGACATTCTGATCACAGCAAGCAATCCGGCTGCTGGCAAGACCATCGCTTCAGTGCGGACTATGCCACAGCAATGGCCTGCATTATTTTGCAGATCCCGAACAATTACTTGCCGATCTTGCAAAAGTGAAAGCTCGATCTTCGACATCAGTGTCCATGTACGGCGCGCTTGCCATCGTCGCCATCGCTGCCCTTTGGGCGAGCGGTAGCGACTGTTCTCCCCTCGCCCCGGTACTCCGGGGAGAGGGGTCGGGGGTGAGGGGCCTTGGCCGGGGATCGTTCGTCCCCCTCACCCCCGACCCCTCTCCCCCGAAGCGGGGGCGAGGGGAGATTATTATGTGCCGCTCACCTTGCGAGATCGTCGCACTTGGGGATCGGACCTCGGCCCCTAGTTTTGACCTCGCTACTGCGGATGTCGCTGTCACTTCCGGTCCTCTCGATCGACTGTCAGAGGACTGGTCGCTGGCGCTGGGCGGGCAGAATCCAATCCAGGCAAAAGCAAGTCAAATCATCGGGTTGCGCCGCACGAACCTCACCGTGCCGGCGCCCCCGCAAGAGGAGCAGGTCATCCTGGTAAACGGCGATCAGATTCCGGGATCCTTGCTCCAGGTCACAGGCGAGCGGGTGCGCTTCCGGGCACAAGTCGGCGTTGAACAGGAACTGACCCTGCCTTTGTCGGCAATTTCGGTTCTTTGGCTCACCTCTCCAGACGACGCCGAAGACAGCACGGCGGTTCGGCGGCGCCTGGCTAGCGAGCGGCGCAAACGGGATACCCTCCTCTTTCGCAATGGCGACCGTGTCGATGGGATGTTGGCCGGATTCGAAGGCGAGACCGTGCGCTTCCAGGGAGCGAACGGCAAGCCCTTCCAGGTTGAGCGCGCCAACGTGGCAGCAATCGCCCTGAACACCGAGTTGGCGAGACCACTGCGGCAGGCAGGGATCTACGGCCGAGCGATTCTGGCCAACGGCTGCCGGCTTTCCCTGGCTTCTGTCCATACCGACGGGCAAATGTTGCTTGGAAAGACATTGTTCAAAGGTAGCGTGCGCGTACCCCTGGACCAGGTCCGGGCACTCGATTGGCGCCAAGGCTGCGCGGTCTATCTATCAGATTCGAATCCCAAAAAATATGAATGCACGCCATTCCTAGATCTACAGTGGCCATATGCGCGCGATGCCGGCGTGGCTGGTGGCGAAATACGCCTTGGCGGCAGCAGTTACGATAAGGGAATCGGCATGCACTCAGGGAGCAGGCTCACCTATGACCTGGGAGGCAAGTTTCGCTGGTTCGAGGCTAGCGTTGGTCTCGACGACCGTTCCCGCCAGCACGGGAGCGCGAGACTCGAAATACTCGTCGACGGCAAGGCCCAGGATTTGGGCCCGGCTCGGGAATTGACCGGTGCAGGACAGGCCCGGAGGATCCGAATATCCATCGCAGGAGCACGTGAACTCAGGCTCGGAGTGGGATTCGGACCTCGCGGGGATGTGCAAGGTCACGTCGATTGGGCGGACGCGCGGCTGATAAAATAGCTGGGAATAAATGCTGGAGTGCGGATGCGAGTGTCGTGCCAGCCAAAGGCATGCCCGCTAGCACACCTCGATTTCATTGGCCAGGATAGGCAACTCTCCTAGCTCCATGGCGGCGTGCTGGGCCAGTTGCTTGGCATGATAGGTCGTCGCTCGCCCCTGGAGGATGACACCGTCATGGCGGACAATGATCCGAAGACCGCGCACACGACTACCCAGCCTGCGCTGGATTATCAATTCCAGATGATCCACGGGTGCAATGATCGGCTCCGCAATTGCTGACGCGTTCATGGCATTCCGACTCTCAAAACAATAGCGACACAAATCCAGTAAAGGCAACCTGCACGACAAGAGCCCTGCACGTTCGCCTCACGCTAAGGCAAACCAATTGCTTCCCGGCAAAGTCAGGATCTTGAACGGGCGCCGGATGAGAGGAATTCGGAACGGCGAAGCGTGCGGAAAGGAGAGCTCGGGTGGCCCTCACCGCTGGCAAACCACGGCTTCCCCAGTGCCGATCACCGGCGCAGGAAAACCGACCTCGCCCTCCGTGGTTCGGGCCCCGGGACGTTGCCATCCTGGGCAGGATTGCATCCAGCATCCTCTAGGTTGCCACGCTAGCAATTGATAGGAGGCGCGTCAACCAAGAAACGGGATATCGCGGATTCCCGCCACCCCTTCCCCGCGATTTCTCTCTGCCCGAGCCGTCCATCCCTACGTGTTCAAGAAACTTTACCCGATCTCTTTAGTTTTTTCGAGTTGCCGCAGAAGAATATCTTACCCATTCTGCCAATTTGGGTCCTTTTCCCTGAACTAGGATGGTTCTCGCGATTATGCCGAAAAGTTCAAGCCTACCGGTTCTATGGCCGATCCTTCAGTCAAGGGCCGGAGTATGCCGGCGCGTCTGTTCCCGTAGGGGTTCAGCTCCACGGCCGTTGCTGGGGGAGGCGGGTATGAGGAAATGGTGGAGGGGTGTGGCATTCATGGCTTTGGGCGTGGCGGGGACCGCCTCGGCACAGGCCCCCCTTGGGCCCGGCTCGGACGGCCGACCACCGATTACGGAACCCGTCCCCCTGGCGCCGTCAGCGCTTGGGAATCTCCCCTCGAGCATGACCTCGTCCCTTGGCATTCATCCGGGGACGGCTCCAGCGCAGCCGCAGGTTCCGGACTCGCCCAATTCTCTCCCGGGAGACATCTCGAACGCTTGGGCTCAAGATGAAGACTACGAGCCAGGCACCTGGTATTCGAGTCTTGGGTTTCTGGGTCTGCAGCGGCAGAAACTGGGCAATAGTGTTGCGGCGCTCCAGGACACTGCCAGCGGCGGCATTGATACCGGCAACCCTCCTCCCGCCGGCGCGCCCGTCGCTGCGAATTTCAACGATATCAGTCCTCGATTCAATTACGGTACCCGCGTCACCGTTGGTTATCACTGGGACACCAGTGCGATTGAAGCTAGCGGCTTTTACATGTCGCAAAGCACCGCTTCCCGGACCTATGCCAATCCGGGTAGGCTCGACACGTTCTTCAACGTCAACGGCAATCCCCTCAATGCACCGCTCGGTTTCGAGGGCGACAACGGCATGTGGCTGCAGGACGACATCCTCCGCCTGCAGTTCAACACAGCCATGGGCAGCGGCGAAGTCAATTACCGCTGGTGGTTGGGAAAAGACTCCGACTTTAGCTGGTCGATCGGCGTTCGCTTCCTTGATTTGTATGAACGCCTGGGCTTCTACGCCGGCGACGACGACCTAACCGTGTTCGGCAGCAACGGCAAGCCCGACCCCGTCCTCCAGGCAACCTACACTACAACGACGCAGAATCGCCTAGTGGCTCCCCAGTTGGGCCTCGAATGGGACAAGGCGATCAACACCTGGCTGGCGTTCACCCTGACAGCCAAAGGGGCATGGGGCGCGAATTTTCTGGATGTCAATACCCTTCTCCAGCGCGGCGACGGCTTGGTTGGCTTCGCCGGTGGCCGCAGTCAGACTATCTTTAGCCAGATGTACGAAGGCGGCGCGTTCCTCGACTTCTATCTCATGGACAATGCCCGGCTCCGTGCTGGCTACAACCTGATGTGGATAGTAGACGTGGCCGAGGCTGTCGATCAAATCGATTACAACCTGGCCAACCAGAATGGCCGCACCAACAATCACGGCAGTGTCTTCTACCACGGACCTTCGGTGGAGTTCCAGGTGGTCTTTTAATCGAGCCGACCCTCGCCTGATCCCACCCTCCAGTATCGAATTCCACGTTCCCACGCTCCGGCGTGGGGACTTTTGTTTTGATGGTCCGCGTCGTCATGGTGCTTACCTTGCGCTTCCTTCATCGCCGGCGGAAACACACATCATCCGGCACTTCAATCTCCATTTGAATCCGCAAAATCGCGAAAATTCTTTGAACCTTTCCTGTCTCGTTGCGTCTATCCAATGGCAGCGCGAATTCAGGGCATCGACAGATTAATCGCCGGCCGATGGAGATAGCAGTGTCGTCAACTTCCTTCGATCTACGTTTTGCACAGTCGCGCGAAGCCCGGCGCCCCGTCCTGCCGGCGCTTTCATTGCCGGCTTTTCCATTACGCTTGTGACACCCGGTCTCTCTAAGGGAAGCTTCCAAAAGGCCAGGTGTCGCAACGATGCCTGGCCTTTTTGCTTGGGTCGGTAGCTGAGACGGAGTAGCGCCAGCCTGAAAAGCTGGAGACGAGGATTCGAGCGCCTCCTGACCCACTCATACGGGAGCCTGCTGAAAAAGGGGTCTGACCCCTTCCCCGAAGGGCGGTAGATCCCAAAGAAACCGGGAAATCAGTTCAGCTTCGTAGGGGGTCTGACCCCTTTTTCAGCAGGATCTTCGGGACGTGGACCAGCCTGGAGTGGTCGCGTGCCTCGGACGCACGAGAACGCTGGTTCGAATCCAGCCGTCCCGACTGTTATGGAAGGGCAAGCCGAAGGGCGACGGCACCCGGCTTGAACCCGGGCGAGCGAAGAGCCTTGAGGGTTCGACTCCCTCTCCTTCCGCTTTGGATGTGAATGATGGGGAGCTTTATATCACCGGGCTTGAATCGGCAGCGGCGTAGGACAGATTTCCTAATCTGTCCGGTCAGGTTGGAAACCTGACCTACTGCCGAGTCCCGCACGGTCATTTGGCCAGGTGGTGGAATGGCAGACACGCGGTCCTCAGAAGGCCGTGCCCACCGGGCGTGAGGGTTCAAGTCCCTCCCTGGCTACTTGAGTCTTTGCCCTGGTGGTGAAACGGAGATCATGGCTCCCTCCGAAAGAGCAGGTCCAGGTTCGACTCCTGGCCGGGGTACTGGCACTTATCCTCGGAGTGTGGCGGAGGCACGCGACCGTGCGAAGGTCGAAGATGAGGTTCGACTCCTCACGGGGATGCTTGGGAATTAGACATTGCGGAGTGGACTGGAGTGGTTTCCAGCGCGGTCTCATAAGCCGCCCGACGCCGGTTCGAATCCGGCCTCCGCAACTTTGTGGTCTTGAGGTGTTAGGGCGGCACACCACCCCGGTACGGTGGCGGTCTGGGTTCGACTCCCAGCGGGACCTCTTCTGAATGGGGGCGCATGTACCAAGGTGGCGAGACTGCCTTGCAAGCAGACTGCGTTGGGTTCGATTCCCATCGTCTCCACTCTCAGGACGTAGGATAGCCAGGGTCAATCCGCCTGCCTTGGAAGCAGGACATCGCAGGTTCGAATCCTGCCGTCCTGACTGACTTGGCCATTTCCCAATGTCATGTTATGTCATGTAAAAGGGGGGCACCCAGACTCCTTGTCTGACACAATGAATTAGTGCGCAACATCAACATTCACAATTAGTTATGACTCGCAAGATTCGGCTGAATCGTGTCGGAGGGATCTGACATATGTCATGTGTTCATTTGTATACAAAGCGGAGCGATTGTCATAAGGAGCACCGCCCGGTATTCCCGGTTCGCGTGGCCGGGTAGCAGGCAGTAAGGCATCGCCGCCCTGGCGTTTGGGCAAGCTCAAAAACACTAGCTGCTAACTCTGGCCTTTTCGCTTGCAGGCGAGAATTTTAGGATGAATTCATCGGTGTTCGCTGGAACCAGGCTCGCCGATCATGCAGGAGAATCAAAAAATGACTCTTTCCAATTGGACCGAAGCCGATTCAGACCAAGCACGGGAGATTTGGTCGGAATATCAACAGCACCATGACGTGTCGGAAAGAGTAGGGCAGACCGCCGGAATCGAACCCGTCAGCGGCTCCATCTGGTTCGGCGATTCGATCCAAGATGTAATCGCTCAACGAGACGCCGCCGGAAGCGCAGCTCCCTTGTTCTTCATGCGGGTGGGATCTACAGCCTACTATCGAAAGGGAGGTCACCGTTGATCGACGGCATCGTTACGGAAGATGGCGTACCGGCGATTGCAGTGGAAGTAGGTAGTAAACGCTGGTCGGCGATCATTGACACGGGCTTCAACGGCGAAGTGGAACTGCCCGAGCGTTTGCGATCACGCGTGAACGCGCAGTTTGTTGGCCGCGCGACATCACTTCTGGCAGCAAATCAGCGCATCGAGGAAGACGTCTTCCTTGTCGATTTCCCATTCGACGGTCGGACGGTTCGAGTGCAAGCTACGTTTGCCGGTGGCGACGAGATCCTGATCGGCACGCGTTTGTTGCGGAATTATCGGCTCCGGATCGATTTTCCTGCCCGGACTGTCGCCATCGAGAACACCTGACGGATACTCGTTCGCGGAATATAGCATCCTGTCCGTCGGCGCCGGCACTAAAAAGTCCGATAGGGGTTTTCTCGTCCTGCCGCGACTCCAACTCGCTAACGCCCCGCGCCAGGTGTTCCATGGCAATCTACGAATGCGCAGTATCTGGGGCTCACCACAGTTTCAGCGCCTAGTCACAGCTGCCGTTTTCGAGACAATGTTCGATGCGCTTGGCCGTTTATGGCGGCCCTTTTTGGGGCCCGTTGCTGAGACGGCGTCTCGCCAGGCAGAAAAGCTGGAGATGAGGCTTCGAGCGCCTCCTTACGCATTCTTCGAGACGCGGAACAGCCTGGAGTGGTCGCGTACCTCGGACGCACGAGAACGCTGGTTCGAATCCAGTCGCCTCGACTATTTTTCTCGCATCGTTGTTTTGTGGCTCTTTTTGGGGTTTTACCTGGTTCAATCGCAAGGTTGAGTTTTCGCTATTTATAGCGCAACTCGTCACAACTTCTTTCGCCGCAATAACTTGACGAGTTCAAATCCTGTTGCCTGTTCAGGTAAGGCGAACCGGGCCGGAATATTTTTGGACGATTTGTCGAATTCCGTTCCGGCCGTTCGACTAGATAGTGAAGGCTGGGAACTCGGCCCGCCCGAAGACCGTTACAGGTGAAATCATGCCGCAGTATTTGGTTGCTATTCACCACCCCGACGACTACGACCCGTCCGTCGAGGACGAAGCGATGGGTCGCGATATCGACGTGCTCAACGAAGAGATGATCGCTGCGGGTTCCAGGGTTTTCGTCGGCGGTCTCCACGCGGTAAAAAGCGCGAAGTCGCTACGGGCGCAACCCGGTGGTAAGGTACTCATCACCGACGGGCCGTACCTGGAGACCAAGGAGCACATAGGCGGTTTTTGGGTGCTGGAAGCCACTGATATGAACGAGGCACTGAAGTGGGGGCGCAAGGCCGTCGCCGCCTGTCGCGCGCCGGTCGAGGTGCGCCAGTTTCACTCACTTTGATACAACGGAGTGCCATGGAGACAGTGCAGATCGCGGCGATTGTAGTTCGCACCGAAAAAATCCGTTTCATGTCGATTCGCTTCAGCGCCGTTCGACAATATTGCTGTTACAGCAAAACACCAACCGAGGAGAATGGACATGCGCTTCATCAGCATTATGACTCACAATCCAACTAATCGCCTGCCGACAGAGGCCGAGATGGCATCCATGCACAAGCTCATAGTAGAGGGCATGAAGGCGGGGTGGCTGCTCGAATGCGAGGGCGTGACCTTTGGCACCACAGGCGTCCGCGTGCACAAAGCTGCCGGCGGCGAGGTCACGGTCACCGACGGCCCTTTCGCCGAGACTAAAGAGGTCATAGGCGGCTACGCCCTCCTCAACGCCGCGAGCAAGGAAGAAGCAGTTGAACACACGCGGCGTTTCCTCGAGCACGTCGGCCAGGGAACCTGGGAGACCTACCAGCTTTTCGAGATGCCGACGGGAGAAGGATCGGGCTTTGACGACCTCGTGGCCAGATCCTGGCAGGCCGCGAACACGGAAAAACAGTAGTTTTTCGGAACCAGATTTTCAGAGGAAGTTCCGTCGCAAGTGCCGAATTCAGGTCGACTGGCTGTTTTCGAGTTGCCGCCACCGCCATGATCCCCAGCCGCAGACGCCGACGACAAAAAGTTCAATAGCCGTCAAGTCGCCTCGACTATGTTGAAGTGGCATAGCATTCACATTGCGTTGAAGTTGTGCACTTGATCTGCGAATTATATCGTTACTGCCGCGCAAGAATTGCTCGGTCAATTCGCGCGCCCGAATTCGCGCCAACTCTCTGAGAGATTTGAAAGATCGGCGGTTGAAGCGTAATCCATGGTCGCTTAATATCGACATAAGCTCGTTAGATAATCACAAGTTGGGCGGTTCTGAGACCGAACTGCTGAGAACTACCGGGAGGATGCGGTGACAGTGAAACCCGATAGCAGGAAACTTACGCCGGAGGCCCAGCTCCGGTCCTTCATCGACAGGTTTGATCCGAAGGATCAGAAGCTCATTCGATCGGTCCGGGCTGCTGTACGTAAGCGATTCCCGACCGCCAACGAGCTGGCGTACGACTACAACAACTCCATCGTCATCGGCTATTCGCCGACGGACCGCGGGATCGACGGCATCGTGGCGATCTCCGCACGTGCCACCGGTGTGGCTCTGTACTTCAATCAGGGACATCAGCTGCCCGACCCGAAGAAGCTTCTGCTGGGATCGGGAAAGCAGACCCGCTTCGTCCGGGTGGACGCGGCCGGCCAGTTGGCGCATCCAGACGTGGAGGCGATGATTGCCGCTGCGATTGATCAGGCGAGGATTCCGTTGCCATCCAAAGGGAGGGGCAGACTCATCATTCGAGGGGCTGCTGCGAAGCAGCGGCCACGACGGAGGCCGACGAAGTGACGGCGGGCGTTGCTGAGGCAACGTGGCGGCTTGCCAGCGTCGTGCATGGACCGCCCAACAACAGCATGCAGCTAACGGCGCTTCGCGCCGCAGCTGATGCTGAACGTTAGCCCGTTGCAGGAGCACGTAATGCGACCTCTTCGATATTCCATCAACGTCACATTGGACGGGTGCTGCGATCATCGTGCAATCGTCCCGGACGATGACTTGCATCGTCACGCGGTCGAGAACCTCGACCGGGCCGATGCCCTCCTCTTTGGCCGGGTGACTTACGAGATGATGGAGGCAGCGTGGCGGCCGCCGGCGCGGCCGGGAGCGAGGCCTGATTGGATGGAACCCTTCGCCCGGACGATCGACGCGGCAAAGAAGTATGTCGTGTCGAGCACGCTGGACCGGGTCGATTGGAACGCGGAGCTCGTGCGCGGGGATCTAGGGACGGTAATTCAGCAGCTCAAGCGGGAGTCGGGTAAGGGACTGTTGATGGGAGGCGTGAAGCTCCCGCTGGCGTTGGCGGAGTTGGGATTGATCGATGAGTACGAGTTCGTCGTGCACCCAAGGCTAGCGGGCCACGGGCCGACGTTGTTCGCGGGGCTATCGAAGCATGTCGACTTGAGGCTCGTGAGCCGGCTGGAGTTCGGCTCGGGGGCCGTGGCGATGCGGTATGAGCCGAGAAGGTAGCCATCAGCACTAAAGCTTACGCTCTCCCAACACCTACAATGCCCCTGTCCCAGTTCAGGATGAGATCCTCATGCAAGACGATGTCGTGGCGCTGTTCGCGTACGATCGCTGGGCCAATACCAAGGTCCTCGACGCCTGCCGCAAGTTGACCGCCGAACAGTATGTCGCGGAGCCGGTCCCGGGGTGGTCGTCGGTGCGCTCGACCATCCACCACATCGCCCTGGTGACCGAGTTCCACCTGCGCACGCTGGCCGGCGATTCGGATGACAGTATCCCGACCGAAGCCGACCTGACCACGGTGGACGACGCGGCCCGGTTGCTGGAGCGTGCCTACCGCCGCTTCGAGGAGCTGCGTCCCACGCTCACGCCTGAGCGGCTCAACACCGTGCTGACGCTGCGCGCGGTCGGCCGCACTTTCACCCTGCCGCGGTGGGCGATGCTGCGCCACATTGTCAATCACTCCACCTACCACCGCGGTCAGAACGCCTCCAAGCTCAAACGGTTCGGGATCGAACAACCGATCACGGACTTCTTCTGGTGGGTGATCGAGCAGATTCCCCAGGAAGCATAGGCCGCGACCGTGTACGGCACGGCATTCGCCCCCCGCTCTCGCGTCGGTCGAAATCTCGGAGTTGCTTGACTCCAACCTCAATTGCCTGTTGGAAGCCACGGGTGGAAGGTTCCGCCGCTGGGCAACGTTCCCAACCGAAATGCGGCCCAAGTCGCGCGGCTAACTTGCTGCTGTAATCGCATCGAGGGTCGGTCGTAACCAAGATTGCCAGACCCGAATACCGGCGATAAAAAGTTCTAACGGTGTCCAGTCGCCCCGACTTGATGAAATAAGCAAGCCCTCTGGCCAGCAGGTGAAAGGTTTTTTTGCTCAAATTTCCGGCTCTTTTCGCAAGTTGAGCCGAGTTCAAATTGCTCCGGCCTGGGACAGCGGTACATCACCTCGTTTGGCGTAACTCGCGATGGAATATACGCTTTCGATGGTTCGAACGGCTCGATCAACTGGCCGCATCTTTGCTATCGCGATAGAATTGCCTCTCAGATACGCGAAAGCTCCTCAGCTGCTTCTTCGTTGATACCGTCGCAGGGCCACTCAGCTCAGCGGGCGCGTGCGTGTCGATGAGCGGGCAAGAATCCCGAGATAGTAGAGGAGTCAAAATGTTCCAAAGAACCCGCACCAATGCCATCGCCTTGGTGGCGATTGGCGGCCTGCTCGGATTTGCGGCCGCGTCGGGCAAATTCAATCCGGCTCGGTGGGCGAGTGACGCCCAGGGGTCGTCAAATGCAAGTGCAGCCCAGTCGGCGGAGCCGGCAAAACCAAGTGCCAGTTGTTGCGATGTTCTGAACAAAGGCGAACTTGCAGCCATCGCGGCTCACAACCAGAAGGTCGCCGCCAAGGCCGACAAGACTGGCAAGAAACCGAACATTCTCGTGATCTGGGGCGACGACATCGGTATTCACAACATCAGCGCCTACAACCACGGCATCATGGGCTACCGGACGCCCAACATTGACCGCCTCGCCCACGAAGGCGCGCTCTTCACCGATGCCTACGCCCAGCAAAGCTGCACGGCCGGCCGTGCCTCCTTCATTCTTGGCCAGCATCCGTTCCGCACGGGGTTGCTGACCATCGGTTTTCCCGGCTCGCCGCACGGCATCCCGGACTGGACGCCGACTATCGCGGACCTTCTCAAGGAGCAGGGCTACGCGACCGGGCAGTTCGGCAAGAACCACCTCGGCGACCTCAACAAACATCTGCCGACGGTTCACGGCTTCGACGAGTTCTTCGGCAACCTCTACCACCTCAACGCCGAGGAGGAGCCAGAGGGATACTACTACCCGAAAGATCCTGCGTTCAAAAAGAAATTTGGCCCGCGTGGGGTGCTCCACAGCTTCGCGTCGGACAAGGATGATCCGACAGTGGATGGGCGCAGTGGCCCGGTGGGCAAACAGACCATCACGGACACCGGCCCGCTCAACAGATCCCGGATGCCGACCATTGACGAGGAGCTTTTCGCCGGTGCCACCAAGTTCATTGACAAATCGGTGAACGACAAGAAACCGTTCTTCGTCTGGTTCTGCACGACCCGCATGCACGTCTGGACGCATTTGAAGAAGGAGTCGGATGGCGTTACGGGCATCGGACTTTATCCCGACGGCATGGTGGAACACGACAAGATGGTCGGCGATTTGCTGAAGAAGCTGGACGACCTCGGCATCGCCGACAACACCATTGTGGTTTACGGCACTGACAACGGTCCAGAAACCATGACTTGGCCGGATGGCGGCATCACCCCGTTCCACGGAGAAAAAGGAACCACCTGGGAAGGCGGCTTCCGCGTGCCGATGATTGTCCGCTGGCCGGGCGTCATCAAGCCGGGCACGGATCACAACGAAATCTTTTCGCAGGAAGACTGGATGCCCACGCTGCTGGCGGCTGCCGGCGAACCGGACGTCGTATCGAAGTTGGAAAGCAAGGACGGTTACAAGGCCAATGGAAAATCCTTCCGGATTCATCCCGACGGCTACAACTTCCTGCCCTATTGGAAGGGCGACGCGCCGAAAGCTCCCCGGGAAGAAATACTCTACTTCGACCAGGATGGTAATTTGAACGCCGTGCGCTGGAGTGATTGGAAAGTCAATTTCGCTTCGGTAACGGGCAATATGGTGACGGGGGTGCGCCTGCCGACAAACTTTCCTCTGCTGGTGAACCTCAAGGCCGATCCCTACGAGAAAATGCCGCTGGACTCCATGATGTATATGCGCTGGATGGCGGACAATATCTGGATCTACGTACCCATTGGCGGGAAGATCAGGCAGTTCTTAGGGACAATTCCGGATTACCCCTTCCAGGAAAGTTCCGGAGGGAATCCTTCCGGCATCAACTACAACTCGCTCAAGGCGGCTGGGGCCATGCAAAAACTACGGCAATTGGAACAACTGGCGAATCCGCACAATTGATTAATCCTGCTTCAGTCGGGCCGTACCCGTTCCAGCCGGGTGCGGCCTTTCAATTGACGATTGGATTGACCGTCGAGCGACAGAATGAGGTCGGGTGCCTCGGGTACCCGTCGGAGGGACGGCCCGCTCTGAGAAATAGCGCCCAGTTACGCCTCCAGCCGGACGGCTACACTCCAGCAACCAGCAGGGGCATGACGATAGCCGCTTAAAAAAGACCCTGGTTTGTAACGGAAGTAGGGCCGCAATTTAAGTCTGGCACCTGCGTTCCGTCATACATTCGCTGCCATATGCCGGCTTCTAAGCCCCGGACGCCGGCGAGAAAAAGTTCTAACGGTGTCCCGTCGCCCCGACTTGAAACACGAGCGGCTCGCCGCAACCAATAGTGGCGAGCCGTTTGTGTTTGGGACCAACAACTTGGGGCCAATTTACCGGTCCGTCAATTAGGTTCAATTAACCAACCGCATTCAACATGGCAGTACGGCGGTGTGTTGCAACTCGTTTTCGGCAAATAGATTACCAAGTTCAAATCCAATCGCCAGTTTGATGCGGTTGTCATTGATGCGGCGTTACCGCTTCTCTCCACCGTACCGCTTGTCGAGCTTCGAGAGCTGGCTCGTGAAGCCGTCCGTTGCCATCTTCGTGAACTCTTCGTTGTGCATGGGATCCAGCGTGATCACCATCCGCACGGTCTCGCCCGACGGGAAGAACTCCGCCACGATCGTGCTCTCGTATGGTATCACCCCTGGCAGGAAGTCGATCACGCTCGTAATCGCCAGCCGATCATGCGGCCTGATCTCGGTGAACCTCGCGCGCGCCTCGTGGGAAGTTGGACGGCCCATTTGCTTCATCGCCGCGATCATCTGGGGTGAATCGGCGATCATGTCGTAGTGCAGCGTGCCGCCCAGGCGTGCTTCGAGAGCATGGACTTCGACGCGGAAGCCGTCGGGTCCCCACCACGACTCGAAGCCCTGCTTCGTGGTCCACAATTCCCAGAGTTCCCCGACCTTTGCCCGGTACGTGCGCTCGATGACAACCTTTGGTCTGGTCGTGGGGCGAGTGGCCGCGGCCTTACTCTTGTCGTTCATGTGTCTTGCTCCTTGTTTGGGGGTTTTCCACTTGACTGTTGCTTCTCGAGCGCCGCTCCCAAGCGGTCAAGGCGCGCTTCCCACAAATTGCGGTACTGCGCGAGCCACTTATCGAGTTCGCGGAAAGGCTCCGGCCTGAGACAATAAAGACGCCGCTGTCCATCTGGTCGCATCGAAACGAAGCCTGCTTCGTGGAGGATGCGCAGATGACGGGAGACACCAGATTGGTGGATTCCTGCTTGCTCAACGATGTCGTTGACCTGCCGTTCGCCATTCCGCAGTGCTTCGACAATGCTACGGCGGGTCGGGTCGGCAAGGGCTTGGAAGGGGTCTAGTTGCGTTTCCATGTATATACACTATCACGCATATAACCGCGCGTCAAGAAGTCCGCGTTTTTTCCGCGATCATCGCTGTCACCTACGCGATATCTCTCGGCAATCTCTTCAGCAGGTGAATCTTCCGTCGTCCAGCCATCTCCGGTGCCCGGCCTCCCAGCCCCGAATGCAGGCGAGAAAAAGTTCTAACGGTGTCTTGTCGCCCCGAATGTTGCGGTGGCATGGGACTGATGTTGGGGTCGTGTACTATTTTGATTCGATGTTGGAAAAAATCCTGTCGTCCACGATGCCAAACCGCA
Organism: Gemmataceae bacterium; assembly: GCA_035296965.1. Lineage (GTDB taxonomy): Bacteria > Planctomycetota > Planctomycetia > Gemmatales > Gemmataceae > DATGZX01. Next base: position 44,719 of record DATGZX010000350.1, read on the forward strand.
TGGTGTACGCGAGTAGTCACACTGACGAAAGAGATTGAACAGTTCGCATCGACGTACCAGTCAATTCGAAGCGCGCATCATACCGCGGACGCGAGTGATCACAACGTCAGCATGTGGAGTCCTCCTGTAGCGGTGCGTCAACGCGATCCTCATTAAGGAGTTGATTGAGCTTCTGGTTGAACGGATGGCCGGCCGATGGCGTGAGTTGTTTGGCAGCGACGAAAAGCGGTTCCGGTCGCGCCTTGCGTTTGGCCAAAGCCATGCGGAGTCATCCAGCGCGAACGTCGCCAGAGAGAATGCGCCCTGCGGAAAGTACTTCAACGGACTGCTAACCCCCCCCGAATACGGGAGAGGGGCCGCCGGTCCGCTGCAGCAGTTTGTTCGGCCTACTTGGTCCTCAATTCGACTCCCGACCCCTCTTGCGTTTTCTACTTGTCTTTCTTCTCCCTCTTCCCGTTGATATCAAATTCCTGCTTCTGGCCCCCGAATTCCGCCGCGCCTTTCCCCTTGAACTTGTCCCCGTCAATCTTCAGCGTGTACTCGACGGTGATCTCGTTCTCCATGAACTTCCGCACGGCGGAGAACGTGAGCGTGCCGTCCTTCAGCTTGAGGTCCTTGAGCTTTTCCTCTTTCTGGTCCGGCCAGCTCATCGTCCCGGCGAGTTTGTCCCCGTCCTTCTTGATCGTCAAGGTGGACGTCCGCGCCTGCCCGCCGATCTCATATTCGCACTTCCACGTCCCGACCGGTTTTGCCTTCTCATCCCGCGCGCCCGCAAGGCCGCAGAGCCCGAGTACCAACGCCGCCGATAGGATCGCCTTCATGATCGCCTCCGATAAGTTGTGGAAGGGAAGCGGTCTAACGCAGACCGCTACCAGCCGCTGACAGCGATTCTATGGATGCCGAGACCGCTGGTCAGGCCACAGTAATCTCGACTCGCTCTGCCATCAAGGAACCTCCGAGGCCGAACTGGAGTTTGCCTGCGTATGCCGGCGCTCAGCCCATCTGCGGCATCGGGAACCGCTCGCCCATCCACGTCTGCCAGATCGGCTCATCGCGCTCGACGGCGGCCCTCGCGTTGGCGCCATAGAGATAGACAGCCATGTAAACCTGCACCATCCCGCCGCAAGAGATTGCGCCGATGTACGCCGACCCGGGCGCGGGCGTATCGAGGCGCAGCAGCACGGTGCTCGAGTGCATCCCTTGTCCCAGCGAGTCCACCAGGCCGGTCATGCGCGGGAAGCTATCGGGAGCGCTCCACTTCTGCCCTTTGGCAACCTTGAGGAGCCCCAGCTCCCCGCCCAACTTCTCCCACGTCTTCGACTCCGAATCGGTGGAAAAGGCTACGAACTGCATCGCCGAACACGGCATGCCTTTGAAGTCGGCCAGGTACATCCGCAGGATGCGGAAGTACGTCGGCCAGCCCTGCTCCAGGCCGTCGAGCTGATTATCCCAGTCGTCGGTACTGGCAAACAGGCTGTGCACCACGCGGACTACGCACATCCCGCCCGCGCGAGCCTCGACGCTCCACTCGGTCGCCACTTTGGGCGAACCGGGCGGGCCCATTTCGCTCTCGGCCACGAAGCACTTGGGCGGCTGCCACGTCGTGATCGTCGCGGGACAGTCCATTCCCGGTCCGAAGTTGCTCACCACTTGTCCCCCTTGACGCTCCTCGCTGCGCGTGGGGACGAACCACGCGGAGATGCCCGGTCCCGTGGCGATCGCCCGCCAGACTTCCTCCGGCGTGCCGGGGACCTCGACTTCGACCTGGATTGAACGGCGTCCGGAGGCTTCTTTTTTCACGCTCATGATGGCTCCTTGGGATCGGATTTCTGCGGCAGAGGGTGCGCCACGACCACCAGGCGATGCGCGTGGCCGCCGGGGGCGGATTCATCGTGATACTTCGAAACGAGTTTCGTGATGGCCTCGGTGAGTTCGTTGCTGAAAGCCGCCCGGTCCGTCGCCGACCGGAAGCGAACCTCGGTATCCACCGCCAGGGTCGCCAGGCGTTTGC